>NZ_JAEHCA010000001.1:0-593505 GCF_016483345.1 Bacillus cereus group sp. N24
CCTTTTGGATCTGTTACTTCTCCTTTTGGATCTGTTACTTCTCCTTTTGGATCTGTTACTTCTCCTTTTGGATCTGTTACTTCTCCTTTTGGATCTGTCACTTCTCCTTTTGGATCTGTTACTTCTCCCGATACTTTATCCACAACATTTTGTATTACTGTACCAGTGTAAAAGATGCCTGTATCAGCAAATGGATCTTTTACTCCAAACTCATATACTTTCTCACCTAACGTATTCCATGTAATTACACCATTATTATAAGTGCCACCATCACTTTTTAAACGGATTTTTGTAGAGATTTCACCGTCTTTTTCATAAATAGGTACTTTCACTTCTTTATTTACTTCTACGTCTTCTAAAAAGACCTTTTGATTTTGAATATTAATGTATGCTTGCTTACTTAATTCGATAACAGGTCTAACGTCACGAATTTCATTCGCAACAAGGCTTAAAAACGTTAATTTTTTCAACTGACTAATTGGTGATAAATCAGAAATATAATTTGCCTCTAAATCAAGCTTTTGCAAGTTTACTAAATTTGATAATGGAGTAATATCCTTTAACTCATTATTAGGTACATCTAATACTTTAAGATGAGTCATTTTAGTAAGTGGTGTCACGTCTTCAATTTGATTTTTCCCAATCCATAATTCATCTAATCGATTCAATTGGTCAATGCCCGATAAATCTTTAACCTTATTACGCGTTAATACTAAATCTTTTAAAGGTAATGCATATAACGGTGTAATATCTTCAACTTGATTACCCGCTAAAGTTAAGTATGTTACATTTTTTAACGATCTTAATGGAGCAACGTTCGTAATTTTATTATTTGCTAAATTCAAGTAATCTAGTTGTCCCATTTTTGCTAATGCTGTTACATCTTCAATTTGATTGCCTGCTACATATAAACTTTTCACATTCTTCATTTCAGTTAGTGGTGCAACGTTCGTAATTTTATTATTACTTAAATCAAGAGATTCTAAATTATCCATTTTAATAAGCGGTGTTACATCTACAATTTCATTACCGCGCAAAGCTAAATGGTTCAATTGTTTTAAGTTCGCAAAGAACGACGGATCTGTTATCTTTGCATTAGCAACTGTTAAAGACTTTAAATTTGGCATATATTTCAATCCACTATAGTCGAGGATCTCATTCGTATTTAAAAATAAGTTTTTTACTTGTAATAACTCTTCTTTCGTAATTGGTGTATTTAAATCTTTTCTATTAAATACTTTTTTATTAACAAGTTCCCTTAATTTTTTGTCCGTTATCATATTTTGACTATCAATTTGATGATCCGTTTCCTTATCACCTGCATTAGAATTATCATCTGGTTTCTCAGTTTCTTTGTTATTTGCTGTCGGATCTGAAATTTCAAATTGAACTTGATATTTATGATCATATCCAATAGCAGGAATGAGAATATGCATTTGCATATTATATCTCTTCGAAAATTCTCCTATTTCAAACTGAACTACTTTCGTCCCATTTTTCCTCTTATCTTCTGACAATACTTTCACATCGTGAAATACACCCGGTTGATTTCTATCTTCTATTCTAAGATATTGGAAATAATCGCTATCTTGTACTGTTGCAGTAACAACTTTTTTCCCATTTTCAATCTTAACTTTGGGATCTTTTATGTATTGAGACACCATGGATGGCTCATCTTTTTGATCTTTATATATTTTGATTTCAACATTATATACACGATCTGTTACCATAACTCCTGCTTTATTTTCTGCTATTTTTTCCGCTGCTTGCACTGGGCTAGAATAAACAGCAAAAGGAATAGCTAATGTTGTAGCTACTACTAACGCTCTCATATTATTTTTTTTCAAAGCAATATCTCCCTTTATACAAATAAATTATCTCTCAAACAAATGATAATGATTTTCATTATCATTGTCAATGGGATTTTTTCTTTTTATTTCTTGAGCTCCACACTTTAAACAAACCGTTAGAGTGTTTAAAGTGTGGCCCTCCATGCTAAAAAAGCTATTCTATTCCATTTCAATTAAATCACCGAATTTAAAAGTACGTTTATGCCCAAAAGCATCTGTACAAATAATCGTCTCATTTAATGGATTAATATCAACTACTGTTATGTAATTTTTATATAAGTAGCCACCTTTATAATATGTAAGTAAAATCTCTTCCTCACCTAAATAGGAACATAACAACTTATTTTCAAGCACTTCTTTTGCATCCTCTGTTAAGATCGGACGCGTGACTTTCGTTTTCGCATGTATCATTTCTTTAATAACTGCGAATTGCTCTGGCATACTAGCGAACGGTTGCCACTTTACCATCCCTCTTCCTTTTGGCATATTAGCATTCTTCACGATTTATGTCCTCCTAATAATGTGTTTCTATATCTTGCTGTTGCGACGCTTGTGTAGGAAATCCCACGTAAAATACTGTTCTTACCAAACCGTGTTCGAATTTCATCCATAACTTTCGTTAATCGGATTTCTTTTTCCCTTTGTACAATGTTATCGAAAAGCGAAATTTGCTCTTCACCTTCATTAATAAGGTTTGTTAATGAGACACTTAACAATCTAATCGGTTCTCCTGTATAGCGCTCATATAAAAAATATGTACAAACATTGTAAATATCCATCGTTACATTTGTTGCCCGATTTAACGTATGCGCCTTTTTTATTCCCCCACCGTATTCCTTGCTATATCCAATTGAAAAATGAATTGTTTGTGCATATTTCTTTTCTCTTCTCAACCTATAACAAACTTCTTCTATATGCTCTAATAAAATAACTACGAACTCTCCTATCGAATAATCCCGTAATAATATTTGGCTTTTTGCTATAGATGTTGTAGCTGGAACGTATTTCTCTGCTATTCTGCTAAAATCAATCCCGTTACTATGTAAATGTAATTCTTCCCCTATTACACCGAAAGATTGCTTTAAATATTTCAAAGGATACTGAGCTAATTCTCCAATTGTATGTATACCTTTTCGATTCAATTTCATTTCAGTTTTGTACGATATACCCCAAAATTTACTGAGTGGTCTAATACTCCATAACTTCTCGGGTATATCGTCATACGTCCAGTGCGCTATTCCATCTTTACTCTTTTTCGCTTCAATATCCATCGCTACTTTACTCAATAATAAATTAGGCCCTATACCAATCGTACTTTCAATCCGTGTACGTTCATATATTTCTCGCTTGAGCTTTAATGCGAATTCGCGCGGATTACTCGCAAACAAATGAATACTTGCAGTCATATCCATGAAAAACTCATCGCTTCAGTTGTCAATATTCTTTTTATCTTAATACACTATTTGGATTTCAAATGAAACACAATAGTTATAAAAGAATATACTCACATCAATGAGTACGTTGGTTCTGGTGCAAAAGCTACTCACTAGAAACATAGAGTATCAATTTCCTTTAAATTGATAACTTATGAAACTAATCCCTTTTATTACATTGATTGTTCCCCAAAACAAAAAGCGAATCAAATTCCCATAAATAACTGTAGAAAGATAAAATTCTTGTAATGGGGGTGTCCCCAAATATTAGCTTGATGAGCATGGCATCCACCACCATCACTTATTTTTCGAATTTTTTATATGAGCATCTGTTCATGTGTTTTCATTAATTATACCAATCCCTTTTTCTACACCACTTAATTTTTTCCAATTTATCCTTAGCTCTTCATAGATAAAAATAGAGTACTTATTATTTTTCAGACTTTTTCCAAATTATTTTGACACACATATTAGTCGATGCTAATATGAATAAAGAATAAACATATTAGCGATTACTAATACGATAGGAGTGAAGACAATTGTGCAATACAAATGATTTAGATATAAAAGCCAAGTTTATCCGTGGCTTTGCTGATAAAACAAGACTTCAGATTCTTCAATGTATGATGGATGGGGAAAAGACGGTATCTGAAATTGTAGAAATCATCAACGGAAATCAGTCAAACATATCCCAACATCTGAACTGTTTAAAAGGATGTGGCATTATTCTTGGAAGACAAGAAGGAAAGTTTGTCTACTATTCTTTACGAAATGTCCAAATCGAACAATTACTTAGAATGTTTGACGTTGTATTTCATGAAGTTCAAACCGAGGTAGCATCATGTGATAGAAACGATGCATGCTTATCTCAAAAGGGAGACAGTTGTCATGACAGATAAGAACGATAAACAAACGAGTTGCTGTCAAACTTCTCCTCAAAATGAATCTTCATCAACTCCTACTACAGACGGAATACAACACAAAAAGTCATCATGTTGCTCTTCTAAAAAGGAGATTCCAATTGTTCCCGTTGCCACTAAGGAGGTTTCCTGTTGTAGTGGTGACCAAGATACTGTGAAAATAGAAAAAGCAAAGGAAACAACATCATGTTGTTCCTCTAAAAAAGAAATCCCAGTTGTTACAATTGCTAAGGAAGATTCCTGTTGCAGTAGTAACACTGATACTGTGAAAACAGAGAATAACTCTTCTGCATCCTGTTGTGGACCTAAACCAGAAAAGGTATCTTCATGTTGCTCTTCTGCAACCGCCATACAAATAGAAGAAGTAACATCAGAAACTTCATGTTGTAGTGATAGCTCATGCGAATCCCCATCACCCCGTGATAATCAGAAAGTAACAGGAGATGGTGTACAAACATATGTGGTCGATGGTATGGACTGCGGAGCTTGTGCCTTAACAATCGAAAAACATCTACAAAATGTTTCTGGGGTTGAGGAAGTACGAGTTAATTTCGCTACAGGAAAAATGCAAATTCGTCATAATCGAAATGCAGATGACATTATTAAAGAAGTATCTAATGCAGGATTTGAAGCCTCCTTAGCAGGAACTCGTAGAGGATCGGCACCTGTTTCGAAATCAAAAAATACAACTTTGATTCTTTCAGGGTTATTTTTAGCTTTAGGATTTGGAGGAAGTTTTACAAACATATCGCCTCTTCTTATTACACTTCTCTATGCGGCAAGCATTGGTATTGGTGGTTATAAACCTGCCAAAAGTGCCTTTTATGCAATCAGAAGTAAATCACTTGATATGAATGTTCTCATGATATCAGCTGCTATTGGTGCTGCATTAATCGGTCAATGGCTAGAAGGAGCAACCGTTGTTTGGTTATTTGCATTAGGCGCAACGCTACAAAACAAATCAATTGAACGTACACGGGAGTCCATTCGTGGATTAATTGATTTAGCACCATCAGAAGCTTGGGTAAAAGTTGGAACTGAACTTATAAAAAAATCTGTAGATGATATTGCAGTGAATACAACGATTGTTGTAAAGCCTGGTGAAAAAATTCCACTGGACGGCACAGTTATAGGAGGAACTTCTACTGTAAACCAAGCACCGATAACTGGCGAATCTATTCCAATTGATAAACAAATTGGCGATTCTGTATATGCAGGAACGATCAATGAAGATGGCTCTCTTGAGATTACAGTAACTAAACTCGTTGAAGACACTACGTTATCTCGAATTATTCATCTCGTAGAAGAAGCACAAGAAAAAAAAGCACCTACAGAGGCATTTGTGGATCGCTTCGCAAAAATCTATACACCTATTGTTTTTGTATTAGCAATTGGTGTCATGCTTATCCCTCCTCTTCTTGGTATGGGCGAATGGATGGAATGGATTTATAAAGGATTGGAACTTCTTGTTGTCGCATGTCCTTGTGCTTTAGTTATCTCAACTCCTGTTGCTATCGTATCTGCAATTGGAAATGCAGCAAGAAATGGTGTACTCATTAAAGGTGGTACTGCTCTAGAAATTGCTGGTTCATTAAATGCTATCGCGTTCGATAAAACAGGTACATTGACTGAAGGAAAACCAAAAGTAATGCATGTGCGAAGCTTAGATTGTACGGAAGATGAATTATTATCAATTGCCGCAACAATTGAAGAATATTCTAATCATCCCATTGCAAAAGCCATTACAGCATATGCTAAGGAGCATCAAACTTCTATCCAAAGTGGAACGGACTTCCGCGCTATTGTAGGAAAAGGTGCGCAAGTCACGATAGATGGCGAAACCTACTACGCTGGAAATAAAGCATTATATGAAGATTTTGGAGTTTCGCTTCAAATGTGGAACGAGCCGATTCGGGAAATGCAAAGAATTGGTCAAACCGTGATACTTGTTGGAACAAACAAAGTTATTTTAGGAATGATTTCTGTAGCAGATTCCATTCGCTCTACTACTTATGGAACAATTCAAGAATTAAAACGATCAGGTATTCAGGAAACCGTTATGTTAACAGGAGACAATGAAGGAACAGCTGAACACATTGCACAGAAAGCAAAAGTAGATCGTTATTTTGCTAACTTACTTCCAGAAGATAAGGTTCATTCTGTAAAACAGCTTCAATCTGAAGGGAAAACAGTAGCTATGATTGGGGACGGTATTAATGATGCTCCTGCCCTTGCTACCGCAAACCTTGGTATTGCCATGGGAGGTGCAGGAACTGATACAGCAATGGAAACGGCAGATATTGTATTGATGGCAGACAATCTTGAAAAACTTCCTTATACAATGAAACTAAGCCGAAAAGCATTGCACATCATTAAACAAAATATATGGTTCTCATTGATTATTAAATTCATTGCTCTTGCCTTTATCTTCCCAGGTTGGCTTACTCTTTGGATGGCTGTACTAAGTGATACAGGGGCTGCGCTGATTGTCATACTGAACAGTATGCGTTTATTACGAAACAAATAATAAGATACGGGGCTACCTAGTAGCTCCATATCTTAAATATATTTTGAAAGGGTATACATATGAAAAAAATGCGTGTAATTAGATTACTTATGCTTATTTCCATAATTACAATTTTAGGAGCATGTAGTGATAGTAAATTAAGAGATTCACTCGATTGGGATGTAGAAAAGTTTACATTTACAGATCAACATGGTAAAAAGTTTGGGTCATCTGATTTAAAAGAAAAGGTTTGGGTAGCTGATTTTATCTTTACAAGTTGCCAAACTGTTTGCCCACCTATGACAGCCAATATGGCAAAACTTCAAAAAATGTTGAATGCAGAGGGAATTAAAGATGTAGAGTTTGTATCATTCAGTGTAGATCCTGAAGTAGACACACCTGAAAAAATAACAGAATTTATGAAGGTCTATGAAATGGATACAAAGAGAACTCATTTCCTAACAGGCTATACAAGGCCAGATATTGAAAGGTTTGCAAAAAAGAACTTCCAAACCCTTGTAACCAAACCAGAAAATAACTCACAAGTTATACATGGTACGAGCTTCTATCTCGTAGACAAAGATGGAAAAGTTGTAAAGAAATATTCAGGTCTTCAAAACACACCATATGAGGATATCATCCGTGATATTAAACGAATTCGATAACTAAAAACCTTCTTATTATGTTCCTATTAAACTCTAAAAATTCGAGGTGTTTATATGAAGAAAAAACAAGGCTCTCACATAAAATTATTGTTAATTACCACATTAATCATTTTCGCTGCAGTTACAGCTTTCGTCGTATTCAATAAAGAAGAAAAAGTTGCTACGAATAAAGCGATAAAAGATTTACCTCCTATCGGTAAGCAACCTACTTTAGGAAAAGAAGATGCACCAGTCTCTATTATTGAGTTTGGTGACTTTAAGTGTCCTGCTTGTAAAGCATGGGGTGAACGTATCTTTCCTCAATTACAAAAAGACTATATCGATACTGGGAAAGTCAAGTTTTCATATGTGAATGTTTTATTCCACGGAACAGAATCAAAATTGTCTGCTTTAGCTGCTGAATCTGTTTATAAACAAGACCCACAAGCATATTGGAGTTTCCATAAGGAATTATTTAATGCACAGCCAGAAAATCACGATGATCCATGGATTACTCCTGAAAAACTATTAGAAATCGCAAAAACATATACACCAAGTATTAATACTACGCAGCTCGAAGAAGATTTGAAAAAACAAACAGAACAAGAAGAAGTAAACAGAGATGAGAAACTGACACAAGACTACAGTGTAGAGCAAACACCGAGCATTGTTGTAAATGGAACAACGCTATCTGATCCTTATGATTATGAACAAATCAAAAATTTAATTGAAAAAGCATTGAAGGAAAAGAAATGATGAATACAACAAAAAAGAACTTTGAATGGCGTAATTACACCTTATATATGGCATGGATTGTTTCAATGATTGCGACACTAGGTAGTCTATTTTTCAGTGAGATTCTTGGATTCATACCATGTGAATTGTGTTGGTTCCAACGAATTATGATGTATCCGCTCTGTATTGTTTTGGGGATTGCCACGTTCTATAATGAAAAGAACATAAAAAAATATGTATTACCGATTTCTATTATTGGTGGAAGTATTTCGCTTTATCACTATACAATACAAAAAGTCCCTGGGTTTTCAGAGATTAACCCGTGCGTTCAAGGTGTCCCTTGTAATGTTGATTATATTAATTGGCTAGGTTTTATCACAATCCCATTCTTAGCCTTAATTGCTTTTTGTCTCATTACTTTGTTTATGGTGTTAACGAAATCAAAAACGAATGAATAAAAAACATTATGTAAATTAAAGTATTATATATGGAAATTTTTCTACTGAGAGGAGACAGTATGATGTCAAAGATCATACCTGTAATTTTATTAGCAAGCCTATTAATCGGCTGTAGTTCCGTTAATGATTCATCACCTGCTAAGAACAACAAAACACAAAATCAGTTACAAGAAACAAAAAATAAAGGTGAACATTTTAAAGGCGATACTCTAGAAACAACAGCTAATATAGAAACTCTTCCTTCCTTTTTATCGTCAACAAAAAATGGACAAGTCTCTCAAATTTATGGGATGGTAGGAAAAGACACTGAACTCTTAAAATTGATTCCTTGTTACTGTGGGTGTGATGAAAACTCTGACCATAAAAGCAATAAAGATTGTTTTATCCACGAAATTAAAGAGAACGGCGAAGTTACATGGGAATCACATGCAATGAGTCAAGCTGCCTGTGTAGATATTGCTTTCCAAGCCGTTTTAATGAAACAAAATGGAGCATCTACTTTGGAAATCCGTGAATACATTGATAAACAATACAAGAAAGATGGTATAAACGTTACTCCAACACCGATGCCGATTTCTTAATAGACACAATGATATTTATTACTAAATAAAAGCTCCTAACATATTCTTGATAACTAATATGTTAGGAGCTCTATACGTTATCTAATAACCTACAAAATTTTCATTTTTTCTATCTCTACCTGTATACATGATATGTTATAAGAGCCTTTATTCTCCCGTTTCAGCAAAGTGCTTGATACGTTCCATGATTTCATTACGAATACGTTGAAATTCAGACCACTCTTTTCCTGCCGGATCATCAAAGCCCCAATGAACACGATTCACATTTGGAGGTGTAGTCGGGCACACAGAATCCGCATGACTACAAAGGGTCACCACTAAATCAGCACTGTTTAAAATGTTTGAATCAATCATATCTGATGTTTGATTTGTTATGTCGATATTTACTTCTTCCATTGCTTTAATGGCATTTGGATTTACACCATGTGCTTCGATTCCTGCAGAATATACATTCCACTTATCTCCCAAGTACTGTTTTCCCCAAGCTTCTGCCATTTGGCTTCGGCATGAATTTCCTGTGCATAAAAAATAGATTGTCTTTTTGTTCTCCATGTTGTTTTCCACCTTTGTTTTAAATTTATACTGGTTGATCATTAAAATATCTACGCTTAAACCAAAAAGCAACATTTACAAGTGCAATCATTACAGGTACTTCAACTAACGGTCCGATAACGGCTGCAAATGCCGCACCTGAATGAATACCAAACACACCAACTGCAACAGCAATTGCTAACTCAAAGTTATTACTACCTGCTGTAAATGCTAACGTTGTAGTCACCGGATAGTTTGCACCAATTTTTCTTCCCATAAAGAAAGAAACAAAGAACATCACGATAAAATAAATGAATAACGGAATTGCTATTCTTACTACATCTAATGGCACACTAACAATCATTTCCCCTTTTAAAGAGAACATAATAATAATCGTAAATAGCAGTGCAATTAATGTAAGTGGGCTGATTTTAGGTATAAACACCTTTTCATACCACTGTCTTCCTTTTAACTTTACTAGTACAAAACGTGTCAACATACCTGCTATAAAAGGAATTCCCAAATAGATAAATACCGATTTTGCTACTTCAATCATTGTAGTATCGACAATAGCACCTTCAATTCCTAACCATTCTGGAATTACGGTTACAAACACGTATGCATAAACTGAGAAGAATAACATTTGAAATACCGAATTAAAAGCAACTAAACCTGCCGCATACTCTTTATCTCCATCGGCAAGATCGTTCCAAACAATGACCATTGCAATACAACGTGCTAACCCAATCATAATGAGACCAACCATGTATTCTGGTTTATCAGGAAGAAAAATAATTGCTAAAACAAACATAAGTACCGGACCAATAATCCAGTTTTGTACTAAAGATAGAACTAACACTTTAACATCTTTAAATACTCGGCCCATTTCCTCATAGCGAACTTTCGCTAATGGTGGATACATCATTACAATTAAACCAACAGCAAGTGGAATAGACATCGTTCCAACTTGTAATGTATTCAGTCCGTCTACTATACTAGGAAACACAAACCCTAAACCAATCCCAACAGCCATCGCTAGAAAAATCCATAGTGTTAAATAGCGGTCTAGAAAAGATAAACGTTTCATTTTATTTTCCATCTCCTATTAACAACAAGAATTTTTAGCTATCTCATTTGAAGTCGTACAACAAGATGACTCTTCTATTTTGTGAACATCACTATCTGCTTTCGTATAAAAGAATTCCCACTCATTCCCATCAGGGTCTGTTAGCCAAAACTTATCTTGAACCGCATAGCAACATGTCGTATCCATCTCATCACGCGCAAAGAAACTTTCTTTTTCTAATCTTTCTTTATGTAATGTGATTTCTTCAGCTGTATCCACTTGGAAACCAAAGTGATTTACCTGATTTCCCTTCACCTCATCTCGTACGTTCAGCGTAAAATTAAGCCCTGGCGTCTCTAATAAAAATTTTGCATAATCCGTTTTCACTTTAACTGGTGAAACACCAAATACTTTTTCATAAAATTCAATAGACTTCTCTAAATTCGTAACGTTTATACCAACGTGAACATATCTCATACCTTATTCCTCCTCTTTATATATCATTAATCAATTTTTTTTGATTAATAAATTAAAATTTTAACAGCAGCTACCTTTGCCTGTTTTTCTAAAGATACAACACAATTCTTCTGATAATAAATTATTTACTTCCGCATCATTTAAATCATAATAACTCCACGTACCTTTTGTTTCTTTTACAATTAAACCTGCATCTAATAAAATCTTTAAATGATAGGACAACTTAGATTGTGTCATTTCAAAAACTTCAGTTAAATCACATACACACGTCTGGCCTCGCTGACAAAGCTCATACATGATTTCTAAACGTTTTTGATCTGCCAACGCTTTAAATTTTTTCTCATAGAGCTGAAAATCTTGTGCCACTTTAGTTCACTCTCCCTTCATCAACTTTTTTTGATGTTTATAGTATATACACTGTTTAGTTCTTTATGCAACTAATTAATCAAGTTTTTTTGATTTATAAAAACCTCCCTCGCATCATATCTTTGCTACAATTAAAAAGACCATAGCTTTTTCAAAAGTGAAAAACTACGGTTCTTTTTACAACTTAATAGTTACAATATTTCGGAGGAATGGAGTCTTTATAACTGTTTTTAATTTTAATTTGACCATTATAGAGTAGTGCCCCATCACTATCAAGCTAAGAAAAACAAATACCCCCAAATGAAAAAAATCGATATAACTCTTGTTTTTGGTGCATATTCATAAAAAGCACGTCACCCTTTCTCATTAACATAAGAGAATAGTAACGTGCTTTTAATTTCAAAAATAGTCTAAATCCTTAAGTTGATGGTTGTGGGGCGGGACCCCAATAAGAACGGTATCTAAGGTTGTATGAGAGGTGTTTGTTCCATTCCAGAGGTCTCAGCTGATGATTAACTCAAGTACCGGTTTCGGATGACCCCCATGTGATGAAGTTCGTGTCCTGCGATGCCGTACGCGAGGGCGCGCGCCGTAATGCTTAAGTTGTTTGCTGTGCCCTTGCGGTTCCACGCCTCCGCCGGTAGCCCGCGCAGCAATGTGATCGTTGATTGCCGTACGGCCCGGTAGTCTTCGGCCAATTGCGCGGTTGTCCAGCTTCCGAAAGGAGGCATGAACAATTCCTGATCGAAACCGGTCAGAGGCGTCTGGTCCCCTCTTGCGAACCGGAGCAGGCGGTAGGTCATGACGCGTTCCGCGTCTGCGATGTGGCCCACAACTTCTTTCAACGTCCATTTTCCTTCCGCATACCGATACGCGGCCTGGCTTTTGGTCAACGATGCCAAGAGCTCGGTCATTTGCTTTTCCTGGGCGAGCAGTATATCGATAATGTTACCGTCTGGTACCAAACGGATATATTCGCCGGAGTTCCCAGCGTATTCTTCTTCTGACGGTCTTTGATTCATGCGTAGTCACCTCTTATATGTAGATATAGAAAATTATAGCACTCGTCTATGTCTAATAAATTCACGAAATGATAGAACTTTCCTTCTAATAATTGAGGATAAACAACTATTTAGTTGGTCGGTGGCCACACTATCCTGATTCGTTAGCACAATAAGCAATGCTAATCAATAATGCATAAAAGTTATCTGTTATACAATATTTCGAAGTTATTAATATATAAAGGTAACACCTTCTTTTTTAATTTAAAGATGAATTTTCAATTATATTTTAAAATGAACCGAAGTAAAACACACTAGTCTAACTACTTTTCTATACAAGATTTTATGCAAAAAAGAATAGCGAAGATCCCTAGAATCCCCGCTATATCAATGATGTATAAAATCTTGTATAAGAGATAGATAGACATAGAGACAAAAAATTTAGTAAAAACAAGGATTCTATGAAAAACTTGCTACCGATAATGAGACGTTATGTAAACCTAACATGTATACTATATACATTCAAAATTGAATTTAAATAGGCTACTAGGCATACATCCAATCTAAACTTTGACCCTGAGCATAAAATTAGTTATAAGTCTAATTTCAAATAAGGAGTGAACTTCAAATCATGGTATATATACGACAAATGCCACTCTATGCCCAGAGTCCCTGGGGTCTTCAAAATTGTTTATTTCGATTCACATATCTGTCGCTTAGAAACGGAGACAACTTCTGGTTTTTTTTGACGACTATTGGGCACGAAAGAGTTTATGGCTATAGGTTTTTCGGCGGAAGATGGAATCATTATTCGGTTGCTATAAACGATATTGTTTCCTTCCATTGTTCTCCTCCGACTCCAACTCTATATTAAAACACTACGCCTGACCTTCGTAATCTGAACTAATTCATTAGATTTCCATCCCGAACATAAAGTGTAGAACTTCCGAGAACGAGAATTATGTAAATAAGCTGGCCATGTGGACAGCTTATTTTTTTGCTTAGCGTGCAAAATTCGTGTCTCGTTGGCGGTACCCCATGCCCATCAACTTAAGGGATTTATTAAATAAAAACGTAAGCTTTCTGGTTTGGGTTTAAATAGAAACCTGTCAATAAGATTAGGATTGCATTGGAAATGTATCTCTGTTGTTTTTTGTTATATATTTGGACCAGTATACAGTTATGCCAAATCCAATAGTAAGAATTAATCCTGCAAAAATATATGGTAGATTAACATTTACATTAAGTAAAATGCCTCCCGTTGCTGGCCCTATTATATTCCCGAGACTTGTATAAGTAGAATTCATCCCTCCGATAAATCCTTGATTTTCTCCAGCTATTTTAGAAAGTAATGTTGTAATTGCTGGTCGAAGTAAATCAAATGCCAAAAAGATGATAAACGTTAAAATCGCGACCATCCAATAATTACCGACAAATGTAGATACAACTATAATTATAGCAGCTATGAATAAGCTATATTTAATGATTCCTTTTTCACCAAATTTTTTTACTAATTTTTCAAAGAACATGATTTGTGCTATTACTCCTAATATGGCGCTTACTGAAATAATTATTGATATATCTTTAGGTGTAAAACCAAACTTTTTATCAACAACAAAGCTAAACATATGTTCATAAGCTGATAAACCACATCCTAAAACAAAAACAAGTAATAGTGGGATAAAATATAAAGGGTGAAAAGATTGTTTAATTTCTTTTAAAAAACTAACTTGTATTTTGTTATCTTGCATTTTAATTCGTTGTTCTTTAGATACAGGTTCTTTCAAAATGAATACTGAAAAACACGCAGCGATACCAGAAATTACTGCTGCAAAAAAGAACGGTGCACGTATGCCAAAATCAGATATAAAACCACCAATACCAGGACCAATGATGAATCCTGTACTGATTGCTGCCGATAGATATCCTAATGCTTTTGCCCTGTTTTCTAATGAAGTTGTATCAGCTATAAAAGCAGTGACTGCCGGCATCATACATGCAGCACTAACACCTCCTAGTGCTCTAGAAAGAAATAATACCCATATTTGATTTCCAACTCCAAATAAAAATTCAGAAAAGGAAAATAGAATTAACCCTGCTATAATCATTTTTTTTCGGCCAAATGTATCTACCCATATTCCAGCAATAGGAGATGTTAATAGTTGAAAAAATGCAAACATAGCAATTAAATATCCCATAGTGTCAGTGCCTAAATGTAATGCCCTCATATAAGATGGCATTACAGGAACTACAAGACCAATTCCTAAAAATACGATAAATACATTAAATAATGCTAAAACTAAAGCTAAATTTTTCCTATTGTATATACCCATATGACTTTCCTCACCTTATGATTAATTATATAGACATAAAAAAGCTTTTTATGTAATTGTCTTTAGCATAAACCTTGAAGTAACTTTAAGGTCAATACAAAAATTAAAAACGTAAAAATATCTATAAGGTGTACCACCCCATGTCCATCAACCTAACAAATCAGGTTGCCCCAAAACGATAAAATGAACTTCATTACTATAAAAGACTCAAATTTTTCGTTTTGGAGCATTATAAAATTTTAACTTGATGGTGATGGGGTGGGATTCGAAACAGTACGATTTTATTTCAAAGACACAACGATCTTACTACACACTTTTTATTTATCCCACACTCTCATCTGCTAGTATTACTATTTTTTATTACTAATGTTGCCGTTTCACTCGGATGGCTAAGAGGAAAATGATGGCCATATGGAACAAAATCAACCTTACCAAGATGCGATGGAGCAGAATAGCCTCTGTCATAATCCCCCCAAATAATGTGAAGATTATACTTTGTTACTTCATTGAAATCACCTTGATCGTTTTTCAGTAATAAACTGTTAAGCTGAACCGTAGTATTTAAAATTCTAGGAGAAGTAAAACTTTTACTTATTTTTTCAATATACTGTTCAGGGATGCTCTCCATACTTTCAAACAAACCATTACTTAATAAATAACGCCCTATCAAATTAGTAGTTGCCAATTTTAATGTCCATTTGTTCATAAATTGAGGAACATTTAGCAATTTAGCATTTTTTTTAGCAACAGGTGGCTGAAGTAAAGTGATTGAATACTTCTTATCTATGTACTCTTGTACTAATGCTTCCAGAAGAATAAACGCACCGAATGAATGGCCAATTAGATGTGCACCATTAGTAGCTTTCTCCAATAACTTTTTCACTACATTCAAATAGATATCTAGAAGATTTTTCTCTTGTTTAAAAGGAGAACGTCCCAAACCTGGAAGGTCCAAAATCCATACAGGTTGACCAGTTTTTTCATGAAGCTCTTGTGCTAAAGGAAATAAATCCTCTCCATCACTCAATAAACCATGTAATAAAATAAACGGTTTACCCTCTCCTTGTAATTGGTAAAGGGTAGTGTTATCGCATAATGTTCGTTTAAATAAATGATTATGCTGGCCATTTTGATACATCATTCGATAATCCAGATCAGCTACTACGGCAGGGAAAAATTTCATTACACTCGTCTTCTTAAACCAATCTCCTCCCATAATTTTTTTCGCTGAAACATTTGAAAATTTTCGTTTTGTAATAAAATTCAGTCCATCAGAAGGAATTTTTGTTATTTTACTTACTCCACTATTCATAATTGCTTTCATAAGTGGCATTGGGACAGAGATTTTTGGTGCCCTCATATTCATACTTTCCGACATAATACTTAATAATTCAGCAATGTTCTGATCGTGCTGTTTGTCTTCAACAAGTGTATATGTTTGAATAGTCGGTTGTTCCAATCTAAAAACCTGCACAATAAACTTCGCAAGCTCATCGTTTGAAATAAGTGGTAACCTATATCCCTTACCTCCAGGAATCACTGGCATGAGCCCTCTTCGCATACTCATCACAAGCAAACCTAATCCTGCTATCTGTTCTGTACTCCCTGTTTTACTACTACCGACTACAGTTGGCGGATTAATTACAGAAAGCGGATAACCTACTGCTAATGCCTGATGACGGATATAAAGATCTGCTAAAAATTTTGTTCTCTCATATGGATTTTTTATTTTCAAATAATTGTTTCCTTCTTTAAACACATCAATTGCAATCTTGCAATTTTTATCATCAAAGGGACTCATATAACCTACAACATGAATAAATTGTTGCAAGCCCTTCAATTGATGAATACTTTTAGCTAATTCACTAATATGTTTGGCGCCATTTAAAAATACGGAAGCTGCCTCTTTACTTGTCACTTGAATGTCCATGGGGCCTCCTGCGTGAATAATCACATCCGTTTTCAATACCCTCTCCTTATCTTCAGCACTTAGACCTAAATCTATTTTCGTCAAATCACCTTCAATAAAGTGCATAACTGCCTTTTTTAAGATGCCTCTTTCTTGAAAAATGCGTGTTGCTTTACTTTTCGACCTCACTAAAAGAAGAATTTTAACATCCTCTTTGGCTAATTCTTTCACTAATTGCTTTCCAATAAAGCCTGTTCCACCAATTAAAAATACTGTTCTCATATAACCCCCCCTTTTAGTACTATTTAGTACTAATTTGATGTAAAAAAAAAGCTTCTTTTATCGAAGCAATTTTAAAAAATGATCTGCTGTTTTCGTAATTACAGTTGCATCCTTCAATGTTTCTGAAATAAATAACGCTCCTTCAAGATTTGTAATAAAAAGTGATGCAACCTCATCAATATTAATCGTATTTCTGAATTCTCCATTCTCTACCCCTTGTTTAAGTAATAGAGAAACTTTCTTTTGTAATTCTGTAAAAAAAAGACCTATTTTTTCTTTTATTTGCGTGGCCTGTGTAGGACTTTGAATATAAAGAGTAATAAATGGACAGCTCCCCTTATACTCTCTCGACTGAACTCCTTGTGATAATTGCTTTAAAAACAGTTGGATACGATCTTCAACTAAAAATTGGTTCTGAGAAAGTACGTCATCAATTGCAGATTGATACATTTCAATCCAATAATCAACGACCCCTTCTAATAATACTTCCTTATTAGAAAAGTGATAATACACATTAGACTTTGAAACTTTGCTTACACGTACTAATTCATCCATACTTGTATAAGCAAACCCTTTTTCTAAAAATAATGTTGCAGCTACTTCAATCACACGTTTTTTATTCATTAATTTTACCTTTGTCATAACTAGAACTATATAGTACTAATTTAAATATTGCAAGTATTTATGTTAATTTAGAAAAAAGTTTGATTAAAAAAGTTCCACTAACATTGATTTTACTGCAAAAAAATCTTATTTTGAATAAAGTTGAACTGAACCCCGAAATTGTTAATTCACTATCGTCTAATAGAAGTCACCATACATGCCCATCAACTTAAGAAAAAGAAATGCCCCCAAAACGAAAAAATGAGCAGCTTCTCAGAATAGCTATCTTTAGAGAAAGAAAATTTTAATTTAGAGGGATATGAAAGTATTAGCTTGATGGTGATGGGGTGCTCCCCCATCGCTATCAAGCTAATATTCTGAAGTACGCCCAAAATGGGAATTTTATATTTCTATGGTTAATTAGATCTTAGTTATTTTAGGAATCCTAAATTTCCTCAGTCCAATTTAGAAGTTCTTTTCAAAAAATAGGGTTCTTAAGATACTTATCTTAAGAACCCTATTTTTTGATTTAGCATGGAAAGTATAATCTTTTCTAATTCAGCTTTATTTAAAACATCCTCAATAATTACAACTTGATAGGCATTGTCCTTTCCTTTTGCAGGAACAATCATTTTCATCCCCTTTATATTCCTTCCAGTTCATAATTCTCTATCTTGTCATTGTCATTAATCATAAATAAAATGGATCTTCTCCTGGTTCTATAGTGATGGTTTTTTCCTTGTTCTAAAATAGCGGATTGATAAATGAATTTTCTTAAAATTAAAGAAATTGAGCGCGAAAGCAATGAAAATAAACTATTCTTTTCATAGAAATATATAGAAAGTTCGACAATCCTAATTATAAAAATTCACTTCTTTATCATTGACAGAAAATTCAAATTCATTATATAATTTTGGTATTACCAATGTCTTGAACATGTATTACCATAAAATAAAGGAGACGATGACTTGAAAGAAAAGGAACGCACCTCAGATAAAATTGTGAACGAATTAATTAAATCCATATTGGCCGGTGTTTATTCTATAGGAAGCACTTTACCGCCGGAAAGAGAGCTTGCGAAAGAATTTGGTGTTGGTCGCCCAACTATTCGTGAGGCGCTTCAACGTTTAGGAAGAAGTGGATGGATAACAGGGAGAAAAGGAATGCCATCGATTATTAATGATTATTGGAGCAATGGTAATCTAACGACACTTATTAATATTGTTGAGAATCATCATACCATTACAGATGAATTTATTATGTATTTATTAGAATTTAGAAGTTCGTTGACTCCGACTTATATTCGTAATGCTGTTACGTTTAATCAACCTAAAGTGGTTGCTCTCCTTGCTAATCTTGAGCAACTTGAAGATAGTGCAGAAAGCTATGCAGCATTTGATTGGGATTTGCAAAAAAGGTGTGCTGGGCTTGCTGCCAATCCAATCTTTCTACTCATTTTAAATAGCTTTGATTCCATTTATGTAGCTATGGCAAAAAGGTATTTTTCTGTAAAAGATCATCGTGAATTATCCTTCAACTATTATCACGATTTATTAAAAGCTGCATTAAAGGGAGATGCGATTGAAGCAGAAAGATTGTGTAAGACAACATTGGAGAAAAGCTTGGCTCTTTGGAAAGATAGAAAAAAATAAAGAAAGCTGGAGGCGTGAAAAATGAAACTAAAATATTTTAAAGAATATTTTTCCTATCCTGATATTTTGATTATGAGCTGTCTTTTCCTCACTAGCTTTGGATTTATGATTTTACATTTAACCTCTATCGGAATTTGGGGTGCTTTTATTTTTGGAATGATTATGTATTCCTTAGCTGAGTACGCTACTCACAGGTTTATTTTTCATCTAAAGCCACCAAAGAATGCATTTTTATTAAAAACGCTTAAGCGCCTACATTATGACCATCATACAAATCCGAATGAATTACATTTATTATTTTTACCCTTATGGTATAGTGTGCCAAACATTGCAATTTCAGGAGCGATTTTTTATTTTCTTTCATCCAGCTTTGTCATGACAAACGCATTTATTGCAGGTATTATGCTCTTTTTATTATTTTATGAGTGGAAGCATTATATCGCGCATCGCCCCCTTCAACCAATATCACCATGGGGGCGATGGATGAAAAAAGTTCATTTATGGCATCACTTCAAAAATGAAAATTACTGGTATGGTGTTACGAATCCAGCCTATGATTTTCTCATGGGAACCTTTAAAGACCAAAAAGATGTTGCCCAAAGTAAAACTGCTAAAAACCTAGAGAAACGTGGTGACCAGAAAATAGAATTATAAAAATAATCTATTGTCATCATCCTGGAAATGTTGAATGAATTTTGCAGATTCGACATTTCTCAGGGAATGGCAGGCATTTTTTCCTATTGAGTAGTACGCATGGTAATAGATTGCGTAAGGATCTTTTGAAAGTTTGTTCTGATCATTTACGAATTTATGTTCTTTTTAGAGGTATTTGTTGGAATGTCTATTAATCAATGAAAGATGAAAAATGAATGTGAAAATAAAAAAGAACTCTTTCATCTGTTGAGGAGTTCTTTTCATATAAATTACGATTGGGGTACCGTCACATCACCATCAAGCTAAGAAATGCAAATACCCCAAAACGAAAAATAAGCTGCCTTCTGTCAAAAATACACGAAATTTTTAGCTTGAGGTGTTATAAAATTTTTAAGTTGATAGGTAGGGTCAATACCCCATCGCCATCACCTTAAGAATTCAGAATTACCCCAAGACGAAAAAATGAGCGTTTTTGTTACAAGTTAACACAAAATTTCGTTCTGGGGGTACTATAAAATTTAAGGTTCATAGCGATGTGACGGTACTCCTATTAAAGACATTTCTCCTTCTAAAGTAGACAGTACTTGCAATCTTAGTACAAATCACAGTTGAATTCATGTTACTTAATCGTACCCATTCCGGAAATTTTAATGTTAACCTTGACGTTTACATCGCCTTTTGCTAATTCGTTATTCCATTTATTTTGGACTTTTTTCCATTCTGGATATGTGTAAGTTCTTGCATATCTCCCAAGCCCAATAGGATCAATATTGGCAGTTTGTATTTTCTTTATTAATTGTTTGAAATCAGCTTCCAGCTTAGTTTCGATCGCTTTTTGTAATTTTGCTGCATCCTTTCTTGTATTGAACGAAAAAAGCCGTTCTGTAATGCCGACCCTCATCTTTATATCTGTATTAAATATAAACTTATTATCATATCTTACCTTTGTCTTTACTTTAATATTATATGCAGTAAAACTTATCCAATCTTTATCCTGGCTATTAGACTTTAGTTTAATTGCAATTGTAAATGGAAAATCGCCTGTAGTTCTTTGTTGCAGAATGCGTAATAATTTATTTTCATCGTATTTTAGTGTTAATTTATACCGTCCTTTTTCATCTAGCAAAGCTGTACCTGTCACAAATATTTTTTTCGTTTTTTTCATCTCAGTCATATTTGCTGTTAACCCTTTGTCTGCTATTTGTTCATGTAGTTCTTGAAGATTTGTTTTTACTGTTATATTTCTTAAAGAGGCGGTATCAACTAGTTTTGTTAAATATAGAGGAAGACGCGGCTTATCTTTTGGATTGTAATAGATGACGTCTGAAACAGGTCCATCTACAGCAACAACCCTTGTGGTAACTGTATTTTTGGGATCTCGGTAAAATGGATCGAGATATTTCATCCAATTTTTTTGTTTCAGTAACCGTTTTCCAACTAAAATAACCTGTGTTTTGCTTCCCGAGGTAAGTGCCATAACAGTAGCATCAAATTGGTCTCTAGATTTTCGAACCGTAGCAGATTTTACAACAGTAGTTTCTTCTTTTACTTTTGCTTCTTTATTAAAAACAGGGCTTGATATATACACTAATAAATTATCATTACGATCTAAATCAATACCAAGAACAAGAGTAAGAGAAACGTCTTCAACATTTGTTTGATCAAAGCATCCAGTCATCATGAATACCGATAACAAAATACAACACAGTACTTTTCTTTTCAATGTATCCTCCCCTGGCGAAACTTCTCATATAGACAGCAGTACAGCCATAAAATGATAGGTAATATATAGGTTAATCCTAATCCAGCATTCGATAATACCTGTTGCCAAATTTCGGCTTCATTCCAACTAGGATGAGTCCAAAATATGAATCCGATAATGAGCAATAAGAGAATAACTACATGAGAGCTATGGTCTTGTTTTCCAAGTAATTGGCTTGAACAAAATACAGCGCAATATATGGTGGGAATCCATGCTGTGGAAACAACGGGTAAGTAAAGAGCCAATAAAATCATGTCAAAACGTTCTAAAAAACGAAACTCAATTACTTTCAGTAAATTTAGTACTGGTTGGTTAAATTGCGTAATGCTATCAGGGCTAAAATAGGCAAAGCAAACAAAAGTAGCAAATAAATAAAATAACATCGTTAAAGTATTTGCAATAACCATTCCATGGACTGCATACTGTTTTTTTTGTAAAAAGGGATATAAAAAGAACGCAATATCAAATCCTAAATAAGCAAAAATAGTGGTCGGTACAGCTGTAAATATAGGTTTCCACCCATCTTTTAAGAGCGGAAAGAATGGCATCCAACTTCCGTTCTCTTTAAGAGGTATCAAAAAAAATAACGGAATCCAAAGCATCGTATAAAAAGTAAGTTCGGAGTACCGCCCTATAATACGAGGGCCGTTACGTGCGACAAGAAAGGTAGGAATCGAAAACAAAAAGATAACGAGATAGTCAGGCGTTTTTGGAAGAAGCCATCCCTTAAGATAAAGCATAGCGTTCACAAGAACTACACAAGAATAAAAAGCGAAGTACATCATGTAAATAACAACGAATGCTTTCCCTACTATTTTTCCAAACAATCGTATAAGAATATCATAAATCGTATCCTCAGGATATCTTGCAGCAGTTTTCACTATAAACACACCTGATATTGTGGAGAAAATCCAACCAATCAATATAGCTATCCATCCATCTGTTCCAGCCTTTTCTGCAAGCACACGTGGAAGCGATAAAACGCCAGTGGCCACCTGCATTCCATTGATTAAAACAATATACTGCATAAGAGAGATTTCATTATAAGCATACTTTTTCATAATTTCACCTTTTATTATGATTCTTTCCTTGTCGAATAGATTGAATGGCTCTTTTTCCCTTAGGACGTCTTCTTATTGCCCATAAAGGAAAGCGTACAAAAGCATCTTTCATATCTGCAAAGCGAAACGGTGCTAATGGCATTCCATAAGGGGTACCTAGCGATTCAAGGCTGATTAGATGTCCAATTAATGTCATCCATCCGATAACAAGTCCAACAATTCCAAATAAGGCAGCTGCTAGCATCATCGGAAAACGTAAAAATCTTACTGCCGCTCCCATATCATAATTAGGGATAACAAAAGAAGAGATGGCGGTAACAGCAACAACAATAATCATAATATTGCTTACAATTCCCGCTTGAACAGCCGCTTGTCCAATAACAATACCACCTACAATTCCAACTGTCTGACCGATCGGAGTAGGTATCCGTAAAGCCCCTTCTCTCATCGTTTCCAATGTTATTTCCATAAGTAATGCTTCCATAACTGGAGAAAAGGGTACGCGCGTTCTTGATTCTGCAATAGATAAATACAGCTCTACAGGAATAACTTCAAAATTAAAGGAAATAAACGCAACATAACTCGCAGGTAAAAATAAAGCAATCATAAAGGCGATAAAACGAAGCACCCGAATAGACGAAGCAACTAACCACCTTGTACCGTAATCATCCACTCCTTGAAAAAAGGAAATAAAATTTGTTGGAGTAATTAACACATTAGGCGAATGATCCATTACAGTTACAAATCTGCCCTGTAGAATGTGAGATACTGCCAAATCAGGTCTTTCAGTTAATATAAATTGCGGAAACGGTGAGTAAGGGTTATCTTCAATGAATTCTATAAGTTCGCCATTACTAGCAACAGCGTCGACTGTAATATTTTGAATTCGTGTTTCTAATTCCTTCAGCACATCTTCAGAAGCTACATCTTTCAAATATAAAATAGAAATTCTGGTTTTGCTTCGTACACCAATTACCATTTCTTTTATCGTTAATTCACGATAAGGAATATACCTTCGAATCATTGCGATATTTTGACTTCCTGTTTCAATGAATGCTTGATGTGCACCTTTTAGAGCTATTTCGTTATGAGCGTCTTCAACACTCCTTTGTGGCCATCCTTTTGTATCCAGTTGATGTGCTGTTGTTCGACTGTGAATTAATAAAACACTATCTCCCCCAAAAATAGCATTTTCAATCTGACTCAATGTATTAATAATCTTAATTTGTCCTAATGGAATTGGAAGTTCTGTATTGGTATTAAAATCACTATTCATCAAAGGACTTAGAACATGATTTTGAATCAATTCTTTATCTGTTAATCCAGACAAATATACTAAAGCTGCTTCTAATCCATCTACTGTTATTTGAAACCGCCGAATTACTAAATCAGGCGCTTGACGAAATATATTCTGAATATTAGCTATGTTTTTGGTTAAATCAGCGTCTAAGAGGGCGTCTTCAATATTTTTTTCCTGAAAATGAGTATTGTCTCGTATTGGAAATGACTTAGGATTATCTCTATATTTTAAACGCCTCAAAAATTTAGCCATGATTCTCTCACTTTCTATGTACTTTTTATAGTATGTTTAGTATGCATATATTAAGAAAAAATATCCTACTAACTAGAGAGGTAACATTAGAATTATTACTATAAATTTCCGGGTGCATATTTCATAAAAATCAAGTTCAAAAATAGTCCTTTAAGTTGATGGATGTGTGATACTACCAAGCTAGTAAAACTAAATTTCCTTAAAATGAAAAAATACGCTATTTTTTCTGTAGAATCATAGGAAAGGATGGCGTACTTGCACTTGAAAAGCCTGTGACATTTGTAAAAATCGGAGTGAAATAACTAAATGCTGCAAACGTACCACCAATAATGAACATACTTGTTACGTACGCTGCCCAAAGATGAATATTCTTAAATCGCAGAAGTTCGTCTTTCCAATTTAATTGCTCTTTATTTGAAGATGATGGTAACAACCGTTGAATCATAATCCCTGATACTAGCACAAGAACCGAAACTGCCCCAAAACTAATACGCCAGCCAAAATATTGCGAAATAACGGTTGTTATAGGTAAACCTAATACAGTTGCGAACATTAAACCTGCAAGTACAATTGATGCAGCTTTTCCCTTGAATCAGAGTGAACCAATGTTGCAGAAAAGGAAATCGCAACTTCAAAAGCTGAAGCAATACCAGTTATAATACGTGAAATCATCATAATATTATAGTTCCAAGCAATAGCTCCGAGCGATTGACCAATTAAAAATACGAACATTAAAAACAATAATGCTTGTTTGCTGCGCATCCGTAAGAGGATTGCAGTTAAAATGGGGCCTCCTATTACCATTGCTCCTGCATAAGCTGAAATTAAATACCAATAGATGATACAGAAACCTGGAATGCAATAGCAAGTTCATTCATCATACCTGCAACCATAAATTCTGATGTAGTCATACAAAAGATTGCTAAAGCTAATAAATAAGCGATGGCATAAAAACACTCCTTATTCATTATTGTAATGATTGGTACAAAAATAATGCGAAAAAAGAGCGCACTAAGCGCCACAAATAGACTCTACTGTTCCTTTGATAACTTGTTCAGACTGAAACAAGGATCGTTTCCTATCTAGTAATTTACTTGATTAGCTTGATGGGTATGGAGTAGTGCCCCTATAAACAAAACCCTCCAGAAACATCTATAATCTGCCCCGTTACCCAGCGGCTATCAGAAGAAGCAAGGAATGCTACTGCATCTGCAATATCTTCAACTTGCCCTATTCGTCCAAACACAGATGAATTCGTAGCAAAATTTCGTATTTCCGGATTATCTAGCAATTTCACATTCATATCAGTCTTCGTATATCCAGGCATAATTGTATTCACTGTTATACCTCTTTCTCCAAGATGTTTAGCTAGAGGAAGTGTCATCGTATTGAGTGCACCTTTACTTAAACCGTATGCAATGGATCCTGTAAAACCAAGTCTTACTTCAGCTGATGAAATGTTAATAACGCGCCCCTCTGCTCGTAGTAACGGTAATGTTTGCTGAATTAAAAAGAATGGCGCCTTAATATTTACGGCCATAATTTCATCAAAAAATTCTTCTGTCGTATTTTCAATCGTTCCTTGTGTACCTATCCCTGCATTGTTTACTAAAATATCAATCTCTGATGTACCAACTCTTATTTGTAATTCATTTTTTAATTGTTCTACTAGCTTTTTGACACCATCCATTGAATTGAGCTCAGCTTCAATTAAGAACGCTTTTCCTCCATTAGATTCAATCTCACTAATCGTTTCATCTGCAGCTGTTTTATTTCGGCCGTAGTGAATCGCAACTAATGTACCATTTTTCGCCAATCTCATTGCAATGGCACGGCCAATGCCGCGACTCGCTCCTGTTACTAACGCTACTTTCCCATCAAGATTCTTCATTTTTTCCATCCTTCCTAAATTTCCGTTTGATAAAAACCTATACTTATATTTTCATGCAAACACCAATCATTTTAAATATAGATTTATAGGTAATTTAGTTCATTCACTTATGATATTATAGTTATAATTTGTGATTCACTTAAAAAACAAAATAAGGAGGCTACACAATGCAAAACGCAGTAAAATTGGATGAAATTGACCATAAAATTATGAACTTGTTGTATGAAAATGCAAGAATTTCTGTTTCAGAAATAGGACGGATTATATCCATGACACAGCCTGCTGTAAAGGAACGTATGAATAAACTTGAAGATCAAGGAGTTATCGCAGCTTACCGAACAAAATTTGAGCCTTCCAAAATTAATAAAAACATTCAAGCATTCATCATGTTTAAAACGAGCCAATGCTCTGATTTTATCCAATATTGTAATGCCGCTCCTGAAGTAACAGATTTATATCGAATTAGCGGGGAATTTAATTATATGATGAAGGTCATGAGCGATTCGATGGATTCTCTCGCTACATTTTTAGACTCGTTAATGCAATTCGGATTATCATCTCCTTTAATTGTTTTAAAGAGTGAGTTTGAGGAGAAATTGTCGTTCTGATAAAGGGATACGTATTATCTCCTGCTAACAGTAAAAGTTTTTCCTTTATGAGAAAAACCAACAAAATCAATGATTAGTAAACAAAAAAGAACATTGATATTTCAATGTTCTTTTTTGATATCTCTACTTATTAATTAGATTGCTATTCGAAAAGAGCACCTTAATCCCCTTATCCCTGATTCCTCTGCGCCTCTCTAAACTCTTCCTTCACCTTCTCTAACAACCCTTCTTCCGTAATTAATCGATACGCCGTATTTGCTAATGCTTTTGCCGATGTAATTAACGCTTTGTCTCCTAATTCTGAACGGGCTGCTTCTCTAAATTCATTCGTATGCGCAATTAAGTCATCTGGACCTATTTTAATGTACGGGTGAATGGTCGGTACGACTTGGCTGACGTTTCCGGCGTCGGTTGAGCCGATGCCGATTCTTTCTTTACGATTTACTTCTTCACCTAGTAGTTCTAGTTCTTCCGCTACGATGTCGTTATATGTTTTTGTTACGAGTAGTTCATCAATTTCATTTTGGAATTGATGAATTTTTACTTTTGCACCTGTTGCTAACGCTGCTCCTTGTGCTATATTTCTTACTTTTTCTGTTACTTCCGCACATCTTTTTCGCGTAGCTGCACGGATGAAGAACCTTGCTGCGGCGTAGTCAGGAATAATGTTAGGTGCTTTTCCGCCTTCTGTAATGACGCCATGAATTTTCACGTCTGAGGGAAGTTGTTGGCGAAGTGCATTAATACTGTTGTAAAGCTGAATCACCGCATCTAATGCGTTAATCCCTTCTTCAGGTGAAGCTGCGGCATGAGCTGTTTTTCCGTAAAAATGAAAATCAAGTGGATCGACTGCTAGTGAAGGGCTCGTCGTCGCTGTCTTTCCGCTCGGATGAATCATAAGCGCCGCATCAATGTTTTTAAATAACCCAGCTTTTACATAACTCGACTTTGCGCTACCATTAGGCCCGCCCTCTTCTGCTGGTGTTCCAAACACGACAACTTCTCCGCCGATTTCTTCAAGCGTTTCTGATAATGCAATTGCTGCTGCAACGCTAATTGTGCCAATTAAATTGTGACCACACGCATGACCGAGTCCTGGTAAAGCATCATATTCCGCTAAAAATGCGATAACTGGTCCTTGTTTTCCTGAACTTTTTCGTGCGATAAAACCTGTTTCATGCCCAGCTATATTATGCTGCAGCTGAAAACCAGCACTACCTAGTAATAAACTTAACGTTCTTGATGCATAAAATTCTTGATTACCAATCTCTGGATTCGCATGAATATCATGACTTGTTTTTATGTACTTTTCCTTATTTCTTTCTATGCTCTCTTCAATTGTTTTTCTTTGTGACGTTACTCCTGTCGCTCCCATTTTTCTTCCTCCTTTTATTTTCACGTAAAAAAGCCTCTTTCTAAAAGATAGAAAGAGGCTTCTGTATATACAGTCAAAATGAGCTTCTTTCTTATCTTTCAAGTTACCTTGCTGGAATTGGCACAGTATTCGTAAAGAATCCGCTGCCGAGGTGTCATAGGGCCAGTCCCTCAACCTCTCGTGATAAGAATTTTCATAAAATTGTATTAAATTATTTTCATTCTATGTTCATTCCAAGCAAAAGTCAAGGAATTCCTATCCGAATTTACCGAATATCTAAAAATCCTTTTAATACACCAATTGTCTCAGGTGCTTGTAGTCTTGCACATATGTACGGAAATTCCGTACTACCTTCAAACATCATTTGAGATGTGAGTGGTGCCCCTGCCCAAAAGATTTCATCATCGATTAATACAAATGGGAATGCTTTATTTTGTCTTTGTAACTTTACGTTTTTTAATGGAACTGGTCCATCACTATAAACCGTTATTTGTGCATTTGTACGCATTAACGCTTGCCATACTCGTTTATCTACTTGCTTCGTACTTGGAAGTGAAATAATGATTTTTCGTTTTGCGGCTAAAATATCTTTTAATAGCCCTTTCGTTTCCTCCAGATTCATTTCCATAAACCAGCGTAATCGTTTCGATATTTTCCGCTCCCATAATTGTCTGGATGTCGTGCGATCATACACATCCCCGTGACGTTCTATATGAGCTGTTAATTGTGATAACGCTTGTTTTCTCGAAAGATTTTTACGCATATAATGGCAATCCGATAATTGAATGAACTTCCCTCTCGCTCTCGTTACCGCTACATTGACGAGGCGATGGTTTTTATGGTCAAAGAATAACACACCAGGTCGTTCTTGCGGATAACTATCAACTGTATCAAAGATCATCATATCTCTTTCAGAACCTTGAAACTTATGAACTGTCGCCGCTAATACTGGTATATTTTGATATTTCGTTCTCTGCAACATTTCCCTGATACACGTTGATAAAAAGCGTGACTGCGCCCTGTAAGGTGTAACAATGCCAATTGATTGCACACCATCTAGCAGTCCGATTAACATCATTTGCATCGCTACTAAACCAGACATAATATTAAAACGAGAACCCGAAGCAGCATCTTTTAACGAAAATGCTCCCATTAAACTCGTATCAAATAAAACACTCGCCTCATTTGCGAACGGCTGTAACTGTGCAAGTTCTTTACGCTCTGAAACAGACGGATGATCGTATACTCTATTTTTATAAATAAATGAATTCGTAAACTTCGATATGTCCGCATGCATACGTCTTTGTTCCTGCAACATAAAAAGGTTGGGATGTGCTTCTGATTTATTTACAGAATCAACAATGCCGGCATGATAAAACATATCTTCGCCGAGCCATTTGCGAACGAGTTCATGGTTCGCCATCGCAATCGGAGGTAACTGTAAAAAGTCCCCACAAACGACGATACGTTTTCCAAGTGAAGCAGCTAATGCGATTTGCGGAACGAACGCCATACTCACTTCATCTACGACAACTAAATCAAATGTACGCTCATAAATAAGTGAATCAATTGCACATTTTGATAAAGTCGCACCAATTACTTTCGCATTTTCAATATATTCTTTTTCTACTTCTTTAATTTTCGCTTTTTGCTTTCGAAGATCACTTTCAATCTCTTGTATACGCTTCTTATCAGCAGATGTTGCTTTATACGATAAAATCTTTTCACAAAGGTCTTGGCGTGTTTCTTCTAAGTAGAGTCTTTCCTCCCCCCATGATCCGTTCGTCGTTTCAACTAACTTCGACGCAAGTAACGTTTCATGATTTCGTATATGTTCATGTTGACTATAACCGTAACGAACAATTTCGCCAGGCGTCCATTTCTTTTTCTTTTCAATTTGCTTCGTTACTTCACTCATTAATACGTCCACTGCCGCATTACTATGAGCTAACACAAGTACCGATTTTCCTTTTTGGTAATGAGCCGAAATAATACGTGATAAATTGTACGACTTCCCTGTTCCAGGCGGTCCCCATACGTACGTTGTCGGATTGTAAAATGAACGATACGCCAATTCATTTTTCGTATTTTTCATCTTCTCAATATGCTTGGGACTACTCGTCCCATCGACAAGACGCTTTATACGATTACGTTTCAGTTTATCTTTTCGCGCTTCTTTCAATCTCTCTTGCAGTTGCTCTAACAATTGCCACGGTTCACTATATAAAACCGCTTCTCTTATTTCACCTTGTATATAATCATTTAATTTCAGTTCTATTTCTAATCCATGTACAGATAATACTTCCCCTGTCGCTTCCTCACCATCGAACTCAATTCGAATTGGTGAACCTTCAGGTAAGCTTACTTCCGAAATAAGCTGAAATACATACACTGTATTTTCATAATCTGTATATAAAAAACGACCGTTCATGATAGAAATTTTACTACCACCTATCGTTTTCCAATGTTTAATTTCATATGCTAATGCATAATGCCACTCTTTCATCGTTTCCGATAATGAAGGAGTTTGAGTAGGTGTATTCATCGTATAATCTCCTTCCTTCTCCCCAAACATACTTTCTCACTATACCATATAACACGCTAAAATTTGTAAGGTTTTTATCTTGCTTATTTTCTTAATTTTCAATATCATTTTACATATAAAATTTTCAGAAAGAAGGAGTCTACATGCCAGTTAGAAGAATAGAACACGTTGGACTTATGGTTGCAAACTTAGAAACATCTATTACTTTTTATGAAAAAGTAGTCGGCTTACAGCTCATTAAACGTATGGGGCACCCGAATCCAGATTTAAAACTCGCCTTTTTAGGTGTGGAAGAATCGAAGGAAACGATACTGGAACTCATCGAAGGTTATAACTCTTCTCTTCCAGCAGAAGGAAAAGTACATCATATTTGCTTTAAAGTGGATTCATTAGAAGATGAAATTGAAAGAATTCAAAAACACGGCGTAACATTTTTACTAGGAGAAGAAATCGAAACATTACCAGATGGAACACGTTACATATTCTTCGCTGGCCCTGATGGGGAGTGGATTGAGTTTTTTGAGACGGAGAGATAGAAAAGGAAAAGGAGCCGGAATTCTGTCTCCTTTTTTCCCAAGTGCAGAAACGGTTTGAACACCATTAACTTTCACCCTGAAAATTCACCAAGATTAAGAAAAAATCGTTTTGTTAGGAGTATAGAGAATGATCAATGCTGTTTACATTCTTATTTTTTGGGTGCTTATACTATTTCCAACCCTTTATATAATAAAGATAAAGATAAAGAAGTGGACTATAAAAGCAACTGCCTTATTTCTTGGAAGAATCCTATTAAGCATTGTCTATTTCATAAATGGAATGGTGTTAGGACTGCAACGAAATTGGGTAGAGCCTCCCTATGAAACAGAATGGGATTTCTTTGTAAAGTCTTTACTAAACGGAAAAACTGATGCACTTATACACTTGTTACTTCTAATTATTATCATTACTTTGGATCTATTCATTACATTTTATTATACTAATAAAAAGAAATAGGATATTCTCTCCTATTTCTTTTTTTATGAGTAGCGCCATATCGCTATCAAACTAAGGTTTTATGCTGCCCCTAAACAATAATTTTTTACATTTTTACTCTGGGGATGTCAATTTTACTATTTTTAGGGTATTTATTTTTACTAGCTTGATGGACATGGGGTTGATTTATTTTCTTAGGTTGATAGGCATGTGGTGCTATCCCATTGCTATTAAGCTAAGAATTTAAGTGTAATATCATTTAAGGTAATACTTAAGATACAAATAAAATATCTGTTCCATGTCGCACTGTTTTATTGAAGTCTATCCCGAGTTGTAGCTAGTTCAATGCAACTGTAAATTCAGAGTTCGGTGCGCCAGCAAATACAACCGTTCCGTTCTCTGGTAGTTTCACTTTGTTATTGTCACTAACGACGGTAAAATTGACGCATACTCCATTCTCATCATACACCGCGAATGAACTTCCTGATGGCAACTCCACAGTCATCGTTTTCCCTGCTGCCGTTTGCGGAATCGTAAACCATTTGGCATGCCCATTTTCTTGCAGTGTAACTTTCGATAATTGACCTGTATCAAGGGATTTTACGTTAGATTCACTGACGTATAAAAAGCTGGCCATCTCCATATATTCATTACCATTCTCTGTATAGAAATGAGCTTCCGTCGTATCCCGCCCATTTATCACGGGAATCTGAATTTGATGCGTCGCCGAATTTGGACCTGTAATTTTTTTGCCGTCCCAATACCCATCCTTGAGCGTAATTTGTGTGTTTAGAGGCATTAGTAGTCCTAGATAGTTCATTGAATTAAATTTTTCGTTAACGAGGTAGAACTTGCTACCCTCACGCTTCGCCCATGCAGCAGCTGTTTTCTTCGGTAACACATTGTTTTCTAATTTTTGGGCTAAATATTGAGTCAACACATTTTGCCCCAATCCCGGCGATAATTCATATGTGCTCTCTCTCAAATAAACTTTTCCATTCTTCTCAGTAACGAAGTTAAGCTTGGAGGTACCCTTCTCATTTATAAAGCTTCCATCCGCCGTATATACATATTTTTCTTCCGGTTTAGTTGGTAAAAACAGTTCTCCCTTCTTCGTAATTTCTATTTTGAAATGACTGCGGCTATTTCCATAAAAACCCGCTTTTTTTACCACGTCTTGAGGTACTTTAGCCTTGACTGGCTTGCCGAAGGATTTATCTGCTTTTATATCCTTAATTGTCCCTTTCTCTTTAAGCCTAGCTAGCAGTAATTTGTTTGCCAACAGTTGATTTGTCGTGCTGCTGCCGCCGGAGGATAATACAGCTGCTGCCATCTTCTGTTCTGGAAGCACGACCAATGTAGCATGTTGCAGTACCGTATCCCCACCCTTAGTCAACGCTTTTATCCCATATTCACTGAATGGGTATAGTTTCACACTATCCCAGCCAAGACCATAGTTGAACATGTTTTCGCTATCTTCCGGCCACATGCCTCTTTTATATTCTTCTTGTTCCATCGCCTTGACTGCTTTATTAGAGAGAATTTCTTTTCCCTGTCCCATAAATATTTGTGAGAATCGCACCACATCTTCTGCAGTAGAAGAGATTCCTCCCGTACCAATCGCATTTACCATTTCACTTGGAAGCTGTCCCTGGTATTTTGGAGAATACTGTCCAGCCCGCTTTTCGTCTTCCCATTTGTCTTGCGATGTTATCGTATGATTCAGTTTCAATGGCTCTGTAAACTTTTGATGTAGAAATTCAGTAAAACTCATACCACTGACTCTCTCTACCAAGATCTCAGCTAGCGTAAAACCATCATTACAGTATACTGAGAACGCACCAGGGTCTGCCTTCAAGTTTTGGTTGGACAATTGCTGCAACAAGATATCATGGGCATAAGCATCATTATCTTTAAATAAAAATACATTATTGTACGAGGAACCTTGCAAACCCGAGGAGTGATTCAACAGCATACGCGGTGTAATGCGCTTGTATCGTTTATCTTTCATTTTGAACTCAGGAATATAGCGGGCAACAGGAGCATCCAAATCAACTTTTCCTTCGTCTACCAGTTTCATAACAGCCGCAGCTGTATATACTTTACTGGTTGAACCAATTCCGTATAGAGTATCTTTGGTTAGTGGCTCTTTCCCTTCTATGTCGTTCTTGCCTGTCTGCCCCGACAAAATAAGTTTACCATTATCAATCAGCGCATACTGCACGCTAGTAGTCTCATAGGACTTCGTGAGTAGTTCAGCGTTCTCTGCAGCAATCTTCTCCAAATCTTGGCTAGCAACTTCTTGACTAGATACAACTGGAGCCTTACTGCTAGAAGACGCTAGCGCTCCTGTTGGTAGGCTCATCGTTAGAGCCAAGGTAGCGGCTAACACCCCAGATAATTTATTTTCCATAAGAAAAATACCTCCTTAGATAAATGATCGATTTCATCTTTTATTTGTACAATTACAAACATCACATAAACTACTATTCCGCCTTTATCCCTACTGTCTAAATTCAACAAGTAAAATACTTTTAAAAAGACCAGGATTTTCGGCTCTACCCATACTGTTCAAATTGCCGTCAACATATGCCTCCCTCCATGTGTCCCTCCAGCAAAAGTATTAAATCCTGGAATAACACCTGTATGTCCCCCTATCGAGACAACGTTAGGAAGTTTTATTTCATAGATTCCTAGACCATATCCATTGATTCCTCCCTTTCCTGTAGAAACTGTAGTGAATATTTGTTTTAGTTGCTGTTCTTTCAGTAATTGCCACCAAGCAAATAAGAAAAAAATTTGTTTAAGTCGTTACACTTCCAATGCGAAAGTAAAAATCTGTTTTCATCGGTTCTTAGTTCTTATATCCTATACACCAGCTGCATACCCCTACGTTTTTCTACCCTGGGAAGTTTTAGCGAGTACCCCGGGGTATCCAAGTTGCAATGTATCTCGCATTACTTGTTCGACGGAAGTACGATCTCGTTGAGTACTTATTTGTAATGAACTAAGTATATTTTGAGTGGAGCCTGTTTTTATCATTGCGGTTGGTGTTAGGTATAATAAAGAGTATCGGCGGTTGTATATTATTTCTTACTAATTACACAGAAATCATCTTCATATTGTTTATTTTTACAAACACCATACTGTCGTAACAAACGGTAAAACCTCTCTTTTTCACATGTATGTTAGTACCATAAATGATTTTTTTATTTAGAATGTGCTTATTACTAGTTTGGTTTTCGTATAAATAAATCCTATTTATCCTCCCTCTTTTGTGCTTCTCTATATTTGTATCCTACATAATAAATATTTCTTTTTTCTTATGCATTTCTTACAATTTCCTTACGTTCAAATCACTTCTATAATTAGGTAGGTTTTATTTTAAAATCTCCAGGATAATAAATGCTTATATAATCCCACGATTTCATAGAAGATGGATTAATAACCCTGCGCCAAATCATCATGCACATCTCTGATATTTCCTTGGATTCCCCCCTCAACCTTTACAACAGTTCCAAACGGCATCAACACTTCTTCACGTTCTTATAACTAGTAATAACTAATCAACTCCTTACCTGAAAATAAATTAATATAGAAAAAGAGAGATAAGGTTAAAATACCTTTATCTCTCCTTTTCTCTCACAAATTTTGCGAAGGATTTTTTTGTTTTTGGGTTCATCTGTTTTCTTAGCTTGATGGGCATGAGACGTTAAGGAAAAGCAGACTGAAAGAATTAAAGGAGAAGAAATTATTTCAATAAAATTTCTTTAAAGTACTTTTACGTCACTTTCACAAATGTAAGAACTCTCATATATTACACTTCATACATCCTTTTCCAAGGAACAATATACCGATACACAAATCCCTATTTATATAGGGATTTTTTTGTGCAAGTCCCCTCACCATCAATTTAAGAATTCAAAAAAAGAAGGGGATTATCCCCTCCTTTTTACGCTTGCTCCGACTGTCGAAATTATTTAATATACCCACGATTCAGTTCCGTTAACTTTTCATTGATGTTAAAAATTCTTACTCTAATATCTTTAACACCAACTGCTTCAAGTCTGTTCTTGTGCATTTCAGCGTATTTTTCAGCATCTTGTTTTTCCTCAAATACATAAATGCCTCCAGCTTCTTTTGTTTCTTCATTCTCAGTCCATATTTTCCAGTGGAATCCTTCTTCTTCGTTAATACTATTTGCTAAATCCCAAAATGCTTTTTCCATTTCTTCACCAAAAGGACCTTCAAACGGAAAATCAACTTGTAATAAATACGCCATTTTCACTCACTCCTATTTTTAATATAAAATTCATCAGGAATTCCTTTGTATAAAAATCCTTCCCATTCTTTTACTGATTATGATTCGAATGATAGTAATGTCTAAATTCGTATTGCTATTATTATTCAAGCATTAATTTGAGAATCCCCCTATTTGTAAAAAAACTACAAAATGTTAGCAACTTGAACGCATACAGTTTAACGGCTTCAGGTTATGTTTAAAAAATATGATAACAACTTATTCCTATACTAAGGACAAACAAAACAAGCGCAGGTATTGCTTTCTTAAAAGGATCTCTCGCTAATACAATAAGAGTTAATGCAGCTGCAAGCATCGTACCACCTAACAACAATCCTGCTAATAAAGCTACTATTGGAATCCAAATTCCTATCAACATTCCAATTGCTCCTACAATCTCAAAAGCTCCAGTTAAGAAATTAAAAAACGAAGGTAAACCAAATCGTTTGAACTCCTCTGCCATTTTCCCAGATATAATTTTCGTACCTGTCATTAAAAAGAACACAAACAACAAAACGTTTACAATATTGATGAAAATTAAAATAGTAATCACACCTTTCATATTATTTGATAAAAACTCAGTATTGTTCAGGTAGTAGTCACTACCTATACCCTATTTCCTGAGATTGATCATAGGGAAATTGCTTCAATATTTAAAGGGGTAAAAATTATATGCTATAGCATATATGATACAGAAATTTGACTGGTACTAGGTAAAAAAGTGATCCTGGATCAGATATCATAGAAAATAAAGCTACCTTCTCCTTCCTCTAAACAAACAAAATTATATGCTATAGCATATATAATACATAAAACAAAGTTTGTTCCTTATGAATAGCATAGTATTAATAAGGAACAAGTATTAATAGCGTGTATCATACAATTTGTTTAATAATGATTGTAATACTTTAATCTCTTCCTCGCTCAAATTACTCGTAACGAAATGGTGAGCGTCTTTCACTACAGGCAAGATGGTTTTCTTTAACTCGTCACCTTTTTCAGTTAAAAAAAGGTTATGTGAACGCCTATCTTGGTCATTCAAAGCCTTCTTTACAATCCCTTTTCTCTCCATTGACTGTATCATTCTTACGACAGTAGTTTGATCTTTATCAATAGCTTCTGCTAACTCTTTTTGAGTAGTGCCCCTTTGGCTACAAAGAACACTAATAATTCCCCACTGCTCTGGTGTAACTCCATAAGGCTTTAATTTCTTAGTAAAATAATTAGTCATTTTCACATCAGTACGATGAACAAGATAGCCTATTAAATCATGTAAGTTCATGGATCACCTCTATAAATTAAGATATAAAAGGATATAGCATACCAGTCAATTATTCACGGTGAATTTGCTTGTTTTATGAATTATATGCTATGACATATATATTAAATTAGGTCATTTTAATTGTCAAATGAATTACCTATTGTTTTCAAAGTCAAAATCTATTCCATACATTCCTCCGGTGTGATTTTTGCTGACTATTTCTTCTCCATTCTACAGAAGTTCCGTAGATCTCCCAGCTTAATATGACCACAATAATTTTTAGCGCTTCATCCTCTTTCTTTTTATGATGTTCTTATAACATTTTATAAAATTTGATATCTACAGGCAGCCACACATTTTCCACCGACGAATCTTTCTTGTCCGCCGATAATTCTTGCAAACTGTTGACAAATTGATTCCTCATTAATCGCCATACCTTTCATCATCACCCCTTTTACTGTTAGGTTATGAATGAATACATAGGTCTGAAACGGTAATGAATCTATGCTATTATAAAAAAGATGATGGGAATCTAACGAAATCTATTAGCTCAATTATTCTTGATCATTTGTATTGTTACCAGAGTTTAAATGGTGCAGAATTTTTATTTTATCCCGCAGTAACGGGCAGTAACGCTCCCACCTCAAAATTTAGTGAAAACAAAGAAGTTAGGTGGAGGATCAACTGCCCGTAACAGCCCGATTGGTGAGGGCTAATAATCAGTGAGAGATAAACACCCCACTGATTAAACTTTCACTTTATAAGGTGTTTTTCCTTTTATGCTTGCTGGGCGACTGAAGATAAAACTCGGCTATTATATGTTAAGATATTTTTAGAGGGCATAAAAAAACACCCTAAGGTGCCATCCTCTGACTTGAGAATCATATCTATGTATGGAAAAAATCAGAAAAGACAAATACAAAAGAGAAGCTTCTAACTATAATTTATAGAGTTCCTATGGCATTAATTACTTACATACATATTTCATTATTTACCGAAAGAAGAATCCCCGTTATATTACTTTCTAATCAGTCTCGTTAAAGCCATCCCAAGAAATCCAGTACCCATTCCTATTAGCCATCCAGTTTGAGTACTTCCTAACATAGATCCCACTCCTCCACCAAGAAACATGCAGCCAACGAATACTAATCCTCCAATTCCCCAATTCGGCCTTTCCATAATTCAAACACACCCTTTCAATAAAACATATGCTATTAGCTACCTAAACTTTCTTGCATAGGATATGTTAATTATTTCTCTAGAGAGGGTATAGTTATTTAGCTTAAGTTTAGCAACTTTCAGGAAATTCAAAAGACGCGGAGATTGACCGATTTGAAGGGATTACAGGAGAAGAATTTTTTGTATTATAATAACTTAATGGTGTGGAACAAATTCTTCTTCAACTAACCAGCTAATAAAAATCTGGAGGTTTTCCACAATCGAAGCTCATCGCCATCAAGTTAACATACCTCACCCAGTTCTTATTGTTGCAAGATAAGCAGCATATAATCAATTAAAATAATGTAACAGCCGACATTAGCAGCAAAATTATTAAGAAAAGACATTCCAAATATGGAACGCCTTCTTTTTTATAAAATCATTCACTTAAATCTATTCCAAAAAATTCTAATTAATAAAATCAAACATTTAACGAAAGAAATTTGTTACTTGCATAACGCTCTTCTAACTTTTTTTGCGAAAATTAGTGGATCATCAACGTCTTCGATATTAACGTAAATCAAATTCGGATCATCACATAACCATTCATTGTGTATAGACGAAACAATTATACCTTGTTTAATAATTGTAGCAACAAATTCAGTAACTTCCTTTTGCAAGAGTGCTACTCGGCCTAGACATAATGCCCGTCCAGTTTTATGATCTCTTGATTCAAATGAGAAGGAAGTTGTTACTCTAAAACGTTTTCCTAAGATTGTTGCTCGTATTTCCTCCCGATTTATTGTTGCTACACATTTTCCACCGGCGAATCCTTCTTGTCCACCGATAATTCTGGCAAACTGTCGACAAATTGATTCCTCATTACTCGCCATATTTTCAATCATCCCCCTTTTACTGTTAGGTTATGAATTCATACATAAGTCTGAAACGGTAATGAATCTATTCGGTTACAAAAAGATAATGGCACTCTAATAAAATCTGTTAGCCCAAGTATTCTTGGTTATATGAATTATTACTAGATTGTAAATGATGGGAGTTTTACTACCCGCAAATAGCGGGATGAATTTCCAAAAGTAAAACCCCAGAAATCCAAAGGTCTCTGGGGCTTCATTATATATTTAGCTCTTTTTGCTTTTTATTTTGTTTATGTCTATAAAGCAATTTTCGACTTATGAGAGAAATCAGTAATAAGATCAGTACTAGTACGAAAAGTTGCATATATGATAAATTAAAATATTTAGCACCTGTAACAAGTAAAAGTGTAGAAATCGTACCTTTTACAATGAAAAAAATAATAATCCATAATCCGCCTTTTTTCCAGTTCATTTTTACTTACCCTTTCCTACGTTTAAATTCATAAAAAAATTAGTGATAGTTCTTGAAAGTGACATTTTAATTGAAATCTATTACATTAATAAAAAAGTAGACTTTTTTTCACAAAAATCATATCCAATTACATGGGACGATTCCATAATAAATGCAAATGATATTCATTGTCAATTTTATTCAACATTTTTAATTCCGATCGTCTACATTGTTCTTTCAGATAGTGACATTTCTTTTTTGTTTCTACAACCGCGACACATCTTTGCAGAAGGAAATCACTTATCTATTTTCACAAGCTGTTTGCCTTGTTCTTGTAGCTTATACGCTAATTATACTTCATTACATTGCTTGGAAATATTAAAAATCACAAGAAAAAGAAGCTAACAATAAATTGTTAACTTCTCAGCTTAAGGAAAAATAGTATCTTTCCTTATTTTTTAATATCTAGGTTGTGATTTAATATTGGTAAGATGAGCATCAAACATATCAATGATTTCAAGAAATCTATCCGCTTCACGAAATACATGATCTGCTAATAATGGATGAATGATACTCTTTACTTTACATTGCTCAATTAAATCACGTGCCGTTTTCTTAAAATCCCGAAGAGATGTGACTGACACACGATTTTGATCTAAAAATTGATCTAAAAGAGGAACTGTTTGAGATTGTGGTTTCATAGATTCTAAGTCAATTGCTTGATACATTAATTCATCAAAATCATTGCTAAAATTCCGTGCTGTATCTACAAGCTTTCTTTCCGATGGATCAAGAAGATGACCAATAAATTTAGCATGGTCTGCCATAATCCTTAAAAAGAAAACATTTTCTTTAATAATAGCATCCGGAAGGGCATCTAATTTACCTTCATTTAATTCAATTAAACGTTTTCTAAAATAATCAGCTTCCCTACTTGTATGGTCAACTAACAGTGGGAAATTATTTTGCCCTGGCAATTTACACGTGAGAATTAATCCTAGAATTTTTCTTTTAAATCCCCAAATATTAGTTGCAGCTTGTTGTACTTCTGAATTAAATCTTTTTATTTGCTCAGGATCTGTTTCATTTGTATATGAATACGCTATTTGTTCGATATGTTCAAACAATCGATAAAATTGATTAGCTTCTTCGATTAGTTGGGTATCCTCACATCTAAACCCCAATCGAAGAAAAAAAGAATGCTCCTTCATGATTCTAGACCAAAAACGAATTTCATTTAATGATCGTTCAACAAACATGACAGACGTAACACCCGTATCAGGATGTAATGAGGTTTCATCCCTATTCATTCTTAATCCCCCCAGTAAATACTAAGCTAGTTCTATTCTTATGAGTAAAAATATATATAAATGCCATCAATAAAAATTCATGATGATATTGAGCAAGTCCTTTTGGAAATAAAGAAAAGATACCCATCAGATGCCTTTCTCTGAATTGATAACCACATGTTATGTTTAAATGTACCTAGATAACAGTTCCCCCCGCACACGAGAAGTACATAGTATACATAATAAAAAAGAAGCAGAAAATCACTCACGATTTTCTGCTTCTTTTTTTAATTTAAGTTCTTCATACATACATCGCTTCACTCAAGATTGCTATTTTCTAGTACACGATAACTGGATCATACGTGTTCAAATTATCATACACAGTTTTTGCAACATTAGGAAGAAGGTTAACACACCCACCTGATCCCCCTGTTAAATAGGCATTATTCGCCCAGTTTGTTCGCCAGCCAGCATCATGGAATCCTTGACCGCTATTTGTGAATGGTACCCAGTAATCTACTTTAACTGCATAATCAGCTTTACCTACTGCGCTGCCTTTCAACGTGTATGGTGTTCGTTTATACAGAACGTACCACACACCTGGTGATGTATCTTCACTCGTGCTATGTTTACCAGTTACTACATTTGTTGTGACTGCTAATTTGCCATCTTTATAAATCCAAATTTGTTGATCTGCAATTGAAACTTCCGCATACGTGTCTCCAATACCGTTATTCGCTGTTGTTTCATAACCGATACCTTCCTTCTCCCAACCATTTCCGTGAATATTAGAAGCAGATAGCGATTTTTCACCCTTTTCAAAAGCTTGTTGAACTTGTTTTGTTTCTTTTTCAACATCTAGTGCCCAGCCGTAGCCTTGTCCTTTTACTGATATAACCGAACCGGAATGGGTTTTAAAGCTGAAATTTTTATTTAATGTTGATTTAGCATTATTAATTTCAGTAATCTTTTTCTTAATGTCACTCGCATCGATTGTCACTTTCATATCCTTTGACATAGAGGCATTTTGAATTAAATCTTTCGCTTTTAAAGGATACACTTCATTCTGTACTTTATATTCAACGGACTGCCCAAGAAGATTCTGTAGTGCTTGCTCCTCTTTTTTGATAATTGGATCGTCTTCTTTAATAGGCTGTATGTATGTAGACTTCAGATGAATTTCGCTTTTATATTTCTGTTTGTCGTAATCTTTCAATAGACTAGTAACGTCATACTGTTTTCCATCAACGCTCTTCGAAATAACAATTTTTCCTTGTTCAAGCTTCGCCATAGCATCTTCAGGTGCTTTTAATTCTTTATTCATAGAAACGAGCTTTTCTTCTACAAGTTTTTTCATCGTTTCACTACGATACTGATCCGCCTTTTCCGGTAGCACTGAATAATTTTTTTCCTTTGAGGAAGGGAAAAATGTCCACTGGCTTTTTAATAGTTTCTTAACTTGAGGCAAATCTTTTTCCGTAAGTTCTGTTTTTGTCTCTTTTTCATCTAAAATTTGTTGTTGATCGACATAGACTTTATTTGCTAGTCCAGATGTTTTTAATTTCTGTATTGCCTGATCAGCACTCATACCACCAACTTTGGTGTCATTAATCGTAACATTCGAATTGAAGTGAGTTGCCTGATAATAACTCACTCCCCCAACGAGAAGCGCAATTATACCAACACCCGCTGCGATAAATTTCCAATTCGGAGAACGTTTTCTTGATCTTACTCGTTTTTTATGAACTTCTTCAACTGATTCATTTACTGTATTGTTGTTCATCAATTTTTCCCCCATAGACATTAACGTCAATCGATTTTAAACCAAAACCATTGACTAGTGTACCTTATTTTTCCTGAAATTTCATTATTTTTGACAAGATTTTATCGCATTTATTTAATCAAACTTAGTTTTTTAATAGAACGGCCCTACTCTATGTGTAACACTCTAATTTAGTTTCATATGAGATGTTTTCTTTTTTCTACAATATCAGTCCAGCTTATTAAAAAATAGAAAAATCCCGTATTCCATAAAAAATAAGGGATTTTTATCAATACGTTTATTTTGTAAAGTAACACTTAGTCGAAAGAAGTTCATTCGTTACATATTACTTATCTAATTAAGGATAATTTATATTCCAGTCCAAACATCTTTCCCGTATCGTCCTTCATGTTGCAAATGATCCAACCAATTCCTTGCTTCTTGTTCACTAACTTCATGAATTTCTTCATATGCTTGACAAAGGGTATCTTCTACATCCGGAGCCATTTTACTTCCATCACCACATATATAAAGATGAGCTCCATTATCTAATAACGAAATTAAATTGATTCTATCTTGTTTTATTAAATGCTGTACATATGTTTTTGGATGTCCCTCTAGACGAGAAAAAGCTGTGTGTAAAGAGATTAATCCATCTCTTTCATCATTTTCTAGTTCTGTACGATAAAGATAATCTTTTTCAGGATGACGACAACCAAAATATAGATGCGCTTGTCCTAAGTTAATACCTTTTTGCTTTTGAACACGACGCGCTTGTAAGAATCCACGGAATGGTGCAATTCCAGTACCTGGCCCCACCATGATAATTGGTGTTTCTGGATTTTCAGGCAATTGAAAGTTTGATTGTGGCGTTCGAATGAAACAAATAATTTCATCTTTATTATGACGCTGAGCTAAATAATTAGAAGCGACTCCTTCATATGTCCCTTCCCCACTCCATGCAGGTGCACTAACAACACCAACCGTAATGCTCAGACGATCCTGTGCAACGAGTGGCGAGCTTGAAATAGAATAGTAACGCGGTTTGAGTGCAGGAAGAAGTTCTAAAAATCGTTCAAATCGGATTTCACAAGCCTCATACTTTTCAAGAAGATCCAACATTGAAATACGTTTCTTTAATATTCTTTCATGATAAACTCCTTCTTCCAATAATGATTCCAATTCCTTTTTATGAGGAGGGCATGCTGTGAATGTCACCATTTCTCGTATTTGTGCTCGAGTGGCTGCTTCTTGCACTTCGACACTATAACTAATAAGGTCAAACAAACTAACAGGACTGTCTAAAGGTATGTGATTTACACTGCGCCCACTTGCGCTCAGTATGACTTGATCCTTCCCATTTAATCCAAAGCGTTTTAAAATTCGGTTAACATTTTTCTCGCTATTAATTGGCAGCACTCCAAGGTGGTCTCCTTCTTGATACGTAGCCCCTTCTGGCAAGAATACCTCGATATGCCGCGTACTTCTATCACTGCTGGATGATTGGAGTTCACGATTTTCTAGTATAGATGCATAAACTGCTTCATATGTTCGGGCAAGAGGAGATCCTCCAAGACGACTAACAAATTGCAGACTCAAAGTACTGCGCTCTTTTTCCATATTTTTGTTAAGTTCTAGTCCAAATGCCCTCATCGCATCAGACCACATGCTTTGTTTCCATTGCTCGAGTTGTTCCTCAAAATCACCACTTGCATCTGCTTCTCCGCGTTTAGAAAATCTTGTTGCTCCTTTTTGAGCCATTTGCTCATCAATGTATCTTGGAATCCGCTGATAAGTACTAGCCCAATTGTGATCTCCACAACCAAAAACTGCGTATTGAACACCTTTTAGCTCATCCGGTTTTAATTCCTCCAACCACTGCACAAACTGCCCTGCATTACTTGGCGGCTTTCCATTATAAGAAGAAGTCACAATAAGAACTGCTCCTTCTTTTGGCAGACTTCCAATTCGCTCGTTAAGAGCTACCACTTCCGTTTGAACACCTTCTAAACTAGCTGTATCTGCTAGTTCTCTTGCAATACCTTCTGCTACCCCTGTATCCGAGCCATACAGAACAAGCAGCGAAAGATTATCAGCTCCAATAATAGAAGGAGTCTTCTGAACTTGCTGCTTGATTTCATGGTCTTTCTGCTTCTCTTCTATAGGTGCAAGGACAGTAGGATGGCTGATCGTTTGATTTCGGGCAAGGATCCTAATCTTAAAATCACCGGGCTTTAGCGTTAATGTTTGTTTTACGTCCAGCTGATAGTTTTGATAATCGATTAATTCAAAATGTTGAAGAAGCATTCCCATTACGAGAGTGGCTTCATGAAGTGCAAACTGCATACCGATACATGCTCGTTGACCATTTCCAAATGGCTTATAAGCATGATGAGGAACCTTATCCGGCTCTTCAAATCGTTCAGGTTGGAATTCTTCCACATTGTCTCCCCATGCGTCTTTATCCCTATGTAGCTGTGGAATAAGAACAGAAATACGATCTTCTCCTTTCTTAATTGGATATTTCCCACCAATTACTGTATCTTCTTTTGCATAGAGACTGAATGCTGGAGCAGTAGGCCATAGACGTAGCGATTCATTTAAAATCATCCGTATGTACTTAAGTTTCATAACTTGTTGATATGTTGGAGTAGGATCTGTCAATACCCGATCTACTTCTTCATAGGCTTTTTTCAACTTATCCGGATTCTTTAATAAAAAATAGATTGCAAAAGATAACAATCCACTTGTTGTCTCATGCCCAGCTATTAAAAAAGTGATAATTTGAAAACGAATATTTTCATCATCTAATTTTTCACCAGTTTCCGGATCCTGCACATTTAACATACGGGCAAGTAAATCATTTTCTTCTTGATTTCCATTACTTTTACGTTCAGCAATAATATTATCTACTAAAGAAAACATGGATTGGATATCATGCTGAAATTGACGTTTCGTTCTCCACATGAGTTTGTCTTCTATATCCAGTCGCTGTAATTGGTGCATCGCTTCATCTAGAGCACGGCTCATGCTAGTGATAAAAGGATGAGAGGTCTCACGATAAAAGCTATTAAATCGGTAATTAAAACCACATAGACCAATTGTATCCAATGTAAGGCGGGTCATATCCTCCGGAACATCTACGTTTTCATTCGGATTCAGTCTTGCCCATTTTTGAACGAGTTGTACAGCAATATCAACCATCATGCCATGATAATCTTTCATTGCCCGTTGGCTGAATGTAGGCATCAAAATATTATGAGCTTTTTTCCAGTTAGGCTCGTCAGTCTCACTTGTAAATAACCCGTCCCCAGCAAAGGCGCGAACTTTTGCTAAAGCACCATCTATACTTTTATCGAACCGTGTTTCGTCACAGACTTCTGCTACCAGTTCATGTCCAGAAACGACAATGATGGTATCACTTAAAGTTTGAATTTGAAAAATAGGACCATACTCTTCCGCTATCTTGATAAAAGATAAGGTCGGTTTATCTTTGTCGATTAATGGGAGATTCCCCAGCGGTCCATATGTTTTCGGCTGAGGAATGGCAGATACTTTTTTATCCATTAAAAACACCCTTTCAAAAAGCATGAAATAAAGTGAAACTTTAATCAGCCCTCACCAATCGGGCTTTTACGGGCAGCCCGACCCCCACCTAACTTCTTTGCTTCCGCTGAATTTTGAGGTGGGGGTCTTACTGCCCGGCAAATAGCGGGATAAAATATCCCATTCAATAAAGAGAAGATAGCAAGTAATCGCCTGGGATAAAGATATGTAATTGATTACCTTATTTTATCTTTTCCCTAACTATTCATGATTATGATATTGCTTATAAGGTTGGTAATCTAAGTTGTTTGTTGACATTAGATTTATAACTTGCAGAAAAAAATACTAACTTACAATGAAGCGAATTATTATAATTGGAGCATTATAATGTTGGTGTTAAAAGATAATCTAAAAACTCCCCACATATTTTGATCACACTTTATTTTACAGCTACAGTTGCACTACATATCCGTCAAGCTAAGAAAAGCGAATACCCAAAACAAAGAAGTTGATGAGCTTAAGATTGTAGTATTTGGAAAGCCCATAGTTTTTAATGTCCAGTCAAACAAATACGATAAGTAATGTTTGACTAGTGAAACTATTTCCAGAGAGTTCAGATGCTAAAAAATAGTTTGTCTCTTGCTTTACGGTAAATTTATCCAACAATATTTATACGTAGTGCTTTCCATGCTACAATTTACTATAAGTGAGGAAAGAAGGTGTCTTATGAAAATATCCGTTTATGTTGCAAGTGCATTTAGCAAGGATCATAAAGGCGGAAATAAAGCAGGAGTGGTATTTATGGAGAATACATTGACCACTACTCAAAAAATGGCAATAGCCAAACAACTGGGCTATGCGGAAACCGCATTTATATCAGAATCTGAAATTGCTGATTATAAAATTGAGTATTTTACACCAAAAGAAGAAGTTGATTTATGTGGGCATGCCACAATTGGCTCTTTCACGATACTGATGCATTTAAATAAACTTTTCAAGAATCGCTATACGATTGAAACGAACAGCGGTGTTCTTACTATTACCATAAAAGAGGACATCATATTCATGGAACAAAACGAACCGATATTCTATGATGTTATATCTCCAAATGAGTTTATCGACTGCTTTGACATTAAAGATATAGACAATAAATACCCAATTCAAATTGTCTCCACGGGCTTAAAAGATATTTTAATTCCTATAAAAAGCGAAACACAATTACATACAATGCAACCTAATTTTGAAAAAATTAAAGAAATCAGCAAGTATTATAATGTTGTCGGGATGCATCTATATACTTTTAATGACAATCGAATTATATGCAGAAACTTTGCTCCACTATACGATATCAATGAAGAAGCAGCGACTGGAACTTCAAACGGTGCATTAGCTTGCTACCTTTATGAACAGCACTACTTGCAAAAAGAAGTCTATGTATTTGAACAAGGTTATTCTTTACACTCGCCTTCCGAAATATTAGTTAAATTAGCAACCAATAGCAAGAATGAAATAGAAAAAGTTTATGTTGGCGGCAAAGGCTATTACTGTGAAACTAAGTGTTTACATGTAGAAAATATTGAGTGAAAATAAAAAAACACCGCATAAAAAGCTTGAGAAGGATAGAGAAATAGATAAAAAGCAAACACATTATTTAATTGAACAATGTGTTTGTCTTCAATCTGAAAAGATCTGATATGAATATCAGATCTTTTTTACTATATGTAATTATTTCACTGGTTCTTTTCCAGCTTTAAATACCGGCGCCTTAGCAGCGGAAATTTATATTTCTTTATATTCGAACTAATAAGCAAAAAAACTTGTAGGAATCATTAGCAAGAGTTTTGTTTTGCTCTAACGATTTAACCTCTCGACAGCTTCCGCACTTGTATCTACACGTTTAACGAAAAAAACTAATAGCAGTGCAACAACATTCATGCCAAGCGCTACATAGAATGAATATTGAATTCCTGACAATAAAGCCTTCTGAGTTACTATTGCCTTCGTAGCTTCTGTGAAGGTTGTTGGATCGACATCAGACATTAGACTTTCAGCTTTTGTTGTTGTTACAGAATTCATAATCGTAACAAGAATAGCAGTACCAATCGAACCGGACACTTGTTGAGCTGTATTATTAACAGCCGTACCGTGCGGATTTAAGCGAGTCGGCAATTGATTAAGACCATTTGTCATAAGTGGCATCATCACCATTGCCATCCCAAACATCCGCAGTGTGTAAATAAGAATAATATGTGTGTGACTAGAGTCAATTTGCAGGTTTGCCAACATATAAGTTGAAACAGCTGTAATGGAAAGTCCTACTATGCCAAGAATCCGAGGGCCATATTTATCAAATAGTTTACCTGTAATTGGTGACATAACCCCCATTATTACCGCACCCGGAAGCATCATCAGCCCAGAGTTCAGCGGCGAAATACCACGGACGTTTTGTACATAAGCTGGTGTTAAAATCATACCTGAAAACATGGCCACCGCGTTGACAATTGCAATTACAGATGCAAGTGCAAACATTGGGTACTTGTAAACACGTAAATCCAATAACGGTTCATTCATTTTTAATTGACGGATAATGAAAGCAATTAGGGCAATAGCGCCTATGATTAAAGTTGTTACGACAACTGTATCCGTCCAACCATCTGAGCTTGCAGAACTGAATCCATATAACAAACCGCCAAAACCGATAGAAGATAATAGTAATGAGAGATAATCAAGTTTTGCATTTTTGTTTTGTTTCATGACATTTTCAGATTTCCAAACCCCTAATAGTAAGCTAATGATTGCTAACGGTAAAATCATTTCAAAAAGCAAACGCCAGTCATAATACTCTACAATATAACCTGATAGTGTCGGTCCTATTGCTGGAGCTGTAATCATAACTAATCCAAAAATCCCCATTGCTGTTCCCCGTTTTTCCCTTGGGAAGCTTACTAGCATAATATTCATTAACAAAGGCCCCATGACTGAAGAACCTGCTGCTTGAACCATTCGGCCAGTCAGTAACAAACCAAAGTTCGGCGCTAAAGCCGCTAGGGCAGTACCAAAAATAAAAATCACCATGGATGTAATAAATAAGCTCCTATTTGAGAAACGGGTTATTAAAAATGCTGATGCCGGAATTAATATACCACTAACAAGCATATATCCTGTAGAAAGCCACTGGATTGTTGAATAATCTTTAATATCTAAATCTTTCATTATTGATGGCAAAGCTACATTTAAAAGCGAGTTATTTAGAAATGAAACAAAGGCCCCAATAAAAAGAATTACAAGCATTAAATATGGTGGTTTTCTTTTATGTAATGTTTCACTCATATATTTGTTTGCTCCCTCATTATAAATTTCATTGATTCGTTTAAATCGCTTGCATATCTGCACAAGAATACTTTATCCTTGCAGTATTTTGCCAAACTCTTCGAATAGATATTCTCTTTTTAACAATTCCCTTTGCTCAACATAACATTTTAAAATCTTTTTTATTGACTAAATCCTTTATATACATGTAAATAAGCTTTTGAATGAATATATAAATGAACTTGTTTTTGAAAATGACAAAATATTTAAGTAGGCCACATAAAACGATCAATCTTTTTTATAAAAATGTAAAGAATCTAAAATTAAAACCCAAACATTTTGATTAAAATGTTTGGGTTTCTTCTATTTATAAGGTCAATATTTGTAGCAATACTTTAATCAAACTAACACCTATAACTTTTTAAAATTTATTGAATTTATCCCTTGCTAATCTAGTAATAAAATACTGAACATCAAACAAAACAGTAGCAAACAGAACGAACTTTATACATACTAAGGCCCATCTCATAATTTTTTTAAACAATCGATTATAACGATATCCGAATCACTTTACATTTGAACCCATGTAATCCACTTCTCACCTTCTAACAATTCCGCTATATAACAAAAAAAGCATTGGATACCCAATGCTTTTTACACTTACGCAAATAGAGATGTGTTCGCATATAAAGCTGGCGAGCCACCTGAATGTACGAATAAAATGTTATCTTCTTTATTAAATGTACCTTTTCTAATTAAGTCAATTAGTCCCGCTACTGCTTTACCTGTATACACTGGATCAAGTAAAATACCTTCAGTTTTCGCAAGTAACTGTACTGCTTCAACCATTTCTGGTGTTGGTAAAGCGTATCCTGGTCCTACATATTCATCAAAGCATGTAACGGCTTCGCGTGAAATAAAGTTTGGGATACCAACGTGAGCTGAAGTTTCATCTACAAGTTTTGCAACTTTCTCTTCTTGCTCAGCTTTTCCTCTACTTACGTTAATTCCGATTACAGGAATCTGGCTTTGCGTTCCAGAAAAACCAGTAATTAAACCAGCATGCATACCCGCGCTACCACTTACACAAACAACTGTACTGAAATCAATTCCTTGCTCGAATGATTGCGCCATAATTTCTTGCGCACAAGCAACGTATCCCATTGCGCCAGTAGGGTTTGATCCACCAACTGGTATTACATATGGTGTACTACCTTTTTCACCTACTTCTTTTGCCACCTTCTGCATCTCTTCCATAAGATCTGCTCCGTTTGGTACAACAATTACGTTTTCAGCACCTAATAAGTGATATAAGAAATAGTTTCCGTTAAAGTCTGGCTTCTCTTCTGGCTCAAGCCCTTCCTCTAATACAAGGATACATTTCATTTTCTCTTTTACCGCAGCTGCCAGTGTCAGGCGGCAATGATTAGACTGAATACCACCTGCTGTAATTAACGTATCTGCACCCTTTTCCTGTGCATCCGCAACTAGAAATTCTAACTTTCTCGTCTTATTACCGCCAGCTGTTAAACCAAGTAAATCATCTCGTTTAAAATAAATAGTCGGCCCACCAAGTACTTCAGAAAAATTGTTTAACTTTTCAATTGGTGTATATGATTCTGTATATTTTTTTCTCGGGAATTTAGCTAAATTCATTGTAACGCTCCTTTTGTACTTCTTTCACAATATATGTAACGATACTATTATTACATGTAAAAATGATGAAGTCACCTTTCTGGGTTAAAAATGTATTAGAATTTCATTTTGATAAGTAAAACCGTATTAATGATTTTAACTTAATTACGGTACATGAAATTTATATCAACGATTTTTTAAATATATCGTTCATTACTTACAATATATCAACGGTTTTTCAAATATATCGATCGTAACTTGCAATATATCAACGATTTTCTTAATATATCGATCTATCGACAAAAAACGACAGACAAGCACCCATTTCTCATCAACAAAAAAAGAGCCCACACATTCAAATGTGGACTCCCTCCAATCACTTATTTACCGAAAAACGAAGTAAATGCGTTAATCCCGGCTCTAAATTCATTTCACCTTTATGACGTACGTATACAGTTTTATCTCCATCAAATTTCTGAGGATTTGCTTTATTATACGTATACCACTCATTCGTTCCTTCTATAGAGTACTCCATGTATTCAGTTGCACCGACAATTACGTTTTTACTATCATCAGCTGTTACATTTGGTGCCATTTGCGCAACTTTTGAATCACTAACTAATAATTTCTTAATATCCTTATCACGTTTATAATCGTAAGCCGTTACGACAACATCGTTACCGTATGCTTTCACTTGCAGTCCTTGTTTAAATGAATATCCATCAGGAGCAGTTTTCTCTCCACCATTTGGTCCTGCTGACATCCAGCCTGTTTCAATCCCGCCCGTATTTACAACAGTGAAACCTTTTTCATCTCCGCCTTTAATTTTCTTTTTACCAGCCCAGTCAGGTAAGTTTAAATCCCAATGCGTATGACTCGTGAAGAAAACAACTTGCGGATAGTCTTTTAATATATCGTACAATTTATCCACGTTTAAATAATCTTGTAAATATGGTGATTGTTTCGATCCGGATACCGTATCAGGTAAAACGTGATGAGAGAAAATGAAAATTGGTTTATTTTTATCTTTTTGACTATACTCTTCTAAATTTTGTTTAAGCCAACCTAATTGCTCATCACTCATATATACTTCGTCCCACATTTTTGAATCGTGGTATTTCATATATTTTTCAGTTCCTAAAAATAAAAGCGGATAACCGTCTAATTCTTTTTTATGATATACCTTTTCTTGCCCACTGAACTTCAGATAACGGTTAAATAGCGTTTCCTCAGTTACACCATTTGGCCATGTATTTTGAGAAAGTTTCCCATCAGCTGTCCATTTCCCAGCATAAAACTCATGATTCCCAACAGTTGACCATACATTTTCCGGATGTTTATTTTTGTTTAACACACGCTTCACATCATCATATTGTGACTGCTGTCCAGTTGGCGTTATATCCCCATTCATAATAAGCGCTCTAGAAAGTGGCGTCACTTTGCTCATATCTTTTAACACGTGATCAAAGTCCCCTAAATCCCCTTGAATATCACTAATAACGTTAAAAGTTGTAGCTGATTTTCGGACTTGCTCTTTCCCTTCCGCATGCACTGAAAACGTCGGTAATAATGCTGCCATAACTGCTAACGAAGCAACTGTCTTTTTCATACAAATTCTCCCCCTACTAATAGAATGTACAAACTGACATATTCTGCTTTCTCTTAGGTGCTTGTCCAATTCATATTATAGGGCGAGATTGTAAAGGCTAATGGAGTGAAAAATTAATTGTTTTTTAAGAGGTTTTGTCTTTTCATTGCACTCCACAATTCGAGATTCGCGCCAATCTAGCTTTCTAGCCTTTAACATTACATACATGTAAATTTTGATGTTAAATCTTTTCGTTTCATACGTTGTTTTTTATTACTTTTAATTTTCGGGAAAAATCCACTAATTAATAATGTTATAATCCATACCATTATTAGAATAAAATTTATTGTATTACCGGAATTCAAGCTGAAAACTCTCCACAAATAGGCAGCACAAAATACGAGGATAGCAGTAATAATAAGTAAAAATGTCCTAACTACTAATCCGATGTAGGATCTCTTCTCTTGCTTAAAAATGAAAGTTCTTCTACCTTTGTACAATCTAATCACAAATAGCAGCAAATATAAACCAAGTGTGGCTCCAATAACAATTGATGTAATAGAGTTGTTTTTTCTCTGCTCAGCTAGAGAGAAGTAACTTTCAGGTAATTTTCCCGTTTCATATTCAATCCATGCGTGGTAAATATCCTGTCGTAAGTCTATACCACCTTCACCATTTGTAAGGATTACCAATCCATCCTTTGTATTAGGAATGAAACCATAAAAAGAATGCCAGCCTCGATTGTCACCAGAATGATAAAGTAATTTCCATTGATTAGATAGTTTTTTTTCAAATATACCTAAACCATTCTCCCCTAATACTAGCTTTTGCATTTCTTCAACATGTTCACTTTTGATGACACCATTCCCTTTATTATTTGCATCCATGCTTGCAAGTATCAATGTCATCATATCCGTAACATTTGTCTTAAGACCTGCAGCAGCCTGTTCGGTAAATTGGTAACTAGGGAGCTCCTCTCCAAAATATCCATAAGCTTTCGAAAGGTTATGGTTTTCAGGACGTTGTAAGAATGAACTAGATTTTATTCCTAAAGGTTTCATAATTTGTTCTTCCATATAACGATCAAACGGTATTCCGGTAACCTCTTCAATTACAAGTTGTAAAATTGTATATCCGCCACCAGAGTAAATTGTTTCTGAACCTGGTTTATTGGTAACCTCCACTAGTTCATTAAGCCATCCTTTTCCAGACAGAGATTCCTCAATAGAGTCAAGATGTTTCCCTGGTGCAACCCCGAGGTATCCTTTATGTGCAGACAGCCCTGCTGTATGACTTAACAATCTTCTTATTGTGACTTCATTATTATTAAACTCTGAATTAGGTAATTTCCATTTGGTCAGATATTTTCCAACGGGATCATCTAGTAATAAACGTCCTTCATCTACAAGATGCAAGATTCCCCACGCTGTAAGGTTTTTAGATATGGAACCAGCTTGAAACAATGTATCATCATTCACCGCTTTTTTTGTCTTTTTGTCTACATAACCGTAGTTAAGTGTATAAGCAATACGCCCCTCGTGTACGATACCTATTGCAACCCCTGGCACCTCATAATTCTCCTGCCATTTTGGTACCTGTTCATCCATCTTTTTTTTGAAATTCTCTATACTCCTATCAGTCAACGTGCCCGATTCTGCCCTCACCACATTTGTAAACCATGCTTCATTCATAATGAATATACAAATCATTAAACATAAAATACTTTTGCATATTATCGATGCTTTTTGTCTATTCTTCATTTGCTACACCCCTTTTTTTCAGAATATTCTACCCATCGATTAGAATATCCCATTCTAATATCCTATTCTATCGATTTTTATTACTTAACCTTACAAAATTGTAATAAAAATCAAAGTTCTACATACTTAGGGGTTTTACTGTTCTTTATTCGAGGGCAGGAAATTTAATACAAAAAAGACATAGAGATCTCTCCCCATGCCCACCAATTCTCTACTTCTTCACTGCATGCACATAATGTACCGTCTCAAAAGCTTCTAAACAATCGTTTCGTCCTTCAAAATATAATTTATTTATGTCTTCTGGCGATAAATGCTCATAAATGAGTAAGCCCGCCTTCTCTAACAGTGCTTCCATTTCGGTATAAGAAAAACATGATTTCATCGGTTCTCCGCCTACCGCAGCCATTTTCACCATGTTTTCAACTCGATTGGACAACCCTTTTTCTATAAATAAGTTTTCATCAGGATAATCGAAAACGATGGAACTCCCTGCTGGAACCAACTCGAATAAACATTCTATTAAACTGGAAAGTTCCTCTTTCGTTAAATAGTACGTAACACCTAAAAGGCTAAAGAAAGTCTTTTTATTTTCAAATCCTTCATTGCGTAACTGTTCATAGGAAAATCCTTTCGTAAAATCCATGGAAACAAAATGAAGGTTATTTGGAATTTCAAATTCTGCCTCTTTCACTCTTATTTTCTTAAACGCTTGCGTAGAAGGGTGATCCACTTCAAATATTTCTATTTTATTTTCTAATTCTCGGTGCCTAAAGCTAAACGTGTCCAAACCTGCACCGAGTATGACATATTGTTTTGCTCCTAGTGTAATTTCATGTAGTAATACCTTTTCACAATATGCTGCACGTGCTAAAGGTGTTGGTGATAACTGAACTTGTGTAATCCATTTTAATATTTCTTTCGGATTATCTTGAAACTGCTCTGCAATATCTTTATTGAAAAAATGTATCCCTTGAACCATATTCGTTTCAATATTGTTACGTTCTTTTTGTGAAATGAAATCTTTAGCTACATAATCATCAAAGATTTTAGGACTATCAAATTCACTATGATATGCCCTGCTGAAAGCTGATACTAACGACGTTACACTTGCTTCACCTTGTTTCACGTACATACACTCTCCTTCATTTTCACAACAAAAATAGGGTCCCCCTGGCCAGGAGAACCCTATTATACACTTTATTTTCATATTGGTAAATTATAGCATAAATAAGTTTTTTTGTCAAGTTTTTAGCTCACCTTCTCTCTAGCAATTTGTGTATTTTCTAGCAGGAATACTCCTTCTTGCATAGAATATTCCAGTTTATAACAACACCAACGGAGGCCGTTATGAAAAGATTAGTTATCATTACAGTAGGAAAAACCCACAGCGGAAAAACTACATTTGCAAAAGTATTAGAAAAAGAGTTCCCCCCCTCTTTCGTTATGGATCAAGATAACCAAGCAGAATTTATTAACACACATTATGAGAAATTACAACCAACTGAAGGCCCTAATACATTTAAGCACGGTCTTTCGAAATTCATTGTTGATTATGCGAGAGAACATACAAGTTTACACCTTATTATTTGTAACTCTAATCGCAGTAAAAACGGAAGGTTATATTTATTAAACGAATTATTTCCACAAAATGAATATGTACGCATACTCGTTCACTTTGACATTCCAGATGATGTACTTTATGAAAGAGTAGCTCGAAGCACGCGAAGTACCAATATTTTTAGAGGTGGTTATTCTAATTTCAAAGAAGTACTCAATCGACAACAGGCTGAATCGCTACATGAAGATGTGGTGGATCCTATAGAAAATGAGGCTGATTACTTGTTTGTTATTCACGATAGTAAAGATGTGAACACTACTATAGAAGAAATTGTTCATCTAGCTAAAGATTTGTCCCCTATCCCAAAATAAGAGATTATAAAAATTACATAATCATAGATTATTATGCAAATCCTTCCTCTGAGCGCCTAACATGGTATATAATAATAAAATAATCTACTTCTATATGCTCAATTCTACACAAAACAGCTCATGCATATGAAAGAAAAGAGGTACAAAAATATGAAAACAAAACAAACAATCGCTGCGTCTACACTAGCTTTAGCTATGATTGCAGGCACAAACTCGGCCCATGCGGAAGTAAATGATACTACTCCACAGCAAAATACAGGAGATCGATTAGCTGAAATTAAGCAACATAGACAAGAGTTAGATGCGAAATTACAGCAGCACAAAGAAAATGTGGATCAAACATTAAATGAACTTAACCAAGTTAAGGAAAATGTTGATACTAAGGTGAATGAACTACATGAACGTAAGCAAGTTGCTGATGAAAAAATTAACGAAATTAAACAACATAAACAAGAGTTAGATGCAAAACTTCAACAAGACAAACAAATCGTCGATGAGAAAATCAATGAGATTAAAGAGCATAAGAAACAAGTAGATGATAAAGTTGCTGAAGTAAAAGAACATAAGCAAAATATCGATAACAAGGTTAATGAGATTCAAGAACATAAACAAACTGTCGATGAAAAAGTGAATGAAATTAAGCAACATAAAGAGAACATTGATCAAAAGGTTAATGAACTTAAGGAAGTTAAAAAACAAGTAGATGAAAAATTAGCTGAGTTAAAGAAAGCGAAACAAACTGCTGAGGACAAACTTGCTGAGTTAAAAGAAAACAAGCCGAATACTGGGAATACGTTAGAGGAACTTAAGAAAATTAAAGGCAATTTAGATAGTCTTTCCGCTAACTTAGAACTAGCTAAACAAGATGTGAAAAATAAGCTAGCTGAATTACAAAAGGCTAGACAAGACTTACTAAATAAAATTAACGAAATTAAACAAGCGAAACAAACTGTTTCAGACGATTTAACAAAGAAAAAACAAGACTTAGATATTAAAATCAATGACTTTAAACATACTGAGAAAAAAATAGACGACAAATTAGCTGAGTTACATACAACGAAGCAAAATGTTGATAACAAAATTAATGAAATATCACAATCGAAACAAACGCAAGCAGATAATAGTACTAAAAACAATAACGCTAGAGAACTTCCTAACGCTGGTAGTGAGCAATCAAATAATATGGCTTTAGGTATGTTATCTGTATTAGGCGGCGTTTTATTAGTAACACGAAATAAAATTAAAACGTTATTCTCAAAATAAAGCCATTATACTTATTAAAAACAATTATACAAAGGCCAACCGCATGTACGGTTGGCCTTTTTCTTTATATTAACTGTCCATCTCTAAGCGTCAATATACGATCACATACATCAAGCATTCTTTCATCATGTGTAATCATAATAGCTGCTTTTTGGCTCTCTTTCACTTCACGTTTCATCATCTCAACTACTTCACGTGCACGTTTTGAGTCTAGGCTTGCCGTTGGTTCATCTGCTAGTATTAAATCTGGGTTGTTCATGAACGCACGAGCGATTGCCACCCTTTGTTTTTCTCCACCAGATAGTTGATTTGGATAATGATTTTTTCTTTCTCCTAATCCAAATGCCGCTAATAGGTGATCCGCACGCTTTTCAGACTCTTGTTTGTTGTCTTTTTTCAGCTTTGCAATATAAAGTAACTGTTCTTTCACATTTAAATACGGAACAAGGTTTGCGAACTGGAAAATGAAACCGATCTTTTTCAAACGTATATCTGTCATTTCCTTTTCGGATAACTGCGTAATATTTTGTTCACGAATGTATATATCCCCTTTTGACGGCGATAATAAAGCACCCGCGATTGATAATAACGTACTTTTCCCTGATCCAGAAGGACCGACGATTCCAATAAATTCTCCAGCTTTCACATCAAGCGATATCGGATGAAGGGCTGTTACTTCCGTATTCCCTTCTCCGTACACTTTACTTACATTGTCTAATTTTAATAATGAAGTCATTACATCCCGCCTCCAATCGCTTCTAATGCATCAACTTTTAATACTTGATATAACGAAATAAGTGTTCCTAAAATACTAATGACGATAAAGATTGCTGCATATTGTGCAATCATCGGTGTTGTTAATAAGAACGGCATACCTGCTGGTAAAATTTGTTCTAATCCTTGTACAAGAACAATACTGATTACCATCGCAACGACTGATAAGAATAACGCCTGCACGACTAAGCTATTTGCTAAATAAGAGTTTTTCGTACCGATTGCTTTTAATACACCTAATTGCTGTGTTTTTTGCAACGTAATGACGTAGAAGAATACACCGATTAATAACGCAGCGATAACAAGTAAGAATGCAATGATCATCGTTAATGTTCCTTGCTCTTCTTTAAATCCTGGAATACTTTGCAGTACTTCTTTTTTATCAATAACATGAGCATTTTTAATCTCTTTATCTGTATTGAGTGCAATTGCACTATAATCTTTTTGATTTGGTTGCGAGATAGCGCCCCATACATCTTCGTTTACATATACAACTGGTGTATGGCTAAACATTTGGTCTTTCGTAAATCCAACAATTGTAAATTCTTTCTTTGAAACAGGATCGATAATTGTATCCCCAATATCGATTCCTTTTTCTTTAATTGATTCGTCAGCAACCATTTCATTATTCGCTGTACCTAATTTCTCACCTTTTACAATGTTCGGTTCTAAAAATGTATCACGTTCACTTGAAAAAATAGCGACATCAACCTTTTTCGAACTATCCTTCTTTTCATACGTTGAAACTTTTACACGAAACGGAACTGCTTCTTTCTCGCCTACTTGATTTACTACGTTATCTACATCGTCTTTCTTAATTTGTGAACGAAGTAATTTATTTTCCGCATCATCTGCTAAAACGAACTTATTTGCCTCCATATTTTGAATCGATGACGCATTATCATATGATAATCCATTTGCTAATCCTGAAATAACAAGGACTAAAAATGATAATAACACCATAATAAGTCCGATTAATCCGTATCTTAATTTTGATTGTTTCAATTCACGCAGAGCTAAAAACATTATGCTCGCTCCTTCCTCTTTCTTTCTATGCACTTATCATAAATAAGAAATATGAACGGAATATGAACAGAAGATTACAGCGGGAAGATTAAATTTTCAGAATGTATTGAAAATAAATAGAATCCTTGATACAATTCAGTCAAATAATATTGACCGAGTAATTTAATTCGAGGAGTTGATTGTATTGAAGCCCATGTTCACACTCACTACTTATAGCCAACTAAAAGCAATAAGCGATCCACTACGAGTCGAAATGATGATGCGTCTGTGTGAACGTCCTTATACAGGACAATTACTATCTGAGAAATTCGGCATTTCAAGGGCGAAAATTCATTATCATTTAAAAGAATTAGAGAAAAATGGTTTTATAGAAATTGTTTATACAGAAGAAAAGAATGGCATCATTCAAAAATTTTATCAATCTGTCGCTAGAGGCTTTACCCCTGCTGCAGAACTATTACCTCATTTAGAGATATTAAGCGAATCAGGTCGCCAAATCTTTTTACAAATGACGGAAAGAACGAAAAGCCATATTCTCGCTGCACCAGAAGAAGCTTTTACATTACGAAATGTAAGCGAAGACCCAGCTGAGTGGAATTACGTTTCATCTTGCTGGGAGTTTGATGCTACGCCGGAACAATTTCAAGTGTGGGTGAAAAAGTTTTATAAATTGATGGCTGAATTAAACGAGATCACGAAAGACGCGGAGAAAGATCCAACTAGTCAATCTTACTACATTTCTACTACTGCACTACAAATCGACGAACGAGCAATGCAGCGCTTTGTGAAAAAAGAAGAAAAATCGTAATACGATTTTTTTACATAAACGGTCAAAATTATTTTACCGAATAAATTTATTATAAAGGAGTAGATTAAATGGACGTATTAAAAAACCGGAATTTCCTCTTATTATTTTTAGGGAGAATTTTTACAAACATAGGAGATAGCTTGTATTATGTAGCAGCGATGTGGCTCGTATACAAATTAAGTGGTAATCCTTTTTATTCTGGATTAGCTGGTTTCCTTACATTATTGCCTTCTGCACTTCAATTTCTTACTGGTCCATTCGTTGATAGATGGTCGATTAAAAACACCCTCGTCATCACACAAGTACTGCAATCCATCCTTATATTAATCATTCCTATTACACACTACTTCGATCTATTAACAGTTCAACTACTACTTATCATTATGCCCATCGTAGCCTTTATCGAACAATTCGCCTATCCCGCACAATCAAAAGCTTTACCACTTCTCCTGCATAAAACACAATTATTAAAAGGAAACTCTCTCTTCTCATTTGCGTATCAAGGCATTGATTTAATTTGCACGACTCTTTCTGGGATATTAGTAGCACTACTTGGTGCCATTACTTTATATGTGGTCGACTCCTTAACATTCGCGATTACTGCCCTTTTGTTCTTTTCATTAAAAATGCCAAAGCAATCCGAAACAAACACAGCACTTTCAACTAAACAATATTTCTCTGATTTAAAAGAAGGTTTTTCAATCGTCTTTCGTTCCTTAATGGGTGTCTTCTTAATCGGTTCAGTTGTCGCTAATTTTTCAATCGGTATGACGATGGCAATACTTCCTTCTTTCGCTGATTCTTTAGGTGGTGTGAAATTATATGGCTTCTTTTTAGCAGCTATATCCGCCGGCAGTTTAATTGGAGCATTATTCAGTTCATGGGTTGGTAAGCGTAATGTTGGCCGCGCCTCCATTATTAGCTTTGCGGCTGGCGCTATCTTTTGGTTTCTTTCTACGATCGTACCGTTTCAATGGCTATCTATTTTCTTATTCGGCCTAGCTTGGATACCAATTGGTGCGACCAATATATTATTTGCGACAATTGGTCAAATTGTAATTCCAAACCAATATCTTGGGCGCATCAATTCAGTCACACGGAGTATGGGCACAATCGCTATGCCGCTCGGCTCTTTAATTGGCGGATACACCGCAACTGTATTTAGTAGTCAACTCATTTTCGCGCTCGCTAGCATCGGAATTTTATTCATTTCTATCATATGGCTACTTCATCCGAAATTACGTTCCTTGCCGAAAGCTGATGAAATTACAGCGGATACTTTTGGAGTTCGGTTTAAGGAAGAACGGGTGAAGGATACTGCTTTATAGCATAAAGAAAATAGTATCTAATCCAATGTGTAGAGATAAAATCATTTAATTTTAAAAGCTCAAACAAGCATAACCCTATTTTAAATTTAGGACGGGGTTATGCTTGTTTACTTTTGGATGTAAGATACTAAAATAAATATATAACAATAAATTCATTTAAAAAATCTAAATTCCATTCAACAATAGCGCCCTTTAATGGAATAACTAATACGTTCAGTTAACGATTTGATGGCCATGCCCCCTGCATTTTCCTTAATTGAATAATTTGGCCAGTATGATAAGCATCGTGAAGCATAATATCCAGTAACTTACCCTCAAGTGAATTTTGTTCAAGTTCTTTTTCAGAAATTGCACTTAATACCTGTCTTAAATTACATTGAGCATTTTCAGAACGTTCAACGACCTCCTTCCATTCCTTATCACCATTAGATTGCTTAGTAAGATAAAAGGTTTCATCACCGTCGAGATTATGTGTCCATTCACGGCCTTCCAAGTTTGCAGCAAGTCTCTCTTTGTAATAAATAAGATGATTAACGTTCTCCCAAATGGTTTTCATTCCCTCTCCAGATGGTTTCCACATAGCCTGTTCGGCTGTAAGTCCTTCTATAGCATGTTTAAACGGTGCATACCAACTCTCTTTATCGAATGTTGAATCTAGTGCGTTTAATAACACGTCAACTCGTTTCAAAGTAATTTCCTCCCTAAATAGTTAAAGTTTCAATAAAATCCTTATAACTCTGTAGAGATTCTACATTTTCAAATAAACTTCCTCCTAATCTTATTCCACAAACAAGTCCAATTATAGAATAGGATTACTCATATTTTTTCACTTTACATGTAGAATAACGGACAAAAAAGAAGAGGCGTTCGCAAACAGCCTCTTCCATCTATTTCGGAAGTTCAACCCGAACAGTCGTCCCTTCCCCTTTCGTACTATACACCGAAACTGCCCCTTTATGCAGTTCAACAATTTTCTGCACGATTGATAATCCTAAGCCACTACCTTCTACATTTCTTGCCCTTGCCGTATCTACTTTATAGAAACGATCAAAAATACGATCCATTTCTTCTTTTTCCATACCGATTCCGTTATCGGATATAGAGATTATAACGCTAGACTCTAACTCTTCGACAAAAAACTCAACCGTCCCACCATCATTTGAAAACTTAATGCTATTCGTAAAAATATTACTCCATACTTGATGAAGTAAATTTTCATCACCTTGTATTGTAATGTCTGGTACATCAAATTCAACGGCAATATCTTTTTCACGCCATTTCCATTCGAGCATAAAAATGACGTCTTTAATTTGCTTTTGTAGATTGAATTCTTTTATTTGTAATACTTTTTCTTCTTTATCTAAAGAAGCTAGCGTAAGTAACTGTTTACATAAACTAGACATTCGCTTACTTTCGCCCTCGATAATTTGTAAGTAATGGTTTCTTTCTTCTTCACTCATCTTTTCTGTTTGCAATGTTTTCGAAAATCCTTGTATGGAAGAAAGCGGCGATTGAAATTCATGCGAAACGTTCGAAACGAATTCTTGTCTCATTTCATCTAATTCTTTTATACTTTTCGTCATCTTTTGGAAGCTTGTAGATAACGTTCCTATTTCATCTTTTCGTTTTACGTCTAATTCAATTTCATATTCGCCACTTGCAATTTTTTGCGTAGCTTTCGTAAATTTACGAATTGGGCGAACGATATATCCTGCTGCAATCGCAATAAAAATAATACTTAATAACACGATAAAACCAAGTAAAACCGCTAAGAAAATTCGCATTTCACCAAATTGCTGCTGAATATCAGGACGAATAAATAAGGCGTACTGTTTATCACCGTGTTTTAACGGTACACCGACACTATTAATTAATTCATTATCGAAGAATCCTGTAATAAAGAGCCTCGTTGGATATGTGGAAACACCATTAAACGTTTCCCCCTGCAACACTTTACGAACCGTATCATCACTTATCGTTATTTTACGAAACGCGTTGCCGATACGCTTTCCATTCATTTGGTCGTCTACAATATAAATTTCATATCCTAACTTCGCAATAGATTGTAAATAATCATATTTATTTTCTTCACTTTGCTTTTCATATAACGATTTAACTTCCTCAGCATAGTTTAAAATCTTTTCACTATTATACGGTTTTAGCTTCACTTGATAATATACATTCGTTAATAAAAAACCGATAATACTACTAAGAAGCATAATACCTACTGTCATAAAAACGAATCTAGAATATAGTGATTTCATTTTATTTCAACTCCAACTTATAGCCGAGTCCGCGCACTGTCGTAATTTGAAAATCATCTGTTCGTTTTGAAAAACGGTCTCTAAGACGTTTTACATGAACATCAACTGTTCGTTCGTCCCCTTCAAAATCCATTCCCCATACTAACTCAATTAATTCTTCTCTTGAAAATGTTCTTCCAGGATAACTAGCAAGTTGTGACAATAGCTCAAATTCCTTAAGCGGAAGCAAAATCGTTTGCCCGTTACACTTTACTTCAACACCTTTACGATCAATTGTCGTTCCATGGAGTGTAATAATGTCAGCACTCAACATTTGATAACGGCGCAATAAAGCTTTCATCCGGAAAATCACTTCAGCTGGTTCAAATGGTTTTACGATATAATCGTCCGTACCAGAAATGAATCCTTTTTCTTTATCGACTAATTGATCTTTTGCGGTTAATAAAATAACAGGTATATCATGATACTTCCGAATTTCTTCACATAACGTATAGCCATCAACAAACGGCATCATAATGTCTACAATTGCTAAATGAATATTTTCCTTCTCTAAAACGTCTTGCGCTACCTTTCCATCTTCCGCTTCAAAAACTTTAAACCCCTCTTTTTGTAAATGGTAATGTAATAACTCTCTAATATGCTTGTCATCATCAGCTAATAAAATATGTATCATCTTCATTAAACCCTCTCTTGTTCATCCTTCTACATCCTTACATTAAGAAACAATTGGATTTTTTGCAAGAAAAAGAAAAACGAAATGCTATCTGTTTTTTTGGAATAAGAATGGCGGAAATTCTTTTCTGTCACAAAATTTATAAAGTTTTGGTCGATTGAAGAACGTTGCGGAAACAGTCGGTATTCAAATGAATAAATAATTTAAAGAAAAGAATTTCACTTTTCTTATGATTGGTCAACTGCTTTATTCTTCTTATAATTTTGTGGTGTACTACGGTGTATTAATACGTGGTCTAATACTTTTTTAGTAAGTGACATAAAGAAATTGAGTAATAGCCCACCTAAGCAAACGGTGAATACAGTTCCAACACCAATTGGTCCATGTAAAATCGTTGCCATCATCAAGAATATAAGGTAAATAAGGGTTCGTGAGAAAAAGATATTGGTTCTAGTTAATTCTTGTATGATTAAGGTTAATCGATCAATTGGAATGGGAGCAAAATTTGTCTGTAAATATAGCGCAGTTCCAAATCCTGTCATAACTAAGCCAATTCCAAAATAAATCATTTTACCATACCATATTTCAGGTGTAATTAAACTACGTAATAAAAATAGCCACATATCAATACCAATACCTGTTATGAATGCTGTTAACAACCCTAGTACCTCTGGTCTTTGTCTTTTTAAAATCGAATTACAACATATCAATAATAAAGCTATTATTATTTCCCAACTTCCCACAGTAAGCCCCACATTTAAAGAAAATCCTACTAAAAGCGCATCAAAAGGGGAAGTTCCAATATCTGATTGTATTGTGAAAGAAATACCAAGGGTTAATATTAAAATTCCTAATACATAAAAAACATACTTCATTTTAATCAACCTCTTCCCCTTTATTTTTGTTGCATTTACAATAAAAGTATTTTATATTTAATGTAACTTTAAATTGTTGCATTTGCAATAAAAACAAACGATAAGGAGTTCATTATGAAGGAAATTCTTCGTGAAATTGGAATGATTGCAAGGGCATTAGATTCTATTAGCAATATAGAATTTAAAGAATATGAGCTTACAAAAGGTCAGTATTTGTACCTTGTGCGAATATGTGAAAACCCAGGAATCATTCAAGAAAAGCTATCTGAGATGATAAAAGTAGATCGTACAACAGCAGCCCGTGCTATCAAAAAGCTTGAAATCAATGGATTTATTGAAAAGAAAGAAGATTCATCTAACAAAAAAATCAAAAAACTTTTCCCGACAGAAAAAGGGGAAAATGTCTATCCTTTTATTAAGAGAGAAAATGATTATTCCAATACTGTTGCATTAGAGGGCTTTTCCGAAACAGAAGCGGCAACTATTTCTAATCTCCTTCAAAGAGTAAGAAAGAATATAGAAAAAGATTGGGAATTCGTAAAAAAAGGAAATAAGAGAAATTATTGATTATATAAAGGAGAGAACTATTTAAATGACTACACATATAGAAAAATGCACCCTTGAAGATATACACAAACTTCATGAAATTAGTTATGAAACATTTAATGAGACATTTAAACATCAAAATTCACCAGAAAATATGAATAACTATTTGAAAAAGGCATTTAACTTGAAACAATTAGAAAAAGAATTATCCAATATCTCTTCTCAATTCTTTTTTGTCTACTTTAACAATGAAATCTCTGGATATTTAAAGATCAATACCGATAATGCTCAGTCTGAAGAAATGGGCGATGAATCACTTGAAGTCGAGAGAATTTATATAAAGGGCTTATTTCAAAAACATGGTCTTGGTAAATATTTACTAAATTATGCTTTTGAAATTGCAATAAAACATAATAAAAAGAATATCTGGCTAGGCGTATGGGAGAAAAATGAAAATGCTATTGCTTTTTATAAGAAATTAGGGTTTGTACAAGCTGGATCTCACTCCTTTTATATGGGGGATGAGGAGCAAATTGATCTTATAATGATCAAAACACTCATATAACTTTTTTGAAAGGTAGGTTATTATGTATATTCCAAAGCATTTTAAGGTCACAAATGTTGATGAGATTTGGGATTTTGTTCAAAAAAACTCTTTTGGAACAATCGTCACAACAAAAAAAGAGAAACCAATTGCAACTCATTTGCCTTTTGGGTTAACTAAAAATGGTGATGATTATTTTATTACTGGACATATGGCTTATGGGAACCCCCAGTGGAGAACATTTGAAACCTGTGAAGGTGTTCTTGTCATGTTTCAAGGGCCGCACTCTTACATCTCTTCTTCTTGGTATGAACATGAAGAAGTTCCAACATGGAATTATCAAGCCGTCCATATATATGGTAAAGCAAGTATTTTAGATAAAGAAGAATTAATAGATGAATTAACAACAATGCTGAAAAAATATGAAGAGCATCGTGAAAATCCAGTATTATGGGATAAACTTTCCCCTGCCCTCTTAGAAAATGAACTGAAAGGCATAGTTGGATTTAAAATTAAGGTAGGAGATATTCAGGCTGCATATAAATTAAGTCAAAATCGAAATGAAATGGATTATATTAATATTATTGATAAGTTGCATGATGAAGGAAATCCAGATGCGAAACAAATGGCGGAACTCATGGGGAGTAGATTAAGAAAGCACATATAATCTATTGTTATTCAACTCTCACATTTCAAAATTAAAGAACAGACTGGAGCGTTCTATCGGTAGTTTTTCTTTAGAATGTAAAAGATTGAACTTAAAGTGAATGAGGTTTAATTGTAAATATAGATCTATTAAAGAAGAATCTATTTCGAAAAAAGATTATTCGAAATAGATTCTTCTATTTTAGTATTAAGATTATTTTAACAAAAACCAATTTCTAACTCTTATTAAGCCTTAGAAATATCAACAAATCCTTCTCCGAACACATCACGAACATCGTGTATAGCGATGAACGCAGCCGGATCTGTAGTTTGAACAATCCGTTTTAGCTTCACTACTTCTTGCTTATTAATAACAACATAAAGAATTTCCTTCGGAGTTTTCGTGTAATAGCCATGACCTGAGTACACAGTAACCCCTCTGCCCATTAAGGTAGTTACCTTCCCGGCAATTTCATTCGGGTTATCAGAAATAATCGTAATGGCTTTCTTCGGATTTAAACCTTCAATTACAAACTCCATCACTTTCGTTGCTACATATAGCATAATAATTGTTATCATCAGTTTTTCTGCACCAATGATGAAATAAGATGAAAACGCAACAATTAAATCGAAGAACAGTAAACCATAGCTAATGCTCCATCCTAAATATTTATGCGTCATCCTTGCTAAGATAGTAGTACCTGCAGTTGTTCCGCCAACGCGAATAATAAGGCCAATCCCGCACCCAATAAATATTCCTCCGAAAATGGCATTTACGAGCATTTCATCAGAAGCAATCGTCCAACCTTCTGTTAAATGAAGAAATAGCGAGTTCGTAACTACAGCGATAATCGTATAAATTGTTGTGATCTTGTTTAAAAATTTATAACCAGCTATTAACAAAATCGCATTTAAAATTAAGTTGACTAAACCTGGTGACCACTCAAATAAATAGTACGTAATAATCGTGATACCTGTTACCCCGCCCTCACCAAACTCGTTCGGGATAACAAACAAATTGACACCTAACGCAAAAAGAAATGCACCAATAATAATAAAAATAATGTCTGTCGTTCTTTTTTTCATACAGTACCTCACTTCTTATGTAAATATTTATTCTGTCATAAACTCTCACCATTATATCGTGGAATATTCAAATCGAACAGTGGTTTATTTTTATTTTAATATAGGGTAATAAATCAACTTTATCCTATATCCACATGTAATTTAAAAAGTAAAATAACTGTATTTATTATGTACTACAAATAAAGTTTTGATTTCACATGCAGTTCACCCTAAAAATGTATATGAACACTCTCACTCGCACAAACTTCAAATACAAAGCAAATAGGCGAAGCTATAGAATAGACTTCGCACCAAGCGTGTAATCATAGAGATTTATATGAGATTTTATATTCATAAATTCCAGAAATAAATTTACTTATCTTTCTCCATATATTCTTTAATCTTTCGTTCTTCCCACTCTTTTCCGAATATCCCAAATGGAAAAGTCGTCAATCCGTGTATAACGATACCAATCCCCCAACCTGCAAGTGGATATAAAAACCATAATTTACTTGAATCAGAACTTATATTTATAATAAAAAGCATTAAGTTCACTAGTATATAAACCGTTAAATGAATGTAAAATGCTTTTAAATTCTCCATTCTTTTTTTAGCTCGTAAATAAACATCATCTCGCTCCACCCTTAAACACCTCTTTCAATATTGTATTTTTAACCTTCGCTCCAGTGTTAACATCATATTCTAATCGGAAATCCAGTATTCTCAAAAAAACATAAAACAAAAAAGTACCCATCGAATTATCATACATATGATGATTCGATGGGTACTGCATGATACATTTGTTATTTACAAGCGTCTAATTAAGACCAAATCCAAACATCATCATTATTTTCAACGTCGCTCTTTACCTCATGAACTTTTTCAATGTTGTCCGTTGTGTTCCAGTTAATAGAACTTCCGCCCCAGCCTACATATTTCATATCAATTTTTACTTTCTCACCTGTATGAAATACTTGTCCCTTCGTTAAGAAAACGTCAATACTATCTTTCTTCCCATTTAGTGATGGATACTCAACTACGACATACTTAGTAGAACCGTCTCCCTCATCTTCCATCGTTCCTATTTTTGATACTTCGCCAATTACATAATCAGGTGAGCCATCTTCTTTCATGTGCATACCTAACTTGTTTGTTGTATTTTCAACTGCAGTTGCAACCATATATTCTGTAAAATTACGCATCATAGATCCAGTCGCTTTTACTTCGTCTCCTACTTTCACATTTGAAAGTGAATCCATATACACACTAACAGGCTCCTCATATTGCTTAGATTTCACAACAATCACACCATTATCCACTTCTACTACTCGTCCTTCTAACGTCGAGAAATTCGATTCAATAGAAGCCGCACTCGCTTTCGTTACTTCTAATCCTGGTACATTCGTTCCTGATAATGCTGCGATCCCTAAAGCACCTGCTAAAATTATTTTTTTCATACCCATATGTAACCTCTCCATTCATGATGATTTTATTTGTTTGATTGGCTAAGACCAACCTGTAATCATTATAGTTACAGGTTGTAAAAATAACAACCACTTTTCTCATGCAATGTTGCATACTGTAATTTTTAAATATAAATCGATTATTCCTATATTCAACACTACTGCTAAATTCTTGAATATCAGCAGGTAAACGGATTGATGATGAAGAAACTAATGTCATGCATCATATTTTTCAATGCTACGGTTTGTATAATCGTAGTTCATTACATTATGTAGGGGCGGAATTCATATGTTAATAAAACCAAAAAGATTACAGCCAGGAGATATCGTAGCAACAGTAAGTGCTTCATGGGGAGGAGCGGGTGATTCTAAGCTAAGATGGCGTTATGAGCAAGGAGTAAAGAGATTAGAAGACGTATTCGGGCTTACAGTTATCCCAATGCCAAATAGTTTAAAAGGTAGCGAATACCTTTATAACAATCCAGGGGCTCGTGCGGAAGATTTAATGACAGCATTTAAAGATACGCGTGTTAAAGCAATTATTACGAATATTGGTGGCGAAGATAGTATCCGTTTACTACCTTATATTGATTTTAATGTGATACGCGAAAATCCGAAAATCTTTATGGGGTACTCTGACGATACCGTTTCACATTTATTTTGTCATAAAGCAGGAATTTCCTCTTTTTACGGTCCAGCAATCTTAACCGATTTTGCTGAAAATATAGAGATGGATTCATATACGATTGAAACAGTGAATCGAACTCTCTTTTCAAATGAGATTATTGGTGAAATTCAACCAGCTAACGAATGGACGAGTGAGCGTTTAGAATGGATAGAAATAAATAAGGATACAATACGTACGATGCAGCAAAACAACGGATATGAGGTCCTTCAAGGATCTAGGACTGTACGAGGGCGTTTAATTGGTGGTTGTATTGAAGTATTGGAATTCGTAAAAGGAACGGAACTTTGGCCTGAGAAAAAGCATTGGGAGAATAGTATTCTATTCTTTGAAACATCTGAAGAACATCCAGAACCAAATTATATAAAATATTGGTTGCGAAATTATGCAGCGCAAGGCATTCTGCAAAAAGCAAAGGGAATCATCTTCGGTAAACCGAAAGACGAAACATATTATGAAGAATATAAACAGGCAATACTTAAGATTATGAAGGAAAATAATTTAGAAGATTTGCCGATTCTTTATAATTTAAATTTTGGCCATACTGAACCGAAGTTTATTTTACCTTACGGTGCGATGGCAGAAATTGATTGTGAAAATGGATCTTTCTCTATTTTGGAAAGTGGAGTGGAGTGAAACTTTCAATAAGTAAAGCCATAAGTTTTATAATTATGTTTTCCTGATCCTAGCGTATTTTTATTTTATTAGCTTGATAGCGATATGGCAGGACTCAAATCAATAAAAACACTCCTATGAGATATGACTGTGAATTGTTACTTTTTAAATGATATTGAGATTACTTATCTAATGATAAAGGAGGATTTACGTGTATGGAAGTAACATTTACAGTAAGGAAATGGGATGAAAAACCAATTGATGATACTAGAAAAGATTTCCCTATTAATATTGCCCATGTTGAATATGATATTGATGGGGAATTAAAAGGAAAAGCTTTTGTTGAATACTTATTATATTATTTAGACTCAAATATAAATGATGGTCACTTGGCTACTGCTAAAATTTCTGGATTTTTACACTTTGAAGGAATTTATAAGGGGCAACAAGGAACATTTACAGCTATAGAGCAAGGAATATTTGATAAAGGAAATTTAGATTCCCCAGGAACAATTATTAAAGCTACCGGTAACTTAGAAAGTCTGAGAGGGTCCTATAACTATCAGTTTACAGGTCAAACCAGTAAACTAATTTTAGAATTTGAAATTTAGCAAAATACCCTATAATTTAGTGGAAAGGACATTTCTTGTAATACTAAGAATGTCCTTTTTATTGACGAGCTTATTCAACTATTTTCTAATCGTTAAGAAAAGAACAGAGTATAATACATAAAATTTTCGTTATGGGTAGGAATTAAAACTCTAAGCCTGAGAGGCATGGGCCCCCACTTATTCATTACTTCTCCTACCAATTAAAGAATAATCCCTGAAAAACTCCCCTTCAATACTTCTTTTTCAAGTTGATTCATACATGTAAACATCGCAATAATCTTCGTACGATTTTTTTCATCGGGTTCAAATTTTTCAATTGTTACGTCACATCGAATCGTATCCCCACTAAAAACGGGACGTAAAAATTCAAAATCCATCTTGCGAGCTAATACGTTATAATCACCGCCAACTTTCGTAGGCAGAGTTGATGTTAAAAGTCCTTGTACAACAAATCGCCCTTGTTCATCAGGTGTAACATGATGAACTCCCTCATCCTTAGATACCTCTGTAAATAAAACAACATCTTCTCTTGTAAACGTTCGCTCAAAGGTGATTTTTTCGCCTACTTGCAATTTCATTGATACCCCTCCTCGAAAACACTTTTAAAATAAGAAAAACCGAAACTAAAAATCATTTCGGTTTTTCAAAACAAAAGAAGTCTATATTTATCCCGCATTAACGGTCAGTAAGACTCCCGAATGCGAGAAACCTAGGTGGCAGATAACTGCCCGTAAATACCCGATTGGTGAGAGCTAATAATCAGTGGGGATGGACAAAACCCCCACTGATTAAAGTTTCACTTTACTTTAACGAATGAACAAACAACCCGCTACGCAGTTTCGGCTCAAACCACGTTGATTTTGGCGGCATGACTTCCCCAGCGTCTGCGATTGCTAATAAATCTTCCATTGACGTTGGATATAATGAGAACGCTGCTTTATATGCACCGCTGTTCACAAGGCGCTCTAGTTCTTCTAACCCGCGTATTCCGCCTACAAAATCGACGCGTGAATCAGATCGCGGATCATGTATTTCAAGTACTTGGCTTAATAGATGGTCTTGCAGAATAGACACATCTAAACCTTTCACAAGATCGTTCGCATCAAACGTTTCCTCTTTCACAGTGAGCTTATACCACTTCTCGTTTATATACATACCAAATGTTTTCGGCTCATTCGGTTTATACGGAGAAACATTTGCTTCTTCTACATAAAAATACTGCGTAATTTGCTTTAAAAACTGTTCCTCTGATAAGCCGTTTAAATCTTTCACAACTCGGTTATAGTCCCAAATTGATAATTCATCGTGAGAGAATAGAACGGATAAGAAGAAATTAAATTCCTCTTCTCCTGTATAATTCGGATTTTGTTCTCTTCGCATAAGTCCTACTTTTGCTGCTGATGCAGAGCGATGATGTCCATCTGCAATGTACAAGTTCGGAATATCTTCAAATGCGTTTATTAAAGTGGCAATTACACCTTCATCTGCAACCTTCCAAGCAACATGCTCAACGCCATCTTCTGCTGTAAATGTATAAATTGGCGCATGTTCTTCTTTCCAGCTGCTAATGAAACGTTTCACTTCATCTTTTGTACGGTACGTTAAAAAGATAGGGCCCGTATTTGCATCACACACATCAACGTGACGGATGCGATCTAATTCTTTTTCATGACGCGTTCTTTCGTGTTTTTTAATTGTATCATCATCATACTCATCAATAGATGTACAAACGACAAGTCCTGACTGCGTTCTTCCTTGCATCGTCAGCTCATAAATGTATAATGCTGGCTCCTCATCTTGAATGAACACTTCTTCTCGTATAAATTGCTTTAAATTTTCACCCGCTTTTTCATATACGCGATCATCGTACGGTGAAAGTGCCGGATCTAAATCGATTTCTGCTTTATCAACGTGTAAGAAAGAATACGGATTGCCTTTTACAACTTCTCTTGCCTCTTCACTATTTAATACGTCATACGGTAAAGCCGCAACTTGTGCTGCTTTTTCTTCTACTGGACGAATGGCCCGAAACGGTCGGATTTTTGCCAACTTCCTCTCTCCTTTACACAATCATTCGAACGGCTACAACACCTGAAATTTTGCTTATATTTTCCACAACATTCTCTTTAATTATATCATCAATTCCGTTATCAATATCAATCATTGTATACGCCCAAGAATGTTTACTACGATTAATCATATCCGCAATATTTATATGATGTTCTGCTAAACATCCTGTAATTTGTCCTACCATGTTCGGAACGTTTTGATGCATAATTGTAATACGTTTCTTTCCGATATACGGAAGTTCTACGTTAGGATAGTTGACTGAATTACGAATATTTCCTGTCTCTAAATATTCACGTAATTGACGTGCAGCCATTACTGCACAATTTTCTTCCGATTCAGATGTAGATGCACCAAGATGGGGCGTCGCTGTTACATTTTTCATCTTAATCACATTTTCATTCGGGAAATCCGTTACGTAATGTGTAATAACATCTTCTTCTAACGCTTTTTGAAGAACATTTTCATCTACAAGTTCCCCTCTTGAGAAATTGAATAGACGCATTCCTTTTTTCATCGTCTCTATAGCATGTTCACCAATAATCCCCTTCGTTTGATTCGTAAGAGGAATATGAAGTGTAATATAATCACACGTTGCAAAAATTTCATCTAAGCTAAACGCTCTTTGCACATGTGTAGAAAGGCGCCAAGCTGTTTCAACTGAAATGTAAGGATCATATCCGACAACGTCCATTCCTAAAGCTAGCGCATCATTCGCGACTAAAGCACCAATTGCACCAAGGCCAATAACCCCTAGACGTTTCCCCGCAATTTCTGATCCAACAAATTGTTTTTTCCCTGATTCAACAAGCTGAGGTACTTCTTCACCCTCTAGATTTTTCGTCCAGCTTACTCCATTAATAATGTTACGTGAAGACATAATAAGACTTGCGATAATAAGTTCCTTTACGGCATTCGCATTAGCCCCTGGCGTGTTAAATACTACAATCCCCTTTTCCGTACATCGATCGACAGGAATATTATTTACACCCGCACCAGCTCTTGCAATCGCCTTTAAATCTTTTGAAAACTCTTCTTGATGTAAAGAATAGCTGCGAAGTAAAATGCCGTCTGGATGATCCATTCTATCCCCTACTTCATAGCGCTCTCCGCCAAGAACTTGCAAACCTTTTTCTGCAATTTGATTTAACGTTTGAACACGAAACATATCCCCATCTCCCTATCTATTTTCAAGCTCAAATTCTTTCATATAATCTACTAATTGCTGTACACCTTCCACTGGCATCGCATTGTAAATACTAGCGCGCATGCCACCTACTGAACGATGTCCTTTTAACGTAACGAACCCGCGTTCCTTCGCTTTTTGTAAAAACTGATTATTTAATTCTTCTGACGGTGTTGTAAACGGAATGTTCATAAGTGATCGATACGTAGGATCAACTGGTGAAGTAAACAATTTAGATTCATCTAAGAAATGATAAAGAAGTGACGATTTCATTCTATTTTGTTCTTCAATCGCAGATACCCCGCCTTGTTCTTTTAACCACTCTAGTACAAGCTTCGTTACGTAAATACTAAAGGATGGCGGTGTATTATATAAGGAGTTATTTTTACTATAAGTTTCATAGTTTAGCATTGTAGGACAAGAGCAATCTGCCCCGCCAATTAAATCTTTTTTTATAATAGCAATCGTTAAGCCCGCTGGCCCTAAATTCTTTTGTGCTCCCGCATATATGAGGCCAAACTTCGTAACATCATATCGTTCTGATAAAATATTTGAGGACATATCCGCAACTAGCGGCACTTCTTCGAGATGTGGAATATCCACATATTTTGTCCCCTCAATTGTATTATTCGTTGTTATATGTACATAATCTAGTTTTTCATTACCGAGTAAACCATCCAATTTAGGAATCGTAGTAAACTTCTCTTGTTCAGAAGAAGCAATCACTTGTACTTCCCCTACTTTTTCTGCTTCTTGCAGTGCCTTTTTAGACCATGAGCCAGTCAGTACATAACCTGCTTTTTTGTACGTATTCATTATATTTAACGGTATCATAGAAAATTGTAATGATGCACCGCCCTGTAAAAATAAAACTTCATACCCATCAGGAATGTTCATTAATTCACGAAGCAGGCTACTCGCTTCATCAATAATACTTTGAAAATAAGAAGATCGATGACTCATTTCCATAATAGACATGCCTGTCCCGTTATAATTTAAAAGCTCCTTTTGCACCTTCTCTAAAACTGGCAAAGGGAGTATTGATGGTCCTGCAGAAAAATTATACACTCTCTCCATCACCCGGATGACCTCCCTATTTCTCATTTTATTATTTTTTAAACTTTCTGAATTATAACCCACAATACAATATACGGTCAATTTCTTTTCTAATATTATGTCTCAAGACGCGATGGAATCGCTTGCACGTGCATACTATATGTAAACATATAAAAAAGTGTTAAGTACATAATCGTACTTAACACTTTAATAATAGAAGAATAATAGCTAATTGTCCGTAAAGAACCGATCAAAAATTTGATAAATAGCAGAAAGACCAAAGAGCCAATAAATAGTGTCCACAAGCGCCGGCATAGAACCAAACCATTTCTCAACTACATTGTAATCTAACGCTACAAACAACCAATTCAAACCGCCAAGAATCACCAAAATTACTGTAAGGTAAGACAAAAATTTCATTATGATTGCCCCCTAGGTGATAAGATGGTGAAAGGCCTTTCACTAGAAATATATGTAGGAAACTTCAAAACTTACCTATTTTATAAAATTTATTTTCGATACCATCCGTTAATAACTGCCTCTGCTTCTTTACTATGTATTTGATACGCATGTGTACTATCATTAGAGCCAATAAACCAAATTGAAAAACCTTTAAAATATGGTTTCGGTTCTAATACATCTCGGTAAGCGCGCCAGCCATTTAATTGTACATCTTTTGAAAATACATTTGAAACATCTGGATTCCATGGATTTTGTAGTCCTAGTTCACGCGCTGGTACGTTAAATCCACCAAAATAAACTGGCTTTCCTGTTGCATTATGTAATTGTTCCAGTTGTTGAACAACATTTTGTCCACGATTATATACTGTTGTCGCGAATAAACTTTGCTTCACTTCTTCGTATGATGGATTCCTTTTTCCTGAAACTTCAAACCAACTATCGATACTAACAATATCCACCTTTTTTAAATACGGACGATTTATTTTCTCTTTAAACTTCGCTTCATAAGAAGGGTCCCAGCTTGCTGTTAACCACCAGTTCATTTGATACAAAACATTTCCTTTATACTGCTGACGGACAAAATTAATCGTATCGTTCCAATATCCTTCTGCATATTCCATATTAATGAAATTAGAAGCAATCTTTAGTCCATACACATTGTATTTACTTGTAATAGAATTAAAAATATCTTGTAGAATAACCGTTTTCCAATTCCAGAAGAAATCATTAATATTACTTGGATTCCATTCTGTTTCTCCAACATTCCCCTGCTGAATATATGGGAACGGTTCCACTATAACTTGAATATTACGCTTTAATAATTCTTGAATTAAAATGATAGCCTGTTTCTTTTGCGCCTGATTAATTACCATGTTAGTAGAAGTCACATTCGGAATATCTACTTGAATCGGTACATTTACTGTATTTAAATTTAAGCGCTCTACATCTGCTAACACTTTCGCTACATTTCCAACTTCCCATACCGTTACGTTTCCTGATTTTATTTTTCCAGGTTGAACAGTATTTACATCTGCCTGTACGTTTCCTTGAAAACAAAAAGAAAACAACATAATAAACACTCCTAAAAAACTTATTAAACTCTTATTTTTCTTCACAACTTTCCCCCTATAATTTTTGGATTTCTTGATTATTTTATACAATGTTTCACATATATTCCAGAAAAAATCACATAAAGTTTTCATTAATGAAGGTATTATTCATATAATTCTCCTAAAAATAGTAAGATAAATAAAAAAGAGCGAATTTCCGCTCTTTTTTATCCTTTTACAATTGAAATTATTGAATCCCTTCTGGTAACTTAATTGAATCAAACTTTTCATATGAATCAATCTTTATACTCACAACTGCATCCAATTTTTCCTTATCTGTACTAGCTTTTTTATCTGCGTTACTTTCACTCACTTTTATAGTTGTTCGCATCTCTTCAAATTTATAATCTTTTGTTATTATATATTCAATGTTAAACGCATCCATACTAAATCCTTCCGTTAATTTTTTCATATCTCCATTAATTTTTTGTAACGTATCTACTGCTTCTTTTCCCTTTAATTCAAGTGTAAGTTTATATGTGTCCCCATCCTTCTTTGCTTTCATTTTCTTAGCCAAAGCTTCCGGTAAATCTAACTCATTCAGTAAATTTTTACTGACCATTACATCATTTACATTAAATTGATCATTAGGTATCGTAACTAACTCTCCTGTATCAGGGTTTTTCACTTGAGCAGCGACCTTTCCATCTACTTCATACGTTACAATATCTGTACCACTTATTTTCATTTCAGCTCTAGAATTCTTCAGTTTCGGCTCCATCTGTATTTTCATTTTAATCTCTTCTGATTGGCTGCTCCCCTTCATTGACATAAGAGATGTCAATGTAAGATATTCCTCTTGTTTTAATCCGTCAGCTGCTTTTTTAAAAATATCCTTCGCTACTAACTCTTTTTCTTTTTTTACAGATACTGTTTTAGGTCCACTTGTTTTTTCACTGCTACAACCAGTTGTTAAACCTACTATTAGAGCCAAACTAGATATTACAACCATTTTCTTCATACTGATTCTCCCCATTTCCCGCTTAAAAATATTTTCATTTCATGTATAGTAAATCAACTGAAATAAATATATATACAATAATTATTTAACCTCTAAACTAAACCAGTTATTCAATCCGTATACTAACGTAACTAATGCTCCTATTACACCAAAAACAACAATATTTATACCAATTGATGAACCGAATAAAACAGCCATCATTGACACCATCAGTAATAGCATGGCGATACTATTTATCTTAATTTCTACTATGTCGCCATCCTTTACTTTCTTTTCTTTACTTCCAAAAAAAAATTGTTTTACTTTAATATTCGCTTCATCTAATTCAAAAGGAAGCGTATATTCTTCGTTATTCTCAAGTTTCATTACTACTTCGTTATCTACCTTTACTGCAACTCTTGCTGCTCCGCCCATTATCCCTGTTGCTCTTATTACTTTAATGCTCATATTAAATCCCCCTATTAGATTTCACTGCAACTATTAAGAAATTCCCCTTGTTGCACACTACTTCATCCTCCGTTTAATAAACATAATATTCCAAAAGGTATTATAACAAGTCCCTGTACAATATTTTGTCAAAATTTGTCGCGTTTCTACAAAAAGGATATTTTATCCATTACCGTAGAAAAAAGACTCTTACAATAGTAAGAGTCTTTTTTCTAAAGTAACACTTTCATTAGCGGAAGGGTTATTACTTCATTAAGCAGTCTCATCCGCAAACAAAAACATACTATCACTTCGGCTGTAAAGTTAATACTTTCCCTTCAATTCCATCTGTATTTAAAGTAGTCATATGATACGTGCCATTTACCCAATCATCTATTTGATCATGATACCAATCGCTTCTAAAATGTCCTGACTGTCCTGGCCCTACGATATGATAACCGTTTGACATATCTTTCGTATCTATGACAAATCGCCAAGAAGCACCATGATTTACAATACCGTTATCGCCGTAACTCGCTGCTTGAACGGTAACTTGGCTTCCGCCAATTGGAACTGGCTTCTCACGATTAAAAGCAAATAACGCTAACATACTAGATGATTTCGAAATTGGATGTGTAAAAGCAAGTTGATGGTAATCGCCCCACTTCCACTCTGCAACATCGGTTCCATACTCCTTCTGCAATTTCTTCATTACATTCTCGTACGATGTATGCACAACTTTTGTGAAGCCTCCATACTTAGAAAACCATACACTATTTTCCCCGGCTACTTGTTTCCGAATCAATTCATCAACAACTTGTGACTTTCCTTCAAATAACTCCATCACATCTTTCGGTATTTCTTTTGAAAATAACGTATTCGAAATCTCTTTCATTAACAAATGAAAAATTAATGGTGCCGCTTCATCTTTACTATCGTAAAAGTTCCACTTTCTTAATTGTTTTACGCCTTCTTTCTCTACTTCATTTAAAGCTGTTTTATGTAACTCTTTTAAAAATATTGGAGTAAACTCTTTCCCGTATAAATTCTTTTGATCCATCTGTAATTCTTCTAAATCTTTCACCGTATACTTGTCCTTCTCTTGCAAAAACTCTTGAATACGCATTTGTCTATATGGCTGCGCCCACGTATTGCTAATATGGTATGGATAATTATCATCAACAATTTTATTATTAGCAGTTGAAATAAATCCTTCTTTCGGATTTATTACTTTTGGCAGCTGATCAAACGGGATATATCCTTCCCATTCATATTCATCTGTCCATCCTGGAACTGGCAAACTACCATCACCTTTTTTGCGCACTGGTATATTTCCATTCGCTTTATAAGCAATCGTGCCATCGTTTGATGCAAACACAAAGTTTTGAGTTGGTGTATGAAAATCTTGTAGAGCCGTTTCAAACTCATTCCAGTCTTTCGCTTTATTCATATTTAATACAGCCTTTAATTCAGCTGAAGGCTCCAAAGCAGTCCATTTCAAAGCGAATACTGTTTTCGTTTTTCCCTTCCCCTTATCCGCAAACTCTGAAATGACTGGACCATGCCTCGTAACAGTAACGTTATACGGAATGGTTCTCCCGCCTTTTACTTTAATAGATTCGTCAACAACAGTAGCCTTTTCCCACTTATCGTTATACAAAAATTCATTTTCATTATTATGGTTTCTCTTTTCAATATATAAATCTTGCACATCAGGACCGGTATTCGTAACGCCCCATGCTATTTTGTCATTGTGTCCTAATATAACACCTGGCACTCCAGCGAAAATAACGCCACTCACATTTAAATCTTTCATTTCAAGTCTCGTTTGATACCATATAGAAGGTGTCGCAAGAGATAAATGAGGGTCATTCGCTAAAATTGGCTTACCTGACGCACTCTTCTCACCGCTCACAACCCAGTTATTACTACCGTTAAACTCCGGCGGAATTATCGTTTTTGAAAAACTTTGTGCTACGTCCACATTTGTATTTTTTAGTTCAGCGAGCAATCTAGGGGCATCTTTCGGATATGTAGGAAATAGCTCATTTGCTTGCTCTTTCGGAAGATTTTTCAGCGCCCAATAACGAAACGCTTGCCCGTGCCAATGTCCTCCTAAATCAAACGCCATATACTTCCCAATCGTTAAAGTATCAACAATTGACCATTCAGCAGGTTCATAACCTAATATAGTAAACTCAACTGGCAATCTCTTTTCCGCTTTCGCTTCACGTATAAAAGCGTTCACCCCATCAGCAAATGACTGCAAAGCAAATTTTGCTTCCCCATCATATTGACTAACAGACGCTTCTGCTGCTCGCCGTAAACCGAGCGTTCGAAACAATTTATCTCTATCAACGGCTGCTTCTCCAACAACTTCACTTAACATACCAGAAGCTTGCCTTCTACTTAAATCCATTTGAAATAAGCGATCTTGTGCTTGCACATACCCTTGCGAAAAATATAAATCATGTGCATTTTCCGCTTTAATATGCGGTACCCCGTTACTATCTCGTTTCACCGTAACAGCATGTTGTAAATCCTCTAGCTTTATCGTTCCATCTATCTTTGGCATAGATCTCAGCGTATATACGTTCAAAAAAATCACACTGCAAATAATCAATAAAAGAACGATACTACTAGACCAAATAAAAATTCTCTTACCTCTAGTTCGTTTCTTCTTTATAACAACTTCCATATAACCCCTCCTTTCTCAAACTATTCGCTTCTATTTTGAAAGAACCTTTTAAAATAGAAAAATCCTTATATGCTACGGATCATACAAAATGAATCCTTCCTTTTCTTCACTTAAATCTACTTGCCCTTTCTTACACCAATTCCTCAAAATCCCCTTCACATAAGCGAACGTTCGCTTATTATGTTCAAACGCAATTTTAAGTGCTTCTAGTACTACCTTTCCTGAAACTCTTTGTATCCAATCCTTCAATTCTTTCACGATATATGGGGATAAACTACTAATATGTTGTTCATAAAACTTGTACGCTTTACTATTGGGAACGGCCTCTTCTATACTTTCTACCTCTTCTACTTCTTTCTCTTCAATAACTTCTTGTAAACTACTAGTATCCTCTTCTTCAGGCATACCAAAATGCTGCAATAACAATGGGATCTTCCATTCTTCTTCAAGACATCTACGTAAATACATATGTATGAACTCTTTATTTTTCACAGTCTTCAACTCACGTAACACACATTTTTCTACATTCGTATTTAAAATAGGGTTATAACGTAGCCAATTTACTATGAATAACTCTTTCGTTTCCATATCATAAAAAATCTTCCCATATTCAACAAACCGGTTTAATAGCTTCTCAACAGTTTCCATACTGTAACCTGTTTCAAGCTCTGCCACTCGCTTCGGTAATATGTAAATACCACATTGCTTCGTTTTCGTTCCAGTTAACAAATATATGTAAAAATAACGCTCCTCTGGCGTTAAATCTAATATGAATTCATCTTGCCAAAAGTTCACCTGCACATTACGGTACACCGCCATCTATTTCCCTCCACTCTTTGCTAGCAAATAAGAAACCCCAATCCTTCAATATAAATATAGGAATGTGAGAACTGTTTTGGCATTCGAATTACAAATTTTTTACTACTTCCTGTAAAGTAACAAAAAAGTTATTTAGTCTTGCCGCCAAAAACACAATAGACATCTGTCTATGTAAATGACAGATGTCTATTAAAGTCGTTTAAAAATCTAGTCGTTTCATAAACAATGGATTTTTAAGTGAGTAATAAAGTTGTTTCATTTGGGAGGCAAATAATGAAAATGTACCCTCATAATAAACATAACAAATAGAGTATTTGCATTTAAACTTTATAAAACTCAAATGTATTTTTTTCTAGACATATTGCTTCATCGGAACTTTTAATAATAATATCAAAACGTTGACTGTATGGATGCATAAACACTTTATACTGAATCCGACGTTCTGCATGAGACCGCCTTAAATAATTGATATCGGCTCCCCTTTCAGCAATATCTCGGCTAGACCTTCTCATTAATTCCGTTTCATCATCTGTATAGAAGTAAATTTTTAAATCAAATAGATCGGGATTAATAAATGCAACACACATTCCTTCTACAATCGTCACTTTATTTTTTGAAGAAATTAACTCGCTTTTCATATAATGCGTATCTATCGTATAAAAATCTAAACCAGCCCTTACCATCTGAACATCTCTTTCTAAGGCAGACAAATGATGCGCTGATGGATGACAAGCCGTCATTTTATAATGATGATTTTCGTTTTGATATGTATAGTCAATAATTGCATGCTTTCGTATGTCTGAACTAACAATGTATGGATCTGTATTAATATAATTCACTTCATTTTGACTTAGTAGGTCTACAAGCATATTAGCAAACGTTGTTTTTCCAGCAGCGCCATGCCCTGAAACACCAATAACAACCTGTTCATTAGTCCTACTAACCCAATTTATGATTTCTTTTAATAACTTATCCATCCTTCTCCCCCTTTTACTGATATACTGCCCTTATTTTAATTAGTTGAATATTGAAATGTCCCCTCATCTTATTATACATGAAATAAAAAATAGCATAATTATCCATCGTACCATCTCTATTTTTAAACAACTATATTATTTGTGAACACTTACAACGACGTTTTTATGTTTTCACGCTTGTTTTGTTCTTGTAGTTGTTTTTGTTTTGTTTTTTCTTAGTGATTTATTACTTGGTAGGTGCTTATGAGGGGCTTTGAAGGTGCTTTGAAGGGGCTATATAGTGTTTTATTCTCGTCTAATTTTTAATTACACATGCCTCCTACAATCTTCTTATATTGTGTACACCTATAAAATTATATTATTTCCGAAAATAAAAGCACTGAATTTTCTTCGTAGATAATCCAGTACTTGACGATTGAAACTTATAAATGAAAGTGGCTAATATTAATAAGTTTAGTTGAAATACACTTCTACAAATCATTTTAGTAGCGATACGATTATACATACCGAATTATCTATAACGGAACGTTCTGGGCGTGATTTCATTAGTACTGTTAATCCTATTAAAGAGGTGACTAATGTTTGCGCTACTGCTTTAGCGTTCAAATCACTTTGCAGTTCTCCGGACTGAATTCCTTTCGTAATTAATTCTTGAAATATAACTGAGAGATACATTTGATGTTCTCTAGTTAGCACTTCAAACTTTTCATTATGAGGAGCAAGCTCAACCATTGTGTTAATACAAAAACAACCTTTACTTAATTCTTTTTTATATTCTTCTTCCACTATATTTTCAAACAATGTCCGAATTGCTTCTTTTACAGATTTTCCGCTTTGAAGTTTTGTTCGTATACGAGCCGCATGTAAATTTGTGTATCTCCTTAATGCCGCTTCAAATAAACCCTCTTTATCACCAAAGGCTGAATATAAACTCGGTTTTTGTATTTCCATTTTAGCAGTTAGATCACTTAATGAAGTAGCAGCGTACCCCTTCTCCCAAAAAAGTTGCATAGCAGCATCCAAAGCTTTTTCTTCATCAAATTCGCGTAGTCGAGCCATTTAAAACCCTCTCCTTCTCCATCTATTTTTTAAGATTATACATTATCACTTTATGTACCGATCAGTATATTATATATCGTATTAAATTATAAACGATGTGTCAAAAGAAAACGTTATCAATTCAAAATAAACTTGACATATCTATTTCTTCGAGATTATATTTTACTTACGAAATAACATACCGTTCGGTACATTATTTCTAATCACACAAAAAGGAGCTGATTTTATGAGTAGCAAAGAAAAAATGATGACCACTCTAAAACATACTCATATACATTCACCTGTTCATGCAACCATGTCACGCTATATGACTCTATTATTCGCAATAGCTTGCGGGATGGCTGTAGCGAATATATACTTTGCTCATCCACTACTTGATTCTTTATCAAATGAATTTAAGATTAGTCATTCAACTATCGGTATTGTGATTACGATTACTCAAGTTTGTTATGCACTCGGATTACTTTTATTCGTTCCACTTGGTGACTTATTAAACCAAAAGAGACTCATTATTGTTCAAATGCTTTTATCTGTTTTCGCTTTAATTGTAATCGGGATCGCTCCCTCCAGCACCATACTTTTTATAGGTATGGCCTTAGTAGGACTTCTTGCAACTGTTACGCAAACACTCGTCGCATACGCATCAATTTTAGCTAATCCAGCTGAACGTGGACGCATAGTAGGTTTCGTGACAAGCGGCGTTGTAATAGGTATTCTCCTTGCTCGTACATTTGCAGGCACATTAACAGATTTAGCTGGATGGCGGTCCGTTTATCTCACCTCCGCTACCCTTTTACTCTTCGTATCTTTTTTATTACATCGGAATTTACCTACTCTTGAACAGAAAAGAATGACAACTATACCTTACCGAAAATTAATACGTTCTGTTCTCTTATTATTTGTAGAAGAACGACTCTTACGCATTCGCGGAATATTAGCATTGCTCATTTTCACTTCATTCAGTATTTTATGGACTTCTTTAGTATTACCTCTAAGTGCTGCTACACCTCATAATCTATCACATACAGCTATTGGTGCATTCGGCCTTGCTGGAGTTGCAGGTGCATTAGCTGCTACGAAGGCGGGACAATTAGCTGATAAAGAACTAGGACAACGAACAACTGGCATAGCCTTATCTTTATTAGTACTTTCATGGCTCCTAATTAAATTTATTAACTACTCTCTATTGTTACTAATTTTCGGCATTATCCTTTTAGATTTAGCTGTGCAAGCTGTACATGTCACCAATCAAAGTATGCTTTTCACAGTGCGCCCTGAAGCAAGAAGTCGAATCACTGCCAGTTACATGATTTTTTATTCTATCGGTAGTGCAACGGGTGCCATTCTTTCAACAAATGTTTATGCAAAGTACGGATGGAACGGAGTATGCCTATTAGGTGTATCCGTTAGTGCTTTTGCTCTTTTATTTTGGGCAATGACCTTACGGCAATCATCACAACTAAAAAAAGAATAATTCATTTATATATTTTCTAATATGCATTTTTCTACAAGACTATAGAATACCATTTACTTTTTAAAATAAATCAACGGCATTTCATATTAAAAATGCCGTTGATTCCAAACTTTTATGTATGCGATTCGCCATGTCATGTTAATGGTTCCTATACTAACGAAATACCTCTATTACAAATTACCTTTAACTTGTCCAACAATCTCATTTATCGTATTTCGATCAAACTTATCACTAATTTCGTATGGCTTACGATCTTCTACTAATTGTACCCCTACTATGTCTTTTCGGTCTTTACCATATTGCACTTCAATAATAGATCCACGCTCTATTTGTTTCCAAATGAGACCTGCTTCATCTTTATTATCTAAAATAATGCAGTCCTCAATACTTTCGTCAATCCCAATTAACTTGTTATCATCCATATATCCTACCTCGTATTGTAGACGTTCTTTCGCTTTTCCGCTTACTAATATACCTTTGCTACCATATGAGTAATCCGTATAATCCTTTTTCTCCACTTGTACCGCTTTCGGCTCTTTTGCTTCAGTTTTTTCAGCAGTTCTACAACCCGTAATAAGACCAATCGGCATAACCACCGTTAATACTACTCTAGTAAATTTCTTTATCATTTGTAACCAACCTCACATGTTTAACTTTAAATTCCACTTATCCCCTTACCAAATAATAACATAACACTACAGAGAAAGTGCCAAAGATAAAATATTATTTACATTCTCCCACTTTAAAAACCTATGCGGAAAGTTATACATCTATTTTGTCTCTTTCCCGTTTATCTTAAGGTAATATTCTCATGAGCATAACCAGATGGAGGGTCAAAATCACAAACTGAATTGCCAAGGAATTATAGAAAGTAGACATCCTACTCACATACGATTAGTATTAAATTTGAGAAGTATGGAAGACTCGATAAAAAATATAAACTATATCATTACAATTAAGATGGTCTTTATATTAAGGAAGGAAGTGCACAGCTATGGACTTTAAAACAGTGATGCAAGAACTTGAATCCCTTGGTAAGGAAAGAACGAAAAAAATATACATATCTAACGGTGCACACGAGCCAGTTTTCGGCGTAGCTACGGGTGCTATGAAACCAATCGCTAAGAAACTAAAATTAAATCAAGAGTTGGCTGAGGAACTTTATGCCACAGGTAACTACGATGCTATGTACTTTGCAGGTATTATTGCAGATCCAAAAGCTATGAGTGAGTCTGATTTTGATCGCTGGATAGACGGGGCATATTTTTATATGCTATCCGATTATGTAGTGGCAGTAACTTTATCAGAGGCAAACATTGCACAAGATGTTGCTGATAAATGGATTACAAGTGGGGATGAGCTTAAAATGTCTGCAGGCTGGAGTTGCTACTGCTGGCTTTTAGGGAATCGCAAAGACAATGAGTTTTCTGAAAGCAAAATTTCCGATATGCTTGAAATGGTAAAAAATACAATTCACGATTCACCAGAACGAACAAAATCCGCTATGAATAATTTCCTAAACACTGTGGCAATTTCATATGTACCGCTACACGAAAAGGCAGTTGAGACTGCAAAAGAAGTTGGTATAGTTGAAGTAAAACGTGATAAGAAAAAAAGCAGTTTACTAAATGCTTCAGAAAGTATTCAAAAAGAACTTGATAGAGGCAGACTTGGTTTCAAACGTAAATATGTAAGGTGTTAAAAGTATGAAGGTGTCAATCTAAGTGAGATTGACACCTTTTTTTATGGACATTACTAGATTAATCGGACTCAAAGTTAAAGAGAACCAATCATTCATTTCCCTCTATACATCTAAAACTTCTTCTTTCAATTTATATACTCTATCTCTTTTCTCATCATCTTTGATAAAAATAAGTTTTCCTTCTTTAACAAAACCTTCTAATATTAAGCATACTTGACCATATGCTTTAGGCTTATTTGTTGTGAATCTTTCATCGGGTATTTTACCAGATCGTATTAATCGTTCGCATAGCTCAAGTGCACTTATTTCTTCAGAATTAAGTAATTCCAAAATAGCTTTTTGCAATGGCGATAACGGTACGGGTATCTCAGCTACCTCCACCTTCTCTTTTTCTTCTTCAAATAAATCTTCAAATGAAATTTGATTCATTACATCTTTTCCTTTCTCACAATTGATTTATATAACATGAACTGAATCCTATATGTACTGGAACTTTAAATATTATGTATTGTTATGTAGTACTTACCTTATTACATGAATTTCAAACTCATGTCCGTAATTCCATATAGTATGTTTCGATTATACCAAATATACGTTCTGTCTTCTATTGTAGAATTTTTTATAACAGGAATGAAAGTAATAGTGAATATTTATCTCCTTTTTAGTTTTATAAACCATGTAAAAAAACAGAAAAAGTTTACATAACAAAATTATAGTTTCCTATTAATTTTCTATGCTAAAACGCAAAAAAGCACTTTTTGCCTTTAATTGACAATCAAGTGCTTTAAGTTCATATGTTTTTAAGTAGCATAAATTTGCAAGTTTTATAGTAACAGTATGTCACCTTTTGTACATCATGACAAATACTATGTTAAAACTTACGAGTTTGTACGAGTTCGTTAGTTTAATATACATTCCATGTGTTTATATTTATCGCCCGGTAAAATGTCATCTCGCCTAAGCTCATACTTTGTTTTCTATTCTATCATTGCACATTGTACTCCATGATGGTACAACCATCATGGAGTACGCACTTTTAAACCACTTATTCTTTTTCTTTCCACTACAAATATACTTTATCTTTATTCATCTACATATACGTTTATGCGTGTTTATCTTCAACACCATAATTGCTATTATTTTCTTCACTATTCAATACATAAAGTTGATAATGTATATTTCAATACCCTAATCTCTCTTAATCATCACCTAAAATTCTATCATCTAGCTTTTCTCTGTCTTCAGCAATTTGTTCATATGAACTAATAAGGTTACTTATATAATCAATTTGAACCTCTCGATTATCTTGAAACAAATGTACAGTAGCCCCCTTACTTATTAAAGCCTCCATTGTTTTTTTGAAGTCTTTTAATTCATCTGTATCAAAATAATCACATTCTAGTACCACATTATTATCTTCTATATTTCTTTTAATATCTTGAATACTTGCTCCATTATTCTGTCTGATAATCGATACATACTTTAATTTATTTGAATCATCATCAATTTTCAGTCTCATCTTCACCATAAATTCTTACCTCCTTAAAAGTCTTTAATTGGTATTATAGGCTCACCTGGAATACTATTCCTCCACTTTCTTCCATGCCATCCGTAAAAATGCTCACGAAAAGTTGCTGGATAGATTATTTCTCCCTTATCAGCGAGATGCGGATATTTTGCAGCACTATAACTATGATGCCCTGCAATTGGTTTACCATCAAATTTAGGAGTTTTACCAGCAAGAATATCTTTTAACTGTTCTTGAGACCACTCTCGAGTAAGCGGTTCATTATTTAATATTCTTTGTTGTTCTTGGTACCAAAATTCTTCAACTCCTTTATCCCGTCTTTTAGCAAATTTCTTATTCCAGATGTAGTCTGCATACTCTTGTTTTGTAATAGTTCTATTATCAATCTTATCTCTTAATGCTTTCATTTTCTTAGAACTCATTTGCTTTGTCGCAGTTGGATGCTGATTTAAATCTAATCCTTTTGTTCTCTCTGCTATAATATCTCTTGCTTCTTTTACATGAGGAACATCAGAGATTTTCTTACTACCTTCACCCGTACCCTATGTTGTAATCTTAAACCCTCACAATAAAAAAGCAAACCATGTAAACCTTATTAAACTACTTCTTTTTCTTCCACTACCGGCAATTCATAAGCTGTTTTATATTTCATCATGCCATATACAATGTTTACAAGCCTTCTCATAATACATACCAATGCTTGTCCTTTTGTTTTACCTTCTTTAAGCTTCTTTTGATAGTACGCATGAAACACTGGGTTTCGTGGCATCTTACTTCCTTTTGCTACTTGCACTTGTTGTACAGCTAAATTATAAAATAAAGCGTGTAGCGCCCTGTTTCCTTGTTTGCTTTTGTGTGTCTTACCTTTCCCACCAGAACCAAAGTAAACAGGTGCAATGCCCGCAAATCTTGCTAATTTGTTGGCATTTGGAAATCGTCTTACATCTCCAATTTCTGCAATTAATGCTGATGCCGTCACAAGTTCTATTCCCGGCATCGTCTCTAATTGATAATCTAGTAGATTTACTAGCTGTTTTAATTCTCTTTCGATGTATTTCATTTCCTTCTTTTTAAACTCAATCTCCCGTACAATACTTCTTACTAAAAAGTTTCGCATTTCTTGATACTCTTTCATTGTTTGTCCATCTTCTTTCACAAGCCTTAATATTTCACTTGCTTTCTTTACTGAACATGTATTGTTGCTAACATCTAATAAAAAAGTTGTTAATCGCTTTATATTCGTCCCCTCTAAACAAGAGGGTGACGGATATTGCTCCCAAAATGCTAATGCTGTTTTTCCATCTAACTCTGAGAAAAACTTTTTATAGCTTGGATAATGATGGTTTAATTGAATATGTAGTTGGTTCTTTAATGCACTTTGTGCTTTTACTAATGCATTCCTTCTTGAAACCAATTGTTGTATCGACCAAAATAAATCGTTTGGATTTACATTTGGTAGTTGCTCAAATTTGTTTACCAATATACGTGCCACACATTCCGCATCCCAACTATCATTTTTTTGTATCATCACTTGGCTCTTTCGTTCTAAAAATGATAAAGCTGGATTTACTTCTTTCACTACTTGTTCATGATCTACTAAATATTTCGCTAATGCTCTTCCATAACCACCAACATCCTCTAAACCAAATACAACTGATACCCCAGCACTCACATATGTCTCTACTTCTAATAAAAACTTCGAAAATGCAGATGGTTTATTCTCAAATTGTATTTCTCCTAATTTCTCTTGCCAACAATTAATCATAACAGCCGTATGATGCTCCTTATGTAAATCTACTCCTACATACAAATAGTTCTGTCTATTATGCATAACTCATCCCTCTATCCAATGATTTAGTCATATATAAAAATGTCGGCAACCTTAGTTCGAGCGTTCATCTTCCGATGCGCATAGGTACGCAAGCCTATCCATTTTCATAATTTCATAAGTACATATAGTAAAATGAGCGATTTTTTTAAGTACGACTTTTATATAATTGCTGGATGCTTCCCATTTGTTTGTATTTGCCCGTATGTATACACCCCTCGATAAAAGTTCTCTCTATCTAACATGCGTTTCACTTGTACTTTCGTAAACAGCTTTCCTTTCTCAGTACAATACCCTTCCCTATTTAGTCGTTCTGCCAATTGAGTTAGCGACCAATGTTTAAAAAAGTGTCTTAATTCAAATAGTCTACGTACAACTATCGCTTTCTCCGCATCTACCTCTAACACTTTTTGTCCTTTCTTTACTCTATAACCAAACATCACACCGCCCCCCGCATATCCCCCTTGTTCTGCTTTTTTCTTTCTGCCTCTACTTAGCTTTAATGCAATCTCAAGACGTTGATATTGATCTAATAGTTCTAACATGCCATTTACTAAAAAGTCATTAGGGTCATGTGTATATATACTGTAATTCAGTTGTTCAATTGGTTTCACATCAACCTTGTGTTTCTTTAGCTCTCATTGTATTAACACTTTTGCCATATCAGAGCGCCATAACCGAGATGTATTTAGTACAATAACTTTGCTCACTTGATGATATGACATATCCGACAATAGCTCTTGTAGACCTTCACGTTCAACTGTTAATCCATCTTCATCTACTTTCGCTCCGCTGATTCCTTTATCTTCGTATATGTGAAGCAGTTGTAGTTTATTTTCGATGCAGTACCGTTCAATTTCTTCTACTTGATACGTTAGGCTATACCCTTCACGCACTTGTCCTTCCGTTGAAACTCATACATAACCAACTACTTTCTCTCCCATATTGAGCCCCTTCCCGTTACAGCAACTAAAGTCCCTGTAACGTTTACCCGTTTTTTGCGGATAACGTATGCATAACGTCCATCCGTTAAAACGTACTTTACGATGACTTCAAAAAATAACACAACCCTTTATTTTTCCCTCTACTATCGTCGTACACTGTACATAGCCATTACAATCTATAAAACAACAATAAAAATTTAACACTTAGCGCACTTATAAAATTATAATGTGTCTACTCATTTCTATCCTAAAACGCAAAAAAGCACTTGTTGCCTTTAATTGACAATCAAGTACTTTAAGTTCATATGTTTTTAAATAGCATAAATTTGTAAGTTTTGTAGTAAAAGTATGACACCTTTTGTATGTCATGACAACTACTAGGTTAAAACTTACGAGTTTGTACGAGTTCGTTAGTTTCATACCCATTCCATGTGTTTATATTCACCGCCATGTAAAATGCCATTTCGCCTAAGCTCGTACTTCGTTTTCTATTCTATCATTGCACATAGTACTCCATGATGGTACAACCATCATGGAGTATCTATTTTCAAACACCCTATTATTTTTTCTATCCACTTCACATAAACTTTATTTTTCATTCATCATTATATTTTTTAATCGTGTAATTTACTTAAAAAATCAGTAAATGTATCTGCAATATAAAATACATTTTCTCTTGCCAGTTCTTCTACTTGTGCTTCTGTTAAACCTTCTTGACGCATTAACATTTCTTTTTCGCCAGCATTCTCATGCTCCCCAAAAACTACAATTGGGTTTTCTGTATTATTTTTATAATCTAAACATATTAAATTTCCAGCTGGATCAATTGCAATAGGGAAAATCTTTTGCGGAAGCGTAGGTTTATATATTTCATACTTTTTAATAATGTACTCACTACTTTCCTCATCAAAACTAAATAAACTACCAAAGCAACGCTCTACATTGCCTACATTAAATTCTTCTGGTAATACACTCGCACCTCCATTTATTTTTACACAATCAATATAATCTTGAGGTAACTGGAAGCCTAATTGTAATCCAATTTCTTTAATCTTAGTTTCTGATACTTCTGCATCAGCATATTCCCACTCTAAATCTTTTCTCATCTAATACCCTCTCCCCATAATTTATTTCCACCAAACTGATACATTGTTTCATTTCTAGATTTTTCTACTTTCAAGCTTGCTAGTCTCGTGCGTTCAAGCTCAATATTTTTTCCGTCTCGCAATGATTGTACTAAATTTGAATGAAAAATAGTTTCTCTATCTCATCTTTTTACTAATAATCCGAGGTTTGTTGTTATTTTAATCCCTTTTACAATTTTTTCTCTGCTATCATATAGCCAGTACAATCTATTAAAACAATAATAAAGATTCAACACTTAGGCACTTATAAAACTACAATGTGCCTACTCATTTCTATCCTTAAACGCAAAAAAGCACTCATTGCCTTTAGTCGACAATCAAGTGCTTTAAGTTCTTCTGTTTTTAAGTAGCATAAATTTGTAAGTTTTATATTAACAAAATGATACCTTTTGTATGTCATGAAAACTACTGTGTTAAAACTTACGAGTTTGTACGAGTTCGTTAGTTTAATATACATTCCATGTGTTTATATTCATCACCCATTAAAATGTCATATCGCCTAAGCTCGTACTTCGTATTCTCTTCTATCATTGCACATTGTACCCTATGATGGTCCAACCATCATGAAGTACGTACTTTCTAACAGCCTATTCTTTTTCTTTCCACTGCAAATATACTTTATTTTTTACTCATCTACATATATGCTTAACCTCTTAAATTATTTATTATAAACTATTCATCCCACTCCTCATATACAACTGATTCTTTATAAATTAAATTTAACTTCATCTATATCTCCATCGTACTCAAAATCATATAATCTAATAAAAGAATCATAGATTCTGCCAATTCTTCTCCATAGTGTTACAATAGGTATTATCTAAAATAAAAGAGACTACCTTTAAGTAATCTCTTGGTCTACAATGATTTATTCTTTCTATTTATTCAATCGGTCCCATAAACTGAGTAATTAAATAAATATGCTCAATCAATTTAACTTTTTGCAGATTCTCTACTTTTTCTGCCCCTCCTAATCCAAGAAGAGGAACGTAACCAAAACACTCATTATAAGTTGGTATTCCGTAATTTTGGATAGCTACTGAATAAGGATTCCATTCCATGTCTTCTTCTAAATATTCTTCTTCCTCAAGAAACCTTAAAAATAGCTCAAATTTAGAAGCAATGACTTTTGATTTCCCTTTACGATAATTTAATTGAATAATATATGATTTATCACCATATTTCTCAAGCAAAAGGATATCCCCCATACTTGTTGTAAATAATGGTATTGTATTTTGGTGTCTAATATATGTTTCTTTGACAATTTCAAAATAATCTTCAGGATTTATTAACCTAAGAAATCCATTCAAGGTCGTTCCAAATCCATACTCTTTCCAAATATCAGTTAATGATTCAGGAAGTGTATTAGAATATTTTTCAATTATACTTTCAGGGACTTTTTGTTCCAGTTTAAATTCCTTCATTATTTTTAATTTATGCAATTTTTTTCCTCCTTTAATGTGTTAACTTGACATTCAAATAAGTATTTTTTAGTTGTTCTGATGTCATGTTTTTTGCTATTTCCTCGATTTGTTTATCAACAATTTTGATTCTAGTCCGCCATTGACTACCTATAGAGAAATTAACCCTCTTATCTCCCATCCCTCCTATTATTTCAGGTCTTCCACCCGCAACCTGATCTGGATTATGAAGTGCTGCTTGAGTTTTCATCCATTCATTCGCTTGCGTCTTTGCTTCTTTAAGTGTTAATCCTTGTTCAAATAACTCATCAATTTTATCTCTTAATGCTCTTTCTCTTGCTGCCTGCTGGTATGCATTTCCTTCTATTGCCCTACCTTTATCAATAAATCGATTTCGATTTTCCCGGTATTCATGTACGGTTAATTCATTCATACCTTTTTCTTGATCCTTTAACTGTCTTGCAAATTCTTCTGAATCGAATTTTGTTTTGTAGTTAAATTTCACTTCAATTTCTTTTATTCTAGGTATATCATCTAAATGCTTGACTTCACCCGTACCCTTAGCAAGTTGATAAGCGTCATCCTTAGCTGCCGTACTTGCCTTTGAAAACTTTCCAGCTACTTCTCCAACAGTTGAAGATTCTATATAAGGAAGCTTCATTCCTATTCCAGTATCCACCGTCCTAACTGCTACTGGAATAGGAGTATTTTTCATAGCATCTAGTGCATTTTTTAAAGTCTTATTTTCCTTAAGCGATTGTACCACATTTTTACCCAAATTTGGATTAAAACCAGGCATTCCTTCTTTGAATTTTAATAATTTCGCTAAATCAGCTAATTCACTCGTGCCTTTGAATGCTTTTACTCCTTTTCCTACTGCTCCAACAACTGGGATTGCATCTAATCCGCCAAAAATGATGTTTCCTACCCGCTCTTCTTGGCTCAATTTCCGGTGTGTTCCCCAGTCTTCTCCGTCGATACCGCTTTTTATTTGTACAGCGCCGTATACTACTGCGGCAGCGGCCCCGAGTGGTGGGCAAAGGATTGTTGTGATGATGATTCCTACGCCTATTCCTATGTCTCGCACCATTTCTAGTTTTTTCTGTTCATCTTCTATCGATTTGTATTCAAATCCTCGTGTGGATGGGACTACTTTCTTGTATTCTTCATAATTTAGTTTTGCATCCGGATTTTGTTTTTTTAGTTCTTTGTATTCCTCTCTCAGTACGTTATCAAATGCAGGTGAATCTTTAAAAATATCTTCTATTGTTATTTTATCTTTTTTTGTTTTTATTGTTTGTGGTACACTTCCGTACCCTGCATGCGCATCTGGTAATACTGTCGTTGTTGTGGAGCCAATTCGGTTATCTGTTTCGAAACTGAGAATAGATGTATCTCTCATTTTTTGAGCGAATTTATCCATTTCTACTAAAAAAGGTTTATCTATATGTTCAGAGACTACTCGCCCTACTTCTCCGCAATATTTTTGTAATGTCGAATAGCTATCAAGTAATTCCCCAATTTTTTGCGATTGATCTTTTGGGTTAAAATGTATACTACCATCCGAGTCTAATTCTCGTATTCTTCCATCAATTTTTTTTAATGATTCATTTGCGTCCCGTAATTTCATGAGTGCATCTAGTTTGATTCGATTCATACCATCTCCCATGTCTTGCCATGGTTCAGGTCTATATTTCACATCCATTTCGTTTTCATCCCCCAGCCATATGGTGATTTCTACAACTTACTTAATCTTTCACGTAATTGTTCGTCCTTTTCAAGCATTTCTACACATACATTTCCTACAACTTTCGCCGACCTCAAATAGTGTTCAGCCAATTCTAGTGTTTTGTGTAATATATCAGGATATTTTTCAATTACTCTCATCGCTTCACCTTTTTGATAAAAATCACTGCTTAATAAACTCTCAATATTTGTTCCAATGACGTCTAAATGGATTTTATATATATTTTCTAACTTCATTACTATATCAAGTAGTTCTTGAAAATTAACTAATACTTCTTCTCCACCACCAGAACCACTATCTCCCATTGATACTTGCATTATTGAATACCTCCTAACGAGAATTGTCTCGGGTCAATTAACTTTTTATATGGCATTTTTAACACGTCATACAATTTCTTATTAACCGCATAGAGGCTCACCCAGTCATATCGATTACGATCTACATCTATTTGAACGAAATCTTCTCCTTCAGTGAAATATAAGAAACATTCCCATTTTCCTCCTCTATTACTTCGAGGCCTCGTATACGTTTCTATCGCTATAACGTCTTTATTTGATAAATCTTTTCCCTCAAATGTTTGTTGTTCTGTTTCTGTCATTCTCTTTGAGAAAAATGTATCTTCTATTTCTCTCGGTTCTCTCAATAAGAAAGGGATGCGTGTTAATAATGAAAAATATACATCTGGCTTTGGTATGTAGTCGATCTCGTATTTTTTATTTGGCTCTACTTCTGTTAATACAGCCACTCGGTCTTTATCATGTTTCAAAAAGCCAATTAATACATTATTCATTCTCGTGTATTCATGACAATTTTCATATTCCTTTAATAGTTCAATTATTTGAAAAGCTGCAGGTGTAATTCCATTTTCACTTGTAAGTAGGCCTTTTTCTTTTAAACTCGTAGTTGCTTTCGTGACACATTCTGCATCAAGTAAAATAATTACGTCACGGTTTGGCAATCCAAATATATCGGTAACCCCAGCTGCACCTGCGAGAACATATAATTCAGCAGGTGCAAAACTCATTTCTTTCCCCATTCTTTTATCCCTCATTTCTCCATCACAACTGTTTTATCGCCCTTACTTCCGATCTATCTCCGTACGTTTGAATACTTTTATCTAACTCTTTCAAAGCTTTCGTATGTCCTTCAAATGCATCTACCAGTTCTGAGTTATATTGAATGATTAAATCTAGATAACTTAAAAAGGCATCTCTCGTTTTTCCATTCCAGTTTGCACATGTAACGTATGCTTTTAAGTTTTTCGCTTCGTTTAAAGAATCCTTCATACCATTTTCAATGTTTTGTGCGTAAGAAATGGCACTTGCAGTGTTACTTCCTATAATTTCAACCTCTTTACCACTCATGTTGGTTCCCTCCATTCTTTGTATGCTTAATGGATAAGTTTTTCAATTTCCTTTTTCTTTTCTTCAAAAGCCTTAGTCGCTGCAGCGTATGCTGACGCTTTCTCCGATTCTGCTTTCGCTTTATATTCCAAATACTTTGCATAAGCTGTACCTTTTGCAGATCCAACATCGCTTAATGCACTTTTAAAATAGGATACTAATGTATTTAATTCTTCATCCTTTTCATGACGTTTTTGTTCAAATTCAACTGCCGGAATTTTATTAGCTTCCAAGCCATTACTTTTACTCTCATAATCTCTCTTCGCTGATTCAGCCTCTTGAATGAATTGCTTTAACTCTCTTTCTTTATCTTTTAAATAATCATGTAAATCATCATACCGATCTCGTTTCCTCGCACTTTCTGTAAAACCAGAGGCATTTAAAAAAGCATTGTACAATTCATCTAACATCTTTCTCCCCCTTTATTACAATAATTATGTAGTTAAATTCGTATATATAAACATGAATATTCATTACATTAAGAATTAACGAATAATTATTTTTGCATATTGCTATTTTATCAAAGGGGTTTTAACATTTCCATATTTTATAAATAGCTTTCGCATTTTTCTTCAATTGTAATACCTCAAAAGCAGGCAGTCTTTAAGGCCTAATTAAGTAAGTATTCTATGTTACGAATGAAAAAGGATCTGATATAAATATCAGATCCTTTTCCACTGCTTCTTTTATAAATTTAATTTCTTGCGTTTCATACGATAACTGGTTCATACGTGCTCAAATTATCATACACAGTTTTTACAATACTAGGCGGAAGGTTAACACATCCTCAGATCCACCTTTTCCTGTGGCAGTGCATAATTTTTAATAGAATCCAAGTGTATTTTTACTTGCCTGACTTAATTTTTTCGCTATACTCTTCTAAAGTTAACCCTTTTTCTTTTAGATACACAGCAACTTCTTTTCCTACATAACGATAATGCCATGGCTCATACTTAATGCCAGTAATATTCTCTTTATCTTTCGGATAGCGGAGAGTAAACCCATACTCTGCAGCATTCTTATCTAACCATTTGAATGCATCAGTCGTTTCAAATTTTGCATTTAAATCTTCTACCGTATTCTGCCATTCAACTGAAATAATGTCTAACGCTAATCCCGTATGATGTTCACTTGCACCAGGATACTGAAGATATTCCAATGCCTTAGCACTAGCCTCTTTATCCGACAAACCTTGAGATTTATAGCTTTTAACTGAAGCATCATAATAAGTTTGTTGTAATTTTATAGCTCGATAACCTGATCTTAAATAAAGATTGATTCCCTCTTTTTTTGCAGCTGTTACCATATCCTGATAGGAAGTTGCAATTCTACTATCTATTTTCATATTTGGCTTCGCATTTTGAGTAATACTTGTTAATTCAATTCCTAGTTCCTTTGATAACATATGCTCTCTATTTACAAGAATAATTCTCCAATCATTAACATCAGAGATAGGTAAAACATCTTTTTTATTCGCATTTATCTCATTTTTATTTTTATCGTTATTATTAGTAGTTTCCTGAGATGTTTGCTTTCCACTACAAGCAGCAAGGCTCCATCCCATTGCCAATACCAATGCTAAAATTATAAATTTTTTAATTGTATCTCATTCCCTTTTTGTTTATTAGTCTTTATACCAATTTCCCAACACATCTCTAGGAATCTCCTTGAAATCCTCTAAAGAAACGGGGCCGACAAATTTTTTAATCCCATGATTTTTAGAATCTTCATCCGAATAATCTTTTAAAAATTGAATTTTAAATTGTTTCTTACCATCAGCATAGTCGGTTACTGTCGGTACGAGTGCCGCTTGTCGTATACCAAAAGTTTTATCTTCATACTTGACGAATTGTATATAAGATAGTCCTCCAACCAATGTTTCTAATTTTTCTTGAGCAGAAATAAGATTTCCAAGAGAATAATAGATTAGCGTATCATGTCCATCTTTATTTTGTTTCCACTCAATTGGTTGAATTACATGTGGATGATTTCCAATTACTACATCTACACCTAAATCTGTTAAATATTGAGCAACTTCTTTTTGTTGCTTTGAAGGTGTAGAGGTATATTCTACTCCCCAATGCACCATAACAATCACCATATCGGAGCTACTCTTTGCCTTTTCCACATCATTTTGTATCGCTTTTTTATCCATTACATTTAATGCCCAAGACTTATCAGCTGGAATTTTAATTCCATTCGTACCGTATGTATAATTTAGTAACGCAAAACGAATACCATTTTTTGTAATCGTTTTTATTTCATTACGCTCATTTTGATTCTCATTAATGCCTAATGGGATAACATCCGGATATTTCTTCCAGTATTCTCTTGTATTCGCAACACCTTTAATACCCATATCCATAGCGTGATTTGTCGCTTGCGTCACTATATTGAATCCAGTGTCCACTAAAGATTGACCTACTTCTTCAGGTGTATTGAAAGTCGGATATCCCTGTACTTTTAGATTATTTCCTGCTATTGGAGTCTCCTGGTTCACTATAGCAAGATCACTTGATTGAACAGCTTTTTTGATATTTTCATAAATATAGTGATAATCATATGAACCGTCTTTTTGTTTGCCATCTTTAATTACTGCATCATGATATAAATTATCACCCGTTGCCATTACATTCACAACCGATTTTACTTTTTTATCTTCAATAAAATTAGGAGACTGTTGAATGGGACTTTTCTCTACCCAGTTTGGTGCTTTTAATGATGTATCTGTATTTGATTGAGCCGGTGGTGATGAAGCTTTAGATGACTTAACATCTGTATTATCACAAGCGGTTAAAATTACTAAAAAAATAAGACATAATAATAATTTATTTTTACTTCTCTGTAAATTATGTAACATGTAATCCTCTTTTCTGTTCTATTACTTATAACCAATTTTAACAAATAACTTTTTAAACAACGTATTTTGGTTTTACACTTCATTATGGAAGGACACTCTGTTACATCTGCTTCGGAATATACGGATAACCGTTTTCCACTTTCTAACAATCTATCGATTCTATTAGAATTGATAGATTGCTAAAAAAGCATTATCCACCAGGATGCCGACTAGATTCCAATCAACATCCTCCATATATTGAATTTGATATACCTGTTCCAATTGTAGTAGCTGGTTAATCTAAACAAGAGAGGAGATATAGCCTCTTCTCTTGCTTTACATTTGTGAGTGGCTCCAAAAAGAGGGAATCGTTGACGTCCCCTCTTTAGATAGTGCAAAATTTTTGTACCTATTTTCTTTAAGTCGAGCGACAATCACTATACGAATCACAATAAGTAAGACCCAAGAACTTATTTTACCAATATATTAAAAAAGTAGCAATATCACCTGCGATTCATATAAAGAAGACAATTAGGAGAAATGAAAAAGGAAGTCGTTATCTCTATCGTACAATTGATAAAGATGATGTAGCTCAAGTATTAAAAAAGTTAATCTGTACTATTAACAACAGTTAAAAGAAAAAAATAGTTATTTCCTATATCGAAAATTATGTAAATGAATACTGGTATGAAACGACTATACGATGGCACCGTTATATTTCCATAAAACTAACAAACTAAAATACCACGTAACATTACAAGAGTTACGTGGTATGTAAACGATGAAATATTAAATTTTCACTGATTGTTCTTCTTGATAAATAATTTCACCATCAATAATAGTTATTTCTACTTTTAAATCTTTAATTTGGTTTGGATTCACACTTAAAATGCTGTCATTTAATATAACTAAATCCGCCAACTTTCCGACCTCTATGCTTCCTTTTATCTCTTCTTCAAAACTCGCATAAGCGCCATTCCATGTGTATAGTTTAATAGCTTCCATTACACTTATAGATTGATTCACACCAACCTCTATTCCAGACTTCGTTTTTCTATTGACAGCAACATGAATTCCTAATAAAGGGTTATAGTCGGTAACTGGTGCATCCGAACTACCTGCTGCAATGATGCCTCGATCAATATAATCACGAGCAGCGTACATATGATTAACACGATCACCATAGTGCCGTAAATATATCTCTCCGAATTCATATGGAAATGGAGGGTTTGGAATTGGAACTATCTCAAGTTTTTTCATTCTCTCTTGTAAATCTGGTGAAGAAATTCCCGCGTGCTCGATTCGATGACGATGATTTTTTCTTGGTGATTCCTCTAACGCCCTTTCTACACAATTTAAATACATTTCAATAGCTTTATCACCTTGTGCATGCACAGTGATTTGATAACCTTTTTTGTGTGCTTCGCCTAACACTTGATAAATTTCTTCCTCATTATAATAAAGAATGCCATAATTGTTACGATCACTCGAATACGACTCACGGGTTGCAATTGTAGGTCCAGTACTACTTCCATCTGTAAACAGTTTAGCTGGTCCAACCTTGAACCTCTCATCTCCCGTACCAGTTATCACACCAGCTTCGACCATTTTATTAACAAATTCATGGGAGTTATTTATTTGACATATCATTGCATATATTCGGACACGAATATCCCTACTCTTCACAGCTCGTTGTAGTAAACGAAAACTCTCAGGTCCATCTCCACCTGCGTCATGTATACTCGTTATACCAGCTGCAACGAAATGATCTGATGCAATTTTCACAGCCTTCATCATTTCACTTTCTTTATAACTTGCAACTTCACTCATCTCCATATTTGCTGCTTCAATTAACCTTCCTGTAAGCTTTCCTGCCTGATCCTTATCAATAACTCCCCCACTCGTGTTCGGTGTGTTCTCGTTAATTTGCGCAATTTCTAATGCTTTGCTGTTCACTACGCTTATGTGGTGACAAGTACGAGTTATAATAATAGGATGGTCAACTGAAATGTCATCCAGCTCAGTAATTGTTGGATAACGCTTTTCCTTCACAGCGGTTTCATTAAAGCCCCAAGCACGTATCCATTCACCTTTTGGCGTTTCTAATGCCTTCTTTTTTAGGTCATCTAACAAAGCTTCGATAGAATCAATATGTTCAGCTTTACAACTGACAGCCAACTGATTTTGTCCATAAGAAATGAGGTGAAGATGGGAATCAATGAATCCAGGAAGAAGCGTTTTTCCTTGCAAGTCAATTACATCCGTTTTTTCTCCTATAAAACTCTTAACCTCCTCATTTGAACCAACAAATGCGATACGATTATTTTGTATTGCCACAGCTTCGACTACTGTATTCTTTTGGTCGACTGTAATAACCTCTCCATTTAACAAGACAACATCAGCTTTCATAAACTCAACCCTTTCGGAATTACCCTTTTCGAGTAATTCATTCCGTATTTACAGTTACATCTCTCAATAGGATCTTCCGCCTTTTAACAAATTAAAGTTGAGCTAAACACTCTTTTATTGTTGTAACGATAAAAGTAAAGTCTTCCTCTGTAATGCTTAATGGAGGTGCAAGTTGCAAAATATTATTGTAACCGGCAACAGTGTCACCATTTTTACCGATAATTAGACCTTTTTCTTTACAAGCATTGATAACTTTGTTCATCTTTTCAATGGAAGCTGGTTCTTTTGTTTGCTTATCTTCCACTAGTTCAATACCTAAAAGAAGACCTTTTCCGCGAACATCTCCTACGTTTGGATGTTCTTTTACATCCTCTAGTTCATATAACAGTCGTTCACCCAATTCCTTGGAACGGTCAATGAGTTTCTCATTCTCCATAATTTCTAAATTTTTCAAAGCTAAGGCGCAAGCTGCAGGGTTTCCTCCGAACGTATTCACATGGCGAAATCGATTATAATCTTCGCTGCCTACGTACGCCTCATAAATCTCTCGTTTAACTGCTGTTGCCGACAAAGGAAGATACGCACTTGTAATACCTTTTGCCATCGTAATGATATCTGGTTTGACACCGTAATTCATAAATCCAAACGGCTTCCCTGTCCGCCCAAATCCACATATTACTTCATCACAAATGAGCAACGCACCGTGCTTCTCGCAAATTTCTTTTACTTTTGCCATATATTCATCAGGAGGCATCAAAATGCCGCCCCCAGTAATAATCGGCTCCATAATTACGCCGGCTACTGTTTGACTTAACTCCCATGTCATGACACGATCGATTTCATCAGCACTTGCCAGTGTACGAACATCTTCTGGATTACGATACGTATCAGGCGGTGCTACATGCAAGAATCCTTGCCCAAGTGGTTCATATTTATACTTTCTTTGTGCTTGTCCTGTTGCCGCAAGAGCCCCCATTGAATTACCATGATAAGCACGATAGCGTGAAATAAACTTATAGCGTCCATGATCACCTTTTTGCTGATGATATTGACGAGCAATTTTAAACGCTGTTTCATTTGCTTCCGATCCACTGTTAGAAAAGAAAATAACGTATTCATCATCAAGCCATTCATTCAATTTCTCTGCTAATTTAATAGCAGGAACATGACTTTGTGTCAGAGGGAAATATGGCATTTCTTCCAGTTGTTCAAAAGCCGCTCTTGCAAGCTCTTTACGGCCATATCCAACATTCACGCACCAAAGACCGGACATGCCGTCTAAATAACGGTTTCCATCAATATCCGTCACCCATGCTCCTTCTGCTTTTGTAATAATTAAATTCGTTGGATTAGGGGATGCTCCTTTCATTGCATGCCAAAGGTACTTTTCATCTGCTTGTTTCAAACTTCGTGTTTGCTCTGTCGCTTGCACAATCACCAACTCCATTCTATCCGTTTATGATTTTCTATCACTCTATCAATAACGAGCCGTAAGCATTTTCTTGCGTGTATAAAATTCTACGCCATCTTTTCCATTTGCATGGAGATCACCATAGAAGGATTTCTTATAACCTGAGAATGGGAAGAATGCCATTGGAGCAGGAACCCCAAGATTGACCCCAAGCATACCTGCATCAATTTCTTCACGGAATTCACGAATTGCTTTCGCGCTATCGGTGTATAGGCATGCACCATTTGCGAACGGTGATGCATTAGCAACATGAATTGCTTGCGCCAAGTCTTTTACGCGTATAATAGAAAGAACCGGTGCGAAGATTTCATCTTGCCAGATTTTCATTTCCTGTGTCACATTGTCAAAAATCGTTGGACCGACAAAATAACCGTCACCGTTTGCTGCATCATCTTCACGTCCGTCACGAATAAGTGTCGCTCCCTGCTCTATACCAGATTGAATGTATCCGTGTGTACGCTCTTTATGGCCGTCACGAATAACGGGACCAAGGAAAACATCTTCTTCCAGACCATTACCAATCGTAATTGCATTCGCCTCTTGAAGCAGTCTATTAACGAGCTCATTTGCAACGTCTTCTTCCACGACAACAACAGCCGCCGCCATGCATCTTTCACCCGCTGAACCGAAGGCAGCACTTGTAATTTCTTTCACTGCAAAACTAAGGTCCGCATCTTTTAATACGATCGAATGATTTTTTGCACCTGCAAGAGCTTGTACACGTTTGCCGTTTGCTGCTGCTGTTTTATATATATACTCAGCGACAGGTTGAGAACCAACGAAAGATACAGCCTTCACATCCTCATTGTCAAGAATGCCATTCACGACGTCATGTGCACCATGTACAACATTTAGTACTCCATCTGGAAGACCTGCTTCTTTAAACAGTTCAGCTATGCGATTCGCCAGCAACGGTGTTCTTTCAGATGGTTTTAATACAAACGTATTTCCGCATGCAATCGCGAGTGGGAACATCCAGCATGGCACCATCATCGGAAAGTTAAATGGCGTTATTCCTGCGATTACTCCGATTGGATAACGATACATCCCTGATTCAACACCAGTAGCAATATCAGGAAGTTGCTCTCCCATCATTAAAGTAGGTGCACCTGCTGCAAATTCAACACATTCAATCCCTCGCTGTACTTCACCGTAAGCTTCTTTATAACTTTTTCCATTTTCCAAGGTAACGAGTTTCGCTAACTCCTCCCAGTTTTCAATCAAAAGCTGTTGGTAGCGAAATAGAATCCGAGCACGCCGAGGTACAGCAACCTTTTTCCATGTTTGGAATGCTTCTTTCGCAGTTGCTACAGCTCTATCCAAATCTTCTTTAGTCGAAAGCGGCACACGAGCAATAATCTCTCCTGTTGCTGGATTTGGTACATCTTCTACTTGTTTACTTTTAGATTCTATCCATTGTCCACCAATATAATTTTTTAACGTTTGTACATTTTTGGTTACTACCATGGTGAAACCTCCTAATTTTAAGATAGCCGTCCTATGTATGTATTGCATTCACAAAAAAGAAAGCGCATTCATTAGACGGTATATAAACTTATTTATATACATTTCTCTAACATTACTAATCTTACTCTTATCGATTGCATATGCAGGAGCAGTCATCTGCTTAGCATTTGTCCACTCCCCAGTTCACATTATTTCAGATTAATCTCATGGTTCATCTTATAATTCTTTTTCAAAAATACTGGGCAATCCCATTCACAAACAAGGTCCTTATCCAAGGAAACAACCCAGCCCTTTGTAACATGATACTTTTTTCCATCAACAGTAATAAACACTTCACCGTCTGTCACATAGAAAACTTCCTGTTCTTCTACATGCCACGTTCCTTTATTTGGTTCACCTACCCATGGTTCCCATGTGTTGGCACCTAGTTGCTCTGCTTCTTCTGCTGTAATTTTTTTCGCAAAAAACATGATGATACCCCTCTCTCTTATTAGTAATTTTGACGGAATACGTTCCTATACATCTACTGTTTTAACATTGGTATCTGTATTAACATTGGTAACCTTTAAACGTTTGAACTCTTTTCTCATAAAGTATATGGCAATGAGAACGCCTGGAATTTCGGCAGCAGGAGCAGCGTACCATACACCTTCTACACCCCAGAACTTCGGAAAAATAAATAGAAACGGTATCATGAACAACAATATTTTGCTAACACTAATAAACGTTGCGGACCAGTTTCTCTCCTGTGATTCAAAATAACCAGAGACAAGCAAGCTAACTGCACTAAGTGTAAACAAACAATTGAATACAACCGTCGTCCAAATGCCCAGTTTTTGCAATTCAGGATTACCACCGGAAAAAAATGACACAATTGGATCTGCAAAAATGATTAATATAGCTGTCACAATTACAAAGAAGGAAACTGTAAAAATGAGTCCCATCTTAATTGCTTGTTTCACACGATCAAGGTTGCCTGCACCGTAATTATAACTAATAATCGGTTGAAGCCCTGTCATCCCACCGAGCGCCGCTAAAGCAAGAAGATTTGTAATGTAACCATTTTGAATCGTGAAAGCTGCAACGTGCAGACCACTTCCGTAGCTTTGCAGTAAATTGTTGGTGAAAATAATTGCAATAAACATCATGAACTGACTAGAGAAAGATGCAAACCCCGTCCAAACTACTTCACCAATCTTCTTAAGATTAATCATCACATCTTTCATTTTTGGCTTCAGTTTTGTTTTACCAAACCAGAAATAAAAGATTAAGAGAACAGGAATCGATTGCGAAATCGTATTAGCCCATGAAGAACCCATCATCCCCATGTCGTACTTCACTACCATAATCCATTCCATAACTCCAGCAACAACTGCTGCGACTAACCAACTGTTCATTGACAATATAGGTTTTTCATCGATATTAGCTAAAATACTTAATACAACGGCCAATATCGTTAATGGCAACGAAATCCATAGTAGTCGGCTATATTGCACCGCATACGGAAGTGCTTCATCACTTGCTCCAAATAGAATCATAATATCAGTTTCAAAGACCAATCCAAGTACAGCTATCAAAGTGGAAAGGAAAAGAGTAAACCATAAAGTTTGTCCCATAATACTTCTAGCTTCTTCTATCTTCCCTTTCCCCATTCGAAGTGAAATGACCGCTCCGGCTCCTATCCCCAAAAGAACCCCAATCATACGGGTAATAACCATGACCGTAAATCCAATTCCGATTCCTTCGATTTCTAGCTCCTGAAAGCCACTGACGAAATAGCCATCAATAACCGATACAACTCCTAGAATTACATTAGCCATAATTCCTGCCAAAGCAAACCGTAAATATAGTAACGGAATACTTTTGGTTCCGAGCACTGAATCATCCACCGACTTATTCATTCCTTCTGGCTTCTCTATGTTCGATGACGGACGGTTGTCCACTATTTTCATGAGCATATCCCCTTACAAATAATTTATATAGCAAGTTAAGCTCAATTAATTCACATACCAACCTACAGGCTTGGCATGCTGGTGGATATTGATTTGCTTCGTTTCCATAAAGTGCTCCAGCCCGGCAACACCTAAAGCCCTACCGATTCCACTTTGCTTATACCCGCCCCAAGGACCTTCAACATAAGCAAGATGATAACTATTAATCCAAGTAATTCCCGCACGCAATTTACTAATGACACGTTTTGCTCGGTCCATATCTTCAGTAAATACAGCACCGGCTAATCCATAAATGGAATCATTCGCTTTTTGGATCGCATCTTCCTCACCTTTAAATTTCTGTACAACAAGGACTGGTCCAAAAATCTCTTCCTTAACAATACGCATATCTGCATTTACATCAGCAAAGATTGTTGGTGCGATAAAAAAACCTCGATCAAGCCCATTTTCTGTTAAACGTTTACCACCACAAACTAATTTTGCACCTTCTTCCATTCCACTCTTTATATAATGTAAAACGTCATTCATATGAGACTCGGTTGTGAGAGCTCCCATTTCGATATTCTCGCTTTCCCCGTTGCCAACTACAATTGTACTTGCACGCTCGGCCAATCTTTCAACAAATTTATCGTAAATGGTCTCTTGTACAAGCAAACGGGATGCAGCTGAACAAACTTGCCCAGCGTTGTGGAAAATACCAAACATCGCATTATCGACAGCAGTTTCAAAATCCACATCGTCGAACACAATAAGTGGAGATTTCCCCCCTAGCTCCAGTGTAATTTTTTTCATATTGCCCGCGGCTGCTCGCATAATACTTTGACCTGTTTTTGTTCCACCTGTAAAGGCAATTTTGTCAACATCATAGCTCTCTGCAAGCTCATTCCCAACCTTTGAACCAGGTCCCAATACTAAGTTTGCCACTCCGTCTGGAAGCCCAATCTCTTCGATAATTTCAAATAACTTGAATACGCTTACAGGAGTGACGTCAGCAGGTTTAATTACAATTGTATTCCCTGCGGCAAGTGCAGGAGCAATTTGCCAAACAGCTAGCATAAGCGGGAAGTTCCAAGGTACAATCAGTCCACAAACACCAATCGGTTCATGAATAACAATCGTTTCTGAAGAATCATCACGATTGTAAGATTCCTTTTTTATACCTTTAATCAAGTCAGCATAATAGCGGAAGCATTGAACCGATACTGGAATATCTACATAGGTTGTTGCACGAATAACCTTACCGTTATTTGCAGTTTCCAAACGGGCAATTTCAGCTGTCTTCTCTTCAAGACGATCTGCAATCTTATATAGATAATCAGCTCTTTCATCAGCCGATAAATCTGACCAAATTCCGCTGTCAAACGCTTTACGCGCCGCCTTTATTGCTAGTTTCGCATCATCTGCTGATCCATGAGCGGACGTTGCAATAACCTCTTCAGTTGCAGGATTAATAATATTTCGTCTAGCACCCGATAATGCTTCTACCCATTTTCCGTCAATGAACATGTTTATTTCCATAAACACCTCTCCTTTACGCAATAATATCTACCAGCTTGAAACCAATATGTGCTATATTGACCAGCATCGTTTTCTGATTATAGAATGGGAATGATTTGAGACGTTCCTTTTCAAATCGATATCCACCTGCATTCCCCGTAACGATCCATTGTGCCAATAACTTACCAAACAATGTTGAGAGAGACGCGCCGTGGCCTGTATAACCAGTTGCAAAATATGCACCTTCTTTAGATTTACCGATAACCGGGAACGTATCAATTGTCACACCGATAAATCCACCCCACCTGTAATCTATCTTGCTTCCTTCTAGTTTTGGCATTATTTTAACCATAGCATCGTACACACTTTGATAAACGGCATCACCTAAGTTCGGACGAATATCACCACCGCCAAATACGATTCGATTATCTGGTGTACGCCTGAAATAGTAAAGGAAACTACTCGTATCAAAAACCATGCGATCTTTAGGAATGACGCTATTCAAAAGTGTTTCTGAAAGCTGTTCAGTAGCAATAATGCGTGCCGAAATTGGCAGTACGCCTTTATTCAGTTCAGCCATGATTTTTCCAGAGTAACCATCTGTAGCAACAATAATGTCTTTCGCTGTAACAGTACCTTTTTCTGTAACAACTTTCACACTATTTCGGCCGTACTCAATAGATAATGCTTTCGAATGCTCAAAGATTTTTGCACCAATTGATTTCGCTGCTTCCCCCAAACCAATTGCATAGTTCAGTGGTTGGAATGAGTAACTCGAGTTGTCGACTAAGCAACCATAATATTGCGGGGAATCAATTTCTTGATGCAACTGACTTCGATTAAGCACGCTACATTCATATCCAAAATTTTTGTTTAAGTACTCACTTTCATGTTTCAATCCTTCAAAATGTTTGGCTTTGTAAGCTGCCACAATGTGACCTGTCTTTCTAAAATTACAGTTGATTTGATGCTCGTCGATAATGTTTTTAACTAATTCAACACTAAGCAGAGAAAGATCGTTAAGCTGTCTTGCCTCTTCGGCACCATACTTTTTAGCAAGCTCCTGCATCGTTGACTTATAGCCCGGCAATACCATCCCGCCGTTGCGACCGCTTGCGCCATATCCGATTGTTTCCTGCTCAAGGACAATGACACTCTTTCCTAATTTTTGCAAATGATATGCAGAAGAAAGACCTGTGAAACCTGCGCCAATAATGACAACATCCGCCTCTTCATTTCCTTCAAGAGGTTTTCCTTTATCATAGCTGTTTGCAGTCGCTGTCCACAGAGAGAGCGTATCCATTCGATCCATCTTTTCCATAGCTAATCCTTCTCCTTTCGTGACATGTATGTTACAATACAGTCAAAAATATTCGCAATATTCACTCTTATTGAATTAATAATATGATTTGGAGTTTCCTCCAAGTCAATAGTCATTTAAGAGTTTTTTGAATTCATTTTGCGAAAAAAGTGGAGTAACTCCACTTTTTTCATCGGAGGGACACATCTATGAAAATTGGTGCATTTGCAAAACTTTTTCATGTTACGACTGATACCGTTCGTTATTACATTGAACTTGGATTATTAATACCAGACAAAAAAAACACCCAGTATCAAATGAACCAATTGTGTTTCGACGACATGGCTTTTATTACCGAGTTGAAAAAATTTCATTTTTCATTGTTAGAAATCCAACGAACTTTATCGTATCGGCGTGTTACAAGCTTCTCGGACCATGAGGATATCGACTACTACAACAACTTGCTCACTGATAAAAAGAACGAACTGATCCAAAAAAAAGAAGACATATCAAAAGCTATCCAATTGATTGAAAAGGCGGTTCAAACTAGCTCGCCTTCATCCAAAGAAGAGAATATTACAGGAATCCCGCTTGACTTTGTAAATCTGCTCTATTGTCCGAAATGCCAAATTCCCCTTGAAATGAAAGATGTAACGATTAAAAAAGTTTACATTCACACGGGAAGTTTAACTTGTACCTGTGGATACGAAGCAACTATCGAGGAAGGTATTATCATTACCGCGAACTTGTATGAGACGTCTCCTTATCCATCTTATTTTTACGATAAAGAAACGATTAAAGAGATTAATCCCAAAATGATTAACTTATTTGAAAAAATTAATTTTCAATTTCAAAAAGTTCTACAAAATATAGATTTGAAAAACAAATTAATTGTGGAAACAAACGTTGACGCTTTCGTGTCACTACCTAAATATATCGATGTTCTTGAAACGAGCGCATCCTATGTATTCAGTGGCTATTCACTTGAGATGCTCAAGAAGGTTCGAAACAGAATTGAGCGTATGAATCCGAGGCCACGCGTCCTTTATATTTTGAATTCCGATTTAAATTTGCCATTAAAACCGCTTAGCATCGATATTTTTGTAGATAGTTTTTCAGTAACTGATTTTTCACTGCTCAATCCGCAATTCCCCATTCACGTTCTAAAAAACTATTTACATAACAGTTCAACAATTGTCGGCGGATACTCGTATTATGATAGCTCGGCCAAATCCTTGAAAAACATTTCAGGCTTATATCCAAATTCCAACGAGCATATTTTGTATCCCAAATACTTAGAAGAAAATTTATCAGTCAATGGATTTCAAATTACGCAAAGTGAAAATATCGGTTACTGTACAGATCCAGGACCTTATTTCGATTATCATGTAATAGACGAAAAATTCCACATGCTCATGTATTTGGCTAGTACGAACAAATAGCATACAAAAAGTATTTGTCCGAAAAGCATGCTAGTTCACAAATGAGTAGCACCTTTGTAGCTAAAATGGTAGTGCGGGTATCAGCACCCGCACTACCATTTTCGATTTGCCAATTTCATTCTACAACGTTTACATATCAATCTTATTTAAATGAATTATAGTCACGGCTCTATAGTTCCTGTCCCAACTCCAAAACTCTATACGTTTAGCATTCTTCGGACTACTATTAGATTTTTTTATTTAGTAAAGGTCTCACAGTACTACCTTTACTAACGAAGACAGCGCAACTCATTTTTATTCGTTCTTCCCAGAAAATATCTCTTCATTCTATCCCCCTCCTAAAATCCCTTTTCCTCCATTGACCAGTCGTAAAAAAAAAGCCATCCAACTCGAACGAATTGGATGGCCTTATACTATAAAGAAAATGTTCTATTTGTATTACTTCAATTTTCCCTCAAAAACAATTTTTCTACCACACGGTTCAACTACTGTTTTTCCGTCTTTCTTCACTTCATGAAAGATTGGCTCTTCCATACGACGAGACGGGGCGTATCCTTCTTGTTCCATGCGAGCTAAGCAGTCTGTAATTGCTTCGTTTTCGAGTACTTCAAATTTCTTTTTATTAGGTTGTTTTGTCATGCCCTAACCTACTTTCTATTTTTCTTGATGCGAATTGATTCTTCATGTAGATCATATATACCATTGCGAGAATCCCTATTATAATCATAACTGCAATAAAAAAGCTTGTATACTGTATTTTTTCTATAAATACGCCTCCTAATACAGGCCCCATAATACTTCCTAAACTAAAGGCGATTCCAGATAATATATTACCTGCTGGTAGTAAGTGTCTCGGTAATAAATCTGTCATAAATCCAAGTCCTAAAGAGAAGCAAGATCCAATGACCATACCAGCTAACAGCATGCAGGCAAAGACTATCCAGTAATATTGATCAAATACGGCCGCAAGTAGAAAAATGCTCGTACCTATGCTGAACGTCCACGTTAATATACGGTCCCTTCCGTATTTATCACTTAATATACCGAGAGGAATTTGTGTAATAATGCCCCCAACTGCAAACGCTGGCAATAAGAAGGAAACTTCCGATACAGACCACCCTTTACGAAGTGCGTATACTGGTAAGTTACTATTTAACATTGCTTCAAGCACACCGTATGCAAGTGGTCCCAGTAATGCAATCCACCCTAATCCAACAACTTGTTTATAACGAGAAAATGATGATTCACTCTTCACTTCTCTTTCATCTTGTGCTGGGAATGCATTTTTCGTTGGGAGTAGTAAAAGCCAACCTATTAAACAAAGTATAGTAGATATGATAAATGGTGTTGCAAGACCGTACTGAACAGTGCTTGCTAAATACGGACCGACGGCAAAACCAATTCCGAAGAATACACCGTATATCGATACTTGTCTACCTATTTTACTCGGATCCGATGTTGTCGTAATCCATGTTTGCGTTCCAACATGAAGCATATGATCTCCGACTCCAACTAGAAATCTAAGGATAAACCATACCCAAAACGAAAATGTTTGTGTAAAAAAGAATAATGAAATAATAACAAGAAACCCACCAATGACGATAATTGGCTTCATTCCAAACTTTTGCATCGGTTTTTCAAGAAACGGTGAAATAACTAATATCCCAATGTATAATGCCGTCGCATGAATACCATTAATACTTGAACTAACCCCTTCTTGTTCAAAAATCATTGCAATGGCAGGTAAGAGCATCCCCTGTGATAAACCTGAGATTGCCACAATCCCAACCATAATCCAAAAAGTAAAACGCATCGACATCCTGTTCCCTCTCCTTCTCACGCTTTCCACTTTTCATTATAAACGGTTTCTTCAAATGCGTGTACGAATATTAACAATAAAAAGAAGCTAAAAGAATGAGCCTTTTAGCTTCTTATCCTTCCCAAACTTGTGCTTTCACATTGTAATGAAAATGTTTAAAATATGGATTTTCATAAAATGAAGGGCCATATAAGTACGGATGTGAATGAGCGATTGGTGGCTGCTGTATTTGTAAAGGAACTACAGCTGGTGAAACTTGCAAATACATCGGGCTTATCATTATTTTTGCATATAAGTGATGATTATATGGCGAATGCGCAATTAAAAACGGTTGATGCACTAGTAATCTCCCCTTTTACCTACAAATGTTATAGTATATGCAATACTTTTGCTTTCGGGGACTATTTCTGTTCTAACCAATTCTCTACATGATTTATAAATACATCTAAACAATCAATAAACGGTGAGTGCCCGCAATCTTCTAACACCTGCAATTTTGCATTTGGCAAATGTTTTGCTAATTCCTCACCGACTACTTGCGGTACGACGTAATCCCTGTCACCTTGTATGACGAGTGTAGGAGTTTTAATACGATGAATTTGTTTATTTCCCTCTACCACACCATTATGTTCATCCGAAATATTAAATGTGATGAGCGCATAATTCACATCTACGAAATTACGCTGCGTTAACATATCATCTAAATACTTCTCATAACGATCCGGTTCCGGTTGATTGTGTGTATATATTAATAGATTCCACACTGTACGATAATATAATTTATTCATATTTTTTATCGCATCTAGTACTGGAGCGATTTGTACGGGATCTTGCGCGATTTCTTCTTTCGTCTTTACTAAACTTGATACGATCGGTTCCCCGTTAATATCTTTTTTAAAGATTGGATAGCCTTTCATCCCTACTGATTCTACTAAAATTAACTTTTCTACAAAAGTTGGGTGATTCGCTGTAAATTGCATCGCAACACCACCGCCCATTGACCATCCCATTAACGAAAACTTCTCTAGCTTTAATTGATCGATAAATAATTTTACATCTTCTACGAAGTCTTGTAATGAATCTATCGACTTATTATACGTCGATTGTCCAAATCCTCTTAAATCAAGAGCGTAAATATGGTATTGATTTTGCAGCTTTTCGATAACTAAATCAAAGTGTTGTGACGATGTCATGTTCCCGTGAATGAGTACGAGAGTTTCTGTATTTCGCCTTCCAACTTCCTGATACGCAATCGTTTCTCCATTCGATAGTGAAACAAACTCCATTGTTGCAGGCTTAATCATCACAAGTTCCCCCATTCTTTTTAATAGAAAGAAAATTCTTTATATAATTAAAGAATAACACACAGAATATATGTTCTCAACATAAAACCTATGCGAAATTTTTACATAAAACAACATGCCTATTACTAGACAACTATAATAAAAAAAGATATAGTTAGCTAGGTAACTAATTTGAAAGGATCAAAATATATGGACGAAAAACAACATTTTTTTCACATCGTCAGCCAGACTTCTCGAAAGTTTACGAAGAAATTTAATGAACGCGTATCTCCAACTGGGTTATTTAGTGCGCAGTGGGCTGTTATTTTTCGCATTAATCAAACCGGTTCTTGTACACAAACAGAATTATGCCAGTATTTAAATGTTGAATCACCAACGATGACTCGTACGTTAACACGTATGGAAACAATGGGCTGGATTATTCGTACAGAAGGAAAAGATCGCCGTGAGAAGCTTATTTCTTTATCCGAAACAGCTATAAAAATGATTCCAGTATGGCAAGAAGAAGTGGATACTTTCGAAGAAAAGACGCTAGATGGTATTAACGAAGATGACTTACATCAAGCATTTCAAGTGTTACAACAAATTATTAAAAACTTAGATTAAATTGGAGGGATGACGATGCAAAGTGAAAAACTTTGGACGAAGGATTTCCTCGGAACTTGTTTTAGTAGTCTATTTCTCTTTTTAACATTCTATATGCTTATGACTACTTTACCTGTCTATGTAATAGACGGCCTAAAAGGAAAACCTGAGGAAATTGGTTTAGTTGCAACTGTTTTTCTTATTTCTTCTGTTTTATGTAGACCATTTACAGGAAAATGGCTCGATGACTTAGGAAGAAAGAAAATATTATTTATTTCACTTTCATTATTTTTAGCCGCTACTGTTATGTATTTCGGTGCGCAAAGTTTATTTTTATTACTTGCCCTTCGCTTCTTACATGGTATTGGCTTTGGGATGGCGACGACAGCAACTGGTACGATTGTAACTGATGTTGCGCCAGCTCATAGACGAGGCGAAGCACTTGCTTATTTCGGCGTATTTATGAGTCTGCCGATGGTAATTGGTCCTTTTTTAGGTTTAACAATTATTTCTCATTTTTCGTTTACTGTACTATTTATCGTTTGTTCCGTATTTTCATTACTTGCATTTTTATTAGGATTACTTGTAAATATTCCACATGAAGCACCAGTGAAAAAACAAAAACGAGAAAAAATGAAGTGGAAAGATTTAATTGAACCATCTTCTATTCCAATCGCTCTGACAGGATTTGTTTTAGCCTTTTCTTATAGTGGTATTTTATCCTTTATTCCTATATATGCGAAAGAGCTCGGTTTAGCCGATATTGCAAGTTATTTCTTCATTGTATACGCACTTGTTGTTGTAATTTCTCGTCCATTTACAGGAAAGATTTTTGACCGCTACGGTGAAAACGTACTTGTTTATCCAGCTATTATTATTTTCACAATTGGGATGTTCGCATTAAGTCAAGCGCAAACTCCATTTTGGTTCCTAAGCGCAGGTGTATTAATCGGTTTAGGTTATGGAACATTAATTCCAAGTTTCCAAACGATTGCAATTTCTGCGGCGCCAAATCATCGACGTGGTTCTGCGACAGCTACGTACTTCTCATTCTTTGATAGTGGTATTGGCTTTGGTTCTTTCATTTTAGGTATCGTCGCAGCGAAATCAAGTTATCATAATATGTATTTTATCGCAGCTATTATCGTTGCGTTCACTTTACTTCTATATTATGGATTACACGGTCGAAAACAAAAATTCAAGAAACAACGTACAGACGGACAAATTTCCGCTTAACGTTAATAAGGAAAGTAAACTTCCCCGTTTACTTTCCTTATTTTGTATTTCTTTCAAGACGAGCGTATACTTATAGTAGCAAATAAAGGAGGGACCTATATGAAACTACAAAAATCTCCCCTACTCTTACTTATACTAACATGCATATTTGTAATTACAGGGCTTGGTTTTACATACTTCAAACATAATAAAACAACCCCATCAAAAAATAACGTGACAAAGGAGAATTGGTTAGATGATCCTTACTTACGTTGGTCGTACACACATATGAAAGAATTCACTTTAATTAATGAAGTCAAAAACAATCCCGACCAAGTGGCTCACTTCCCTACTGCGTTACAAAAATTAGATGATTTTGCTGTGGAGCGTGGATTTGGAACTACGACTCCTTTAAGAAAACTTTTAGACGATAACAAAACAGATGCTTTTGTCGTTGTACATAATGGGCAACTTGTATATGAACGATATTTCAATGGATATAACGAGAGTGAACCGCATGGTATGGCTTCATTAGCAAAGGTCTTTACTGGGGCAATGATACAATCTCTCGCTGAAGAAAATCGTATCGATTTAGAGAAAACAGCTGACACTTATATAAAAGAATTAAACAATACACCGTTCGGTAAAGCTACACTCCAGCAATTAATGGACATGCAAGTTTCTGTAGAGTACCCTACTCATGGATATGAACATCCAGCGTTAGAAAATCAAGATGCACAACTATATTTAGCGAGCAATATTTTACCCCGAGGTAAAAACTACGACGGTCCGATGAAAATTTATGATATGTTACGAGAAGCAGAAGAAACTGCACCGCCTGGTTCCGGTTTTTCTTACGATAACGGATCAGCGGAAACACTCGCTTGGGTTATTCGAACTATCACTGGTAAATCATTAGCTGAAAATGTTAGCGAACGAATATGGTCTCAAATTGGTATGGAAGAAAATGCGTATTACGTTACAGACGAAACAAAAGTAGAACAAGCAAGCGCTGGTTTAAATGCAACTGCTAGAGATATGGCAAGATTCGGTCAACTACTATTAAATAACGGGGAATATAACGGAAAACAAATCATCCCTTCCTCCATTACAGAAAGTGTGGAAAATGTACATGAAGGTGAACTCGCAATTGGCAATGGCGCTTCTATTTCTTATCATAATCAATGGTGGATTCCGCACAATGAACAAGGTGCTTTCGAAGTGTTAGGCAGTTACGGACAGACACTTTATATCGATCCGAAAGCAAATATGGTAATCGTCCACTTCTCTTCTAATGCTACACCTAGTAATGAAATACATTCGGTTTATTCCGATATGTATGTTGATATTGCCCATCATTTGGAGAAGCTTTCACAGTAGTGGAAGCAGGAGTTTAAGCCTTACATGAATGACTATTTGGTTGAACAATCGATCTATTGTGCTGAAACGTCAATATAGTAAAAAAGGATCTCTCTTTATCAAGAGAGATCCTTTTTTTACTTCTTCTTCTTTTCTGTCGGTTGGCTTTGTTTAGCGAAATTAGATGAATCATCGAAATTTGGTTGCTCTTTACCAGCATTATTACTTCTACCTTTTCCCATATGTAATGCACCTCCCTCCTCCTTACTATTCCCAATAAAAAAATCCTCTTGCATCCAAGAGGATTTTTTGTTGTGCTATTATTAATAATGCCCAACTGTTACCGCAGTACTTCCAATACGGTCCTATCCTAACTTTTAACCATGGTGTTGATCGTGGCCATCAAGCCTATGATTGTCTATCCGTCTTGGCGTTTTTCTTTAAACGATACCCTAGTCTTCGATCGCTTGGTAGGCCGTGGTCCAGAAGTCTTGGATAAGATGCGATGGGGCCGGAGTGGACATCCCAACCTGGGTGAACAGAATTCCAATAAACTGTTTATCTGGATCAGCGTAAGCTGAAGTGCCGGTTCCGCCATCCCAGCCGAATTGACCGATAGACGCGTAGTCTCCAAGATAGGTACGCACCGCCATCCCAAAGCCCCAGCCACCTTGGATCCCTTGTCCGAATGACAAATGGACGTTATTTTTGGCCAAATCGTCTCGGTATACTTGTTGTTCAGGAGTAAGACGGTTGGTGGTCATCAGCTGGACTGCGGGCCTAGACAGGATCCGTTTAGTACCATGCATCCCTTTATTCAAAAGCATCTGCAAATACGCGTGATAATCGTCGACGGTTCCAAGCAGTCCACCACCGCCTGCTTGGAATGCTGGAGGTTTGCTGTAACGTCCGCCCACACCGTCATCCCACACGATGAATTCACCTGTCTGCGGATCGGGGTTGAAGGCTGGTGGAAGCCGGTCAATCTTGAGCTCAGGTACGTAGAATCCAGTGTCCTTCATTCCTAGCGGATCGAATATGCGTTCGCGCAAGAACGACTCGAACGTCTGACCCGTGACCCTGGCAACAAGAACACCGATTACTTCTAAACTGATATGATACTGCCACCGCTCTCCGGGCTGATAGCTTAGCGGAAGTGCACCTAGGCGACGCATAAACTCATCTGGATCGGGCATATCCTGCCCTGGCGTGTCGAATATCCCACTCTCGAAGAATGCGTTCATGATTGGAGAACCCATCAACGTGAGATCCACTCCGAGCCCGAATGTGGAGGTCAACAAGTCTCGTACAGTGATAGGACGCCGTGCTGGGACGGTCTCTTCTAGCGGGCCGTCGGGCTGTTTCAACACTTGCCGGTCGGCGAGTTCCGGTAGCCATTTGTCTACTGGGTCGTCTAAATGCAGTTTGCACTCATCGAGCAAAACCATTACTGGTGAAACTGCGATTGGCTTGCTAGTGGACGCCAATCGAAAAATCGTGTCCCGACGCATTGGTGCACCGCCATCATGCCTCATTGTTCCAAGCGCTTCGACGTGCGTCTCGCCGTTTCGGCTGACTAAGGCGACGAGCCCAGGAATCTTTCCAGAATCGACATGCTGCGCCAATACATTGCGCATTTTGCGCAATCCTGTTTCAGAAAAGCCCTTATTGTTTTGTCCCATTTTGTTCTCCTTTAGTTTAGATTGAGATTTCTAATACATATTGACAATCAATTATTAGTTCTTCAAATAGAAAAATTCCCCTTTTTAATAATTTCGACAAAATGTATTTATATACATGGAGGCACCATGCATCACTATCAACCTAAGATGAATGTATATCTATAATTCACAGATAATATCATTCTTTTATACTAATATATAGAAAAATATAAAAAACACCATTCTTTCCAATGATTCTACAGAAAGAATAGCGTATTTTTTTTAGGGGGTATTTTGTTTTGTTAGCTTGATAGCAATGTGGTACTATCCTATAAGAACCAATCGTTTATGGACTGTAGTGCTAGTCCATTTATTATTTCTAAATTTCTTATACCCATTCAGGATGATCAATAAAACGGCTTCCGATTATATTGATACTTCGTATATATAACATCATTACATTAATCTTTTTTCGGGAGTACAATTCCTTTATATAATTGAACTGTAATCAAGTAATACATCGAGTAAATCACTACAAAAATAACAAGTGGTAACCATATACGGAAATACGGATCAATTAAAAGAGGGCTGAACATATTCATACCAACTAATACGTGAACAATACCCACAATTGCTGGGACTAAGAATATAAAAAATAACTCTTTATAAATCGAGTGTGTTAATAACTCTCGGCGAACACCGATTTTACGAAGCATTTGATAACGTGTGAGGTCTTTGGATGCACCAGACAGAACTTTAAACATCAGACAACTTGCCATCATTGCTAAGAACGCAATTCCAACGAAGAAGCCCATAAACATGAGTCCGTTAGAAAAACTTTGATTCCACTTATATGTTTGATACTTACTACCCAGTTCTTCTGCTTTCACATTTTTATATTTAACTACCTGTAATTCATCAAGTTTTTTCCATTCTTTTAAGTATGCGCCAAAATTATCTGTTCTCCCAATAAACACGGTATTTTCTGTACCTTTCATATTATCATATATGTTTTGATTGACAATTTTCACTTCATGATTCGGATACATATACTCTGGTTGAATTGTTTGGAAAGCATCGCTCCATTGTTTTGGTTTTCCATCATCTTTACCCCATTGTCTTGACAATGCAAATGCATTCATGGGAATTTTCTCTGAAACTTTGATTGTCTTTTCAGTTTTTCTATCTTTTACTAAAGGACGATTATTCTCTAGCTCTTCTTTTATATAATAAACATACCTATCATCCACCTTGTAGCGATATTCAAGTTTCTCTTTAAATGGAATACCGTCTAACAATTTCTTTTTTTCCACTGTTGGATTATGAACTACTGAATCATAAATCGTTCCTTTATCAGTCTGTTTTAGAACATCGTTTTTAAATGCCATACCACAAGCAATTCCACCAGCTCCAAGAGCTACTAAGATTGCTACAGTTGCCAGTACATTGGTTAGGCTGTTAATACGGAAGTTTAATTGAGCAAAAGTAAAAGCATTCAGCCCTTTTTCCCTACGTTTTTTATTACTCTGTACCTTTTTAACCATAACGGGGAGAAGAGATCCAAATAGCATATAAGTACCAACTGTTGCTGCGATTAATCCAATAGCCATGAATGTAGGAGTTGTCAGTATATCATCTCCCTGTAGCTGTGATATATAGATCAGTGATGCATAACCAATACCTAGTAAAATCAAACCAAGGAATGCAACTACAGCTGTCATTTTACCTTTTACTGCGACACGCTCTGTTTGTGCATCTGCATGTACAAGCTGCAAAACAGAAATACGTGACAATTTCATACTATTCATGATGGCTGATAGTACAAATAAGGCAAAAAAGAAGATGCAAGTAACAGTCATAGATGGAATATAAAATACTTGATAACCCTCACCAGAAAACTCTAACTGTTTCATCAATAACTGACCGATACCTTCTGCAAGTCCCACACCAATTGTAATTCCAATCACAAGTGACGCTGCACCTAATACGATTGTTTCAATAAACATAAGTAGTGTAACTTTATGCTTTTTTGCTCCTAACATCATATACATCCCAAACTCTTTTTGGCGAAGGGATAATAAGAAAGAATTTGCATATAAAATATAGAAGAACGTTATAATTGCTAGTAAAACGGAACCAATTTGAAATGCAAATACAATAGCAGGCATCTGTGTATTAGATTCAAGAAATGCTTTATTTTGCGCTAGGGTTTGGAACATATAGAAAATTGAAATAGATATAATAAGACCCAAAAGTAATACAGTATAATCTTGTAACTTACTTTTTAGCCCTGACATGGAAAGTTTAAATAGCATGATTGAACTTCCTTCCTTACGCTTTTTGTGTGCCTAAGTTTGCAAGCACATCTAAAATTTCTTTATAGAACTCTTCACGTGTACCACCGCGATGAATTTCTTTATATAGCTCACCATCTTGGATGAATAAAATACGCTGACAGTAACTTGCACTATATGGATCATGCGTAACCATCATAATCGATACACCTTGCTCTTTATTTAAGCTTGTCATGGCATTAAGTAAACTCGCTGCATTTTTAGAATCTAGAGCTCCAGTCGGCTCGTCTCCTAAAATAATTGCAGGTTCATGAACTAACGCACGTGCTGCTGCGGAACGCTGCTTTTGTCCACCAGATACTTCAGAAGGATACTTTTGAAGTATAGCTGTAATGCCTAACATATCAGCTACTTTTTCTACTTTCCTTCCAATATTACGGGATGAAACACCTTGAAGTGAAAGTGGGAGTGCAATGTTTTCATATATAGATAAATTCTCTAATAAGTTAAAGTCCTGGAAAATGAATCCTAATTTTTGCGAACGGAAATCAGAAAGCTCACCTTGCTTCATTTTCGTAATATCCGTTCCTGCAATTTCAACAACGCCACCTGTCGCTTTATCTAACGTAGAAATTACATTTAATAATGTTGTTTTACCCGAACCAGATGGCCCCATAACACCGACAAACTCCCCCTCTTGAATTGAGAATGATACACCTTTTAACGCATGCGATTGATTCTCACCTTTTTTACCGTACAATTTTTGAATGTTTTTTACATCTACAACTGGTTTCATCATATATATCCTCCTACGTTTGTTTTTTCATTTCTTTAAAATAAGCTGCTATCCTTATTTGCTACTAACAAAATAGTCATGTTGCATCTACCTTTTTCATGAAGTTGTCACGATGTATCCACTTGAAAGCTGTAAAGAAAATTTCTTTTTTAATTTCTCCTCTCTCCTCATCGCTTTGAATACATACATGATAAACTATGAAAATTAGGAAACACCCTGTAAAATCCTTAAGAATTCTTAAGTTTTATAAAAAAAAGCTTATGGAATCTATAATTCCATAAGCCAGTCTATTTGATTGGATGTTCAACAATAAAGGACATCCAGCCGTCTTTATATTCTGCATGTATATTACCATGATGAAGTTCAACAATTCTTTTTGAAATAGCAAGCCCCAGACCATTTCCCTGGTCATCTTTTCTTGCCTTGTCCCCCCTGAAAAACCTTTCAAACAATTTATTTGGATCGCTAACAGGCGGCCTCTCGACTTTATTTGATACTTTCAAAATTGCTTTGTTATCCATTAATTCAAGACATACGGATAATTCAGATAGTTTCATGCTGTACTTTATCGCATTCATAAACAAATTTTCATAAACACGTACCATTTTTTCTACATCTATGAAAATAGGTATTATTTCTTCTGTAATTGATTTTTTAATGACTAAACTTTCCTTTTCAAATATAGGAATGTATTCTCCAACTATTTGCTCCAACAAACCTGATAAATCAACTTCATTAAGGTTTAACTTAGCATCTATGCCTGATAAACGAGTATATTCAAACAGCTCATCAATTAAATATTTCAGTCTCTGTGACTTTGAATACGTGGTTTCAAGGTATTCCTGTAATTGTGTGTTACTGTTGTATTGCCCTCTTTTTAATAAATCTATATAACCAATAATAGATGTCAACGGTGTGCGTAAGTCATGAGATACGTTAGTTATAAGTTCATTTTTGGTACGTTCTAATCGTCTTTCCTGTTCAAATGTATCCTCCAATTCCCTGGACATATAATTTATATTTTGAGCAAGTTGGGTCAATTCGTCCTTCCCCTCAATCCCAATTGTCAAACCCAGTTTTCCATTGGCAATATCATTCACATTATCAGAAATGAGCTTCAAATATACTATTTTCTTTCGAACCAATATCAAAAAAATGACGATAAAAGTAAAGATTGCGAACGCGAATAAGAACAACATTACGAAATTGAATTCAAACGCACCCAAATTTTTGTATCTTGTAAATAATGGTGCTATGATGAATATAAAAGTGAGGATTGTAAAACTAAACGAAATAAAAAAACTAACTGCAACAGCAACCAAAAGTTTTATAATTATTTTATTTCTAAAACGAATCTTCTTCATATTTTATACCCAATTCCCCACACAGTTTTAATATAAATGGGATGTTTAGAATCCTCTTCTATTTTGTCTCTTATTTTTGTAATATGCACCATGACGGTATTGTCTGATTTATAAAAAACCTCTTTCCAAACTGCTTCATATATTTTTGCAACACTCAGGACAATTCCTTTATTACGGACAAGTAGTTCGAGAATAGCAAACTCTTTTGGAGTTAACCTTGTTTCCTTTCCTCTCACCCATACTTGGCATGTATCTGTATTTACGGTTAAGTCACCAATTTCTAGAATGCTTTTATTATGTTCTATTGATGTATTGTATTTTTTAAATCTTCTTAATTGGGATTTCACTCTAGCGATTAATTCTAGTGGGTTAAACGGTTTTGATAAGTAATCGTCGGCACCAGAGGCTAAACCCTGAATTTTGTCTATATCCTCTGATTTTGCAGATAGCATAATGATAGGCATATTGCGATTCTCCCTAATCTTCATGCAAGCTTCAATACCATCCATATTTGGCATCATAATATCTAAAATAATAAGATCAAATTCCTTTTCTTCTAACAGTTGTAAAGCTTCCATAGCATCTTCAGCTTTTTGAGTTTTCAGACCTTCATTTTCCAAATAAACAGAGATAAGATTTCTAATCTCTTTATCATCATCAACAATAAGAATTTTTGACTCCATATTATTCCCTCACATTTTTTTCGTATTGGACAACTAAAGACATAGGCAGTTAAAACATTTCTAACTTCTCTTTTTTGTAACTTGTAAAACAGAAGACCAGAAATAACGTAATAGATATAAGTAATATTGTTCAATATTTACTGCTGTTTCATATAAAATTAATAAGTTCCCTTTTTCTTTAAATTTTTCTTTTAGTAAAAAAGTAAAATTCTTTATTATTTCCCACTAATAAAATAATTGATTTCTTCTTTTTATTAATTTTTCTGTTCATACACCTGTACTTGCTCCATATTTGACAATGTAATTTACTTTCTTCAAATCAATTCCTTCAATCATTTTGTATCCAAGAAGCTTTGAACTAGGAAGGGCTACACCAACTGATTTTAAGTTCATTATATACAGAAATAAGAAAGTGAATTGTTTTCACACTTAATCACCCACTGGTTTGAATTCATAATCATACTCTAGAGTCCAAACCTTAAGAAAAAAGGGTAAAAGTCCTTAAGAATTCTTAATCTTTCTACAGGATTTTATCATAAGAATATATGGTCACTCTTAAAATGTTCACTATTAGCTTCTCATTGTAATAATATTTATTAACAACAAATTAAAAATATAGTAAAGTATCAGATTTAACTGCCAATAATCAAAGAGGGATTCTATTCTTCGTTAAATAGGTATTATACTATATTATAAGAGCCCATAGTAATTTATAGAAAATTCTAGGGGCATTGCATTAAATAATATCGATAAAGAAATTCATGAATTTTGAAATATATATATATACTAACCCATAGGAGGGCTGGTACAAAGTTTCTTAATAGATACAAAGTTGGTATAATTGCAGATCGATTTTATGCGATTGTTAGTAATTGATGTAATTTATTGTGCATTGAAAAAACGAAGTTTGGTTGTTGCAAAACGATTATGGCTATCTAATTTAATTATAAAAATATAATAATCAATTATCCGAAATTAACTTCTTACAAAAACTCATAACAAGCATTTAAAAATTTTGCCTACACTTTTAACATGGGAACACAATCCATTTATCAAGTAGTCAATAATGAATAGAAGTTTTGTTTAGAGGATAGTTCCTTTCCTTTATAAAAAATCAAAATGCGGATACATAATAAATGAATAAAGATAAGACTATTTTAAACTTATTGGGATTGAATAATGAGGAATGAAATTATTCAAAAAATATAGTTACAAGATTTTCGAATTGATTATGATACATAAAAAAACACCGATATACTTTCAAGTAAAAAAGCGCCCTGTAAACAGGGCGCTTCGCTCCAACCTAATGACTAATATTAGCAGTTGGGTATAATGTCGTTCCTCCAATTGAAACCTTTATTTCATTTGTTAAAGGAACATTTTGCTCATTAATAATTGTTCTCCACCATTCCCATGCAAGACCTGTACATTCTCTCGCTACGACTTTTACATTTTTTGAATTCGGTGGAAGTGGTATAACTGTAGAGAAGTGAGCAGTTTTATCTCTACCGCTTCCTTCCCAAGTTTTATGTGTTAGTACTTCTTTCCCATTTTGATCATATGAGAATTCATCCCAAGATACATCAAATTGAGCAACATATGCACCGTAATGATCAAGCGTCATTTTAGCACTTGAATATTCTGTAGTTGTAGTCTCAACATAATCTGTATTGTTATGAACAGCAGCAGTTGCATTATCTTTTAAGAAAGTGCTCGTATATGAAATTGGGTATGCTGGATTTTTTTTACTTAACTCTGCATTATCTTTAATGATATTTCGGATTTCATTAAAATCTTTTGTAACAACCTTGTTATGCTCTTTTGCATCTCCGCCTAATACGACAGCGGTAAAGGTACTTTCTTCAAAAATATCTTTGTACTGGCCACTCGTTTCGACGCTGTTATTTTTAAGTAACGCTTTAAAAGCAGCTTGTACATCTTTGCTCTTAGATGTTGTTTCTAATTTCACATAAATGGTTCTGCCATAGGCTACATTTGACACCATAACAGGCGGAGCCGCATTACTTATCCCTTTACGAGTTAACTCACCGAAAGTAACACTATTATCAAAAAGATCGGATGGATTGTTAGGTAGTTCAGCACTTACGGTATAAAATATTTGCTTATATGCCGCAACCATCACTTTTTTCTCTCCATTTGCAACGGCATTAAAGTCAATGTTTAGACTGTTATCAAGATATTTAGCGTTGACATTAAGAGCACTTGCGATTTGTGATTTACTATACACCATGGACTCTGTATACTGCATTCTTGCAGGTAACGAATGTGTTGATGCATACTTCTCATTCCAAGTAGACACTAAATCATCTACTGCTCCAGACACATTACCATATGTCGGATTTTGGACAGATATCGTATTTTCTTTCCTCATTCCAGGTAAGTCTATACTAATATTTAAAGGTTTTCTCTTAGCCACTAATAAACTAGGTTGATTATCGGCAAAAGCTTTATTTGCAAGTTGTACTGCTCCTGGATACGTACGATTAGCTACAGAATCAATAATGGAAATATCGACCGGTGACGTTGTAAGTGATTTTTTTTCACGCTCAACTACTACAAATTTACCATTTGAATTGATACTTTCTTTCGGAACAAAACTCTCTACTTTATCCCCATTTACTGCTAAAATATCTCTACTATCATACTTTAAATTTGCTATACCATTATTAATGTCACTAGCATTTTTTGTTGCATCAGTTGCATTACCTGTTTGCGTTTCCGCGAAAGAAATAGATGAATAATGAATAGTGCATAAACTAACTAATACACATGCTAGGAATTTTATTTTTTTATTACTTTTCTTAATTTTCAGAAAAATCACCCCGTTCTTTTTTTATATTAAATATGATAATGATTGCTAATTAATAAACTTACATAAATGCTTTTAAAAGTTCTTGAACTAACGGAATTACTCCACCTAAAAATTTCAAAACTGCCATTGCGATTTCCATATTGCTTCCTCCTCTTTGTTGTATTAAAGATGTGTTGAATATTTATGTCTTCATTATAATAAGCTTTTACATTTGCATCAATTCATTTTTATATGCAATATTACATATTGGAGGAAGAACATTTTTTTTGCTAGATTGATGATGAAATAGAACCATATGCCCATCACCCTGAGCTTTTGGTGTCCCCCACAACGATAAAAACAAATCACTTCATGTGACACCTAAATCCAACGTTAAGATTAGTGCACAATTTAATAGAACTTGGAGATAATAGTGTCTAGTATTCAGCAAATGATTTTGAAACAAACAGGCGCACAATATTAGCCATTGTGGGATAAACAGCATAAGTGAATCACTTTATTTTGAAGTTCCTCTAGTTATGCTCCCTTTAATAAATGATCAGCACACAATCGCTGGACGAGTATACGAACTTGGTGCAGGGTTTATGTTACATATTCAGCAATTATCGGTCGAGGATTTAAAACATGTCGTCAATGGGGTGTTGCAGAGCCCTTTTTAACTAAGGTGCTAGTCTGACAAATTCATCTATAAATTCCATAATCAAAGTATAAATGATAAGACTTATAGGTAATACATTTACAACTAAAGCGAAAATTCTTTTACTTAATTTCTCTGTGCTGAACATTGAAAGAATGCTTACAGGTACACTAAATATAGAAAGATAGAATGTGAGTAATACTAACATTCTTATCATATAATTCCCACTATCGTCTACACTACTTAATAAATTGTAAATTGGTAAGATAATAACCGTAGCAATCGCTGTCAAAGAGGATATTTTAGTAAATACATTCAAATTTCTCCTTACCAATCCTTTCACCTCTCTTTTATATTCATTACAATGCTCCTATAAGTTCATTCATTTTTTTACAGGTAGAAATAAGCATTTGCTCCATTCGTTCCTCTTATATTGAAAGGCATGTAGTACTCCCCCTCTTAAAAATATTTCAAATCAAAATGAAAAAACGTTTTGAAATATAAATTCAATCTATCAATACATTACAACAAAAATCTATAAATATCAGAATTTTCTTTTTATTAAAGGTTATCCTCCAAACAACCTCGAACATTGTAAGAAACATACATAAGGAGGTTGATCTATTTTGTTTCGTTCCTTTACAAATGGTTGCGTCGCCTTAGTGCAACGTTTCTTGCCAGAACCGTTTATTTTATCATGTTTATTAACTGTTTTTGTTATCTTCTTCGGCATGTTTGCAACTCACCAAACACCGGTCGAAATGATTAATCATTGGGGTAATGGCATTTGGGGACTTCTCGCCTTTTCTATGCAAATGGCACTAGTACTTGTCACTGGATCTGCTTTAGCGAACGCTCCTCTTATTAAAAAGGGGTTAACGCAAGCTGCCAGGCTACCGAAAACGAATGGCCAAGGTATTATTGCCATTTCAATTGTAAGTTTACTTGGTGCATACATAAACTGGGGATTTGGTATTGTTGTATCTGTTTTATATGCAAAAGAAGTTGCAAGACAACTTGAAGGATTAGATTACAGATTAGCAATTGCTTCTTCTTACTCTGGATTTCTCATTTGGCATGCGGGTCTTTCCGCTTCTATCCCTCTTACGTTAGCTACGGGCGGTGAAACGTTAATTAAAACGACAGCTGGAAGTATTAAAGAAGCGATTCCAATAACAGAAACGTTATTCTCACCATACGCTCTCGTTCCAGTTATTATCTTTCTCATTACGATGCCACTCATTAACAGGGCAATGCATCCCGATGAAAAACATACGGTAACAGTAGATCCTAGCGTATTTCATGAAGAAGCTGCTGCTATAGAAGTAGAGCCAAAAACACTCGCTGAGAAAATGGAAAATAGCATCATTATTACACTTTGCGTTGGGTTATTAGGTCTCATTTATATTTTCAATTACTTTTATACGAAAGGTTTTAACCTTACACTCGATATCGTTATTTTTATGTTATTAATTGCTGGTCTTATTTTTCACCGGACTCCAATTCAATATATTCGCGCTTTTTCAGACTCTACAAAAAGTGCTTCTGGCATTCTACTTCAGTTTCCGTTTTACGCAGGAATTATGGGTATGATGATTGGAGTAAATAGTGAAGGACTTTCTCTTGGAGGAGCTATTTCTAATTTCTTTATTAGTATTTCAAACGAAACGACTTTCCCACTCTTTACTTTTTTAAGTGCTGGCATCGTTAATATTTTTGTTCCATCTGGTGGCGGTCAATGGGCTGTACAAGCACCCATTATGATTCCAGCTGGTGCAGAACTTGGTGTACCTGCTGCAAAAACAGCGATGGCAATTGCGTGGGGCGATGCTTGGACGAATTTAATTCAACCTTTCTGGGCATTACCAGCGTTAGCGATAGCTGGTTTAGGTGCTCGTGATATTATGGGATTTTGCGTTGTGAACTTACTATATGCAGGATTTATCATTTCTTATTTATTTAAACGAAAAGCTAGTTTTATACTAGCTTTTTTACATAATAAATCACTTATTTCCCATGCAATTTACAATCGTTTCCCACTCTATATCGGTAAGATGTAATGCCTCAAATGCAAAAAAATCTTCACATATCTTTTCAATCAGATATGGATTTTCCCTCAAGAAATTCCACTGTAACGCTTTAGGAAGAAAATACGTTTCATACTCTTTACTTCCTCTTACTACCTCATCGACTTCTCTTTCACAAATCCCTCTTATTAAATAATCATTTCTTAATTGGATCTTCATTTGTTGAAACGTTTCACTATATTTCTTCAATTGGATTAAGCAATTAATATAGGTACGAAAAAGTTCGTTATCATACTGACAACAATTTATAATACGATCAATTTCATTCATAATGTACGAGCCTTTTCTTCTATTTGTAATAACCACTTTTCCCGCTTCTCTCGTTTACTCGTTTTCACAGATTGAAAAACAGATCGTTTTATATCGCGAATGCCGCAAAAACGTAACACACCTCTCTTCATCATAATCCAATCTGCTGATCGATATAATAGGGCGACGTACCATAACGGTGAATCTAACGTATTAATTACCCACGCCTTCTTTCCTTTCAATAAGCCCTTCGGCAAGGCACCTTCATATTTATAAGCAAATCCAGCTACGAAAATGCGATCAATAAACCCTTTTAAAATAGCAGGCATCCCCCACCACCATATCGGATATATGAATAAAAGAGTATCTGCTTCTGCCACTAACGTTCTGTACCAAGCTGTTTCTTCTTCATTTACTAAATCACGTCTTTTTTTCTCTTCATTAAATACAAGGACTGGATCAAATTGTTCCTTATATAAATCAAGTACCGTAACCGAATGATTTGTTTCTTGTAATCCTTTTTGCACATGCTTTAAAATCGCCGCGTTAAAACTGGAAGGACTAGGATGAGCGTATACAATTAGTACATTCACTACAAAACAACTCCCTCTATGGTTAAAGTTTCCCCTTCTTTAACATCTTCTCTACAATTTGTACGTTTTTCGAACTTTGTAATAAACGGTTTAATACGGTAAGTAACTCTTCCTTGTCTAAATCTTTCAGTTTCTCTTTCACCGTACTCTCACCAGCACCTTGAATATCATAAACAACTGCCGCCATATGCTTGCAAAGATTCTCATAAGGACACTCGCAGCTACTTTCTGTAAAATCTTCAAGATCAATAATCACTTCATAATTTCCTGCATTTCCAGTAACGAAAGCAATTACTTTCTTGTCTTGTATTTCAACATCTTCTACATGTCCATCTTCATAATATTCATATCCCTTATCTATAATGTACTTTGGGATCCATTTCGTTATATCTTTTAATAAGTAAGCGTACATATTTGCACCTCTTCCTTTAATTCCCTTTTGACTTCAAAAAACCTGCATGTTATTCTAATAACTGTCAAGTAGCGAGTCTACGTGACAAAACGACTGACACCTATTCGGCGGAGGTGTCTCTTTTCATTTGCAGCCGATATGAATTGCCTCTTTCAGGCACATTCAATTTTTGACACTACACACTCAACACCATTCCCTGTATCAGGCTGCATTAGCAGTCTTTTACTCTACATACTTCGCTATTTCAAGAAAAAAAGAGAGACTAGCTCCCTTTTCTCGCCTTATAAAATACCCCTTTTTCAGTATAGAGATATTCATCATCAGCTAATGTAATTTTCCCATCCAGTTTGAGTTCATCTAATAGTCTTGATAAATAAAATTGATGTAACATTTTTTTCGTGAATTTTCCTTCATGATGCGAAACGATATGTTCTTGAATATCTAACAATGATATTGGCTTATCTTGCTCTATCATATATTCATAAACTGTACTACGCAGTTTTACGTATTTTTCGAGTGTCACAGTAATCCGCAACCCCTTTCTTCTTAATATAAATTTTCGTAATCGGTTTTTTTGCAACAAAAAAACCTCTCCGATAAGAAGAAGTTACGTATATATCTTCGTCTTATCTCCCAGAACAAATATGTTCTGCTGGAATTAGCACCTGCATCGCGGTTGCTGGGTTTCATCGGGCCAGTCCCTCCACCTCTCTGGATAAGAAAATATTCACTTAAATCTTACTATACGTAATTTCATTTCAATTGTCAAACAAATACAACAAATTATATTTTCTTTCTTCCTGTTCATACTATACATATATGAATATGCAAGGAGGATTATGAAATGCACGAAAATGCTCGCGGATATGTACAAGATTCTTTTCAATCATTACAAGAAGCAAAACACTGTTTAGAAGAAGCATTACAGACTGTTGAAAAAGATTTTAATCGTGCTCGTATTGAGCAATCTCTTTATGCGATCGAACAAGCTATTCAACGCTGCGATTACACGGTTCACATTTTAGAACAAGATTGAAAAAACTTCCCATCATAAGGTGGGAAGTTTTTTCAAATGGCATACTTCATAATTATTGCCGTTATGATTAAAAAATATACAGAATTAACAATTTCTAAAATCCCTACTTTTATGATAGAAATTGTTTTGCCATACAACATAATTGCTCGAATGACACTTGGTATAAAAATAAGAGAGCACCATGGATTGATAGCAAATACGATGACCGTTAACACGATATGATACCCCCAAGATATAAAACGATACTTCGGATTATTCTTCTCACGAATCATCGTTTTCACATAAAACGTACTTCCTAAAAAATATAAAAATGAAATAAGCGCAATAAATAATGCTGTTTTATCTATAAGTTTCATTGAAAAATAATAACTAACTAAACCACCTATACAGAAAACGATGATTGCGCAAATGTCATTTAACAGTGCTCTTTCATTCTTTTGACGAGCGTAATACATATTTACTATAAATAATGGAATCATTGCTGCTACGAATAAAAGAACTCGCCATTCATATAATAGAGAAATCATCCCAAATACGAACGCAATAATAAAATATACAATTGCTGCATGTAAAAACTCTTTTTTTCGTTTTTGTTTTATGTACATGAGAAATGGATACGTAGCTAAATAGATACAGAACCAAGCTAAAAACAATGGAATATGATAAAAAGTAGGTTTCCCAAGTATGACACTTAATAGAAATGGGATAACAAGCATAGCCCATGCACCATGTTGCTTCGGAATAACTAACTTCATTAACTATACACCTCCCTCTTGAAAAAAGTTCTCACCTACTATTATACAAATAATTTTATATAATAACGGATGTATATTGGATCTATTTTTTGACAATAAAAAATGCTCCTTACAATATGTAAGAAGCATGAAAGAGGCAAACGAATATGTAAGTCGCGACCCTACCTTATATAAGTATGCTTTTCTATGTCATGTTATGCTCATCTAATATACCGTATTTCTTTTTAAACCTTGTGAGAATCGTAATCCATGAAGTACTAAATAGTAGTAGGAAAATAACATTTGAAATCGCATGACTTAAGTCAAAGTAAAAACTCGCGACATAGTACGCAATGACGGTCTCCCACGTTGCTTCTCGTATAAAACCGAGAAGTCCCCAGAAGTTCATAATCCAACCAAATAAAAATCCAACAATTAATCCGTATAGGAGTCTTCCCCAGAGCTTTTTCATGAAAAATGTATTACGTAATAGTCCAGCTATAAAACCAATCATACCCCACGAAAACATTTGCCACGGCGTCCACGGACCTTGTCCTAAAAAAATGTTCGATACAATAGCCGCTGTTGCCCCGATCATAAAACCAGTTTCACTCCCAAACACGATTGCAGAAACGATAATGACAAAAGAAGTTGGTTGTACACTCGGTAAAATAGAAAATGGTACACGGCTAACCGCAGCAATTGCCGCTAACACGGCAACGAGAACAATTTCACGTGAAACAAACGCCTTCCTTTCAAAACGGATATAGAAAGGTAACATAATAACAGCTAATAAAAACAAACTACTTACCATGTAATAGCCGTCCATGAGGAGTGTAGTAAAGAGTAATGTGCCTATTATAAACGCCAAAATACATATTATGAATGCAACATATTGTTTGGACACGCTTCGTACACATCCTCCCACGTTAATGCATATGGCAATTCTTTTCGAATGAATCGATTAATAGATGTTGTATAAAAGAAGTTACCGCTAAAAAATTCTTTCGGTGCATCATTCATAATGACTGTTCCATCAAATAACATCATGCATTGATCAACATATTTCGCTGCGAACTCAATATCATGAGTCGCCATTACAATGGTTGTACCTTCTTTTTGTAATTTCCTAAATAGCTCTCCTACTCTTTCTTTCTTCCATGGGTCTAACCCCTTTGTTGGTTCATCAAGTAGTAATAGCGTTGGTTTTGATAATAACGTTGTACATAATGCAAGTAGTTGTTGCTCTCCCCCGCTACAATCATGTGGATGGCGCTCTTTAAGCGAATGTAACCAAAACTGTTTCAACATATCTTCTGCTATTTCTTTTCCTTGTTCTCCATATAATTCACGAGCACGTTCATAAACTTCTTGCCACACTGTATCAAATGTAAAATGATAATACGGATGCTGTGATACATACCCGATCCTTTTAAATCGTTCTTTCGAATCAATTTTATGTATCACTTTACCATGCCACTTTACTTTCCCTCTTCTCGATTTTTGCAATCCTGCTAAAATCGTTAACAGTGTAGACTTCCCAGTACCATTTTTCCCAACGAGTGCTACCCATTTTCCTTTTTCAATCGCAACTGTTAAATCTCGTAAAATAAGCGGACTATTTTTTTCATATTGAAAAGAAATATGTTCTGCACTTAACATTACTTCTTGTTTTTTACGTTGTACCATCTGCTCATTCACATATGATATCGCTGAAAAATCATTCATTTTCATTTGTGCTTCTCGCACTGTAAACGGAATATCTCTCGCATTCCATTCTAAAAACAACCTTGGAATTTGCGGAATAAATGGACGGAAGTTTTCCACTTCCCACATTTTCGCTATAACTGTTTTAGGACTACCATCATAAACAATTCGGCCGTTATCCATACAAACAACGCGTGTTGCAAGTGGTATCACTTCATCTAAACGATGTTCACTTAAAATAATCGTAATTCCAAGTTCTTCATTAATACGTTTTAACAACCCTAAAAACTCTTTCGCAGCAATCGGATCTAATTGCGCCGTTGGTTCATCTAATAATAATAGTTTCGGCTGCATAACTAATACCGCAGCTAAATTGACAAGTTGTTTTTGCCCACCAGATAACGTATGAACAGATTGATGCAATAAATCTTGAAATCCTAAGAAGCTAATGAGCTCGGCTATTCGTTTTTGAATAATGTGTGATGGTAATCCGATATTTTCTAAAGAAAATGCTAATTCTTGAATCACTGTATCCATTACGAGCTGATTTTCTGGGTTTTGAAATACCATGCCAATTTCTTGCGCAGATAATAAATCAGGTACTTTCTCTAATAAAACTTCTTCATAAAACAGCTCTCCCGAACGCGTGCCAATTGGAAGTAACTCCTTTTTAAAATGTTTTAATAATGTCGTTTTCCCAGATCCGGATCCTCCAGCTAGCGCTATAAACTCTCCTTTTTGAATAGAAAGAGAAATATGCTGTAACGCTTTTTCATTTTCATCAGCATATACAAATGATAAATTGTTTATTTCTGCATGCGCCACCATATCCATTCTCTTCCTTCCATTATGATTGGTAAACTAATAAACAGCGTAAATGCTACAAACATCATTCCATCGTATTGCTGGAATAGAATAGATTCGACTTTCGGATAAATGATCAATTTTCCTCCGCCATACTTACTACATATGATAGCAGTTATAAATAAAATCATTAAATAACTGAGCGTATACCAATCACGTTTTTCCATTCTATACCGAATATACGTCGTACGTTTCGTTACACCAAATCCACGAGCTTGCATAGAATCTGCCGTTTGAAGTGCATCTTCTAACGAGCAAATTAATAATACTTGCAGTAACTGCATGCCATTTTTCACTCGTTCAACAATTGAACCTGAATCTACCTGCACACCTTTTGTCTTTTGGACGAGTGTTATTTTCTGTAATCGTCTAATAAACAAAGGAACAAACCTCACTGTAACCATCGTTAACAATGCAACTTTCGGTGAAATTCTCGAAAACAAATATAAAAATTTATGACTTGAAATAATATCATTATACGAAGCAAACGTAAACATAATCGCAACTAGTAATAACCCCATTACTAGTCCAAACATAATTGCCTCCAGCTTAATACGGCTATCACCTAACCAAAATAACGTAGTTCGACCTCTATGTGTTAATAACGAATTAAATAAAATTACCATAAAAAAGAATACGATTGTGCTCGGTAACATCTTTCTTATCTTTTCGCTATTTCCTTGTATCACATTTAAAATAACGATTAATAAAATTGCTCCAATTAAAAAAAGAGGATGAAGACACATCATACATAGTATCATCACCCCAATATAATAGAAAAAATTCACAAAAGGATGTAAAGAAGAAAAACTTATTTTCATAGTCCTTTACCGAATGCCTTTCTTATTTTAATACATATACCCACTCAATTGTATCTCCTGGTTTTACTGTAACTACACCAGCACTACGGTTCGGAAATGCACCATTCACACGATATTTCCAGCCACTAGTATCGGCAATATCTTTTTCATATAAATCATTAATACCTTTTACATAAATGCTATCTTTTGATCCACTTGCATCAACATCTAATCCTGTACGCTGCAACACTTTATAAACAGTATCACCTTCTTGTACATCAACCTTTTTCGCACCTAATAAGTATCCTTCATGTCCTTTTACGGAGATAGTAACTTGTTTTGTTTGTGATTTAGGTACCGTTACCGGATCTGGTTTTGATGGTTCAGGAGTTGGTACGGGCGGAGTCGGTATCGTTTTATTCTCTTTATTCGGATCTACCTTTTGCTCCTGCTTCGGTGTTTCTTTCGGCTGATTGACAACCTTTGCTTCTTCTTTTACTTCCTGTGCTTTCGGTTGCTGTTGTTTCTCTTCGTTTGCTTTTTGTTGTTCTGGTTGTTTAGTAGCAGATTGCTCCTGAGGTTTCTCTTCTTTCTTTACTTCAGGTTGTTCCTGCGGCTTTTCCTCTTTCGGCTTCTCTGCTACTTTTTGTTCTTGTTTCTCTTCTTGTTGTTTCTGTTCCGGCTCAGCTTGTTTCTCTTCCGGTTTCACTTCTTCTTTCGGTTCTTCTTGTTTTGCTACCTCTTCTTGCTTTGGCTCTGCTTTCTTCTCCGGCTTTACAGCCGCCTCTTCACATCCGGCAAGTAGGCCGAGTGAAAGCATTAAAGAAATGAACCACTTCATCTTACTCATGTTCTCTCTCACCTTTCATATAAAAATTAGGAGCAAATCATTGCTCCTAATTTTTGTTAAGCTGCTTTACGTCTCCATAATACATATGCAGAAGCAATACATAATACACCCATACCTACTTCTGTAGCTGTACTATGAGAAGATGCTCCTGTTTTCGGTAGCATGTTTTCATTTTTAACTGGTTTATTATCTACAACAACTTTTACATCTTCATCTTTTGTTTCTTGTTGTATTTGTTTTTGTTCTTTCGGTTCTTCAGTAATTTCTTTTTCTATTACCTTATTTTCTGGCTCTTCAATCGGTTTCGGCTTAATTACTTCATCATCGCCTACATTAGACCAGTCATAAATAGACTTTCCGATTTCTTTAAATTGAACTAACGCTAAAAGAGCTTGCTCTGTAGCCATTCCGTTACCATTTTGATCACTTGGTAACCATTTAAATTCACCATTTGGAAGTTGATATGACAGCAGACTTTGCACTGCTTTATGAAGACGATTTTGATCTACATCTTTAACAAGTGATAATCCAATAATTGCTTGCGCAGTACTATTAGAATTCTCTTGTCCATCAGCAGAAAAACCACCATTTTTTAGCTGTTCGTTATATAAATACGCAACAGCTTTTTGTACAGCTGGTTTCACATCTGATCGATCTTGATAAGGTGCTAACGCGGATAAAACCATACCTGTTACATCGACGCTACTAGCACTATCTTTACTACCTGAACTAGTATAAGTCCAGCCACCATCTGTATGTTGCGTGTTTAAAATTGCATCTACTAAAGCAACTCGATTCCACTTTGCTTCGACTGGAATCTCATATTTATTCGTATCAAAGGCAAGTAACGCAAATGTATAACCTGTAACAGAATTTACTTTATCAGATTCATACAATTTTTGAACTAAGTTATGTCCGCCTACCTTTTTAGGATCTGCACTCATTGCATTCATCATAATAATCGTTCTAGCTAAATCTGTTGCTGAAAAACGATTTATACGCTTTTCCACTTTTTCTGTTACTGCCTTAACATAATTTAATTGCGCCTCAATTGGTACATTCTTTCCAGAACGAGAAAGCCCTAGAGCTACCCAATCACTCTCTATTCCATCTTGTAACATCTTTTCAGACGTTTTAGAAATTGCTTCGTTTACTTGCGCTGCTGGAACTTGAATGTTCTCTTGCTTTGGTTGTTCTGGTGTTTTTGTTCCATCTGGATTTTCCTGTTTTGGATCATCTGTTTTTGGCTCTTCTGGTTTCTCTTGTTTTGGATCATCCGTCTTTGGTTCTTCTGGTTTCTCTTGTTTTGGATCATCCGTCTTTGGTTCTTCTGGTTTTTCTTGTTTTGGATCATCTGTTTTTGGTTCTTCTACCGTTTTACAAGTACCAAATTCATCTAATGTTTGTTGTAATGTTTCTTGACTCATATTGCTCCAGTCTGAAACAAAACGGAAAACAACAACATCTCCAGATTTTAATTTATAACTATCCGCTCCAACTTCTGCAGATTTATCATTTACATCATACAGCCAGCCACTTGTAGCCCCGGCCATTAGCCCATCAATGCCTTTTACATACGTTCCAAACGACATCGTTTCAGCTTCTACTTTGTCCCCCATGACTTTTTGCAGCAAACTTAAAGCTGTTTCCCCATCTTTAATTTGCTCTTCTTTCGGACATAACATAATGCCATTTTGTGATTCACCGACAATTGCAAGTTTTGCTGTATTTCCTTCAGCAAACGTAATATGTACTGTATTCGCAAAAGAAACTAATACAAGTATAACTGCCATTAACGACGTAAGCAGCCATTTTTTTAACATTGCCATCCCAAAATTTCCTCCCTTACTACTATTCACACAAAAAAAGACCCTTCAAGGGCGTGCAATTGACACTCTTTTTTTGTAAGTGTCGAACAAACTGTGCAACACCTCCTACCTGCATCATCCGCGGCTATATTTGTATAGGAAAAATAATTTTGTTCATGAACGTATCATTGTGATAACATTCACTTTTTTAGGCACAACTTACTTCCATTTAAGTTATCGTAAAACGATAAACCTATACATTCTGTTAATTTTAAATTTCTGTATTATTTTACTATTGACAAAGAATTTTGTCCATGCTTTATCGGATTTATTTTCTAAGAATAGTAACTTACTAACCTTTAACGACGCAAACTTTTTTCACTAATAATGATGCCATCTTCATCCACATAAACATAATCATTTGGCTTCCATTCTACTTGTCCAAATTGCAATGAGATATTTCGTTCTCCTTTCCCTTCTTTTACACTTCTATTTGGCATCGTCCCTAACGCTAAAATACCAATATTAATATTCTTTAGTTCACTAGAATCACGAACATATCCATTTACAATAATTCCTGCCAGCTTTCTTTCCTCTGCAATAGCTGCCAAATTATCACCGAGTAACGCACAATTCGTAGACGCTCCACCATCAACAACTAATACCGTTCCTTCCGGTAATGTTTGTAATCCTTCCTTCACTAGTACATTATCATCCTTCACTTTCACCGTTGCAATTTTCCCGTGGAATTGTTCTTTCTTCCCAAAAGATCGAAAAGACTGGCGACATATTTGTAACTCCTTTTCAAACTCATCACATAGATCCGTAGTTTTCCACATCTTTTTCCCTCTTTTCCTTTTACTTTCTATTTAACATATTCTTGGATTATTTTCGTTTCCCTGTCTAATGTTGCAATAATTTGTATGTGCAGGAAAGGACAGAAAAACCATTGCCTTAAGAAGCCACCTTTATTATAATCTATTTCACAGATAAATTTCGGAATATTAAAAATTAACCAAGTGAAAAAGGAGGGATTTTATGCAATTACCAACTGAGGTAAAAAAACAACCTAGTAAACGAAAGTTTAAAATGCCTGACGCGTACGTACTACTATTTTTTATTGCCTTACTTTGTGCAATAGCTACTTATTTCGTTCCTGCTGGAGAATTTAAAAGAGTGACAAACGGGACTGTTACAACGACAATACCAGGAAGTTACCATTCTGTTCCGCAATCACCGGTAGGGTTTGTTTCTTTTTTTACCGCTATTGAAAAAGGAATGACACTTGCTGCTCCTATCATCTTCTTAATTTTATTTACAGGTGGTGCCATTGCCATTCTTGAAAAAACAGGTGCTCTTGACGGTTTAATCTATCATGTGATTAACAAATTTCGGAATCAGCAATTACTTTTCATTTGTATTGTCGCCGCACTCTTTTCTCTTCTCGGAACGACTGGCATTATCGTTAACTCAGTTATCGGCTTTATCCCCATCGGCATCATCGTTGCACGCACATTGAAATGGGACGCTATCGTTGGCGTAGCAATTATTTATTTAGGCACTTATGCTGGTTTTAATGCTACTATATTATCTCCCTCACCTTTAGGCATTTCACAAAAAATCGCAGAACTTCCGATGTTTTCAGGGATTGGGTTACGTACAGCAATCTATATCTCTTTTTTAATTGCTACCATTTTGTATATTAATTGGTATATAAAACGTTTAAAAAAATCGAATAAAGGAAGCATACTCGGCGATAACTGGTTTCCAAGTAATGCTCTTTCAAGAGAGAGAGAAATAGAGAAAACTGAAGTTCCTTGGACAATACGTCACAAATTAATTTTACTCGTCTCAGCTTTATCATTAATTGTATTTTTAATAGGGGCTTTTCGACTACATTGGACAGATGCAGAAATGACCGCTACTTTTATTTTCATCGCAATTACAGCAGGAATAATAGGCGGTATGAAAGCGAACGATATCGCTTCTACTTTTCTAGCAGGCTGCCAAAATCTCATATACGGTGCTTTGATCGTCGGGATGGCTCGTTGTATTTCAGTCATTTTAGAACAAGGCAAATTACTTGATACAATCGTTAACCAACTCGCACAGTCTCTCGAAGGACAAAGCCCTGTATTTGGTGTTATCGGTATGTATGTAAGTAGTGCCGCATTACATTTCCTTATTTCATCCGGTACAGGTGAATCTGTTATTTTCATTCCGATATTAGCTCCATTAGCTGATTTCATGCACATTACACGCCAAGTTACAGTACAAGCTGTTATGCTCGGCGAAGGTGTAGTGAACTGCCTCAATCCAACTTCCGGTGTTTTAATGGGCGTTCTCGCAGCTAGCGGCATTTCTTACGGAAAATGGATTCGATTTATGGCTCCACTTGCATTCATTTGGTTTATCATTGGACTTATTTTTCTTATTATTGGAGTGAATATTGAGTGGGGACCGTACTAAAAGGTTTACAATATACTTAACTTGATGATACAAAAACATCTATTCTATTTTCCTCTCCAATCCTATGAAAATTATTGATTCTAGTATAGATGTAAGAAGGGATTGATCATTATGATCAATCCCTTCTTACAAAATATAATACCTTTACAAATCTTAGTTCCAAATGTTATTTACCCATTCCGGATGATCAATAAAAGGATTGCGATTATGTTGATATTTTGTAAAAATTATTTCATTACGCTTTCGCTCTAAATCATCGACCGGATCTTGTTCATTCCATTTTAGTAATACAGATAGTTTCCCCATGTACGGATCTTTATTGTTATTCACCTTTTCATTTAGTTCCAAATCTATTTCACCGCTATCCCCTTCGTAACGAACAGCCATGTAAAACAGCATTCTAGCGATGTCTCCTTTTACACTATCACGAGGTTCCCAAGAATCACTATCATATTTACATTCTGTCGCTTCCGAATGATTCACACCACCATTATCAAAATCCAGATTTCCACGTGAACTATTTACAGATACATCCGTCGCTCTTAAATGATGCAGATCTGTTCCAGGTCCTGCAGCCGTTCCAAAATCACCATGAGATTTTGCCCAAACATGCTCTCGGTTCCAGTTATTAACTCCTGAACCATTCGTAAGTTTCCCTTGCGAACGCCCAGTATATAAGAGTATTACATTGTTTTTATTATTTGGATCTTCATCCGTATCTCTTAGCGCTTCCCAAACCGCACTGTATGATAACTTTGTATGATCATCAATAATATTATGAAGTTCCTTCTTTAATTCCAAACCCGTTTTTCCTATTGCATTATTATAATATGTATCGTCATAGCTTTTTACAGTCATCTCTTGTGGTGATACAGAAGCTACTTCACCATGTATAGTATCTGTGAATGATAGAGATGCAGAACCTAAAATAAAGAATGAAGATAGTGTAACCATAGCAAGCTTTGTATTTCGAAACTTCATATACCCATTTCCCCTTTAAAATATAATTTGAAGTCATTTACTAAAAATGTTCTCCCTAAAACTACGAAAACGTTTAAAACTCCATTCCCCTTCTCTTTTATTTAATACAAAACCCTATTCAGTCTGTATCATTTCCATACTTTTGGTTTATCTACTTTTCAAACAAATTCACTTTTCACAAGGAATATCCTTCCCTAGTAAAGATTATTAAACTATTCTTTACAATTAAAAAGTAGTTTAATGTTAACTTATAAATTTCAATTTTTTTATGCAATTATGCATATTTAATAAATTTTTCAAAGAAAACCGTGCAATAAAACAGATAGAGTCTAGGACAGCAATCGTACAAATCGAGATGATAGCTCGGCTCTTCCTTTTTCCATAACTGTCTTTATTTTTTGTGTAAAACTCTTCTTTCTCTGAAAAATAAGTACAAAAATAGATTGGATACCATGTAGGCACCAATCTATTTTTATTAAAGAAACTGTGTTAATTCTGCATTGACAACACGTTGTGCAGTAATGATAACACTTTCAGCTGTTATTCCATAAACACTATATAGTCCACCAGGTTGATTAGGAACAATTTGAACTTCATATTCTAATGCTTGTCCAAAAGCAGGATGAACTAAACTTAGAGTTTCAATAGTAGAAGCATTAGAATTCACATTGAAATTCACCTGTTCAATTAATACTATTGAACCGTCAAGTCTAAAAACTCTAACTACTCCAGTAAGCGGGCCAGCAGTACGGTTAAGGATTTTCACCCTAACTCTATTTGCATTAGCAGGTTGATTTCCCAAGTTTTCAATAGGACCTGTAGTAAAAGCCATTTTACATTCACCTCCATTATATTATTACGATATTCAACATTATATATTAACGCTATAAACTAATTATTCAATTCTTTCTAAATAAAAAAGCTCATTTCTTATATTTTTCAATAAGAAACAAGCTTTTCTTTTTCAACTATCATTCCTAAGGTAAATCTATCTGTCTCGGAAACTTTTGGAGCTAATTGACGTTTATGTTGAGCATACAACTACTTCTATTTATTTGGCATCGAATCTATATACTTTTTAACTACTTCATATACATATTCTTGATTTGCCGCTGCTGTATTTGGGTTGTATTTTCCGCCGTTTGTTTTATTGTTAGATAATACTCTAATTCCTAAAAATGGTACGTCATAAGCTTTTGCGATTTGCGCTGCAGCAGCGCCTTCCATTTCTTCTACAGATGTACCGTATTTTGTATGGAACCACTTAATTCTATCAACTTCATTATTCCAAACGTCTGCTGAACCTATCGTACCCTCAACCACTTTACCTTTTGTATATGTATCTTTCACTGCATTAGCTGCTGCAAGTAAATCCTTATCTCCCTCGTAGTATCGAATTTTCTCAGCATTTGGATCTTCTCCTGCACTTCCTTCAGAAGCCATTAAATCCATAGATATCCATTTTGTTGGCTCAATCCCTTGATTCTCATCCATATTTGTGGTTTTTAATGAACCTATATTTGCAACTTGTTTTCCTAACACAATATCAAATACGTTTAAATTAGGATCATGGCCACCCGATGTTCCTTGGTTAATAATTGCTATAGGCTTATATTTTTCAATAGCCACTGCTGTAGCAGCTGCTGTATTTTCCATTCCTTTACCTGTTTTCGCAACGATTACAGGATAATTGTCGACAGTTCCTTTATAAAATACAAATGTTCCAGATTTTTCTTCTTTCACATTTTTTAACCTTTTCGCAAATTTTTCTGCTTCTATCGGCATTGGACCTTGAATTAAGATAGGCTTTTCGTTGCTTTTTGCCTCAACAACTTGTTTTGGACTCGCATTACATCCCGCAAGTATTGAGGATGACAATGCAATAGTAGTTACTAGGGTAGCACATTTTTTTAACATATTGTTCTTCATAAATAATCTCTCCTCTTTCTCTTGTTGTTTCATATACTCGATGTTTTCGCCCAAAGAAAAAAGTTCTAGAAATTGTAGAAGAATCTCTACTTTCTAGAACTACGGTAGTCAAAGTTAATGAAGCAAAAGACGAGGTCAATGCTACATTATAGAACGGTAGCGGCTCCATACACAAACCGACCGAATACTTTAACCCGTAGTCCAGTTCTTTCATTGGGAACTAGGTAGAAACGCTCGGACCATATTACCGAGTATATACGAGTGATGTTATTCAAAATTATTATATGGATAATATAACAAACTATTAGTATGCACGCAATATAAATATGAACATTTTTATAAAAAAATACAAAAATGTTCGTTTTTAAAAAAGGTAATCAATGATTATTCCTGGTTTTAAATAAATTTTATCGTAAAAAAATATAACAATATATACTAAACGAACAAAAACGAGTTCAATTGCGAAAAGTCCTGTGAGACGAGAAAAGAAGCCAACAGAACCAAATATGGACATAGCTAGAGCTAGTTGAGTTAATGCTTTTTGTTCATAATGAATCTCCTTATATCTGCACATATTTGTAAAACAGGATTATCTCTTTTCTGGCATACCATCTCGTGTAATTATGTTAGCCCACATCTGGTTCGGAATTTCTAATTTACTTCTGCTATCTCGAGGTAGGATGTTCACAATATTTTCTTCCCTGCCTTCCTCTACTTTTTTCACCCAATCTGGTTCCATTAATATTTCTCTACCTAATGCAAAGAGGGGTACATCTTTCTCCAATACGGCTAGCGCTTCATCAGGTGTATGAATCGATCCTAGTGAAATAAAACTGGTTCTTCCAGCAATGACATCTCGAAAGATTTCTGTTCGTGTTAATTTTCGATTTGAGCCGCTACGAGGAAGCGACCATACATTCTTTACAGAAAGATGTAAATAGGAAAGCTCTTGATCAGCCAATCTATTTACAAATGCTACAGTATCATCCATCTTTATACCCGATTCCTCCTGTTCTTCAGGTGAAAATCGATAACCTATAATAAATTGCTTGCTAGCATAGTGATCACGTACACGTTTTACTTCCTCTATAACTGCAAGTGGGAAATTCATTCTTTTCTCCAATGTACCTCCCCAATAGTCGCTACGATGATTAGAATAAGGAGAGAAAAATTGTTGCATTAAATATCCATTCGCACCATGAATTTCTACACCATCAAATCCCGATTTGATAGCTAAATAGGTTGCTCTTCCAAAGTCTTGAATCGTAGATACAATTTCATCTTGACCTAGTTCACGAGGGATGTATTCTTCTCCGGCTTCTTTATAAATGCTTGCTACAACACCACTTGGACTAACCATTTGTTCTCCGCCTGTATACCCTGGAAGAGATTCACTGCCACCATGGTGAAGCTGCAAAATTGCTTTTGCCCCTTTTGCTTTAATTGAATTTGCTAAACTTGTAAGACCGCTTATACTTTTCTCGTCATACACTTTCATTTGTCTAGGAAAACTTGTAGCCACAGGTGAAATCGTAGCTGCAGCTGTAATAAACATACCAGGACCTGCAGCTCTTCTTCTATAGTAGGCAATCTCCTCGTCAGAAACACGTCCGTCTTCTTGACCTGAGTAAGTTGTCATAGGTGCAACTACAACCCTGTTTTTAAGAGTCGTTCCATTGGAAAGATTATACGGAGATAGTATCTTGTTATATTTTTGTTTCATCATTGTGTCGATTCCCCCATCATTTAATTTTTCTGAAGCTGAATTTATTGTATTCTTGATCTTTGTATAAGTAAAATGAATGTTTTTCATTTATTATATTCGATTTTCTCATGTATAATAAAAAGAAGAAGGAGATGATAAATATTGAATTTTTTTCAGTTGGAAGTCTTTTTACAAGTTGTAGAGAATGGAAGTTTTACAAAAGCAGGAGACCAAATAGGACTTACACAATCAGGAGTCAGTCATAATATAACAGCCCTAGAGACAGAACTTGGTGTGAACTTATTAAAACGTGGACGAAATGGAGTATCCTTAACGACTGCAGGTGAGTATATTATCCCTCATATACGTGCAATTGTTGAAAATATGGCACATATTGAGCAAAAGGTTGCCGCTGTGAATGGGATGGAAATGGGGAAACTTTCAATTGGGAGTTTTCCCAGCTTTACTGCTAGATTTATACCGTTTTTATTTTCTATCTATAAAGAAAAATTCCCTAACATTGAGATAAGGCTTTATGAAGGTGGTTACGATGAAATCATAAAATGGGTGGAAGAAGGAACAGTAGATTTTGGTTTTGCAGCATTGCCAGTCAAAAACGTGGAATTTATTCATCTGTTAAATGACCCTTTATCTGCTGTGATATACGAAGGCCATCAATTTGAAAAGAATTCTATTATCAATTTAGAAGACTTTATTGGAGAAAACTTTATTATGTTGCGATCTGGCTGTGAAACACTAATCGAAGAAAAATTTCATACAGCAAAGATAAAACCAAGCATTTCATACGATATTAAAGATAACCAAACAGTGCTTTCAATGGTTGCCGGAAAGCTAGGAATTACAATTATGCCTGACCTTGCTTTACCAAAAAAACTAAAAGATATACGTAGTCTACCGCTGAATCCAGAAATCTTTAGAGAGATTGGATTGGTTAAGAAATCAGCAAAAGAACTAACTCCAGCCGCAACAGAATTTTCTAAGATTGTTCAAGACCATTTTATAAACCGCTAATGTAAATCGGACTTTATATAAAAAAATAGTTCAATTAAAAGCGTATTTTGATCAATCTTCTTCAAAAATAAAAGGGCTTATTCTATTACATAATCAAAGTTTTAAACTAACATTTGTTATGTTGAATTAAAATAATGATTCATAAAAAATCTATCTTGCAGAATATTTTTTTATTCCGTTATTTGTGGGCAGTCAAACCCCCACAAATAGCGGGATAAATCATTATCTAAAATTAATTAAACTAAAGCTTCTTCCCCTATGTATATTTACTTCGTTACCTCACCAAACTGCGCTCTCGTTACTTTCGCCAAATCTTCAACTTTCAGCTCAATTTGTATACCAATTTTCCCTCCACTTACAATGATCGTTTCAAGTGATTGGGCGCTTTCATCGATACATGTAGAAAATAACTTCTTCATTCCGACTGGTGAACAACCACCGCGAATGTATCCTGACACTTTCGTAATATCTTTTACTGGAATCATTTCAATTTTCTTTTCACCAACTGCTTTTGCCGCTGCTTTTAAATTCAGTTCCTCATCTACCGGAATGATAAACACATGATAATTTTTACTATTCCCTTGAGCGACTAACGTTTTATATACTTCTCTCACTTCTCGTCCAATTTTCTCGGCTACTGACACGCCATCAATTTTCCCATCGTCTGGATCATATGACATCATCGAATACTCAATTTTTTCTTTATCTAATATTCGCATCGCATTCGTTTTATCTTTTTTCATGAGCTTCTCCTTAAAAGGTTATTTCATATTATTAAGTTTTCTTTTATTATACACCCTTTTCCATTTCTCCTACATAACTTCACGCATTTTTCAAAACTGAAAATATTGATATTTCAAAAATCATCTGATATAATTTGGAAAAACTTATGTTAAGGAGAGATTTGTAATGCGAAATTTTAATACTTCTTTCCAACTTCATCATCATACGTAACGCCGTGTATCCGAAGAAAATTTTTTCTTCGTGGGTACAGGGCTTTTCCTGTTTACCCACGAAGCGTTCATAAAGCTATGTGGGTGTTTTTATACCTGCATAGCTTTTTTCAATTTAAAAAAGGAGTGATTACAGTGGAAATGAAAAATGTAAAAGGAACAAAGGACTATTTACCAGAGGAGCAAGTGCTGCGAAATAAAATTAAAAGAGCGTGTGAAGATACGTTTGAACGTTATGGCTGTAAACCGTTAGAGACACCTACGTTAAATATGTATGAACTTATGTCTTACAAGTATGGCGGTGGTGATGAAATTTTAAAGGAAATATATACACTTCAAGATCAAGGAAAACGTGAGCTTGCTTTACGTTACGATTTAACAATTCCATTCGCAAAAGTCGTGGCGATGAATCCAAATATTCGCCTACCTTTTAAGCGTTATGAAATCGGGAAAGTATTTCGAGATGGTCCGATTAAACAAGGGAGATTTCGTGAGTTTATACAATGCGACGTTGATATAGTCGGTGTTGAGTCTGTCATGGCGGAAGCTGAACTTATGAGCATGGCGTTTGAACTGTTCCGAACGTTAAACTTAGAAGTAACGATCCAATATAATAACCGAAAATTATTAAACGGTATTCTCCAGTCCATTAACATCCCTACTGAATTAATGAGTGACGTAATATTATCATTAGACAAAATTGAAAAAATTGGGATTGATGGTGTACGGAAAGATGTATTGGGGCGCGGAATTACTGAAGAAATGGCTGATACGATATGTAATACCGTATTATCTTGTCTAAAGCTTACAATTGCTGACTTTAAAGAAGCTTTCAATAATCTACTCGTTACCGATGGAATAAACGAATTACAACAACTACAGCAATGTTTAATTGCTCTTGGAATAAACGAGAATGCTATATTCAATCCGTTTCTAGCACGAGGACTCACAATGTACACAGGTACCGTATATGAAATCTTTCTAAAAGATGGCTCAATTACATCTAGCATCGGTAGCGGTGGTCGTTACGATAATATTATCGGAGCATTCCGTGGTGATAATATGAACTATCCAACAGTCGGTATTTCATTCGGTTTAGACGTTATTTATACAGCACTGTCACAGAAAGAAACAATATCCTCTACAGCGGATTTATTTATTATCCCACTCGGGACAGAATTACAATGCTTACAAATTGCCCAGCAATTACGATCCACTACTTCATTGAAAATCGAACTTGAACTAGCAGGACGCAAACTAAAACGCGCCCTTAATTATGCCAATAAAGAAAATATCCCTTATGTACTTATAATTGGCGAAGAGGAACTTAGTGCAGAAACAGTTGTGATGCGGAATATGAAGGAAGGTAGTGAAGTGAAAGTTCCCCTTTCTTCTTTAAGTAATTATTTATAATACAAACCACCCTCGTTTGGGTGGTTTTTCTATTTTATAGATAACCAATAATTAATTTACATAAAATGATTATAATCTACTTGAAACACTAAAATGGACTACAGGAATCTATCATCTTTTATTACTTCCTTGTTATTATTTATTTCCAAGTCTTGTTAACCTATATGGGATACCTTTACTACTATTGATTGTTTTACATATCACTACTTTTTTATTAGCTAAAAAAGAAGGCATGAATACGTACCCTCATTATATCGGTATTATCGTTACTCTAGTTGCCTTCTTTCCTTATATAGCAATCGTTCTACATATTATAGCAGCAATCTTCCTTTTATTAGACGCTACTTCCACTACTAAAAATGAAGTTTGTAATTCATAGTAGGATAAAGCGAAACTTTTATTACGGATGGTGTTGTCTATATTAGCACACACCAAAGTCTTTTTCACAAGTAGCACGCCTCCCGCTAACTCCTTTGCTTCAGTAAAGTTTTGAGGTGAATCGGCAAAGAGCAAAATCAGTAGCACACTCTAGCTTTATTGCTAATATCCAAAAAGGATTTACTTTTTAAGTAGATCCTTTTTTAATGGAAAGCGAATTCCTTACTTCGGATTAATGAAAGAATATTCCGATTTATTTTTATAAAATTCTAAATATTTACAATACCCCTAAATTAACATACATTTTAGTTACACAAAAAAATCTAAGTTTAAAGGAGATGAATTCATGCTTAAGAAATTGATAGTAGGTGCAGTGGTAGCCATTTCATCATTAACTGTGGGATTAGGATCAGTATCAGCTAGTACCGAAAAAGATTATACGATTTCCTCTTTTGAATATGTAACTGTAGATGAAAAGGCTGTAGATTCGTTTCACAAATTGGGTGCTCCATCAAAGGAAGACGTAAAAATAACGTTAGTTCTACCGAAACAAAATCAAAATGGAGACTGGTTATCTTATGGATTTTCGAACAAAGAAAGTTTAGAGTCTTTTATTGAAAAAGATAAACAAAGGTTGAATCATACAATCACTCCCCTTGGTGTTGGAGGGAGCGGACCTGGTAGTACAGACTTCTATAAACGTACAGGTAGCGAGTATTTTTCTCTAAGTAGCGGTTATAAAAACTTGTCCCCTAGTTGGCAAAATCAAATTTCTTCTGTACGTACAGCAGCTCCTACTGCTAGCTATTCAACAACGCTATGGGAACGTACTTCAACTGAAGGATATGGAAAAGGTGTTGTTTTTAGACACGCTGATTGGTATGGTAAAACTGCAAACTTGAGTGACTTTGCAACTTCAGCAGTTGAAGTTAAAAAGTAAAAAACATAGAAATAAAAGGTGTCTTCACATATGGAAAACACCTTTTATTTCTAAAACTCTTAACTGTTATTTTTCGTATTTCTACTCTCCAAAACTTTCTCCATATTATGAGTTGCCCATTCCATCATTAATAGAATCATTGGACGAAGTGATTCACCGAGCTCAGTTAACGAATATTCTACTTTTGGAGGTACTTCGCGGTACACTTCGCGATGTATGATGCCATCTGCTTCAAGTTCTCTAAGCTGCAGTGTTAACATTCTTTGTGTGATATTAGGTTTTAATCTTTTTAATTCATTAAACCTCTTTGTACCATCTAATAAATGATACAAAATAACCCCTTTCCATTTCCCTCCAATGACCTCAACCATCGCTTCCACTGGACAAGAATATTTATTTAAAAATGGGTAATTTATATTATTTTCTTTTGAACAATCCATAATAAATCCCTTCCCTTAACATTAGTATCTTTTTTGATACTATACCACATAAATGTGCGTACTTGTTTCCATGTTACTTTAAAAATATAATTTACTTACAAAATAAATTAATGAAAAGAGGAACTTTTATGACAAATACAAACCAAATGACAAAAGAAAAAATTATGGAGGCTTTTCATTTCAGACATGCATGTAAAGCGTTCAATCCTATGCAAAAAATTTCAGAAGAGGATTTTAATTTCATTTTAGAAACAGGCAGATTATCTCCTTCTTCTTTTGGATATGAACCTTGGAAATTTGTTATCGTACAAAATAAAGAAGTAAGAGAAAAACTACAACCATATTCATGGGGTGCTGGTGGGCAACTTGCAACAGCAAGTCACTTTGTCATTGTTCTTTCAAGAAACATTAAAGATATGCATTATGATGCAGATTATATTAAATATATGATGAACGATATTATTGGATTACCTGAAGACACTCAAAAAATTAGATATGAATTCTTCAAAAGGTTCCAGGAATCAGATTTTAACTTATTCCAATCCGACCGTGCTGTATTTGATTGGGCATCAAAACAATCTTATATCGCTTTAGGTAATATGATGACGAGTGCAGCTCAAATTGGTATTGACTCTTGTCCAATAGAAGGATTTGATAAAGAGAAAGTAGATTCTTTACTTCGTCAAGAAGGCATTGTAAAAGACGATAATTTTGAAGTATCCGTTATGGCTGCCTTTGGTTACCGTAAAGAAGAGCCAAAGCGTGATAAAACAAGACAGACTATGGATACAATTGTTGAATGGATTTAGTAATATAGCACTCAAAAAATATTCCTCCTTATTGCTGGATACTCATACTAAAGAAGTAGAATTTGATTTTTCTTATGTATGAAATTGATTTTTCATGGAAAGATATGTTAGTATGTATGCAGTTTGAACGCTCTATTTTTTAGAGTCGAACAGGAGGAGAATGAATATGTCTGATATTGAAGTTGGCGAAGTGTTTACTCTTAGTGATGAGAATAACGAGGATCAGGAAGTAGAAGTACTTGGAGCGATGGATGTCGAAGGCGCAGAATATATTGCAGTTGCTTTCGTAGAAGACATTCAAACAGAAACTGAGGAAGACATTGATATCTTCTTTTTAAAAGTAGAAGAAGATAATGAGTTTTCATACATTGAAAATGATGAAGAGTTTGATAAAGTATCGGCTGCTTTTGATAAGATTTTGGATGAGCAAGAAGAGCAAGAGTAATATTCGTTAAAAACTCGAGGGGGATGCATATCCGCCCTCTTTTTTTATTCATCACTTACCAAGCTACATATTAAAGAGACTTATGAAGCCATTTCAGTACATCTTTCATCGCAAAAGGTCCATCTTTTTTAACGTGCTCCGCAAATTCTGAAACGAGACGTAATGTTCTCACACTTTCGATTGGATGTTCTCCTGATGCACTTTCAGCAGAAAGCATCACTGCATTCGTCCCGTCTAGTACAGCTTGAAAAACATCGGTGACCTCTGCCCTTGTAGGAATAGAATGATCTACCATAGATTGAAGCATTTGTGTTGCTGTAATAACATATGTATTCGTTCGATTACATTCACGAATCATCATTTTTTGTAAAAGCGGAATAAATTGATACGGCAATTCCACACCTAAATCCCCTCTTGCAATCATAATTCCATCTGCCTCTTTACATATATCTTGAAAATTCTCGATCGCTTCCATCGTTTCAATTTTTGCAATTAAACTTGGAGACGTTTCTTTATGCTCTTGTATAAAATCTCGTATTTCCTTTATATGACTAGGTTTTCGTACGAAAGAACACGCGATAAAATTAACACCTTCTTCTAAAAGAAATTGAATATCTTTTTTATCTTTCTCTGTCATAGCCGGTAAACTAACTGTCGCACCTGGTAAATTCACCCCCTTATGAGATGAGATATTACCACCTGTTTTGATCTTTGTTTCTATTTTTTCCTTACTTACCTTTTCAACAATTAATTCAACCTCTCCATCATTAATCAAAATTCTACTGTCTACTTTCACATCATTCGCAATACCTACATAATCCACACTTGCTTCTGTATTACTCCCTATGACTGGTTGCGTATGTAAAAGAAAAGAATCCCCGGCCTTAAGTGTAATTTGATCTTCCTTCATTTCACCTAATCTTATTTTAGGACCTTGCACATCACCTAAAATTTTAATAGAGTCATCTAAAGATTTCACTAAACGAATGATGTCTTTATGACTTTCATGCGTGCCATGTGATAAATTTAGCCGAACAATTTTCATACCATTCTTTATTAACTGCACTAACGTTTCTTTATTATTACTTGCTGGTCCTATTGTACACACTCGATCAATTGTCATTCTTGCCACCATCCTTTTTCAGATAGGTTTCCCACAAAAAGTTAAAAATAACATAGGGAATACAATAACAGCTTTAAACTTTACAAACGAAGTAATCCTACATACAAACGTAGAATTGCTTCGTACATGATTGATTTATACCGTGTTTCGTTTTTACCGTTAATGCTCTCCTTTACTATCTTTTCTTTTTCCGCCGCTACAATTAATGAATACATAATCCGATTGTTTTGTATTACATTCGATGCGATGCTTCGAACTCTCTTTCATTACCACCCTACTTTTCATTCATGTGCTCTTCTATAAGTGTAAATCTACATTTACATGAATTTCATATTGGTAACCCTATTTCCATGTTCGCTAAGCAATTAAAGCTATATTCAAATTATTAAAATGAAGATATGTTAAATCAACAGTAAAAGAAAAGTTAAGTATCGGATAGATTGTTGAGAGTTTCGAATTTTTCGTATATTGTATGAATTGAGTTCGAACTCAAAAATTAAAAAAGGTGGGAAAATTAGTGAATATGAAAAAATCTTTAGCGGTGACAACTTTAGGGTTAGCGGTTTTAGGTTTTGGTTTTACTAATAACGCAAGTGCCTCAGAGGTGGGTGCTGCAGACAAGCAGCCTGTTTTAGTTGACTTTGATACAATTCAATCAGCAAAAACATCCAATGTTTCTAGTTTGACTGTTGCAGCTGCACCTAAGAATGATTCTAACATTAGCGTATATACTCCCTTTTTTGGTAACCCATATGCAGTTGCTAAATCCAAATCAACTACGACCGAAGACTATATTTATGCAAAAGCAAGGACTTTCAATGGCGATGGCTCATTAGTGAATACGAAAAGTAATAATGCAAAAAAATCATCTTATGTAAGTGCTACAGCGACCAACACAAGCGTTTATTATGGAGATGATTACGCTATTGGTAATCATACCTATAAATTAAATGGTTATAATGATGTGAATCACGAAACAAAAGCTTCCTGGTAAGAAAGAGAAAAAAGATATGCATCTTGCATATCTTTTTTCTCTTATATTTTAAATATATTGAGGTGTTATTTATGAAAAAAATATATATCATTATCGTTTGTTTACTTATTTCTTTCATTACAATGTATGTTTTGTTCCATGCTTCAATTATACAACCTTATACACCTTCCAAAGAAAATAAGAGAGAGCAACAAACCAATACTATTTCATACGGCTTGAAGGATAATCAAGGCCAACATATTAACAACGGTAGTGAAATTACTAGTGAGAATAATACAATTAACGTATCGTTATCATTTATACATAATATTGACGAAGACCGAAAGTATGGATTAATTGTTCTAGAAGATTACGTACAAAAACCTTTTAAAATAGAAAATACTGTAAATGAACTGTCACACTACTCTTTCGATATGAAACCAAATAGTTCGATTACTACGAAAATCTCTTTACACACTTCTCCTAACGCAAGCGAATTAGCCTTTTTGATTATTAAAAAACCTGAATATAAATTAAAAGATAATGACTTACATAAAGCGTCTATACTAGAAGAGATTTTAAGTGTGCGATATTCAATACATCATCCTCATAAAGAAAGTGAAACATTAAAGTCTACGCCTATACAGCCAAATACTATTTTAAAAGATGGTTTTTATGAGCCATTATTTGTTACGAGCAATGAAGAGAAATTGCAAACGGTATTTTCTGAAAAGGAAGGTGAAACATTAACTCTATCTAACGGTAATGAAACAAAAGATGAAATACCTTATGCAATCGTGGCCTTTAAAGATTGGGAACAAGTTGCATTATTCCATAATAAAAATGTCGCTTATACTACAGTCGCACCAGAAACGAGACAAACTTTTACTTTCACACTACCTGCAGTGGAACAGGAAAGTAATTTCCAAATAGTCGCATTTCCATTTCCTTATAAAGTTAGTGAAGATCATTATGTCAGTCAACAAGCATACGGTTCATTTCGTATCGTAATTGAAAATAAAAAATAAATATGTTCCAACTTTATACAATTACAACAACGTAAAAAGCCTACTCACACAAGTAGGCTTTTTCATACTACGATAACTTCGTCAATAACTGATTTAAATCTTTTTTCGTTTTCGACGTTAACGACTTCATTTTCGTAATATCGATCTTTTCTTTTTCCGCACCTACAATTAACGGATACATACTTTGACCGATTGTTTTAGAATCCGTCGGATGTGATGCTTCTAACTCTTTTTCAATGACATCCCACTTCTCATTAATTTGTTTTCCAAGTTTATTCACTGTTTCTAATTTAGGGTTAGCAGCTAATTGCTTGTCTAAGCTTTCAATTAATGCCACAACTTCTTTTACGTTCGTTTTCACAGCAACATTTTTCTTCGAATCTTTAGTAGTCTTTCCACTTGTCGTTTGGTCTGTCGTTTTGCCGCTAGTTGATTGATCTGTTGCTTTGCCACTAGTAGTTTGCTCATTCGTTTTTCCTGTCGTTTCTTTTTCTTTTGTCGTTTTGCCGTTATTTTCTGTTCCAGACGATTCTTTTGTATTTTTTGCATCCTTATCTGTTTTTTCATTTGAAGAAGTATTTGTTTCTTTTTCAGTATCTTTCGTTGTTTTTGACGCTTCATCTGTACTTGTCGTTTTTGTTTCTCCTTCATTTTGTGCCGTTACTTGCTCTTTCTTTTCTACCTCTTTATCTGCTGAAGGACTACAAGCTGCCATAGTAAGCATTGTACCAATTGTTATCGATGCGATAGCGACCTTTTTCATTTTCATATAAATCCCCCTATGTTTACGTAATTTATCCTCCCCTTTACGATTCTATTTCCCCTTAAAAAATCCCTTTTCATATGAATCACCATCTTTCCGACAGTAATCTTCATAATAATACGTACAAAAACTGATAAACCGATTTGAATATTCGAGTTTCTTCTACTTCATTTTTCCTCTCTGCTGTAAAAGAAAAAGAGTATATTGTCACATCAAGAATTACTATCCTCATATGACAATATACTCTCCTATCAAATTTTTCTCTTTCTTGACATTTTATTTATACAAAAAAATATAAATATCTTAATTTTTTTGTTTCTCAACAATTGTTAACATAATATTTTTATGAAAAACCACCATTTGAATGAATGACTTGCCCAGTAATCCACTTCGCTTCTTCACTTACTAAAAAAGATATTAGGCGCGCAGCATCCAATGATTCTCCAACTCTACCTTGCGGGAATTTCCATACTAAATAATGTTCTAATTCCTCTGTAATCCACCCCGTATTCGTCGGTCCTGGATCAACGGCATTAACGGTAATCCCCTTCTCCATCGCAACTGGTGCTACTGATTTTGTAAATGCTTCAATTGCTCCTTTCGTTGCCACATATGCTAGTTCATCTGGCATTGGACCTAATGACTGCCCTGAAGTAAGATTAATAATACTTCCACTCTGCTTGTATGCATAATGTTTTATAAATAATGAACTTAATAACATAGTTGCCCGAACATTCACTGTATAATGTTTATCTAACTGTTCTACATTTAATTCCTCAATTCTCGTATGAGTAGCATACGCTGCATTATTAATTAAAATAGATGGATCGCCTAATCGTTCTGATACCATATAAAACAAACGATTTGGTGAATAAGACTGTGATAAATTGATTTCTGCCATTTCACATCGAACACCGTAACTTTCAATCTCCTTCTTCAACAAAAAGGGCTCTTGATCATTCATTCCCCATGGCATCGCTTTATCATACTGAGACCAGTATGTGAAAAAAATGTCTATCCCTTTTTGAGCAAGCACCTTGCATACAGCTGCACCAATTCCATTCAGACGAGTTGCCCCTGTTACAATTGCTATTTTCTTCACCTTTTCTCCTCCATCTATGGATAAATCCCCTGTACGAATACAGAGGATCTACCTTCTTAATTAATATTTGACAATATACGTTCTGCACCTAATTTTAAAATTTTAATAAAGATATAATTTACAATCGTAAACATTGCAAATAAAACGATAAACATAACCCAAAGTCCGACTTGAAGGAAGAAGTATAATACACTTACTCCGGCTACAATAATTAAAGCTATTAAAATATTAGCTAAAAAATTCCACAAAGTTGTATATCGACTTTTAAATAATTTCTGCTCTGTATCCCAATGAATATCTGCAGTTTGTGCGTCCCAGCGTGTTCCAATTAAATTAATTAATAACAACCCGTTCGCACTTAGTAAAAACCACAGTATCATGAAGACTGGAGAAATTCCAGCTACAACTGCCATCGTAATACCAAATACTGCTAAAATAATCACATTAATTAACCAAGCAGTGATCGCTTTCGCAAAAAAGATATCCGAAGCTTTTACTGGTAAATATCGATTCACAAACCATGAGCTTCCATCACGTGAAAATGACGTCGTTGCAATGACGTTACTACCCATCAAAAATAACGATGCACAAAGACCAACACCGATTGCAAACCCCGTTGTCTCTGGGTTGTTAATATACTCTGTAATAAACTTTAAATTCCCATCTTGTACAAATAAAATAAAGAACAACATAATCGGCATAACGAAAGTTTGTACGATACAATTTAAGAAAAATTGTGGTGTACGGAATAACGTTTTAAATTCTTTTTTCACATACGCTTTCAAATGTGAACTTTGTACGGTTGATTTCTGTAAACCTTCTGCTGAAATGACCTCTTTTTTTGCTGTACTCGTTGAAAGTCCAATAACCCCTTTTAAATATGTACGCTCTGCAATGTAATAAAACAACACAAAGAAGACAAATGAAATAAGGGCAAAGATCATTACATATAAAGGTCCCTTCCAATTTGCACTTTCTACTAATGCCACTGCTCCAAAATATGTAGTTGGAAAATAATTTGTCATTTGTACTATAAGAGAAGATTGATTATTTACAAGATATTCCGCAGCCCCGTCTCCAGAAAACGCACTTTTATTTCTCCACTGCATAAATACGTTAATTCCTACAATAAATAGTATACTTACGATTCCAATAAATATATTTCCTCGATCTTTATTTTTTGCTATATTTGTATACCTCATGATTACTGTCATCAGTAACGAAGCTAATACTAACGGCACGATCGGGAAGAGTAAGTAAATAAAAATCATATATATGTAATATGTAATAAATGCGCCACTTTTTAAACCGTACGTAATGAAGATTGGTAATAAAATGAATGAACTCATTACGTATTGTGTAATTAATACCGTTAAAAATTTTGCCGAAATAATTTGCGCTGGTTTTAATGGTAACGGCAGTAACATTTCAATATCATTGCTGTAGTAAAATACAGTTAAAATGTTCGTAATACTCATTAAAAATACCCATATACTCGCAATCGCAAGTCCCATTGCGATAATCATTCCTGGGTCTTGCCCTAATTGTTTCATACCTTCATACATTCCGTGCGTCATCGAACCAAATATTAAAAAGCCAACAAATAAAATAGCTGCAAATGAAAATACATATGCCCATCGCTTCTTCTTATCTGTTATGAAATCTGCATAATTTAATTTCAATAATACTTTTGTTAACGTCCAAATTTTACTCATTGCCCGTCATCTCCAAGAACATTTTTTCAAGTGATTCATTGGATTTAAAATGATCTCTCATTTCATTTAAATTTCCTTTAAACTGCAAATTCCCCTTATTAATAATAGCAACCCGGTCACATATTTTTTCCGCTACTTCTAATACGTGTGTAGAGAAAAATACAATCTTCCCTTTATCCGCATGCTCTCTCATCATTTCTTTTAAAATATAGGCAGATTTCGGATCAAGCCCTGTTAACGGTTCATCTAAAATCCATACATCTGGCTCATGCACGAGCACACCAATAATAACGATCTTTTGTCTCATACCGTGTGAATAACTTTGAATTTGATCAGATAAAGCATTATAAAGGTCAAATTTCTTCGCTAAAGACTCTATTCGTTCTTGACGTACTTCTTTCGGCACTTCATACATATCTGCCATAAAGTTTAAATATTCAATTCCCTTTAATCGTAAAAACATATCTGGGCTATCTGGAACATAACCAAACGTCTTCTTCGCTTCCATCGCCTCTTCCATAATATTTTTGCCGTTAATCGTAATAGTCCCTTTGTCCACCCCATGAATACCAGTAATCATCTTAATTGTCGTTGATTTACCAGCACCATTCGGTCCTAAAAACCCAAAGATTTCTCCGCTAGGCACAGATAAACTTAAATCTTTTACTGCATAGGTAGACCCATTATAACTTTTTGACACATTCGTAATTTCAATCATTACATCCAATCCTTTCCTTAATTACCAAATAACTATATTGATATTATAGCATACTTCTATTTTAAGATTTTTACATTTTTCAGTTTATTTAACCTTTAAAATAAATGTACACCCCTAATCCAACAATTAAAACGACGGCTAATATAATATAAATCATCGTAAGACGTTTAATATTCCCTTTTGTCGCTTTACTATAATTCGCATCACCATTTCTCCCGATTAACACCGTCGCAATTACAGTAATCACTACAAGTAATACAACAATCATGATCCAATTTAGCATTCCTTCCTCCCCCTCCTTACAATCATTTTACAATATTATCCTCTTCATTACGCAGTATATTTCCTCTTTTTACTATTATTATGAAAAGAATTGGAAAACTATTATTACCATACATTTCTATATGTGATATATTTATAACATAATGTGATTTATTTATAACATGATAAGGAGGATATATTTATGAAAGCAACTTGGATTAAATATTTAGGATTTCTCGGTTTCTTCGGTTTTCTCGGATTTTTTTATGAAAAAGGATTGTTTACTATGTTCTGTTTCTTCTCCTTCTTCACATCGTATAGAACGGTTCAACACGATGAACTGTTTGAACAAATTGTCAATAAATCGTGCCGCAATGCATTTATCGTTACATTACTAACTACCGCTATCATTATGTTTATTGAAATGCTATTTCCAAACCCTACTTTACAAGAGATTGATATTGCTGTTATTTTCGCTACACTTATTCTTACGTTCGGTTTCTCTATGTTCTTTTACGATAAACCAGTTGATGAAATGGAAGATGTACCATGGCGTTCGTAACGAAAATAAAAGAATACCGCGCCAAATCGAATATGACACAAGAAGATTTAGCAAAGAGCGTTGGTGTACGCCGTGAAACAATTATCCATCTAGAAAAAGGAAAGTACAATCCTTCCTTACAACTTGCTCACGATATAGCGAGAGCACTTCATAGTAAGATTGATGAAATTTTTATTTTTGAGGATTAATTAAGCACACAAAATCACTAGAATTACATAAAAAAATACCGTCATTCTTTCCAAAAAGAATGACGGTATTTCTCATTGATCATCCATATAAAACTGCATGAAATACGCCTAACAGTAAGTATTGATCCTCTATATAATCATCATCATACACATTCATCTCGATGTAATACATATCTTCCTCAAGACGAATATTCCAATCTGCGATTACATAGCCCTTTCGTAATAACTTTCCAAGCCCAATTGAAGTTTTGTGAACAACATATTCTTCTCTCTTATATGTAAAGGTAAATAAGAAATTTGCGTCTAATAACTTTCCGTCACATACAAGTATTTCATGCTCTGCATCATTATTATCTTTGTACGTTACTAAAATCCTTCTTTGGCGCTGCCTACTTACATCCTTTGCAATGACGCGAATAGTGTCCTTACTATCCTTTATTTCATAAATGATATTACTACCGATTTTTGGAATGAAGTCTAGTACTCTCATCAACGTATTTTTATAGTAGCCCCGTACTACGCCTACTTGTTTGCTTTCATTATAAACTTCTATTGATATCGTATCCGCTTTACTATCACACGGTCGTTTGTAAGAAAGCTGCATCATTCGCTCTCCTCTTAAGTACTGATCAAACGTCACAGGATATTCTATCGCACGCAGTTCCTTATTTAACTCATTTATATAACGCCCAACGCTCTCTATTAATGCTGTAGTAGATATACGTTCCTGAAGTTCAAATTGTTGCCAACTGGAATAAATTCTCCACTGATTGTCCTCTTCATAGGAAAAACCAAGAATTATCTCATCACGGTCAGCCGTTTCATAATTCATATGTACGTTCTGCCCGTATTGAACTTGTTCCAACCACTGTCCTAAATAAATGCCAAGCTCTGCAACCTTCATGCATGACTTTTGAAAAAGTACTCTTTCACTCGCGCAAATCGTTACATCTCCTTCGATAAAGCCCTTTGAATAAGCAACATACCGTGGCTCATCCTTCTGCGGGAGACTTTTGTCTAACTCAAATAAAAACGTTAACATCCTTTATTCACCTCTATTTGTTACACTAATCATACATGACATCGCATTACTCTGAGAAACTATTTATATACGTATATTTAATTCACGCATTATAACACGTGAATGACCTTGTATAGTAGCGCTATTTTTTGTTCTATATCTTAGTATATGAACTTATATCAACGATTTTTTCAATATATCTATCGCAACTTACAATATATCAACGATTTTTCAAATATATCTATCACAACTTACAATATATCAACGATTTTTCAAATATATCTATCACAACTTACAATATATCAACGATTTTTTCAATATATCGATTTTTCGACAAACATCAGCACAATTAAAATGAAGCTACCTTTTCTTCCGCCACTTCCACAATTTCTAAAGTTTGTAGCAGACTCTCCACTTCATAAGTCGGCTTAACACCCGTCATATTTTCTTTCAAACTCGGATTATACCAACACGTATCAATGCCGTAATCTTCTCCGCCTTTCATATCAGAAGTTAGCGAATCTCCAACCATTAGTACACTTGATTTATCCCTAATCCCAAACTTTTCAAACGCATAATCAAAAATCTCACGTGCTGGTTTTTGATGCCCCACTTCTTCAGAAATAATAATATGTTCAAAGAAGTTACGTAAAGGCGAATTTCCAATTCTCGATTGTTGCACTTTTGTGTATCCATTCGTAATGATACCTAACTTGCAATCTTGTAGATTCTCACATAATTGTACTGCACCTTCTATAAGGTGTACTTCTTTCCCTAAGTTTTCAAGGTATACATCACTAAATTGCTGCGCATCTACTTCTATATGATGAAGTGCAAATAATTGTCTAAATCGATCTACCGCTAATTCACTTAGCGTAATCATTTTATTCTCTAAATCTCTCCATAACCCATTACTAATCTCTTTATAACTTGCAAGATAATCATTATACCCTGTAGGCATACCGAACTGTACAAACGCGTTATGTAATGCGTTTCTTTCCGTTTCAGGGAAATCTAATAATGTATCGTCTACGTCGAATAATATAACTTTGTATTTCATGATGTTTTCCTCAACTCCTATTTTCAAAACTTCATTTTCATAGCTTAATTATAAACTTTTATATATTTCATTATAAAGTGCTTTGACTCGCTCTTTATAGAATACACCTTTATCCTTTATTTTCAAATGTGCTATAAATAAGTTTGCTAGCATGACCGCTGTATCTAGTCTATAAAATAAATTAACAATATGAGGGGTAGCATTAAAGATACTATCATTCTTATATCCATCTTTAAATTCATCCCAACTAACCTCATTTGTTTCAGCTATTCTCATAAGCTCCAATAATGGGTGACCAATTAAAGCGTTATCCCAATCAACTATTGCTTTAACTTCTCCATTATACCCAATTAAATTGGCTGGTCGAATGTCCATATGTAATAAACACTTTACATGATTAGCTGTACTAAGAATATGTTCAATTGTTTGTGCATCTGGAAGTTTAATACCACAATTCGTAATTGTATTTAAACCTTCTACTCGTTTCACAATGCGTTCCGCTATATACTTACTAATTGGCTCTTTAATATTCTGCTCGTAATGTAAACCTTCAATTGGCATACTATGAAGCTTGCTGACTAACTTCCCTATTTCGTATGCCGAAATTGGCATATGATCCGTAGCCACATAATCCGATATTAAAAAATCAAGTTCGGTAGAAAGATGCAATCCGTGTATACTTGGTACTGGAATACTTTTTGAATGACAATACTTAGAAAGCTCTGCTTCCTTTTGCAACGAAATCCGACTATTAAATAAATCTTCATTTATATTTTCTACTTCTCTTTCCCACGGCACTCGAAATGCTAAAGGTCCCTTTCCTGAATCTCCGCGAAAAACAATATTTTGCACTCCCGTTCCAATCACCTTTAAATCCTGCACAGCTAATTCCTTATATTCTTGACTTAATATTGTTGTTAAACTTCCCCTTAACTCCTCTGCTTTTAAACGTGTACGGATCATTTTATCCCCCGATTCGTAAGTTCTTTTCATCCATTTTCTCCTCGGCGCACAACATCCTCATAAACAAAATTATAGCAACAATAAGAAAAGGAGGCTAATCCAAATCAGCCTCCCTTCTTCTTATTTTTCTTCTAACAATAATACTTTCATTTCCTCTAACGACTCTTTCGTAAAGCCAAGAGCTTTTTCAGCGTATGCTTCAACTGATCCGTATTGCTTATGGATTCCATCAATCGCAGCTTGTAAATATTCGGCGCGTGCTTCAAACATTGCACCTAATATTGCTCTACTCTCATCGTTTTGTAGTTTTGCACCTAAAAAGGCCATCATTTTTTCATTTAATTTTTCACGGAAACCGTTACTTAGTAAATAATCTTCCATTACTGTTTTTTCTGGCACACCTAATAGAAGTAGTAATAATGCGGATCCAAACCCAGTACGGTCTTTTCCAGCTGTACAGTGGTTTACTAATGGTAAGTTTTCCGGATTTTGTGCAAGTTGTAAGAAGCTCACGAACGCCTCGTTACCACTTACGAAATCTTGGTTCATTTTCACAAGATATTCGCCTGGTTTCCCTAACATAGAAAGGTCACTAACTTGGAAAAACTCATTTATATTTAAGTCTTTCGCCAAGTCTTGCATAACTGGTAAGCATACTTGACGAGCACCTGTAATCTCTGGATTTGGCTTATGCTTCACTTCAAAGTCTGTACGATAATCACAGATTAACTTTAATCCGGATTTCTGTAAATACGCAATATCCCACTCTGTTAGTCCCGCTAATTCTTCAGAACGGTACAATTTGCCCCATTTTACTTTACGGTCTTCTGTCGTTTCATATCCTCCCATATCACGGAAGTTAAACGCTCCTTGTAGTGGCAATCTACGCTCAGCTACTGTCACTGCTTGTCCATTACTTCCCACTAGTCTAAAATATGGGCGTTCATTTTCACTCGGGTTTTCAATAGTGCATGATGATTCCCCGTTTACAGTTACAAGTAATTCTCCATTTTCTTCAATATAATCTGGTGAAGTACTCCAATAAATGCGTACTTCTTCTATATTATTTTCCCACTTTATATGTAACATATTATCTTCATTTCGTTCTACAGTTGCTTGTAGCCAATTTTCTTGCTGCTCCATTCTTTCACCAACGCTTTCTCTTATAATCGAATCTTTCTCTATTGTATTATAGGAATATCTACTTTGTCGTTCTCATTTTTCTTTTTATCTTACAAACAGGCAAAAAGTTCTTTTACTTGTTCATAATTTGTACACGGATTGCCTCGAAATGAGTTCGAGAGAGTACATCATTCATCCTCCTAAAACTTCCTCACATATCGCTCAGTAGAACTAAGTAGCTGACATCCATTCTTCCCAAAAACATCCTTCATCCACTCATTTTGTACATTTGTCTCGCCAATATAATAAGATGCACCTATTTCCTTTAAGACAAACATTGCACCTGTAAAGAATGCTGCTTCGTACCCTATATTTCGCATATTTGGAGCCATTACGAAATACATAAGTTTCCCTTCTTCTAACGTACCTTTCTCAATATGCGGGATTACAATTCCAATTGGCCCTTCACTTGCAACCGCTGTTAAACAATGTTCTTTCCATTGCTCACCAATTTCTTGTTCCATCATATGTACAAATTGATTATGGTCGACTTGTTCTTCCGTCATTTCGTTCCAAAAAGAATAAAAAGTATCCTCTCCTACTTCTTCAATCAGCTTAAAATCAATTTCACTTTCTACATCTTCTACTTCATATATATCTTTAAATACAATCATGTTTTCAGTAACATATTCAAATGAATACGTTTCGAAACATTTCTTATACACATCATAATTTGGACTTTTTGAAGAAACCTCAAAATGTAATTTTTCTACCCCCTCTTTTTCAGCCTCAGCAACGCAATATTGCATGATCTCTTTTAATTGCTCTTCTGTAAAAGCCTCTGCATTATTTTCTTTTATCATGATAGAAGAAGCACTTCTTCTTATTTTAAAATGTTTTTCTAACTGTTCTATTGTCGTCATATTCTTCCCTCATCTATGTCATACTCGAATTTCTAATGGTTCTCCTTGCATGAGCAGGATTGTCCTTGAATATATAGAATACTAGAAAAGATCGCATCTTTAAAGTGCGGAGGAGGTTCTCCATTGGATATTACAGCATTGCAACAACAGTTAGAGCTTATACAACAAAATGACTATACGCAACTGCATCATATAAATGTAAATGAGTTAACTTTGAACATGCTTCAGTACATCGGAACGACTAATAGTTACGTTCGTTACCAACTTATATATAAATGTTTTGCGCATTTCATTCATCATGAATTCCTTATGGACGATCAGCTGAAATTACTGTTGCAAACATGTTTAAGTGATGAGTATTTATATTGTGACATTTACTCCCCACATACAGATGGGGTTTTCACACGTTCTTACACTGTTTCTTTAATTGCGTTAATACTTCAATTCGCTAACTCTCACTACTTTTTTACAGAAGAGGATATTGAAGAGATAAAAAATAAACTCATTACATATACAAACTTAGAAATGGACTTTCGAGGATATATCGAAAATAAAGGATGGGCTCATTGTATCGCCCACGTATCTGATGCTTTTACTGAAATTGTTCATAATTCACATACGACTTTTGAGTGGTATGAAGAGCTCATTCATTGTTTATTAAATAAAATCTTCATTCCATCTGATATTTTTCATAATAACGAAGATGAGCGTATTGTTACGCCATTAATATCCATGCTGTATCATGACTTCCAGCAAGATGAGTTAATTTCAATTATTTATAAAAAAATAAAAAGGCTTCCTCAAATTAGAAAACGCCTTTCGCTTAATGAGTATTGTATTTTATGTGCCAACATTAAAACCTTTTTACGTACATTATTTTTTAGAACAAAAGATGATCATAACTTAGCCTATACAGCACGTAAAACAGAAAAAATGTTAAAAGAACTTCCAAACTATTATTAAATACAAGGAGAAAAATTATGGGTTATATTGAAGACGTAAGAAATCTAGTAGGAAATCATCCACTTATATTAATAGGCTCACACGCCATTATATTAAATGAGAAAAATGAAGTATTACTACAGCTTCGAACAGACTTTAACCGCTGGGGTATTATTGGTGGTGCCTTAGAATATAACGAGACGTTAGAAGATGCTTTAAAACGAGAAGTATTTGAAGAAACTGGGCTTATCATTAAAAATCCAGAACTGTTCCGTACATACTCAGGACCAGATTTTTTTCAAATCTATCCAAACGGCGATCAAGTACACGGTGTACTCGTTGTTTATATTTGCCGAGAATTCCATGGTGAACTTGTATGCGATCAAACGGAATCGAAAGAACTGCGCTTCTTTTCACTTGATGAGTTACCTAGTAATCTTCCTCCTGTTATTGAGACAATCATGACAGATTATCTAAAAAAACAAGGGAACGCTTAACGTTCCCTCTCAAATCCAATCCGTTTTTTAATTCCCACCAAATTCACCTTCGCAATAGCCCCTGCCCTCTCAGCACCTTTGTCTAACGCTTCATATAATAAATGCGGTTCATTCATATACGTTGCGTATTTTTCCCGAGGTCCTGCTAACTCACGATCTACAACGCGAAATAACTCTTTTTTTACATCGCCCCATCCGATTCCAGTTTCATATTTTTCACGCATTGACTGAATTTCATCTTTTGTCGCAAATTCTTTATAGATTGTAAATAACGTTTCTAGTTCTTTCGGTTCATTTGGAAGTGAAGAATCTGTTTTTATTTTTAAAATAAGCTTTCGTAGTTTTTCTCGCTCTGCAAATAACGGGATAACATTCCCATAACTTTTACTCATTTTTCTTCCATCAAGACCAGGTAAAATTGCCCCTTCTTCTTGCACTACATACTCTGGAAGCGTAAATGTCATGCCAAATGTATGATTAAAATACGTCGCAATATCACGAGCAATTTCAATATGCTGAATTTGATCTTTTCCAACAGGTACATGAGTAGCTTGAAATAATAATATATCAGCCGCCATTAAAATAGGGTACGTATATAACCCCATATTCACACCTGCATCAATTTCTAATCCCGCTTCTTTATTTTGCTCTACCTTCGCTTTATATGCATGGGCACGATTCATAAGCCCTTTCGGAGTTAGACAAGCTAATATCCAAGCTAATTCCAAAATCTCTGGCACTTCTGTTTGTCGATAGAAAATAACATCTTCTCCAAGTCCGAGTGATAACCATGTAGCTGCTACCTCTTTTGTATAACTACTGAACTTCTCTGGATCATGCACTGCATTTAACGCATGATAATCAGCTATAAAGTACAATGCTTTTCCTTCATTATTTTTTGACATTTGCAATGCAGGTTTAATTGCACCAATATAATTTCCTAAATGCGGATAACCCGTTGGTTTAATTCCTGTTAACATTATTTTTTCGCTCATACTAACTCCTCCTTTCTCAAAATAAAAAACAAAAAGAGTCTCTCATCCTTAAAAAGGACGAGAGACTCCCGCGGTACCACCTTTATTAGCTATCATTAGCTCACTTCATACTTCGATAACGTGAAGTAACCGTCTTTACCTACTCATTTCAGTTAGAAGCTCCAGAGCCCATTCCATATTCATCCCTTACTGATTCCCACCACATATCAGCTCTCTGAAAAGTTTTGAACATGTACTCTTCTCTTTCATTGCTTTTTCGTTTTTTACAGTTTATCACATTCCCTTTCCAATTAAACCCTAATTTTCTGTTTTATATAGCAGGAATTTCCACCTTAATTGTCTAATAATATATAGGTTTGCAGAAGTAATCGAAACAACTTTGGAGGTTTTTTCATGGTAAAATATATATCCATTTTAGGTTCAACAGGATCCATTGGCACATCTGCATTAGATGTCGTTTCCGCTCATCCTGAACATTTTAAAATCGTCGGTTTAACCGCAAATTATAATATCGATCTTCTCGAAAAACAAATTGAATCGTTTCAGCCTCGTATTGTAAGCGTAGCGACAAAAGAATTAGCGGACACATTACGTTCTCGTATTTCAACAAATACAAAAATTACATATGGAACTGATGGTTTAAATGAAGTATCTACCCATCCTGATACAAATCTTGTATTAAGTTCAGTTGTCGGTGTTTCAGGTTTACTCCCAACAATTGAAGCATTAAAGGCGAAGAAAGATATCGCCATCGCTAACAAAGAAACTCTAGTTGCCGCTGGTCATATCGTAACGGAACTAGCGAAACAAAACGGATGCCGCCTAATTCCAGTCGATAGTGAGCATTCAGCTATTTTCCAATGTTTAAACGGAGAAAATAATAAAGAGATTGAGAAGTTAATTGTCACAGTTTCTGGCGGCGCTTTTCGTGATAAAACACGTGAAGAAATGAAAACATTACAAGCGAAAGATGCTTTAAAACACCCAAACTGGTTAATGGGAGCAAAACTAACGATAGATTCTGCCACGTTAATGAATAAAGGGTTTGAAGTGATGGAAGCTAAATGGCTGTTCAATATTCCTTATGAAAAAATTGATGTTATGATTCATAAAGAAAGTATCATTCACTCCTTAGTGGAATTTATTGATGGATCAGTCATGGCACAGCTCGGTGCTCCTGATATGAGAATGCCGATTCAATATGCGTTTCACTACCCTACTCGACTACCTTCATCCTATGAAAAATTAAATTTATTAGAAATTGGTAGTTTGCATTTTGAAAAACCAAATTTAGAGAAGTTCCCCTGTCTACAATACGCATTTGAATGTGGCAAAATTGGCGGTACAACTCCAGCCGTATTAAATGCAGCGAACGAAATTGCAAATGCACTATTTCTTAAAAATGAAATTGCATTTTTTGATATCGAAAAAACAATTTACAATACAGTTGAAGCTCATCATAACGTAAAAGATCCTTCACTCGATGCTATATTAGAAGCTGATCAATGGGCACGCCAATACGCAAATCAATTATTAATAAAAAAGAGCTAAAACAGTTTTCTCTGTTTTAGCTCTTTTTTTACGTATTCAATTTTACAAATCTATAACCATGTGTAACTAACACTTTTAATATCGCATATCCTGGAATTGCTAAAACTATCCCCATAATACCGAATAAATTACCAGCAGTTAAAATGATAAAGATTATTGTAATCGGATGGATATCTAGCTTTTTCCCCATTACTTGCGGGGAGATAAACTTACCTTCTGCTAATTGCACAACCATCATAACGATAATTACCTTTAAAACCATTCCTGGCGAGTCAATAAATGCGATAATTAACGCTGGAGTTATTGCAATAACTGGACCTACGTACGGAACGATATTTACAATCATCGCTAAAATAGCAAGTAATACCGCATATTTAATACCAATAATAAGATAGCCAATTAATAGCATGATACCGATAAACAAGCTAACGATAATTTGCCCTCTTATATACGAACTAATCGCATAATGCATATCATCTAGTATTCTCATCGCTGCCGGTTGTCTTTGCTCTGAAATAAACTTCAAAAAGTGATTCGGTAATTGTTCACCATCTTTTAATAGATAGAACAATATAAACGGAACCATGACAAATGTTAAAACAACTTCTGTAAGTGTACTTAAAAATCCAGTTACATTTCCAGTTACTGATGATAATGACTTTGTAAAATCAACTGTATAGTCTTTTACTATATTCGCTACATCAATATTTAAATTCTCCTGAATTTTACCAAGTAAATTACTTTCCCCAAATCTACGTGCTGCTCGTTCGATTTCATGACCGAAATACGGTAAGTTATCTATTAATGCATCAATTTGATCTTTAATAATAGGGATAACCGTTACAACTAAAAACACAAATAATCCTAGTACTATTAAATATATCGAGGCTATCGATACGATTCTTGAAACACCTTTCTTTTCTAAAAGTGAAACGAATGGGTGCAAGATATAAAATAGCACTCCGGCTAATAATACCGGGAAGAATATTGTTTTTAAAAAGACGATAAACGGAGTAAAAACGAAAGAAATTTTTGTTAGCAATAATATGTTAATGAACAATAATGCAAATCCAAGTAACACTGCTAAATAATTTTGTTCCCTAAAAAACTTTTTTAACTTGTCTCTTTTTCTTATATTTACTTTTTCCAATGAAACCACCTCTTTGAATGATGAAAAGCCCTTACTCAGGGCTTTTCATCATTATCTATATCTTTATTTCCTTGCAGCTTTCACTACAAATGATACAATAAGAATTAATACGATTGCTCCTAATAATGCTGGCACGACATGAATTCCACCAAATGATGGCCCAAAAGATCCAAATAATCTACCACCTAACGAAGCACCTAATAAACCTGCGATAATATTTCCGAACATACCACCTGGGAAATTTTTACCTGTTATAGAACTAGCAATTGCACCTATAATAGCACCAACTATTAATGTGATAATCCATCCCATTTTTAGTCCTCCATTTCTATTATAGTTTGTATGATCAAATACAAGAGTAACAAAACTCTCATATAAGATTACTAATTCATTTACACTAACCATATTCTGCTATAAAAATAAACGCAAGGACATTATATGTATGGAGATACATATATTATATGCAAAAAAGAAAATCATTGTCAAACTTACCCAAAAATCAATTATATTAATATACCATATTCAAAGGAGGCTTCATTATCTATGATTCTTAATTTAAATGCCACTTCTTTTGAAGTTGCATCATCCATTTTACAAGTTCAAATTCCATCTTATAAAGTTGAAGCAGATTATTTAAACAGTACTGCAATCCCCCGTTTATATGATACTGTAAACGATATTCAAAATTGCGGTGAAACATTCTATGGATATTTTTCTGAAAATAAACTTGTCGGCTTTATTTCTTTTATGCAAGAAGAACAGCTAATTGATATTCACCGACTAGTTGTATCGCCTGATTTTTTTCAAAAAGGAATTGCAACGAAACTCTTAAGTTATATATTTAACATGTTCCCTTCTTCCATGGCATATATTGTACAAACAGGTAAAGCGAATACCCCTGCTATTGCATTATATAAAAAACACGGCTTCATTGAAGTAACCGATATAACAATTACCGATCGTATGATTCTTACACAACTGAAGAGACAGAAAACATAAAATAGTTTGACTCATTAGTTTATTTATGTTATCTTTTACTTTATAATACCTTTTGCTGAGTCCAAATTTTGGAGCGGGGGAACCATTTTTGTAGCAATGCTACTTGGGGCGAATCTTTTTTAAGTAGGGATACTCTCACTTCCCGAGTCCGACAGCTAACCTCGTAAGCGTAATGGGAGAGGAAGGTGCTTTTTGCCTATGTTACACAGTATACCTCCTTAACTATAAAATCTGGAATCGATATCATTTTAGAGACCTATATTTATAGAAAAGGAGAGATGTATTATGTTACGTTTATCTGATCACGCAATAAAAATGATGGAGCAAAGACTTCGACTCGAACAACACCGCACATATCAAGCAAATAAAGTTGTAGATAACTTACATCACAAATACTTTTTCCAACATATTTTTCAACCAAAAAGATAAGTACTGACCTTTAACAAAATACAGCGCACACTAAAAAAGTGTGCGCTGTATTTTTCATTTTCTTGCCTTCACAATAAAAGTAGTCGGCACCATTCTAGCTTTATATAAAGAATAATATTTCGTAGAAGGTTCAGCTATTTCTTCATCAAATATACTTGACGGTTCAGGCTCTTTTATTCTCTCAATTATAAATCCCGCTCTATTTAACTCATTTATGTATGTGCTTATTTTCCTCTTATATTTATATAACGTTGCTTGTACTTCTTCTCCTTTAAATGTTTCAAACGTAATAGGGATTTCCTCATGATAGGAAGACTTTAAAACGATTTCTTCTGCACTATACTGTAAGTTTGAATATATCGGATGCTCCCAGCTAAAAATAAGGCTTCTACCTAGCTTTAAATATGAGTAAATAAGTTCTAATGTTTTTCCTAAATTTGAAGTCCAACCTAATGCATAGATGGAATATACAATATCAAAATACTCTTTCGGAATATCTCCTTCCTCTTCCATTGCTCCGCATATTAACTTTGGATTCCAATCCTTTAACGTCTTATTCACTATTTCAATTTGAGCACTCGAAAGATCAAGCCCCCATAATTTCTCTGCCCCTTGTTCCGCCATATATTACAACGAATGCCCACTTCCACATCCAATATTAAGTACCTTTTTATCTTTAATTGAATCGAACAAATGAATCTCATCTTCAGACGCCGTATACGGTCCATATTTCGGTAAACAATCCACTTGAAAGAAATAAGGTGCAACTGTATCCCAACACTTTTTATTTAAAGCTAACATTTGCGTACCTTTCATATTCTACATTCCCCCATCCATTTTGCTTTCTCTAATATTAATTACATATCATAACCAGATCGCCCTTTTCTCTTCGCCCGGTAGTTTTTCACTTTCGCAATCGTACCGCATGCTCTTCCTCCTTCTTCTCCAGCATACATACCGCACCATCTTTTACTTCCATTTCGCGAATGATCATAAAATACCCAGCGACAATCCGGACATGCTTTTAACCTTCCCCACACATTTTCTTGAATTGACATTAACACAATGCTTAACACTTTTGTATACACATTCTCTTCATATACTGGTTCATATGTAATACCTTTCATATCTTCCTTTATATGTACATGAAATGGGTATTTTTCTAACCATTTTTGCAATGATCCTTCGCCTTCAATTGTCATCCGAATATCTTCTCGAAAACCTCTTAATTCCTCTATCGTATGAAATGGAAACTCTTCATGAAAATATTTATTCATAAATTGCTTTATATTATCTTCTGTTTGCAGCAAATCAATTGCTTCTCTCGTATCGTTTGGTATTCTCCATGTATTTAAAAATTCTCGAATATATTCTAATTCATGTGGTGCGTTCTGATTCAATTCCATTCACCTTCTTCTTAAAATTTACTTTTTTCTGACTTTATGTATAATTATAATATAAAATGGTTAACCATTAAATAATTTTACCGGTTACAATATTAGGAGGAGTTTTATGAAAAGTTTCTCAATATCGATACGTTTCATGCTTATTTCTTCATTCTTTATGTCTTTTGGGTATTTTGCAGTATACGCATTTTTAGCTATTTATCTATTAACCTTTCTTCATTTTTCTGCTGTCCAAGTAGGAACAGTATTGACGGTTATGACAATCACATCACGAGTTATCCCATTATTCTCAGGGTTAATTGCTGACAAAATAGGCTATATCATCATGATGATAGCCGGATTATTTTTAAGAGGAATCGGATTTATCGCTTTAGGAATATGTTCTGATTTCTATACAATTTCTATTTCCTCTGCACTTATTGGCTTCGGAAGCGCATTTTACGAACCTGCTGCTCGCGCCATATTCGGCTCACAATCAGCTCACAATCAGCTCATACAAGAAAAAATTTATTTACATATTTAAACCTTAGTTTTAATTGCGGTGCAATAATCGGACCAATTGCAGGAGGATTCTTACTCTTACTCGATCCAATCTACGCTTTCTCTCTAACAGGATCTCTTATGCTGTTATTCGCTTTTATCTTTTACTTACTTAAAAATCACTTCCAAGTCACTACTGAAAACACGTCTATTACATTAGGAATACAGGCTATCTTACAAAACAGGCCTTTCCTTCTGTTTTCATTTATCATGATTTTCTTCTATATTATGTTTACTCAGCTTACTGTCGCACTTCCACTTCATATGAAAAACATTAGTAATAGCAACCAGCTTGCTACACTCGTTATTACGATAAATGCAATAACAGGCGTTATATTTATGGTGTTATTTCGAAAACTATTTCACAAATACAACACGCTGTCGATTATTAAATACGGTATATTATTAATGGGCATTTCCTTTTTACTCATCCCTTTATTCCAGCACCCCTATTGGTTATTTATTTGCGTAATTTTATTTACAATTGGTGAAACACTCGTATTACCTAACGCTGATATCGCTATTGCAAATTACAGTAACGAATCATATACAGCTACTTACTTCGGATTCTATCAACTATCACTCGCATTTGGTTTTATCATCGGTAATTATACCGGTACATCTTTTACATCCAACTTAAACGGAATGTATACACCATGGCTTATTTTCGGCGGAATAGGACTTATTGGTTTTATTTCACTACATATTTTAAATATAAAAGAAGGATTACTTAAGGAGGATATATACCTATGTAATGATACGAAACATCTTTAACAAATTTCAGTCGAGATGGTACCTTTAGACAAGCGACCTATAATAAAAAAATTCGACCGTCATGTTTGACAGTCGAATCTTTTTATTCTTCATATTCAAGATGATTATGTCTTTTACAACCAAATAAATAGCAACCCCCTATATGATAAGTTTCAAATTCTAACCCTGGAACATATCCAGATTTGATACGTTCTATCATTGTTTTATAACAATTATTCTCTTCTGTATATTCCTCAATTAACTCTTTCTTATCTTTTTCTGTCCAGTTTTCTTCTACTTCTTCAGTCTGAACATCTTCTATTTCTGCTGTTTTCGCTTCGATAGATTCCCGTATCACTTCATTTATACGCGTGAAATTATTAGCTTTATATAGAGCATAAACAAATCTACCAATCCAATTGGGGCTTTTCCAAACTTCTTTGTATCCCCTTTCGAACCATTCAATTGCTTCTTTATAGCAATTCAACTCGACATATAAATCTGCTACATGAATTTCTCCTATAAGATCATCAGATTCCCTGTTAAAAGTATCTAACTTCTCTTTCGCTTCTGTCGTTCTCCCTAAATCAATTAAACATTTTACATAGCTATACATGATATAGTCCGAATCCCCTGCAACTCGCAAGAAAAATTCCGAAGCTTTTTCCAGCTCTCCAAGGTTATAATGAGCTACAGCTACATTGTGATATGCTTCATTGGATGGTTGAATCGAAATAGACTTTTGTAATACTTCTTTCGCTTCTTCCCACTTTTTTTGTTTTATGTAAATTTCCCCTAAGATGTTATAAGGAAAGTATGAGGAAGGATTCAACTTAACAACTTCTTTTATTAATTCAAGAGCTCTAGCATCATCCTCTTCCTCATAAAAGTACATCCAAGCAAGATTATTGAGAGATTGCACACCTCTAGATTCATGTACCGCTCGTTGAAATAGTTCCATTGCTTTCTCATATTCATTTTGTTCAAACATTTCAATTGCCTTCTCGTTAATGTTCAAGTAACTACCTCCGAAGTGAATGAATTCATCTATTCCATATTATTATTTTAAAATGTAACAATTTTAATTTCCATAAAAAATAAGTTCACTTCGTATTAAGTTCTTTCTCCTGTCTACATTTCATCATATATTTGGATATCCAATTCGTAATGATTTTAACAACACCGCTTTCGAAAGAAAATATATATCTACTGTAAAAATACTGATTTACAACAATAAGTAAACTTTTCAATCTCTCTTAAACTGGATATACACCCTGTTACATTTTACATATTATGGTACAATTAAAATGAGTACTAGCTAAACACTTACGCTCCACACTAGCAGTTTAGCAATGCCAAAATCAAAAATCACTTGAAATTGGGGGATGTTATGAAAAAGAAATTAATTGTTCTTCTATTCATCGGAATCATATTATCAGGATGTTCAACTATAGCAGAAAATTCTTTAGAAACCGGAAACGGAAGTATGGAATTATTAACACCAACGATTACAACAAAAGATAATGAATTAGAAATTAAGACGGAAGGTATTGATGAAAATAAAGTAACTTTTATTTATGTCGCTAATAAAAAAGTATTGGAACAAAAAATAAAGAATAGTGAATCCTACAAACTTGATATTACAGGTATCAATGATGCTCATAGGACAGACTACAAGCCAAAAATTCAACTTTTGCAGACTAAGGATGATAATATAGATGGAAAGATGATAACTTTTAAGCAAGTTAGATATACAGTTAAAAAAAATTAATTTTAGAGTTATTTCATTATAAATGTAACGTACGAAAATATACTTTTAACAGAGGGTAAATGTAAGGGGTGCTAACATGAAAAAACGATGGATTTCTTGGTGGATTGGTAACATATTTTGGATTATCCTTTTTGGAGTGTGGGCAGCTATTATTTGGCTACGAGATGTCGATGGTGCTGGTGTTACTCAAACATCCGAAATTAAATCAATATCACTTATTGTTTTATTAATCGCGTTTATCATACCGATATTTATTCAAGTTATATGGCTAATCATTAATTTGAGGGTTAGTAGAAAAAACAATTATACGATTTAGTTTTTTAAATTAACAGATACATACTTTTTATAAAAAAGAGAGGAATCTAATTCGATTCCTCTCTTTTACATATGTGATTATGCCGTGCTTTTAAAGCGGCACTATTCCCTTTTTACGATGCATGATCGTCTTTCTTCTTCTTCAACAACGCTCTCTTCTTCATCGCCTTCGTTAAATATCCGCCTTTAAACGAACGGATTTCATAAGAAGACATAAACGCTTTCGGTGCAATTTCATTAATAATTTCTAAAAGTTCTTTCTCTCTAGAGCGCTTTGCAACGATATCTAAGCGATAACGTATAGAATTAATTCCTTCACCTTCAAATACTGTAACGCCAAATCCACAGTGACGTAATTCATCTACTAATTCATTACAACGGTCTAGTAAACTAACTTGATACGTAATATATCCAATTGCTAATTTATTCTCTATATAACCGCCTAATAATAGTCCCGCACTAAAGCCGATAACATAGGCAACGATGTTCATCCAATTTGATAAATCTTGAAACACAATCCCTAAACTGACAATGTAAATAGCTCCTTCTAACAATCCTACACCAGCAGCGGATCTTGTTTGATTCTTTACAAGCAAAATCGTTCGGATTGTTAATACTGGAACATATATAATTTGAAGCACAAAAATAAGTAACGCTTGTAACATTGGTATCCACCTCTTTCAAAAAGTCTTTTGTCATGATAACATACATAAGCTTTAGAAATCGATGGGTTTTTTAATTTTTTTAAATTATTTTTCTTACTATTGAAAAACCGAAAAAAGAAGCGTATTATATTTGTCGTTAATTTAATTCCTGCCATTCACTCGCTTAAATAAAAAAAGGAACCCCCATTAGGCCCCTTTTATTATAGCTCTATGTTATTAGAAGCCTTTTCTCTTCGCTTCTCTTCTTCTTTCACTAACTGCATATTTGCATAAGCTAAATTCGCAATCATTAAAAAGTGACCACCTAATATACCTGTACCAAATGCCCACATTTCCATTTCATGCTCAATTTCATACATAATGATAGCCCCTAAAATTGCAGCTGCAAATCGGTTTAAAACCCCTAATCCAGGAGCCTTTTCTTTCAGTACGATACTTCTTCCTAGTTTCTCCACTCTACGAGCTAATAACCAAAGACAGTATGCACTTACAGCTAATCCAATACCGAACCCTGTCACTTGTTTTCCAAACGGAGTAATCGTCCACATAAGTAGTAAACCACTAAAGATCGCATACAATTGTAATCGATATACACGTAAGGCTACTTGAATCAAAATATCCGCTCCTAATTCCTCATTTTTTATACTTTAGAAGAAAAGCAGCAACTTACACAGTTGCTGCTTTCTCTTCTTCTTGTTCTTGTTCCATTTTACGAATTTCAACACGTTTAATTTGGTAAGCGTCTTTTTCTAACACTTTAAATTCATAGCCTTCTGCTTCAACATGTTGTCCTTCTTCAATTTCATGATTTTGCATCATAATCCATCCACCGATTGTATCCACATCTTCTTCTTCAATGTGTAATCCAAACAGATCTTTTACTTCTGAGATAAGCACTTTTCCATCAACAATTTTATGGTACTCGTTCACATGTTGAATTGGTGGTGCTTCATCTTCATCATATTCGTCACGAATTTCGCCGACGATTTCCTCCAAAATGTCTTCAAGCGTTACAATTCCAGCTGTTCCTCCGTACTCATCATATAAAACAGCCATCGGAATTCGCTTCTTCTGCATTTGCAGTAATAAATCGTGAATTGGAGTTGTTTCCATCACTTCAATAATCGGACGCATATACGAGCGAATTGATGATAAATCTTTTTGATCCTCGGTCATATATCGAATAAAGAAATCTTTTACATTGACCATACCGATAATATCATCTTTATCTTCTCCAAAAATCGGATAACGTGTATATCGCTCATTTTGGATTACTTTCATGTGTTGTTCTACTGAATCTTCAAGGTAGAAACCAACGATTTCTGTTCGCGGTACCATAATCTCTTTCGCAATACGATTATCAAATTCAAATATATTATTTACATACTTATACTCAGCTTGATTAATTTCGCCACTTTCATAGCTATCTGAAAGAATAAGACGCAATTCTTCTTCTGTATGAGCTACTTCATGTTCAGAAGCTGGTTTCAAACCGAATAAACCAGTTATAACACGAGCTGAACCGTTCAATACCCAAATAAATGGATACATGATTTTATAGAACATCATTAACGGCGTTGCCAATAACAACGTTACTTTTTCAGCCTTTTGAATTGCCAACGTTTTCGGAGCTAACTCCCCAACTACAACGTGTAAATATGTCATTAGCATAAAAGCAAGACCAAAAGTTAATACTGATGAGATAGAAGGGTTTATGTTCCATTTCTCAAATAACGGGTGTAATAACTTTTCGATTGTCGGTTCACCTAACCAACCTAATCCCATAGCTGTAACTGTAATACCTAATTGACAAGCAGATAAATATTCATCTAAATTTGTTGTTACCTTTTTCGCTGCTAAAGCACCGCGTTTCCCTTCCGCAACAAGCTGATCAATACGACTTGAACGTACTTTTACAATCGCAAACTCTGCTGCTACGAAAAATCCAGTAAATGCGATTAAAATCGCAACCATGACTAAATTAAATATTTCCAATGAATCCCCTTAGTTAAAAAACTAAGGTGTCCACCTCCTGTATACTATAATGTTTTCTTATTTGTTCGTTAGAAAACATAGCCCGATACAAAAATTAAAGAGGTCGGATTTCACTTATTCTATAATAATAGAGCAAGTGTCTGTATTAAAGCTGTCGTTTGACATGATAAAGATTTCGATATTTTTTCACGTTGTGAATCAGTCAATCCATCTAAAAGCGGCTTTAACTCTGTTAACTCTGCTTCTAATCGATGAATATGGTCTGTCACTTCATTCACTTGTTTCGAAACGTGTTCATTGATACCGAGCAGCTTCTTCTTCTCCTCGATTTTCTCTTTAATCTCACAAAGCGGCATATGCATTTCTTTGCACTTCTCAATAAATTGTAATGTCTCAAATGCTGTTTCGTCGTAATAGCGATAATTAGATTGAGATCGCTCCGCTTTCAAGATACCTAGATTCGTATAATAATCAATCGTTCGTTTCGACACGTGAGCCATGAGAGCCAACTGTCCGATTCGATACACCTTCCCAACGATCTTCCCCCCTTGTTTATATTACTACAATCATACAACACATAAACTGTACAGTCAAACGTGACGGTTTGTTATTCACAATTTATACAAACTTACAAGATCCACCTACTATTACACCCGTAATTTACGGCTATACAATAAAATTACTAAACTATTACCTAATCACTATATAGCCCACACCTTTTAACCTTTCTTATTTAAAAGCATATCCTACTAATAATGATTGCTTGTATAGGAGGAGATTGACATAAAAAGGACTATCATTTCTCATTTTTATAACGAAGAGTATTTACTCCCATGGTGGCTTATGCATCACACAAAAATATTCGATCACGGTATTTTAATTAATAGAGGTTCTACTGATCGTTCCGTAGAGATTTGTAAACTACTCGCACCCCACTGGGAAGTGCGAGACTCCAGATTTCTTGAGTTTGATCCAACTAATACTGATATTGAAGTGATGGAAATTGAAAGAGAAGTTTCAGGTTGGAAAATCGTTTTAAATACTACAGAGTTCTTTTGTTGTAATAATAAAGAAGAGTTTTTCTCATCTCTTCATACACTAGGACAAAATATGTATGCGATTAGAATGATTTTAATGATAGATAGTCATATTTACAATTATTCAAAGCCAAGATATTCTATCCCATTAGTAGAACAACGATACCACGGTGTCTTCCCTTATAACCCAAAACTCGGGTGTGCTTGGAGATTTATTCATAATCATCTAGATGGTGCATATTTACCTGGTAGACATTATTCACGGCACGGGAATATAGTTTATGACTACCCTTCATTTATTTTAAAATTTTATTTTAGCCCTTGGAATGAACAGTCCAAGGCAAGAAAATTACAAATTACACCTACCCTTTCAAAAATGGGTATTCAAATGGGACTTCAAACACATTACGGTCAATCTCCTGAAGAATTGGAAACCCGTTTTTTAGAACTTAGTAACGTAACACAAGACCTCCGTAATAATCCTGAATATCAAGAATTATTTCCAAAGTTCAAACCTTAATGTTTTCTGCCTTGCCATCACCTCACACAATTTCATCCGTTTAATCAAAAACAATCTCATTTGCATAAAATATGAATACTGTATATATAATAAATTTTTATTTTAGGAGGAAAAAATGAAAGCTGTTATTCTTGCTGGTGGGTACGGTACAAGAATTGGGGAAGAAACACATTTAAAACCAAAACCTATGATTGAAATTGGAACGAAACCTATTCTATGGCACATTATGAGTTTGTATAGTCATTACGGGATTACTGAGTTTATTATTTGCTTAGGCTATAAAGGATATGCAATTAAAGAGTTCTTTCTAAATTACAACTTACACATGTCCGATTTCACAATACATTTAAGCGATAACACAATTACTAGCCATTCTCATCGTGTAGAACCATGGAAAGTTACATTAATCGATACTGGTCTTAATACCGAAACGGGTGGACGAGTGAAAAAGATTCAAAACTATGTCGGAGACGAACCTTTCTGCCTCACTTATGGCGATGGATTAAGTAATGTAAATATAAAAGAACTGATTGCATTTCATAAAAAACATGGAAAAATGGCTACTGTTACTGCCGTACAACCTCCTGGTAGATTTGGTTCTCTCGTTTTAAATAAACAATCTGTCACATCCTTTCAAGAGAAACCACTAGGTGATGGTGGATGGGTTAACGGTGGGTTTTTTGTTTTAAATCATGATATTTTCAATTACATTAGTGGAGATAAGTCTGTTTTTGAAACCGAAACTTTAGTTCAGTTAGTCAACAAAAATGAACTGGCAGCATTTCAACATACTGGTTTTTGGCATCCAATGGATACATTACGTGATAAGAATAAATTAGTCGAGCTATGGGAAAATAATAACGCTCCATGGAAGGTCTGGTAATATGACTTCATCATCTTTTTGGAATAAGAAAAAAGTATTTATTACAGGACATACTGGCTTTAAAGGCTCATGGCTCACCCTTTTTTTAACTTCTTTAGGCGCAGAAGTAATCGGCTATTCTTCTCATCCTCCATCCATCCCTAACCTTTTTGAACAATGTAACGTAGCGAAAGAGTGCACAACAATGAAAGGAAATATTACAGATTACGATTCTTTATTACATGCCATTGGGCAACATAAACCCGACATTATATTTCATTTAGCAGCTCAACCAATCGTCACCACTTCATACAAAGATCCTATTGAAACATTTAAAACGAATGTTTTAGGTACTGTTCACGTACTAGAAGTAGCAAAGTACGTCGAAAGCGTACGTCTCATTATTAATGTTACAAGCGATAAATGTTATGAGAATGATGGGAGCGGTAATCGAGCATTTGTAGAATCCGACCGTTTAGGGGGCTATGATCCATACAGTGCTAGTAAAGCTTGTGCTGAATTAGTTGCAACATCGTATCAAAAATCTTTTTTTCACACGAACACCCTTTCACTCGCCTCAGTAAGGGCAGGCAATGTCATCGGTGGTGGTGATTGGGCAGAAAATCGCTTATTCCCAGATATCATTCGTGCATATTTACAAGACCATCCTTTAAATATTCGAAACAAAAATGCTATCCGACCGTGGCAACATGTTTTAGATCCTTTACATGGATATATCCTTTTAGCTGAGAAACTTTGGAAGCATAAAGAGTATGCAGAAGCATGGAATTTCGGACCAATTAACGAGGCTAACAGAACCGTCCATGATGTCATTCAATCTGTAATAAAATTATGGAATAAACCATTAACAATACTTTCTCCCACTATAAATACTCCTTATGAATCACCTATTTTAACACTCGATAGTACAAAAGCAGTAAATAAACTAGGCTGGACTCCTAAGCTATCAACAGAAACTGCTATCGCTTGGACCGTTGAATGGTACGAAAAACATGCATCCGGTGAAAATATAGAATCGTTCACACGACAACAAATCGAAGCATTCAAAAATTTATAAGGGGGCTATAAAATGGAACAGAAAAAATGCCGTTTTTGCCACTCATTACTAACAAATTCGTTTTTAGATTTAGGCGTCTCCCCTCTCGCCAACTCATTTATAGCTCCAAAAAACTCATATAAAATGGAACCTTTTTATCCGCTGCACACATTTGTTTGTAATTCTTGTTTACTTGTGCAATTAGATGAATTTGAATCGCCTAATAATATTTTCCATGATTATTTATACTTCAGTTCTTATTCCTCAAGTTGGCTACAGCATGCCAAACAATACGTAGAAATGGCAATTGAGCGATTCCATTTAACGAAAAATTCGCAGGTAATTGAAATCGCAAGTAACGATGGGTATTTATTGCAATACTTTCTTAAAGAAAACATCAATACGTTAGGAATTGAGCCAGCAAAAAATGTAGCAGAAATCGCAATTCAAAAAGGAATTCCTACAAATGTGAACTTTTTCAGTAACGACTTAGCAAAAAAATTACCACAAGCTGATTTAATCGTCGCAAATAACGTACTAGCACACGTTCCGAACTTGCATGATTTTGTCGCTGGCCTAAAAACATTATTAAAACGAGATGGTACGATAACAATTGAATTCCCCCACCTATTAAACCTTATATCTTTTAAGCAGTTCGATACTATCTATCATGAGCACTTCTCCTACTTCTCACTTATAAGCCTTCAAAAAATTTTAGCTCATCATCATTTACAAATTGTTGATGTAGAAGAACTTTCAACTCACGGTGGTTCATTGCGTATTTTCATAAAACATCTAAGCGCCCAATCAACTATCCATTCCAATGTTACAAATTTAATCCAAAAAGAAGTAGATCACGGGCTAGATACATTAGATTGCTATCTCCTTTTTTCTAAACGAGTGGAACAATTGAAAATAAATATTTTAAAGTTTTTTATTGAAGCGAAAGCTTTAAACAAACAAATTATCGGCTACGGCGCTCCAGCTAAAGGAAACACCCTTTTGAATTATTGCGGGATAGGTAAAGAATTTCTAGCGTATACAGTAGATAAAAATCCTCACAAACAAAATCTCCTTTTACCAGGAACTCGTATTCCAATAAAGTCTCCAGAAGAAATTAAACGTACAAAACCAGATTACATTCTCATACTTCCTTGGAATTTAAAAGACGAAATTATGAAGGAATGCTCTTTCATTCGTGAATGGGGTGGCAAATTTTTAGTAACTGTTCCAGAAGTTGAGGTGATTGAACCATGAAGAAGATCCTTGTATCAGGTGGTAGTGGATGGATAGGTAAATATGTTGTACATTCCCTTATACAAAAAGGTTATGAAGTTCACGCCACATATAATAGAAATAAACCGTCTCACCTTTCCTGCCATTGGCATAAAGTAAACTTGCTTTGTGATGACGAAGTAAAACAATTTATTTCAGACATTAAGCCTAGCGACCTCATTCATTTAGCTTGGGAAGCGGTTCCTCCTGCATGCTACGTATCCATTAATAATTTCTATTGGCTAAAGTCCAGTATCTCATTGATTCAACACTTTACAGCATGCGGTGGAAAACGTGTCGTTGTAGCAGGTACTGGCGCAGAGTACGAGTGGTTTAACGGTATTCTATTTGAAGATTCTCCGCTCCTTTCCTATAAAACCCCGTATTCATTATGTAAAAATGCACTACACTCCTGGTTACAGTCGTATGCACAACAAACCAGCCTCAGCGTATGTTGGGGACGAATTTTTCATATGTATGGCCCTCATGAGCACGGCAATCGACTCATTTCTAACATTATCACTTCTTTATTAAAAAACGAGGAAGCTCTATGTACACATGGAAAACAATCAAGAGATTTCCTCCATGTGGGTGACGTCGCTAACGCTCTTGTCACATTATTAAACTGCAACGTTACAGGCACAATCAATATCGCTTCTGGTCACTCTGTACAAATTAAAGAATTAGCTTCTATCATTGCTAAAAAAATAGGAAAAGAAAATTTAATTAAACTAGGCGCTATCCCTTTTCCTAAAGATGAACCTTTATTCGTTGGCGTGAATGTGGAACGTTTAACAACTGAAGTAAACTGGAAACCAACATACGATTTAAATACAGGAATTGAAGAAACAATTTTATGGTGGGAATCATCTATACAAAAACATACCGATATGCAGCACTAAAACGTAAATCTTGCGCTCCTCTCGCTAAATCCTTATACCATTCTTCTAATTTTTCCGGCGTAATAATATGGTGCGTACCCATTCCTCCATGCTTACTAGCTTCAGAAAGCGTCGGACCAATTTGTAACTTTCTCTTTCTCATCGCATCGTTCCACGGACTAAACCCAAACCATAATATACAAGCAAGAGGCGGATAGATCATAGATTCATGCGCTGATAAATGTCTTCCAACCGTATAACTTCCGTGTTCATGATTATGAATAAATCTACCTCTTCTCCATAACGGCCAATCTTCTGGTAAATAACCGTGAAATCGCTGTTTCATTAAAGGGATTCCAAAGTTAAGGTCCGGATAATTATAGTTAGGATCATCAACCATAATAAGCCCTTCCAGCCAATACATCCTCCCTCCCAATTCATTTAGCGATTTCCAAAACTGATTTTTATCTTGCACGCAAAGAAACTCAGTCGTATTTAAAATCATTTTCCATCCTTTTACTTCTTGTTCTACCCTCATCACTTCATGATCTGTCGCAAATGCATCAAACTCTGGATTTACAGAATCTCGTACTTCCCAATGCGGTGCGAACTTCTTACAAATTTCGACTGAACGATCTGTAGAACCTTTATTAATTAAAATGCCATGATCAAACAGTTTCGTATGATGAATAAGCCACCATGGTAATAAATACTCTTCATTATAAAAATGAGAGATAACGGTTGTAGTAATGTAAATCTCCTCCTCTTTCTCTATCAATCTATTTTTTCATACTACTCTTAATATACTTACCAGTTATGTAATTGGTTTCTTTTATTTTAAAAATATGTTTTTTTACCATATACTATGCTTTCTTAGACAACCACCGTTTCCATTCTCTAAAGACTCCACTCCGTACAACAATAAACATCCAAATAAACTGAAAATTAAGTTATAATATCATTATAAAATATGAAGGAGGAATGCACTCATGTACTACAACACTTCATTCGAAAACGATCAACCTGTAGGCCGTCTATAAACTAAGACGGGCATTCATTTAACACATACACTTTGCCTCGTCTTAGGGAACTCATAATACCCTAAAAATAGACGGAGGTACTTCAAAATGAAACAAACAATTTTAGGAGCTATATGCTTATCACTAGCAGCAAGTATATGGGGCGGTATGTATGTTGTTAGCAAATACGTACTCGATTATATCCCACCGCTTACACTCGTTTGGCTACGCTTTATTATCGCTTTTGTTGTTTTGTATGGCATTTTGAAAATAGCAGAGAAAAAACAAAAGAAAAAAGTAACCATTCGCAAAAAAGATTGGCTATTATTCGCTTGGATTGGATTTATCGGATATTTCATTTCAATCACATGTCAATTCATCGGAACAAAATTATCCGACGCCCATACAGGCTCTTTAGTAACATCCGCAACACCTGCATTTATGGTTATATTTGCAGCAATTATTTTAAAAGAAAAGCTAACCGCTCGTAGACTTTTATCTACTATAATAGCGACAATCGGTGTCATTATCGTAATCGGATGGGATATTGAAATTGGCTCCTATTTTATCGGTACCATCATATTAGTGGGAGCCGCTATTACGTGGGCTTTACTATCCATTTATGTAAAAATTGCTTCAGCTCGGTTTTCATCTTTAGTTATTACAACGTACGCCATATTCTTTTCACTCTTTTTTATTACACCTTTTATGATATGGGAACTACAAGTAGCCTCTATCGGAACCGTAAATACGTACGTAATACTAGGCGTATTATATTTAGGAGTCATATCAACGGCAGGTGCCTTTTTCCTTTGGAATAAAGGATTAGAACTAATGGATGCAAGCATCGGTTCCTTATTTTTCTTCTTCCAACCTATCGTCGGATCATTACTTGGCTGGCTCTTATTAAATGAGACATTAAATAGTAGCTTTTTTATTGGTGGTATTCTTATTATATGTAGCGTTTTAATTACTACTTTTGAAAAGAAATAAAAAAACAGGCAGAGATTCTTAGTCTCTGCCTGTTCGTATAAACTCACTGTTTACGCACTCCAATGCGCGGGACGCGATAACAATTCCGGCAATTTCGTATGTTTATCCCCTTTCGCCGCATTAATTTGAACTTGCGTAAGAAAAATACTATTTGTAAAGTCTGCACCGCGAATATCTGCATCTCTTAAATCTGCTCCGATGAGATCTGCTCCTCTTAAGTCTGCACCATTTAAGTTCGCTGCAATTAAATAAGCACCCCTTAAATTCGCGCCTTGTAAATTTTTCTTTTTCAGGTTTGCTCCCATAAGATCTGCTCCGCGGTGAATGATTCGTTTCTTACGTGCAGCATTCATTTCCTTCCAAACTAGCTCACTCGTTTCTAAAAGTAAAACATTTACTTTTGCACGGTGTAATGGAATATTTACTTTCATTAACTCATCCGCATTTAAATTCGAAAGTCGCTCTGTCTCTTCAATCGCTTTACTTAGTTCTTTATGAATTGGCTGCGTCGCCTTTAATAGAATCGCCTCATTCAAATACCAAAGCATTTCATGGAGCTGATGCATAACCGGAAAAGCATCATACATTTTTCTCGCATGCTTAGCATCTTTCCGCCAATCAATCCCTTTAAACGTAACTTGAGAAATCTTCTGCCCAGCACCGAAACATTCAAATACTGTACAACCTTTATAACCTTTTCCTCTAAGATTTTTATGTATACTACATTTAAAATCTGATTGTAAATTGGAACATGGTTTACCACCATCTTTATTCACTGCAAAATCTACCGATGCTGCGAACGGTAACGCCACGCAACATAGACCGAAGCATTTTTCGCAGTTTGCTTTTAAATGATCGTTATGATTAGTCAAAATGTATACCCCCTGTTGTCTTTTGACTATTTCATAATATTCCAACTGCACAAAATAATCAATTTTAAAATAAATTGGCATCTTTCATTTCAAATCACAACTTTATCATTCGATTTCCTTTCAATTGAAAAAGACTAATTCTATCTAATGAATTATAATTAAATTATAAATTTTCAAACAAAAAGGAGAATTACTATGGCACTAGAAATGAAAACAAACTGTCAAATTTGTGATCAATTGCTGGAGCAAGATTCTGAAGCTTACATTTGCGTGTATGAATGTACGTTTTGTGCACCATGTACAGAAGAAAGACATAACGTTTGTCCAAACTGCGGCGGCGAGTTAGTACGTAGACCGAAAAAGAAACAGTAAAAAGCAAAGCGATATCGCTTTGCTTTTTTTATTTTCTTGATATATAAAATTATATCAGCGATTTTTCAAATATATCGAACATAACTTAAACATTTAAAAATTTAACACAAACAGGCTCTGGCACAACAGCATCAGATTGTAAAAGAGTTAACTTTCCTGTAGATTCATTTCTTGAAAATAACACAAGATTATGCGACTTTTCATTTGTAGCAACAAGGAACTTTTCAGTAGGATCTAATACAAAGTCTCTTGGCCAATTTCCTTCTGTAGATGTATGTTCAACAAATGTAAGCTCACCTGAATTTTGATCCACACTGAAAACAGCAATACTATTATGACCACGATTACCTGCATATACAAAGCTGCCGTCAGAAGAAATATGAATCGCACTTCCTTGATTATTTTCATCAAATGCTTCAGGAATGGTAGAAATATACTGTAATTCTGTAAAGACCCCTTCTGACGGATTATATGTTAACACAATAACCTCTGAACTAAGCTCCGTCATCACATACGCATATTTTCCATTCGGATGAAATGTAATATGTCTCGGACCACTTCCTGGATTTACAGATAAACTATTCACTTCTGTTAATGTACTATCTTTTATCTCATACGTAATTAATTTATCTATCCCTAAATCAACACCCACCACATATTTTTCATCAGGAGTATATCCCGCGTAATGTGCATGTGGTTTTTCTTGTCTTTCTTTATTCGGACCTGAACCTTCATGTGCCATAATAGATGTAGCAGGATTTACAGTTCCATTTTCTTCATTTACTTCAAAAGACTCAATCGTTCCTTTATGGTAATTTGCTGTAACTACTGTATGATTTCCACTATCAACACTCACATGACAAGGAGAAGCCCCTTCTACTACTTGTCTGTTTTCTTCCGTTAGCTCTCCAGTTTTACTATCAATTGAATAAGTAGCTACACCACCAGATTCTCCTTCCTTAACAACAGAATAGAGATATTCATTATTTCGGTTAATCGTTACATATGTAGGGTTATCCAGTTTGGTCGCAAGTGTTACATTACTAATTGTTTTTGCTTCCGCATCTAACGTAAACTTATATATTCCTTCACTATTTTCTTTCGTGTATGTTCCAACATATCCAATAAACTCTTTGTTATCCTTCATTTTCATAACCCTCTCTCCCTATATTTTTCGTTCATCATACTTCTTAAAATATTTTATGTTGAAAGAGTATCCTAAAAAATTGGAGTACCTCTTTATACGTTACCATATTTCTCTGCTAAATAGCCTTTAAACCCACTTTTTTTGATACGCTGCTATACTTTCATATTCTTCTTCCAAGTGACGGGACAGACGAATATAGATTGGTGTTAAATCTTTATATTTTTCCACACTTTCCATGTTTGGTTCATGGTGGAAATTCGCACCTACCATTTCAGAAACTACATGTAACGTATCTACTTCACCTAAACTATATAAACCGAGGATTGCAGCTCCTAAGCAAGAGCTTTCGAAACTTTCAGGAACATATACGTCTTGATGAAAAATATCCGCCATCATCTGTCTCCAAAGTTCTGACCTTGCAAAACCGCCTGTTGCTTGAATTTTTTTCGGTTCGCCAATTAGCTCTTTTAAAGCGAGAAGAACGGTATATAAGTTATAAATTACTCCTTCTAATACCGCACGAATAAGATGTTCTTTCTTATGATGTAATCCGAGTCCAAAAAAAGATCCTCGCGCATTCGCATTCCATAAAGGAGCTCTTTCCCCTGCTAAATACGGATGAAATAATAAACCGTCAGATCCAGGATTTACTTTTGCTGCTATTTCAGTAAGCACTTCATATGGATCTTTCCCTAAACGCTTCGCAAGTTCAATCTCTGAAGTGCCTAATTGGTCACGAGCCCACCTAAAAATCATACCACCGTTATTAACTGGTCCACCGATTACCCAATGGTCTTCAGTTAAGGCATAACAAAAAATTCTACCTTTTGGATCTGTCACAGGACAATTTGTTACAGCACGTATCGCACCGCTTGTACCAATTGTAACAGCCACACCCCCAGGATCTATTGCATTTACGCCTAAATTCGATAGCACTCCATCACTCGCTCCTACTATAAAAGGAGTAGAAACAAGTACATTCATCTCTTTTGCAAGTTCTTCATCTAGCCCTATTAAGCTGTGCGTCGTTGGAACAAGTTTAGAAAGCTTTTCATCTGAAATCCCTGCAACACGAAGAGCTTCCTCATCCCATTTTAAAGATTTCAAATTGAACATTCCTGTTGCTGATGCTATAGAATAATCAATTACATATTCTTTATATAACTTATAAAACACATATTCTTTAATAGAAATAAATTTATAACTTTTTGCAAACAATTCTGCCTGCTCATTCTGTAACCAAACTAATTTCGAAAGTGGTGACATCGGATGAATTGGTGTTCCAGTACGCAAATAAATTTCATGACCATTCATATCACTCTTTATTTTCTCTGCCCAGCTTGCACTTCTATTATCTGCCCAAGTGATACATCTCGTTAACGGTTTTCCCTTCTCATCTACAGCAATGATACTATGCATTGCCGAACTAAAAGAGACACAAAGAATATCATTTGGCTGTACACTACTTGATCGTACAGTTTCTTTAATCGTATTTATTACTGCATGAAAAATTTCTTCTGGGTCTTGTTCTGCTATTTCAGGCGTAGGAGAATATAAAGGATATTCAATTCCATGACTTGCAATGACAGATCCATCAGTAGAAAATAGAACTGATTTTGTACTAGTTGTCCCAATGTCTACACCAATCATATATTTTGAGCTCACCATTTCTTCCTCCTAACAAAAAATTGCTACAGTATCCCACCATAAAAATACATTCCTTTTATCTATTAATAACGTTGTATGGCACAATTATCTAAATAGAAACATCCCTATTTTAAACAAACATATCGAGTAGTAAAACGCCTCCAAAAGCGATAAATGAAAGTAATGTTTCTAATACTGTCCATGTTTTAAATGTTTCTTTCACTGTTAAACCTAGGTATTCTTTTACCATCCAAAATCCAGCATCGTTTACGTGTGAAAACATGAGTGCTCCTGCACCTGTTGCAATGACGAGTAATTCTAAATTCACACCTGTCGTATTTTCAACGATTGGCGAAACAATACCCGCTGCTGTTGTTAAGGCGACTGTCGCTGACCCTGTCGCAATTCGAATTAACCCAGCTACTATAAATGCTAATACAATTGGAGATAGAGCTAAATGTTCAGACATTTGAGCAATAGCATTCCCTACGCCACTATCGATAAGAATTTGCTTAAATCCGCCGCCAGCACCAATAATCGCAACAATAGAACCGATTGGTAATAAGCTATCTTCTGTTACCTTCTTAATAGCCTTTTTATCGATACCTTGACGAAATCCAAGAAAATAGAAAGCTGCAAAACATGCAATCAAAAGCGCAATGATAGGACTACCGATTAATGTGACAATCTTCATTAAAGTATCAGAAAGGGGAACATAAGGAGCTGCTGCTGCTAACACCATTAACATAACGGGTAACAATATAACTAAAAATGAAACTCCTATTCCTGGTAATTTCGTTGATTTTGTATTTACACGTATCAATTCTGGTTCATTTTCAGGAATTACACGTTTGTGAATCCATTTAGCGAATATAGGACCTGCAATAATCGCTGCAAAAAATGTAATAATGAGTGAATAAAGAAGTACCTTCCCAAGGTTCGCTTTATAAATACCAATTGCAACGATGGCCCCTGGATGCGGAGGAACAAGGCCGTGTACGACAGATAACCCAGCAATTGCTGGTAATGCTATCAATAAAATATTTTGTTTCGTTGTTTTATGAATAGAAATTACTAACGGCAATAATATTAAAATGCCTACTTCAAAAAACACCGGAATTCCAATAATAAAACCTGCAATTAACATCGCCCATGGTAAGTTTTTTATTCCAAAGGATTTAATAAAGAACTCTGCCACCTGCATTCCAGCACCTGACTCTGCCATCATTTTCCCTAGAATTGTACCTAATACTAAAATACCTACTAAATGCCCGAGAACACTTCCGACTCCCGTTTCATAAGCGCTCACTATTTTATCCCTTGGCATTCCAGACATAATTGCTAAAAACAAACTTGCAATCGTTAAACTAATAAACGCATGCCATCTCCACCACGATACTCCTAAAATAACAATTACAATTGATAATAATGTAATCATTAAAAGGTACATATTCATACTCAGTTCCACCTCTTTATGTAAACCCTTTCAAAATTACTATACAATTAAGAGAACTTATATAGTTCTTTCTTGAGTAAGAGATGTTTTCACATAATAATGATTTATATAAAAAGAATCTCCCTTATCAGAGATACACGTTAACTACTCTCTCTAATAAGGGGATTTCTCTTTAATAATTATAATGTTATTGTGATAAACGCTTCGTGCGAGCAATTTGTCCTTTTTTTAAAGTGCATGACGCTTTCTTCTCTTGCTGTATTCACGTAGTAAGACTCCAAAAAGTTAAACGATGAAGTTACCTAGGAATCTGTCCTCTCATGAAAAGCAATTTTCGGAAAGCCTCCTTCACTTTCATATATTATAATTTAGGTGCTTTCGCCCAATCTGCAGCGAACTTTTCCATGCCTTGATCTGTTAATGGATGCATAGCAAGTTGTTCAATTACTTTATAAGGAATTGTTGCAATGTGAGCACCTGCCATCGCTACACGAGTTACATGATCTGGGTGTCTGACAGAAGCCGCAATAATTTGTGTATCTAATTGATGAATATCGAATAGTTCAGCAATTTTCGCAACTAAGAGCACACCATCTTCAGAAATATCATCTAAACGCCCTAAAAATGGAGAAACGTACGTTGCACCTGCTCGAGCCGCTAAAAGAGCTTGGTTCACAGTGAAAATAAGTGTAACGTTCGTTTTCACACCTTTTTCAGTAAGATAACGACAAGCTTCTAATCCTGCTAGCGTCATCGGAAGTTTTATTGTGACGTTTTTATCGCCACCGTTAATTTTAATTAATTCTTCTGCTTGAGCAATCATTTCTTCAGCTGTAACAGCATCTGGCGTTACTTCTGCCGAAACAGACTCAACTTTAGGTACTGCCTGACAAATTTCTGCGATACGGTCTTCAAACTTAACACCCTCTTTTGCTACTAAAGAAGGATTCGTTGTAACACCAGCTAAAACTCCAAGTTTATATGCTTTTTTTATGTCCTCAAGGTTTGCAGTATCAATAAAAAACTTCATGATTAATTCCCTCCAGTTTTTAAACGTTGATGAGTTACATGTTTAGGATGTTTATCCCACTATTTGCCGAGCAGTAAGACCCCACCTCAACATTCAGCGAAGCAAAGAAGTTAGGTTTGGGGTCGTTCTTCCCGTAAAAGTTCGATTGGTAAAGGCTAATGTGGAGGATGAAGAACCCCCACTAATTAAAGTTTCACTTTATTTCTTTTCTACTGCATGTCCGCCAAATTCATTACGCAGAGCTGCTACAACTTTTCCTGTAAATGTATCATTGTCTAATGAGCGGTAGCGCATTAATAGAGACATTGCGATAACAGGAGTTGCTGTTTGAAGGTCTAATGCTGTTTCTACTGTCCATTTTCCTTCACCAGAAGAATGCATTACTCCCTTAATTTCATCTAGTTTCGCATCTTTAGAAAATGCATTTTCAGTTAATTCCATTAACCAAGAGCGAATGACTGAACCGTTATTCCATACTCTTGATACTTTTTCATAATCGTAGTCAAATTCACTTTTCTCTAGAATCTCAAATCCTTCACCAATCGCAGCCATCATACCGTATTCAATTCCGTTGTGAACCATTTTTAAGAAGTGACCACTACCAGCTTTTCCGGCATATAAGAATCCATTTTCTACAGCTGTATCACGGAAGATAGGTTCAACGATGTCCCAAGCTTCTTGATCTCCTCCGATCATGTAACAAGCACCATTACGAGCGCCTTCCATTCCGCCAGAAGTTCCTGCATCCATAAAGTGAATGCCATCTTTCTTTAGTTGCTCATATCGGCGAATAGACTCTTTATAATGTGAATTACCCGCTTCAATTAAAATATCTCCTTTTGAAAGCAATGGCGTAACCTCATCAATAACAGAATCAACAACAGCGTGTGGTACCATAAACCAAAGAATTCTTGGTGATTGTAATGACTGAACAAGATCACTTAAACTAGATACACCTGTAGCCCCGTACTCTTTCATTTCTTCCACTGCGCTCGTATTTAAATCAAATGCTGCTACTTCATGTTTATGATCCATTAAATTTTTCCCTAAATTTAATCCCATTTTACCTAAACCAATTAACCCTACTTGCATAATATAATTCCTCCTCAAATCATCTTTTATTAAAAATTCACATCACTACGATCTTGAATACCTTTCAACACTGATAAGTTGATTTGTCTAGAAAGGTATTCACAGTCATAGCTTAAGAATTCAATACATTTTTTGTAATTTGAACAACATTTTCTGTCGTAAATCCAAATAGATTCATGACTTCAGCTCCAGTGCCTGAAGCTCCAAATGTTTCAATTGATAGTACTTTTCCTTCCTGCCCTACATAACGCTCCCAACCGAGAGATACACCCATCTCAAGCGATACTCGTTTCGTTACAGAAGACGGAAGAATTGATTCTTTATATTCTTTCGATTGGCGATCGAATAACTCCCAGCTCGGCATTGCAACGATGCGAACAGAAACATGATCTTCTTCTAATTTTGATTTCGCATTAGCAGCTAAGGATACTTCAGAACCTGTCGCAATTAAAATTACATCCGGATTTTCGTTTGTTTGCGTTAATACATAAGCTCCTTTAGAAAGATTCTCTATGTTCGCTTTCGTTTCCTCAAATACCGGTAAATTTTGACGACTAAGTACTAAAACGACTGGACCATCCGCTTGCTGTAAAGCATAAGCCCATGCACTCGCTGTTTCATTCGCATCTGACGGGCGGATAACTGTTAAACCAGGAATTGCCCGAAGAGCTGCTAAATGTTCAACTGGTTCATGCGTTGGACCATCTTCTCCTACAGCGATCGAATCATGCGTAAATACGTAAGTAACTGGTAACTTTTGCAATGCAGCAAGTCGAATAGATGGACGAAGGTAATCATTAAATACAAAGAATGTACTAACGAAAGGTTTTATTCCTCCATGAAGTGCCAGTCCATTCGCTGCCGCGCCCATTGCATGTTCACGTACACCGAAGTATATATTTCGGCCAGCATACGATTCTACTGCATACACTGCTTCACCTTTTATATCTGTCATCGTAGAATGAGAAAGATCTGCACTTCCACCGAAAATAGAAGGAATCGATTTCACATAATGGTTAATAGCTTCCCCACTTGCAACACGAGTGGAAATCATTTTATCCGTATCAAAGGATAGAATGTCTTTCGCTTCGATTAAAACCTCACCTGTAATCGCTTTTTCTAATTCATCTGCTAGTGCAGGGTTCGACTCTCTGAATACGTTGAACTGCTCATTCCATTTGTTCTCTTTTTCAATACCTTTTTGTTTCAAATCATTAAAATGAGCTGTTACTTCTTCAGGCACAAAGAAGTCTTCCTCATAATGCCAACCATACACTTGTTTTGTCGCTGTCGCTTCTTCTACTCCAAGTGGGTTACCATGTGCTTTGTTCGTTCCAGCAACTTTTGGACTTCCATAACCTATAATGGTTCTAATTTCTATAAGAGTAGGTTGATTCGTATTGCCTTTCGCTAATTGAATAGCTTTTGTAATAGCATCAACATCGTTTCCATCCTCAACTCTTACATATTGCCAATGTGCAGATTCTACCCTTTTCTGAATATCTTCAGAAAAAGCAATGTTTAATTCACCATCAAGTGAAATTTCATTTGAATCATATAGTACAATTAACTTGCCAAGTTTCATGTGCCCTGCCATTGACATCGCTTCATAAGCGACACCCTCCATTAAGTCACCGTCTCCAACTAAAGCGTACGTATTGTGATCTATAATAGAGTGACCATCCTTATTGAACTTCGCTGCTAAATGCGCTTCTGCCATTGCCATTCCAACAGCATTGGCAATCCCTTGTCCTAACGGTCCTGTTGTCGCTTCAACTCCAGAAGTATGACCAAACTCAGGATGTCCTGGTGTTTTACTATTTAACTTTCTGAAGCTTTTCAAGTCATCAATCGAAACGTCATATCCGGCTAAATGAAGTAGGCTATATAATAAACTAGATCCATGTCCCGCCGATAAAACGAATCGATCACGGTTAAACCATTTTGGATGATTAGGATTGTGATTTAAATGATTCGCCCATAATGCATAAGCCATTGGTGCTGCGCCCATCGGAAGACCTGGATGACCTGAATTTGCCGCATTAATAGCATCAATTGATAACGTACGAAGTGTATTCACTGCTAATTGATTTATGTTTTGTGCCATAGTAATTGTCCCCCTAAATTCCTTCATTAAAGAAAGTACTTATTTTTCCGTTTTTTGATCTAACCACCATTTAAATTCACTTTCTTGCAATAGTTCATTAGACGCATCTGGACCATATGAACCCGACTCATATTCATGAAGTGGCAATAAGTTTTCCTCGAATGCTTCAAGAATTGGTTGTACCCATTCCCATGACAATTCAACTTCTCTCCAATGCGCAAAGAATGTAGCGTCTCCACTTACAGCATCATGAATGAGTCTTTCATACGCTTCAGGTACTCCCACATCCGCTTGCTCACAAGTAAAGTTAATACGGATTGGTTCAATTTCTCCATTTTTCAATGGATTTTTACTATTTAACTGTAATGAAACATTCTCACCTGGGCTAATTTCAATTATTAATAAGTTAGGTTCTGCATTTGGATTATTATCTTGATATTGTTGTTTTAACGTATTTTTAAATTCAATTACAATACGAGTAGACTTTTCTTTCATTCGTTTTCCTGTTCGTATATAGAAAGGAACGCCAGTCCAAAATGGATTATCGATCCATAATCGAGCAGCAACAAATGTGTCTATGTTAGAAGAAGGATTTACTCCTGGCTCCTCTTTATATGCTACAACTTGCCCGCCTTTTATCTCTCCTGCAGCGTATTGTCCGCGAATGATATGGTTGTGAACGTCTTCTTTTTTCACTTTACGAAGCGTTTCCATTACCTTTCGCTTTTCCTCTCGAATTTCACATGCGTTAATTTTTTCCGGCAGATTCATAGCAGTCATCATTAATATTTGTAACATATGATTTTGAACCATATCACGAATGGCTCCTGCCTGATCATAATATCCTGCTCTTTCTTCAACCCCAACTGTTTCACTCGCTGTGATTTGCACATTCGCTATATGTTCTTTATTCCAAATCGATTGGAGAACAGGATTTGCAAATTCTAATGCTTCAAGGTTTTGAATCATCGGCTTACCTAAATAATGATCAATACGGTATATCTCGTCTTCTTCAAACGTTCGACTAAGCTTATCGTTAAGCTCACGAGCAGATGTAAGATCGTGCCCGAACGGTTTCTCAATCATCAAACGTTTCCATCCATCCGTTTTATCGAGTCCGCTTTCCTTAATATTTAAAGCAATTGTCTCGAAAAATTCAGGAGCAACTGAAAGATAGAACATTCTATTACCTTTTATATGTAGTTCTTCTTCCCTTTCACGAACGACTTTTAATAACCTCTCATAGTCTTCCGGCTTACTCACATCTAATGGACAATAGCGAAAATTATCTAAAAAACCTTCGAGTTCCGGAGTACCTTCTTCCCTCTGACGAGAAAACGTCTCTATTGATTCTTTTATTCTTTTTTGAAAATCTTCATGAGATACTTGACGTCTTCCAAGCCCGATAACGGATATTTGCTTTGGAAGCTTTTGATCTCTATATAAGTTATATAGGGCGGGGTAAATTTTGCGTTTCGCTAAGTCCCCTGTCGCTCCAAATAAAACAAAGGTCATTGATTCCAATTTTAGTCCCCCTCTTGTTGTATAATCCTGGTCAATATATTCAAAATGAATTGTACAGAAGCTCATGTTTTATAAAAAACAAAGAGTTATCAAATTCCAATTCTTTTTATACCTTTCGCTTTCTAATTGTCCCCAATATTAATAGTGGCAATTCAAAGCATTTCTACCACAACTTACTTATTTATCGAATTTAACGAAATAATTTATATTTGATTACTTTTAGTAATTAAATAATCTTATGTTTAGTATATTAACCACATAAATTATTATCGTCAATAAAAATGTCTTGGATTAAATACTATTTATTTCGTAATACTTTTCTAAGTGTATTCCTAGTTACCATTCATTTTCAAAGATAATGATCAATATAATAAATATCAGTTTCATCAAAATCTTCAATCAATTTTCTATTAAACTTGCGAGCAGACGTTACACTATAATCAAAAGGCTTCTCTATAATAAGACGGTTTAACCCTTTTGTAGCCCACAATCCACTCTCTTTAATATTCAAAGCAACGTTATCAAACACTTCTGGTATAACAGATAGGTAAAACATACGGTTTTCAGAAATGTTTAATTCTGTTTCACGCCTCTTTACAAGACTCAACAAATCTTGATAGTCCTCTATATTCGCTGTATTTACTTGACAATAACGAAATATGCTAATAAATTCTTCTACTCCTGATTTGTCATCAGTAGATCTTCTAGAAAATGTAGCAAGGGATTGTTCTACCTTTGTTTGAAATTCCACATCTGACATTACCCTTCTGCCAATACCGATAATCGAAATAGATTGCGGTATATGTTGATTACTAAATAGTTTGTATAAAGCAGGGTAAATTTTGCGTTTCGCTAAATCCCCTGTCGCTCCGAATAAAAGAAATGTCATTGAATCCATTTGTTCTCTCCCTTTTAAAACAATCACCAGAATAGAATATATAAGCTCATTCGCTACTTAGCACAATACTGTCTCTAAAACCTCATACTTTACCAATGTTTCTTCAATACAATTTTGCCAAGAGTACGTTCTGACTCACTTATGTGGTGTGCTTTTTTTACACCTTCTACATGTAAAGGTAACACATGCGTTACAACAGGTTTAATCTTCCCGCCCTCAATTAATCCTGTAATAAGAGAAAGTTCATATCCGTTAGGTTCAGTAAATATATGGTCACTCTCAATATCTTTCTCTCTTGCTATTTCAGTTTGCGGAATTTCCATACCTTTCGGACCATAAATAGATGCTAACTTTCCATTTTGTGCAAGTACTTTATAACTATCCTTTAGTACATCCCCGCCTAACACATCAAATACAATATTGTAATTATGCAGGAGTAGAGAAAAGTCTTCTGTTTTGTAATCAATGACAGTATCAGCGCCTAGATCCTTTACAAACTGCATGTTTTTCGTACTAGTCGTAGTTGCAACATGTGCACCGAAGCTTTTGGCTAGCTGAATAGCAAACGTACCAATCCCCCCAGATCCAGCATGAATTAAAACCTTATTCCCCTTTTGAACATTAGCGAATTTCACTAAACTTTGCCAACTTGTCAATCCTACAAGAGGGATTGATGCCGCTTCTTCAAAGGATAGATTTCTCGGCTTTTTCGCTACGTACTTCTCATCTACTGCCACATACTCTGCATAAGCGCCATTTCGTTCAATATCCGGACGACTATATACTTCATCACCGACTTTAAATGCTGTTACGCTTTTCCCTATGGCAGCAACTACACCTGCAACATCCCATCCTAAAACGAGCGGGAAGTCATAAGAAATTACATCTTGAAGTAAACCTTCACGTATTTTCCAATCCACAGGGTTTACACCAGCTGCATATACTTCAATCAGTACATCGTTTTCTCCCAATAGGGGTGTTTTCATTTCAATCTCTTGTAGTACACTTTTATCTCCATATTGCATAAGTCCTATCGCTTTCATTCTTTCCACTCCTTTACAATGCAGGGAAATGAGGAAGTACTTCTTCCCCTAGCTCATCCAACACTTCATTAGCCGGGCGTTGACCATCAAATAGAGCAAGGAACAAATGATTCACACCAATACTTTTATATATATCAAGTAATTCAATTAGTGCCTTACGTCCTGTACGGTAACCTAAACGTATCGGTGTAGGACGTTCATTTGGATCTTCAGATAAGTCTAAATGCATCGGTTGTATAAATGGTTTGAATACATCTGGATGATAATCCTCTACTAGTTCTCTCCATTGTCCAATTGCTGCCGCCTGATGCACCGGACTACGTGGGTAGTACATCCATCCATCACCATGTTCAGCGAACCAGTCCATATTTTGCTGACTAAAACCTGTAATAAAGGTTGGAACACGTTTAGACGGTTTTGGAACTAAATTTGCTCCATTCACTTCTCCTAGCGTCGACTGGATAGACGGGAAGTTTTTATACAAAATCTCTTCCAAGTAAGCAAACGCTTCTCTAAACTTTTCACCTCGTGTTTCATGACTAACACCTAACGCCTTGAAATCGGCACGTCGGTCACCTGATGAAACGCCGAGCATAATTCTTTCTGGAAACAGTTGTTCCAATGTCGCAATTTCTTTCGCTACACGCAATGGATGGCGAAGTGACAATACAGTTGCCGACGTTCCGAATGCTATTTTCTCTGTTTTACTTGCTAAATACGTTAAATAAATCATCATATCGTAAATTTGACCTGTTGCAGGATCACCAAAGTCAGGGTCTTGCAGTAAAACATCGCGAAGCCATACGCCTGTAAAACCATATTGTTCCGCTTTTTGTACCAACTCTACTTGTTTTTCCATCGTTGGAGCATGAAACTGATAATTTTCAATCGGAATGTGAACTCCTAATGTAAGTTGATCTTTCGCAAACATACGATTATATCCAAAATGATTCGCAAACTTTTCCATGTGTTTCACTCACTTTCCTTCATTCATATAAATCTATGCTTTTCTTTACTTTTCATATTTCTTCTCAAAATTCATGAGCAATACTGTATCACCACATTGTTGCCGATTGTCATCGTGATAACTTTCTTTGTGCTACGAGTGTTATTATAAATCGGTCATAACATGAATAACAGTACGTACTTTAAAGTGATGTAGGCACTTTTAAGTACCTATACTACATGCTTGCTTATCACTTTCAGCAATTAGTATGCTGCATAAAATAACAATTCCCCTTCCTTCAGCAACTTCCAAAGTTGCTTTTGCATGTGCGCTACACTATTTCACGTAATCTCCTTTTCTTTATAAAAATTCCTCAAACAAAATGATTGACTTGGAGTTGACTCCAAGTAATACACTTGTAGTGAAAGGAGCGTGATTACAAATGAACGATATATTCACAATATCAGATATTGCAAAGAAAACAGGATTAAGTACAGATACAATTAGATACTATGAAAAAATCAACCTTCTTCCCCCAGCTAATAGAAATGGGAATAATAGGCAATATGTTCAATTAGATGTCGATCGAATACTTTTCATTAATCATCTAAAAAGAACACAAATGCCATTAAATAAAATACAAGAATATATGAATTTTTCACGAGAAAAAAACGATGAAGCTTGTAAAGCCATACTTGAGGAACATCAAAAACAAATCACAATACAACTAACGAATTTGCAATCGACTGTGGATATTATAAATTACAAAATCACTCACTTTGAGCGTATAAAAACAGGGAAAGTTAATGAAGGAACGGAGACGGAGTTACATGATGAACAATAATAATGAAGGCACAATTCAAAAACCAATTTATTCTGGATTCGGCGCAAGAACTACCGCTAAAGAGGCTCTAGGTGGAAAAGATTTAAGCGGAAAGATAGCTATTGTAACTGGAGGATACTCAGGATTAGGACTTGAAATAACACGCGTACTTGCGGAAGCTGGTGCAACAGTTATCGTACCCGCAAGAAGAATAGAACAAGCTCAAGAAGCCATTTCAAATATTGCACGAGTGGAATTAGAAAAACTAGATCTCATGGATCCAAATTCTATAGATGCTTTTGCAAATAGATTTCTTAACACTGATCGTCCACTACATATTTTAGTGAACGGCGCAGGAATAATGGCTAATCCATTAAAACGCGATGCACGAGGATATGAATCACAGTTCGCAACGAATCATTTAGGACATTTCCAATTAACAGCAAGACTTTGGCCCGCTTTAGTTCAAGCTAATGGAGCAAGAGTTGTATCGGCTAGTTCACGAGGTCATCGTATTTGTGGTATTGATTTTAACGATCCAAACTTTACAAATCGTCATTACGACAAATGGCAAGCTTACGGACAATCCAAAACAGCAAATGCCTTATTTGCGGCTGAATTAGATAAACGCGGTAAAGAATTTCATGTACGTGCATTCTCTGCCCACCCTGGAACGATTGTCACAAGTTTATCTCGAAATTTAACTGATGAAGAAATGCGTTCAATGGGAGCACTCGACGAGCATGGAAATCGCGCTTTAGTAAAATACGATGAAGAATGTAAAAGTATCCCAGAAGGAGCCGCTACAATTGTATGGTGTGCAGTTAATAATCAACTTGATAATAAAGGTGGCGTGTATTGCGAAAATGTTGATATCGCAGAAGCTGTTTCTGCTGACAATCCAGATCCATCAGGAGTTAGACCTTGGGCTTGTAATACAGAATATGCAGCAATGCTTTGGGAATTAAGTGAAACGCTAACTGGCGTTAATTTTTTAACTAAATCATAATATTATACTTATTTTTTGTACTTTGCTATGCTATAACCACGAACAGGAGGTACGAAAAAATGAAAGCACAAATTATCCATTCTTTTGGGGATTCATCTGTATTTCAATTAGAAGAAGTTTCAAAACCGAAACTTTTACCAGATCATGTGCTAATCCATGTAAAAGCAACTAGTGTAAATCCAATCGATACAAAAATGCGTAGTGGCGCTGTTTCATCAGTTGCTCCTGAATTTCCAGCTATTTTGCATGGTGATGTAGCAGGTATTGTTATAGAAGTAGGAGAAGGCGTTTCAAAATTCAAAACTGGTGATGAAGTATATGGATGTGCCGGAGGTTTTAAAGAAACTGGTGGTGCACTTGCAGAGTTTATGCTTGCTGATGCACGATTGATTGCTCACAAACCTAACAATTTAACAATGGAAGAAGCAGCTGCTCTACCATTAGTCGCAATTACGGCTTGGGAATCTTTATTTGATCGTGCAAATATTAAATCAGGTCAAAATGTGCTCATTCATGGAGCTACTGGTGGCGTAGGACACGTAGCCATTCAACTAGCTAAATGGGCAGGTGCTAAAGTTTTTACAACTGCTTCTCAGCAGAACAAAATTGAAATAGCCCATCGCCTAGGAGCAGACATAGCTATTAATTATAAAGAAGAATCTGTTCAAGAATATGTTCAAAAACATACGCATGGCAACGGATTTGAAGTTATATTTGATACAGTAGGTGGCAAGAACCTCGATAACTCTTTCGAAGCTGCTGCAGTCAATGGAACTGTCGTAACAATTGCTGCTCGTTCAACACATGACCTCTCTTCTTTACACGCAAAAGGACTCTCTCTGCACGTTACTTTTATGGCGTTAAAAATATTACATACAGATAAACGTAATGATTGCGGAGAAATCTTAACGAAAATAACGCAAATTGTAGAAGAAGGCAAACTTCGTCCATTGCTAGATTCTAAATCTTTTACATTTGATGAAGTTGCACAAGCACATGAGTATTTGGAGTCGAAAGTAGCAATTGGGAAAATAGTGTTGAAAAACGTTTGGTAACTAAAATCCGATAAAAATAACGATTGCTCGTTGCTAGAAAGTAACAGAGTAAATAAAACTCCTTTATTGCTAACATCATTTATCAAATTTCATGCTGCTAGCGATCATAGGAAGAATAATAAAGTTGCATAAAGGTCAATTTATGTAACTTTATTTATTTTTTTTAATCCCCTCTACATGTATGTTACATACATGTCCAACGGAAAAGTAATTGATATATCTGAATTACAAAAACTTCAAATTGCTGTCCCTCTTCCATAAGAACCTATATATCTAAAACTTACTGTTGAACTATCTAATCCTTGAAAACCCCAGCTGAATCCAACTATATAATTTCTTACAGTTAAAATACGAAAATAACCCATATTTTGAGGACCTCAATTGCACCCCATTTTCTGAATAAAAAATAATATTAAATTCATTAATTTAATGTGATAGTATATGTTGAACTCTTCATGAGACTATCATTCATGTTACTATTTAGGAGGATTTATGAGCAATCAAAATAATAATGAAGCACCAAATAAAATGGAAATCATAGTCATGGTTTTAGGACTATTTTTACCACTCTCCCTTCCTGCTCTTCTAATGCTAGCATTAGGGAAATGGATGCCAGATGAAATTGTATATTCTGGAGTCATGTCATTATTTATTCTGTCCATCGAGTTATTCATAGTAGCTGCTATTTTTACTAAGATTTTAAGTGTATGTGGATTACCTGAAAAGAAACTAGATGAATTAGGATTTTTAGGATTTACGATTTCAGTGGTTACATCATTCTTAGCTACTTATGTAGGATATTTTGGCATAGCTAAAGTTGGATTAACTTCGGTTCAACTATCACCTCATGGCATTTTAATTATAGCGATAGTATCCACAATTATCTTAACTATTTTATTAAAGGTTTTAGAGAAATTTGATAATCAAGACGAGCTAGATACAAATAAATAAAATTGCAAACTAAAAAGGTATGTTTCAAATGGAGCATACCTTTTTCTTGATTACCAATTTAACATGAGAGATGCCACAGCGCTAAAAGCTTTTCATCCTTTACAACAAGTCCAAAAATAACAACTGGATTTTCTTATAGTAGAAAATCCGGCTGTTTTCATATCGCAATTTGCTTTTTGTATATTTCCGTTTATAGATAAAATACAATTCACTCGTCTTACCATCTTTACCTTCAACAGAATATTATGTTGTTTTTAATTTATTAAAATACACTACGTACTAATCCCCCGTCTATTCGCAACGCGGAACCATTAATTGCTGAAGAAAGTGGGCTACTTAAGAAAGTGACAAGATGAGCAATTTCTTCTGGTCGAATAAGTCTTTGAATGATAGAGGTTGGTCGATTCTCTTTCATAAATCGCTTCTCAGCTTCTTCTATTGTCAATTGCTCATTAGGATAAAGACTATTTAACATAGTCTCCACTCCTTCCGTTAAAGTCGAACCAGGCATTATAGTATTAACAGTCACATTCGTTCCTGTCGTCAGCTCAGCTAAACTGCGAGAAAGTGAGAGTTGCATCGTTTTAGTCGCACTATAATGAGCCATTTCTTGAGATGGCATAATGGCTGCTTCGCTAGCAATAAAGATAACTCTTCCTTCTTTTCTTTCAATCATTTTTTTTAAATACGAGCGAGTAAGTCGAACACCACTCATAATATTGACTTCAAACAATTTAAACCAATCTTCATCAGGGATATCAAAATATTCTACAGGTTCAAAAATTCCTAAGTTGTTAATAAGAATGTCTACTTCAGGGTACTTTTCAATCACATTTTGGCACCCTTGTTCTGTTCCTAAATCAGCTACTACGGGTTGAAGGATAGCATCAGGATACTGCGCTTGAATTTCTTTTATCGTTTGATTAACATTTTCTTCACGGCGTCCATTAATAAGGACAGTAGCTCCTTCCGCTACTAATGAAGTGGCAATTGCTTTTCCAATCCCTGCCGTAGATCCAGTAACCAGTGCTGTTTTTCCTTTTAATTGCATATGCATATAGATCCCTCCCAGATTCATGTGCTAGATTATTGACTATGTTGGAATAAATAATTACGTTTATATCTTCGTTCACTTCTCTTATCTTTAACAGAAAATAAGCAGATTCACTCTTTTCTCAAAAGAGTATAAACGAAAATTATGTAGCTATTTCACTCTGTACTTAATTAAAAATCAAAATTATCAATATTTAGATCTACTTGATACTTCTAATTCAAATCATTCTGCATCATTGTAATGTTAAAAAATCACATCAACAGCAGAGTAAAGCTAAAACCAACTAGTAAATACCATTATGATCTATATTAACTAGAAAGAAAATTACGCACTTTAAAGTTCCATAGGAACAAAAAAGTGCCCTATATACTATAATTTCTAACTTTTTATATTTATTAACGTAGTCTCCTTTTCTATCATAGAAAAGAGTGTAAAATTACATATTCTTAAATACAGTTATAGGATTATTTTTATCCTAATTAACTAAAAAACTATATAATACATCTTATTGTCCAATGTTATAAGATGTTTTATGCACTTAAGAAAGAGTAATTTAAAAACACCTTATTATTTATCCAAATTACCAATTAATTCGAGATAATAACACTTGAAGTAAAATGGCATTCTAAAAAACCTTGCAGAAAAATTCTACAAGATTTTTGTCTATATATAAAAATTAATCATTATATTAAAATAAAAGGGTTTGGAATTCATCACAATAGTATTAAATATAAGCTGCTTTAAAGGCTTGTTGGACAGCTTGTACTTCTAATGAGTCTTTACCATATAAGTTCGTTGCTACACGAATACAAGCTTCTTTTAATTCTTTAAAATCAGAAGTCATATTTAATTCATCCGTATTTGCATAATAGAAAATATCAAACATTTTATCTTCTCCAATGCCTTGTACGTTTACTCCATTATGATTTCCACCACTAGCAATTAAATAAGCTACTTTATTGATAATACTAGAGTTGGTGTGTACACCACCATGATCGTGGTCAGCATCAATAGGTAAGTTATTATAATGTCTATAATCCTCTGGATATCTAGAAGAGATAGATGATGGGTTTTTCATATCTCTAAAAATACGACCTGATTGTTCTCCCATTGTCCAATTGAACTTTCCGTTATTGGCATACTTTTCAACCGCTACTCCTAAAATATCAGATAGAGCCTCATTAATTGCACCAGCTTCTCCTGCGTACTCAAGTCCAGACTCATTTCTTGTAACCGCGTGTGTAAATTCATGTCCTGCCACATCAAATGCTCTAACAATTGGATCTCCGTATACTAGCATAGCTCCATTACTAAATGCATTAAACCACTGCTTAGGATTTCCTTTATTCGTACCATTTGTGTTCCAACCATGAACTACAGAAATTACTTTTTGCCCATTATTATCAAAGCTGTTACGGCCATATTTTTCTTGATAAAAATCATATACTTTCGTTGCTAAATAATGGGCACTAACTGCTTTAGGATCTGTAAAATTTGTAGAATTACTTGTTACTAAATCATCGAGATAACCCCATACATTTCTTCTATAATTATTATAATCTTTATAATTAGCAGTATATGTTTCAATTCCCTTACCACGAGAATAATCTGCAAGAATGTACATTCCATCACTTCTTTGTGTAATTCCAAACGTACGATTCATACCTAAGTCATCTTTTCCTGTACCTGTTAATTTTGAAGGATCTTGTGATTTATTTGCTGTCGCAGATTGGACAACACTACTATCTACTTGTATACCCAATTTTTGAACGAGTTCTTTTAATAGATTACCACCAAAAGCATCAATTAACACTGTACCAGATACATATTCAGGTGTAGATGCACTAAAAGTAATTTGGTATGCGTTTGTAGCTTTATTTGTATTTTCATCTACATATACCACTTGTTTAATTTCTGGTTCTTCAATAAATGTGAGATCATCCCCATAAATGTTAAAAAGCTGTTTCTTTGCATCCTCTTCTGATAAAGTAATAGGTTGTTTCAAATCTTCCTGTTGTTGTAGATCTTGGGCACTATCCCCCGAAACACTCGTAAGTACACCATCATCATTAATATGTGCTGTTAGTTGATATCCGTATACATCACGTCCTTCATATGTTTGTTGAAGACGTACTAAGGTAGTACCATCATAAGATTTACGACTTTGCGTAACATTATAATTAACTTTTGATTCAGTATTAACTTGCTTTGATGATAATGCTTGTTCTGTTTTTCCTTTTAGCGCATCCTTCGCTACATTTTCTGCCGATTTTTGAGAAGGTGCTGTTAAATTACCTGTTCGGAACGCATCTTCCTTTGTTTCCACTTTTAAATCTTCTGTTGCCGCATGTACTCCTCCATAAGGCATAATCGCCGATAACACCATTCCTGTAGTTAAACCTACCTTTACGAAATTCTTCATATTCTTACCCCCTTATAATCGTATTATATAATTAAATAAATGTATTTTGGAATTTTAAGCATAGATAAAAATTTTAACTATAGTCAATCGTTTTTACATACCTCTACATACATAGTTTGCTACTTTTTTAGATTCAATTCATTTCTCAAAAATCAATTATTATATAAGCTATCTTTATATTTATTCATATACGTTATTTTTTGTGGTTCTGATAACATATTTATTGCCATCCACACATTCTTTTTCATTTCTAATTTTTGCATTGGTATCTCTTTTAAAAACAGATTGCCTATAATCACTTCCATTTCTTCATCAATTCTTTGCATAAGATTTTCCTCTGGATTATTTTGCAAATAAGTATTTTTCAATCCCCATTTTGTCATTATAAATTCATTTGTTTTATTCATAGGATTAATAATAGTAGCTTTACTAGTTAATCTTTTTTTATTTCATCATGATAGATTTTAATTCTATATCCTTCTTTTAGTGGAATGATATCTTTTAAAATCGTTACATTTGTTCCTTCCATTTCCTTCGTATAAATTTTTTCACCCTTATCATTAAACACCTCTATTGATGCATATTTTTCACCTGCATAATAGCTATGAGGTGTTTTAGTAGTAACTGTAAAAACAGCTTTCTCTTGCTCTAAATCCGTATTTAATGCAGCGAATTGGTCATCTCCTAGTCCTAGGAATTGAATCGTTTCATTTACCAACTTACTCACTTTCATTTCGTTAACATCAATCGTTAGACTATTATCTTTTTCTTTTACATAGGCATAATACGAACTAAAATGGCACATACTATCCGTTTTCCCACCTGAAATCTCAACTGTATAAACTCCATTTGGTACGTCTTGTAAATTGATATCTGTTGTTTCAATTGTTTTCTCTTGAATAACTGTATTCCCTTCTTTTAATTTAATTTTTCCTCCTTTCAATGTATCTATTTCATTTGTATTTAAATGGATATGCAAATTCCCTTTTAGCCCAAGTGAAGCAATTTGCTGATTCGTAACTATTTCGAAGTTGGAGTTTATCGGAATATCAGGATCAACTATAGCTCTTGCTTTCGCTAATTGTGATTCAGGCACTATATAAGCTAAAGAAGTAACAGCCGGAAAACCTTTCGCCCTATTCATCTCTATTTGTTTATGATTAAGCTTAAAGCCCCATCTTTCAAAAACAGGTGTAAAATCAACTTGTGCATTCTCGCTATAATACTGATTCATTAAATCTGGTAAAGAATGGTCACCTTTTTTGAAAGCAGCATTGCTAGCTAGTTTTCGATAACCTTGATACATTTTTGCAAAAGCTTCATCGCCAGCTTTTTGTTTCGCCATCGTTAAAAGAATAAGTTTTTGTCGTAAATCTAAGTCATCATAATTTTTATTTTCTTTCATTAGAGCATTGTATAAATTCCGTTCTACCTGTTCCTTCTTCCCAAAATTAAACAACCAACCAAATTGATCTGCTTTTTTGCCGTATTTACTATATTGATATTGAACACCAAATAGATTATTAGAAACTTCTCCTGTAAATATTCCTTGATTATCAAAACCAGCTTGGTATCCATGAGCGATTTCATGTAAAGTTCCCCAACTTAGTTTATCTAACCACATCTTTGTACTATCTGTACTATTCGCTGTCCAATTTGCGCCATAATAGGCACCGCCAGCACCGGATATATCTGCTTTTAAGAAATAATGATTTTGACTTTTTTTATTTTCAACCGTTGATCCATCTAAACCAATAATTGAATCATACATCGCAAAAATATCTTCATAATACGCAATTAACTCATCCAACGATTGAAAATCTTTTAAAGATCTTACTAACTCTTTATCTTTTTTAGGTACAAATAATTGGAAACTCTCCCCTTGAATTAACGCATACTCTCCATCAAATTGATCCCATGTACTAAAAAATTCAGATACACTTCCTTGTTGTTTATAAATTGGAAGAGGTTTAATAGCACTTTTATTCCCTACTTGGTACTCAAGTATAGCGCGCTCTTCACCATACGGAGTATCTATGAAAGGAACTAAAGGCGTATCACCTTGAATAGTAACCCATTCATTTCCTATTTGTATGGATTTTTCGTTTTTTGAGTCATTAGACAATAAACGTAATGTTAATTTGTCTTTAAAATTAGGATTCGTTTGTCTTACCTTTAATGGGGTATTTCTCTGCAAAATAAACCCTAAATCTTGTCGATCATGATATTTCCCCTTACTTATGCCCGCCTGAAATATCCAAGTAGACTCTTCTAAACTAGTAATTTCTTTTATATTTGTTCGTTCATCAGCAAGTAAGTGTATATTTCCTACGAGGAAAAACATTGTATACATTATGCCTATAACAAGTAACCTTTTCATTTGCATATCTCCTTTTCTATTTTTTTATATACAAAATACAATAAAACAAATTCCTCCTTCCTCACTTATAATTATGGCCAGTAAGTTATTTATCAGTGTAATTATTATAGTTACATTAATTCATGATTATCAATCATTTAACGTATGTAATTTTACATATACAAATATTTAGTATTAATTGTTTAAATATCATACAATTTCACACTTTTATTTCTTCTCTTTCAGACATGAATCAAAAAACACGAAGACTTTAAAGTCTTCGTGTTTTTTGATTCATACATATTGTTACACTTGTCATTGAATTCATAACTAGAATCTTTTTACTCATGAAAAAGTCAATTTTCTTCTCGATAATATCCATACCTAAACTTTTACAATTTATTAATTCTATGTCTTGCCTCTATTTGATTTCCTAATTAAATCTTTACATACTTTTCTTTATAATATTTCCTAACTCTGTCCAAGTTGTAATACGCGGGATATTGAGATGTTGATTGTAAGAAGTAGTTTTTGCATACACATTTATCGGTTTTCCTATTAATGTTTCTAAGACAGCCGGCTTATCATCAAAGAAATAGTTTAATTTCATTTCTTGTATGAAGTGTATTTTTTCTTCATCCTTCATTCCATAGAAAAAGCGATCTTCATGTACCGGAAAACCTTTTTCTATTAACCATTTTTTTGTTTGCTCTCCATGCTCTTTAGGCCGCGCTGTTATATAGTATATTTCATGTCCCTGTCTTTCTAATTCTTGCAATGTCTCTACTGCATACGGAAACGGTGAACAAGAAGTATAATAAATCTCATCCAGCAAACTATTCCACATATGACTACCTTCCTCCGAAGTCATGCCAAATGCTTCATGAATTTCAATTGTTTTTAAAGAATGAAATACATCCAAGCCTACTTTTTTGTTTAATTTTTTATTATATAAATGAAAAGCATGCTGCCTTAAATCAATTAATGTATCATCGATATCAAATCCAAACTTCACTCTTCATCGCTCCTTTCTGCAATCCATTTCTCGGAAAATATAAGTAGTTTTTATTCTCCTTATTTCTCATCTTTCCGATATTCTGGGTAACCAATAAATCTATAATCTTTTCCAACCTGGGTAAATGATATATCTTTAAATTCAATTGCATCTTGCATTTTAGTAATACCAGTCCCCTCTACAAAGCTAGGCGCCAATCTGCCCCCAATAATTTTAGGTGCGAAATATAAAATAAGTTTATCCATCAATTCATTTTCAATAAACGAAGCATTTACCTCTCCACCACCTTCAATAAGCAGGGAGGAAACTCCTTTTTGCCCTAAAACATCAAGCATTTCATATAAGTTTATATGCTTTTCTCCGCTAGTAACAAATACTTTGACTCCTGCATTTTCTAATGCTTTCTTTTTTTCCTCTGCATGATTACTTGTTGTAAATATCCAGGTAGGAGCTTCTTCATCTGTAACAACGTTAGCTTTCATTGGTATGCGTAATGTTGAGTCCAATATTACTCGAATTGGATTTCGCCCATTTGGAATACGCGTTGTCAATGATGGATTATCCTTTTGGACAGTATTCGCTCCTACTAAAATAGCTGCATTTTCATTTCGTATTTGGTGTACTTCCTGTCTTGCTTCTGTAGATGTGATCCACTTACTATCTGATAAAGAAGTAGCAATTTTCCCATCTAATGTAACACCCGATTTAATCGTTACAAATGGGCGCTTTGTCATAATATATTTATTAAAGACTTCATTCATCTTTTTAGATTCTTCTTCACACACTCCTACAAGCACTTCAATACCAGCATCTTGCAGAACTTTAATTCCACGTCCAGAAACAAGTGGATTTGGATCAAGTGTAGCAACTACTACCTTCTTAATTCCTGCTTGTACAATTGCTTCTGCACAAGGCCCTGTTCTTCCATGATGAGAACAAGGTTCAAGAGTTACATAGATTGTACCACCACGTGCTTGTTCTCCCGCCATACGTATCGCATGTATTTCGGCATGTGGTTCTCCGGCCTTCATATGTGCTCCGATCCCTACAATTCGATTATCATTTACAATTACAGATCCAACCAGTGGATTTGGAGTGGTTTGTCCCTTCATAGCATTGGCATTTTCTAGTGCTAACTTCATATACAATTCATGCTCAAGCATGTAAGTGTCCCCCTTCAAAATGTCCAGAACGTTGAATCTTCGTTTGCAAATATTTCTCATTAAACTCTGAGACATCACCCCATAACGGTTCACGACTCGTAACATTTAATCCACCTTTTTGTAACGCTTCTAATTTTTTCGGATTATTTGTAATAAGTTTTACAGGTTTTGAGCGTAGCGCTTTTAACACTTCAATTGTATCATCATAGTTTCGAACATCATCTTCAAAACCTAGGTTTAGATTAGCTTCTACTGTATCTAACCCATTTTCTTGCAAGAGGTACGTCATCGCTTTACTAAACAAGCCAATCCCTCTTCCTTCATGATTCGCTAAGTAAAATAAAGCACCTGAACCATGTTCTGTAATCATTTGTAAAGACTGCTTTAATTGGAATCCACAATCACAACGTTTACTACCAAAGATATCACCCGTGTGACAAATACTATGCATACGAATTAGGGCATCTTCAGAATTCTCAAAATCACCATATACAAGCACACTAGATTGTTGCATATCAGCTAAATTAATAGATGAAAGTTTTTCAATAATTCCTTCTACACTATTTGTAACCTCACTACATTGCAACCAAGAATACCATTGGAAAACTTTAGTCTCCCCATATAAATTAATTGGCAATTTGATAGGACCTACTAAATAAATATCCTTTCCATCTTGATGTATAAATTTAATTTTATCTTCTAACATATGAATTGTATCTGTTGTAACCATTAAGTACCTCCAAGTATAGAGAATCTCTAAAAAATTCCCTTCCATCGTTATATTTTTTATTGTTTAACTTACACAACGTAAGTGTTTTTACAGATGATATTCTTTTTTCTCTCAGCTTATATGCAATATGTATTATTACAACTTTGGCCATTTAAAGAAAAGAACTTCAGTTACATAAAACAACTTAGTTACTTTATGTAAGTTAGTATAAATTCATAATTAAATTATGTCAAGTAATTAATTATGAAAACATTTGTTACTAATAGTAAGATGTTATATAATTTGTTTTAGGAGGTGAAGGAAAATGAATGATTCTACATTATGCCCTCGCTTTGAAAAAGGAATGAAATTCTTTAGTCAACGATGGACAGCACTAATTATTTACCAACTTTTCTCTGGATCTCAGCGCTTTTGTACGCTTGAATCTTCTCTTCCTGTTAGCGGAAGATTACTTTCAGAAAGATTGAAAGAATTAGAACTAGAAGGAATTGTCGAACGTAAAGTCTTTCCTGAGACACCAGTTCGTATAGAATATTCTTTAACTCAAAAAGGATTTGCTTTAGAAACTATTATTCGCGGAATAGAAGAATGGTCACAGGAATGGATAGAACTTGAGGAATAGTATAAAAGCTTTTTCGTATATAGTTTTAAGTAATCAAATTACAAATACCTATGATTAAAACGCTAGTTTTTCAAGAATTTATGAAAACTTAGCGTTTTTAATAAATAAAACAAGGTGATCAAAACGATAACCTTGTTCCTTTAAAGATTAAAATTATATTTTCAACGCTTTTTATTCATACATACTCGATTAATAAAAAGAACGAATAAACTTTTTTTGACGAAACAGTTTTATTTTCACAATACAGTTAGCTTCCCTCGCTATTTGCGGACAGTAAGACACTACTAATTAAAGTTTCACTTTATTACTTATGAAATTTCACACGCTCTTCAAGCGGTTGGAATTCTTTTTCTCCTGGTGCAGCCGTTGGATTACCAAATGGCATTTGTGCAATCAGCTTCCAATTAGCAGGAACATTCCATTCTGTTTTCACTTCATCATCAATTAATGGATTATAATGTTGTAAAGATGCCCCTAATCCCTCTGCTTCTAATCCCGTCCACACGACTAATTGGTGCATACCTGATGCTTGGTGTGACCAAATTGGGAAGTTTTCAGCATATGCAGCAAATTTTTCTTGAAGCGATTTAACGATAGCCTCATCTTCAAAGAATAGTACTGTTCCATAACCAGCTTTAAAAGAATCCATTTTTTGTTGCGTTCCTGAAAAATCTCCATCTCCAACTACTTTTCTTAATGTTTCAGTTGTAATATCCCATAATTTATCATGAGCTTCACCAAATAATACAACTACTCGCGCAGTTTGAGAATTGAAAGCGGATGGAGTATATTTCACAGCAAACTCCACGATTTCTTTAATTTTTTCATCTGATACTTGTACCTCTTTATTAATTCCGTAGTAAGTACGTCTTTCTTTCAGTGCAGTATAGAAATCTTTTGTCATCATGTATTTCCTCCTGAGTTCTAATATCCTTCAAAATGATACATCTCGAAGATAATATGCGTTTAAATGAGTTCATTTTTGAATCATTGAACTCCATAAAACCAATTGCCAGTCATTCTGAATCTAAATAAATTGCTTCATATTTAAACTACTTCAGTTTACCTAAAAAAACGCCTTATATCATCATTGATAAAACCTAGTCATCATTCGGTACTATTTTACCCATTCTCTATTCATGTATCCTGCTTGTTTCATATTTACACAAATATGAACTGTAGCTACTTTAATCCTCAAAGAAAATAACATTAAATTGATTGTCGACAAAAAAGCCAGGAAACGTTTATAACACATTACCTGGCTTAATACATTTTAAATTCAACTAAACATTCTTAATGAATAGTAGTAAAAATTACTTATTTAATAATTAACATCTCATAAGGATGTTGTTCCATAAATCTATTCTCCCAAGGAATCTCTAATGACGTCCAATTTGAGCCGCCATCTACTGACTGATAAACACCTTTATTACTAAATAAATAGAACGTTCCATCACTTGTTGCCTTTAATACTGGTATGATTGTGCCTTTAGGAGTTGGTAAACCTGCATTCATTTCTGCCCAAGGCTGTTCTTTTTCTTTCTTATAAATATATGACTCACAATTTCCATTATTGTAATCATGTGCTACGTGTGGATTTGATGATGTCGCAATAATAATATTTTCCGGATCATTAGGATTAACTGCCATTTGATATGCGTAATGATGCTTTAGCCCACTACACATATAGTTCCAAGTCTTACCTCCATCACAGCTCTCCGCATACTCTTGACCTGGTTCTTTCAAGAATGAATCACCTAAAACCCCGTATAAGCGATTTGGCGCATTGCGATGTGATTTAAGAATGTGAATATCTTGAGGATAGTTCCCCTCTTTTTCCTCAGTCCATGTCATACCGCCATCTACACTTTTAATTAATCCCCCTACCTCAATCGTTGTATAAATAGTTTCTGGATTATTAGCATCAATTTCAATGTATTTTACGTGGTGCGTATATGTTCTTTGAGGAAAGAACCATGATGAATACGATGGCATTTTTCGATAATCCGTTAACAGTTCAAAACTGTCTCCTCCATTTTTAGATATAAACATGGCGCTCGGTTCAATTCCTACATATACAATCCCGTTACCGTCATCCCCCTTCACTGAAGATACAGCAACTGCTGTAATAGCTCTCATATGAATAGCATTGGCTGGGAACACTTCACCAAAGGAAGGTAACGTACCAATCGTTTCCCATGAACTTCCTCCATCTTTACTTCTCCATAATCCCCTATCAAAAGTACCACAATATATTCTTTCTTGGTCGTATGGATCTGAAGCTAAAGCAACTGGATTAGCACCTACAAACTGCGAATGTATACTCCATGTTGAATCTTTTCTTTCTGCAATTACAAGTTCTCTATCAAACGCTAATATGAATTTTTCCATAGCTAAAATCTCCTCGTTTCATGAATTTCCTACTATATTATTTAAATTTTAAGCATTACAAGTTAAGAGGCGCTATTTATATGCTATAGCATATAAATGGTAAATCTTATACGCAATATGTGATTAAAAACTTACATTATATCATTTGTTAACTTCACATCAGTACGATGAACAAGATGTCCTGTTAAATCATATAAGTCTATATGCCCCCTCCAAATAAATTACAATTTACATGCTATAGCATACATAATATAGAATGCATTATTTTATGTCAAACTTTAATACTGTTAATCAGTTCTTTAGATCGCCTAAAGCAATTTAAGAGTCATAATATAAACAGAAACATTTTATTGAATAGAAAATAAAAAAAGAGTGCAAGTTTGCACTCTTTTTATTCATTTTTATTAGAAATCAAAGTTATCAGGATCTGGACCAACGCGGTGGTCTTGATTTAACGCATCGATTTTTTCCATATCTTCTTTTGTTAATTCAAAGTTAAATACATCAGCGTTTGCAATAATACGGTGTTCTTTCGTTGATTTTGGAATTGTAATAACTCCATTTTGTAAGTCCCAACGTAGTATAACTTGCGCTGTTGTTTTACCGTGTTTCTCAGCAATTTCTTGTAATGTTTCATTATCTAATAATTGACCTTGCATTAGTGGTGACCATGCTTCCATTTGAATACCTTGTTCTTTACAGAAAGCTTTTAATTCTTTTTGTGTTAAACGAGGATGGTATTCTACTTGGTTGATCATTGGCTTAATTTCTGCTTCTTTTATTACATCTTGCAGATGATGGATTTGGAAATTACTTACGCCAATTGCACGTACACGCTCTTCTTTATAAAGTGTTTCTAACGCTCTCCACGTATCTTTATATTTCCCTTCTACAGGCCAGTGAACAAGATATAAATCTAAATAATCTAGTTTTAATTTTTTTAAACTCTCTTTATATGCCGCAATTGTTTCGTCATATCCTTGATCTGCATTCCAAACTTTTGAAGTAATAAATAATTCTTCTCTTGAAATTCCAGTTGCTTCAATACCTGCACGGATTCCTTCACCTACAGCTGCTTCATTTCCGTAAATCGCCGCTGTATCAATGCTGCGGTATCCCGCTTTAATTGCTGATTTAATTGCTTCTACAAGTTCTGGTCCTTCTTCTACTTTAAATACACCTAAACCGAACCAAGGCATTTCTACACCGTTATGCAATATTGTTTTACTTTGTAAGTTTTTCATTTTATTTTCTCTCCTTTTATTTTGCTTGATCTCGTTTTTCTAATGTCATACTCCACGCTGTTAAAATAACAGCACCTACTACCATAATGCCACCTACCCAAGCTGTATGAATTAACCCTAACGAGTTCGTTACAATACCGCCTAAATAAGCACCAAGAGCAATCCCAGCATTAAACGCCGCAATATTAATTGCCGATGCAACATCGACAGCACTCGGTACAAATCGTTCAGCTAACATTACGACATATACTTGTAACCCTGGAACATTCATAAATGCGAATAGTCCCATGAAAATAATTGTGATTAGACCAGCTACCTTAAATGGAGCTGTAAATGTTAACACAAATAATATAATCGCTTGAATGAAGAACATGTAGAATAGCGCTCGAATTGGATTATGATTCGATAATTTCCCGCCAATCACATTCCCTATCGCAATGGCGATTCCATACACTAATAAAATGATCGTAACCGTATTAGCTTTAAATCCTGTTACTTCTTGTAATAACGGAGATAAATACGTAAATGTTACGAATGTACCGCCGTATCCAAGTGCAGTAATGATGAAAACAAGTAACAGTCTTCCATTCGTAATCAGTTTAAATTGATCACGGAATGATACAGACGAACCTTTTTTCATATTAGATGGAATGAGAATACTATTAGCGATTAAAGCAATAATTCCAATTACCACAATTGCTAAAAATGATGTTCTCCAGCCAAATTGTTGACCAATAAATGTTCCAATTGGCGCACCTGTAATAGTTGCAACTGTTACGCCAGTAAACATAATGGCAATCGCGCTAGCACGTTTATTTTCTGGTACGAGTGCCGCAGCAATCGTTGAACCAATTGACATAAACACACCATGCGAAAGCGCAGACACAATTCTCGCAATAAGTAATACAGTGAAGCTTGTTGCGACAGCTGCAATTCCGTTACCAATAATGAAAATAATCATGATCCACATTAATAACGTTTTTCGTGACATATTAGCTGTTAACGACGTTAATACTGGAGCACCAAATGCTACGCCTAACGCATATAAAGAAACAGTTAAACCAGCTGTTGTCACCGACACATGTAAATCTTCTGAAATAGATGGTAATAAACCGACACTAACAAATTCAGTTGTCCCAATCCCGAACGCACTAATTGCTAGCGCTAATAACGCAAATATACTTCTTCGATTCGTCTGAACTTCTGAAGACGATGCTGTATATGAATTCAATTGAGTTTCCCCTCTTCCCTATAATTCCTATCATAATAGTGTGATAAAAAGGCCCTTTTATCTTCTAAAAAATATATTTAATCTCTACAAACACTATTATGAATGGTTTCATTCTCTTTTTATAGAACGCACTTTAAAGTACTCTAGGTACTTCTTAGTACCGTACTTCTCGCTCTTCTCTCACATGTACTATTATGAAATACAATTAACATAATGAACAGTACGTACTTTAAAGTGCTGTAGGTACTAAAAAGTAACATAGTTAGTTACTAGTACCTTAAAGCTTGTTTCTCTCTTACATGTGCTATTATGAATGATAATCACCCTAATAAAAAGTACGTACTTTAAAGTACTATAGGTACTAAAAAGTAATATTTACATAACCTAGCTTATTTTGCTCAAAAATTGACATCTACATTCAACGAAGAAAGATAGCATATGAAGAAACACACTCTTCCTAGAGAGGCGACTTTAGAGGATATTACTTGAAAAATAAAGAATCATATTCATTACCGCAGACAAATAACAAAAAAGGCAAAAACGAACAGAAATATGTTCATTTTTGCCTTTTTTATTTAATCATTAAAATGTACGACTTTTAGAAAGAAAGTCTTTATCGGCTCCTGTTACACCGCTTTGTCCCCAGTTTCCTGGAATCATTTCACGAATAAGAATTAGCACTTTATCCAAAGGTGCATGAGTATATTTAGATGTTAATTGTGTAAGCTCGTTTACCCACTTATCCTTTGTACCTTGATCAAATGTATTCCATATATCAATCTTAACAATAGCCATTCCATCAACGGTACTATCCGGTTTATCGTAAGACTCTTTTGTCTCCCAATTGGACACCCTACTTTTCTCAGCAAAGGTAGCATCACTTGCTACAGCCCCAGCTTTTCCCCAATTTTCTTTCTCAAGTTCCGTGATCAACACTTGAATTTTGTCAGGGACAATTTTTAATCGTTTTATTGTAAGTTCAGTTACATTATAAATGAATTCCTTCTTTTCTTCTGTTGACATGGTTGGCCAAGTATTTAGTTCAATTAATGGCATAGTATTGCCCCCTAAAATTAATTATTTATTCACTAGCTACAACTATTGGTTCAAATGATTTTTAACTGCTCTTATTACCAATTCGTGATCTTCCTCTGGCGGCAATCCTGAAACTGTTATCATTCCAATAACCCCTACATTTTTTATTTGGATAGGAAAGCATCCACCAAACGCAGCATATTCCGAAGTATCTAAAAGATATTTTTCATTATATGAGATTCCAGTTATTTCACTTTGTATCTGCATATAATACGAGCTATGATCATGCAAGGAAACGACTCGTTTTTTCCGCTCAATCCATTTCGTATTTTCCTCATTTGTCCCCGTCATCTTAAAATGAAATAATTGCACACCGTTTTTTGTTATATCAACAGCAATCAATTTTCCCTCTCGCTTCGCTGTTTCAACAATAAATAAACCTAATTGCAAGGCATCTTCATTTGTAAAAGAGGAAAATTGAAGTGTTTCCTCCTCTTTTAAAATTTGTTTACTTATTTCACTCAAATTTGAAGTACTCATATCTTTAACCTCCATAATCGTTTTATGCCACTCTGGCATTTCGAGAAATTATTGAATTCTAAAGTATCAACTTTCAATCAATCTGAATCTAAATAAACTGCTGTAATATCAAGTAGCTAGTACCGTAAAGCTTATTTTCTTCTTACAGGTGCTATTATGAATGATATTCAAAGTTATAAAAAGTACGCACTTTAAAGTGCTATAGGTACTTTAAAGTACTTTTCTACTCCTCTTACAGAGACTATTATGAAATATATTTAACTTATTAAAAATGTATGTACTAATGAATAATATTTTTACTAACAAACTTTTTTACTCAATGGTTGTAATTCAAATTCATCATTTTTTTATTAAGACAAACGAAAAATAAAAAGAACCTAGCCGATACTAGATTCTTTTTTTAATCAAAAAACACTCTTATATTTCTTGTGTCTCGTTACAAAATACTTAGAATAGAACTTCTACTAAAGGCTCATTTTAATTACAGTAAAAGATTGGTAAAACGAATACATTACACCACTAAAAAAAATAGGAGGCAACAAAAATGAGTGAAAAAACAGCAGGCTTTTCACAAGTAAATCATGTTGGAATTACAGTAAGTGATTTAGAAAAATCTATCGTTTTTTACGAAGCATTAACAGGTAAAAAAGTATCAAACATCGATGAAATTGGCGGAAAAAGAATGGCGCAAACTCAAGGACTTGAAGATACTCGTATTAAATATGCTAACCTTCACTTAAACAATTTAAATATCGACATTCTAGAATACGTTGTCCCTAAATCAGATAAAGCCTCTTACTCAAATGATCAAATTAGTGCAATGCATCTTTGTTTTGAAGTAGAAGATATTGATGCCGCTGTAGAACGTCTAAAAGCAATTGGAGTAGAACCAGATGGAGATCCAATTGTCTTTCAAGTAGAAGACGGCTTGAAATCTGGATTTGGTACAGGAGTTGCCTACTTCCGTGATCCAGATGGTACTAACTTAGAGCTAATTGCTCCAAAAGGTCCATTTAGACGTGAATAGTGAAAATAAATTAATACCGAAACAGCCACCTTATCTGAAAGGTAACTGTTTGTTAATAGATTGAATAAAAAAGGACAAACTCTCCAACGTGAGAAGTTTGTCCAAAAAGTTTTTCGTGTCCACTATTTTTACACTAAAACTAACAATCGTGAATTAGAATAATGACTTAATACTTGCTAAAACAGTAAGGACACCTACAATAATAACAAATACGTTGCTCATTTTCCCTTTGTATTTAGCTAGTACCGCTACTTTATTGATTGCATACATCGGTAATAGACATAAGATAGCAGCAACTAATGGACCGCTAAGTGAATCAATAATTCCAAGAATACTTGGATTTGCATAAGCAACATACCAGCATGTTAATACGACAAAAGTAAGGATTATTGTCTTAATTGTTTTTTCTTCTATATCTTTTCCACGTGTTTTACCAAACTTCATAATCACATCACGCATTACCTCATATGCTCCGATGTAGTGGCCAAGGAAAGACTTTGTAATAGCCACAAAAGCAATGATAGGAGCTGCAATAGTAATTACAGGCGAATTAAGCTCATTAGCAAGATATGAAAGGATTGATAAGTTCTGCTCTTTTGCCATTTTAATATCATCTGGAGTCAAACTCAATGTACTGCTCCAGACGAAGAACATAACAACCGCAAATGTCATGATATAACAAACCTTTTGTATTTGCGCACATTTAGCATCAGTGGCTTCGATTCCATACGTAGCTCTCTGTTTCACAACAAATGATGAAATCATAGGTGAATGATTAAATGAGAATACGATGATTGGTAGAATCATTAATATCGTTCCAAAATAGCCTGTTCCTGTTGAAGCAGTAGAAACAGCTGAAAAACTAAGCATTGACGTATTCCACTGTGGAATTAAAGATATTGCGATAAAAAGTAGAGAAGCTATGAAAGGATACACTAGCATACTCATTACCTTTACAGTAATATCTTGACCAAAATTCAGTATAGCGATAAGACCAAGAACTAATACAAGTGATAAAATAGCCCTTGGAGGTTCTGGCATGTGCAATTGATGCACGATAAAACTACTTGCAGTATTTGTAAGCGCAACCGAATACATTAGTACGATTGTATAAATTGAACCGAAATATACGATGTTAAAAATGATACTCGCTTTATTTCCGAAATACTCTCTAATTGTACCTGTGATCCCCTCATCAGCAGAATTAGAAGCGTATATCATTTTAGCAAGTGCCCTATGTGAGTAATACATAACTGGATATGCAAGCAATGTAATTAGTAGTAATGATAATAAACCACCTGAACCTGCATTAATCGGTAAAAAGAGCACCCCTGCTCCAATTGCAGTTCCAAATAGGCTCAATGCCCATGTAGTATCCTGCTTATGCCACTTTTTTGGATCTGCATATTGCTCATTTTTTAGTGCGGTATTTTCAGCTTGAACTTCTATTTTCTTTGCAGTATTCCCGTTCATATAATAACTCCCCCTTGTATCCTATTCTTACGTCTCTCTTTATAGCTAACGAATATCTTCCTTTTTGGGAAAATGAATTCCTTACAAGTTGCCCCACATTGCATGTCCTTCATCATAATGAATCCAAATTGAAACATTCGCTAGTTAGCGTCCTAATATAATTGTTAGCGTTAACAAAAAAGTTTACTCGTAGTATCCGCTCTTTATATAAAGAACCCTTAAGAGAACAATATAGAATAGACTTCATAAATACGTTGCAACATTTCTAATAACAGTGTATTACTTTAGTGGTTTCTCTTTTTTTACTTATAACAGTAATTTCAGCTAAACCGGCCTCTCTTCATTTATGAGGCATTTCTTTCTCAATTCTACACATCACTTTAATAACTTCGGCAACATTTATGGTATTGATTACACAAGCCACTGAAGCACTTTACATACATTTCCGCCTCTAATCACACACCTTTCTTACTAGTAATCGCATTTTTTATATTTTCTCCAGAGATAATAAAATTTCTCTCGACGCCCTCATTATAACGTGTATATTTATAAAATTAATATTTTTATATTTTCAGATTTTTTACCAGGAAAAATTTTCAATATATAATTAATTTCAGCCATAATGCAGTAATTTTTTCCATTATTTTAAGATATACCAGTTATTTAATACATTCCACCTCACACACTAAAACTATTGTAATAAATAATTAATGAATATATTTCCAAAATAGAAAAATAAATTTTCGGGATATATATTATTAATATCGAATTTATATACATTTATTGGAAAAGGATATCTCTTTTCCACCAAAGTTTTCTATAAGAATTGAACTCATTTTTCGGACAATACGTTTTTTAACTTGATGACAATAAGGAAACCCGCTAGCATTTTACAAAAACTACGCTAAGCCGAAAAATATAATAAGCCCCCATATGGAAGGCTTATTTACAAAATAATCATTGGCTATTTTTATTGATTCTCTTCGTCTCTTTTATACTCCAAAATATCACCTGGTTGACAATTCAAAGTCTTACATATCGCTTCTAATGTTGAAAAACGAACCGCTTTTGCTTTCCCGTTTTTCAAAATAGAAAGATTTGCCATCGTGATCCCAACCCTCTCTGAAAGCTCCGTTACGCTCATTTTTCGTTTTGCTAACATCACATCAATATTAATAATGATTGCCATATCCTCCACCTCAGACCGTTAAATCATTTTCTGATTTTATATTAATAGCTTCTTGTAAAAGTCTTTGTAGAACAGCAGCAAAAACGGCAATTACCATAGAGGCGAAAATAATAACCAATCCAATTGGTATAAAACTTGGAGGGTCAACTCTTGCCGCCATAAGATAGTAGAGTGGCATACCTAGCAAGTACAAGGTACTAATAGTGATGGCACTGTATTTAATATTCTTTAAAGCCTTTACCGATAATTCCGAGAACGCTTCGTTCTTATCAATATAGCTTAAAAGTTTAAATGCTTGATACAGAGCAAGGTAAAAAGGTATCGCTGCCGCGTACATATCGATTAAAACGAGAGATTTCATATAAGCAATATTTGGATACAATTCTCCAGCAAAATCCCCAATCTTAGGCACCAAAAATATGCACAATACAAGGACTAGGATTCCTATAAAAATAATAGCTAGCTTTAAAAAGAGTGTCGTAACTTGTTTCATAAAAGCACCTCGCTTATTTAATAACAAAATGATTTTATCACATCATTTATTGTTTAACAATAAATATTAGTTGTTTTTTATTATATTATTATTGTTAATGAAATATCCTTTTCATTTCAACAAAAATAAAAAGCATTTCTCATTACAAAGAAATGCTTTTACTTTAAAATATTAATTTTATAAATCATGTTATTAAATTTCTCCTGAACTCCCTAATTTAATGGTTTTTTTTCACACAAAACAATTGATTTTATCACAACTAAAGATTCCAAAAGAAATTATATTTAATATAATTTTTAAACTCCCCCATTCACTAGCTCGTTTATCGAATTTAATTTTGAAGAAAGCTTGATAAACCATTCTTCATCCCCTGTTAATAATGCAAGGTCTATAAGATAAAGGATTTGTTCCTTGTTTATTGCTTTTGATTCAGGGAGTTTTTTTACGTGTTTACTTAAAAAGGACATTGTTCTACTTATTGTATCTCTGTTGTCACATTTAACAACATTAACCTTAACTACTTCCCCTACATGATCAAATGATTCAATATAACCAAGTATTAATTCACCCTCTACTGATATTCCTCGAACCCAATCTCCTACTTTTAAAACAGGATTATTTGACATCATACTTTTTCACCTTCCTACAAATGATTTTAGTATTAATTTATTAGGATTCGTTCCTCGTTTTTTAGAGACGACAAACAAGATAGACAAAACAACTCAAACTGTAATGTTTTTCATTACATTTAGACATTAAGAACTCCACGGCTATATAGAAATTAAGCCGTTTATCGTTCTTGATTGATTAGATCGACTACTTCTTTCATCGTATAGTTCTTTAAATATTCACCTAGATGTTCTTCAGCACCTAAGAAAATAGTGAAAAGAACTTTTCGCATATTCGAACCTACAATACACTGGTCATTCGATTCTGGACATTTAGGTTGCAAAGCACCTTCTGAGGTTATTTGATAAATATGCCAGAGATTAACTTCACTTAAATCTCGAGCGAAAATAAAACCTCCACCAATTCCCTCTTTTGATTGTATAAACTTATGTTTTTTTAACAAACTTAGCACTTTGCGAATGCGTACTGGATGAACACCTGCACTTTCTGAAATAGCATTGCTTGTTGACATCCGGTCTGGCTGTAGTGCTAAATAAGTTAAACTGTGAATGGCCAAGGTAAAGTCACTGTTCATGGTCTTCCTCCTACGATATAAATTGCTAATCACTTTTCAACTTACTGTAACTATAAATATTACAGATAGGTTTGTCAAACGTTAAGATTTATAAATAATTTTTACTATGAAGAAATACATTCATTTATATTCTATACGAGCTCACCGATGTCTATTAGTTACATTTATCTTTTTGAACTACCTATTATCATTTATGTTTTTTAAGTCTAAAAATAATTTTAAAAATCCCACTGTTTCTTGACTTGTTCTTCTGCCAACTGTTTAATTTTTGTCCAGATTGTATCTTTGCTCACAATAACATTTGTTTGATAATTTCTATTTTTATAATTCACTGTAACGCATACTTCAATCATCTCTTGCTTCCTCCTTTCAAAAAATTTCACTTATTTATATTTAATCCCTGAAAAGTTTTGGATTTAGCTAGAATCTCTAACCTATAACTTCATTTTTTAAATAATCAAACTTAAAAACCCCACTGTTTCTTAACTTGATCTTCTGCCAATTGTTTAATTTTTGTCCAGATCGTATCTTTGCTCACAATAACATTTGTTTGATAGTTTCTATTTTTATAATTCACTGTAACGCATACTTCAATCATCTCTTGCTTCCTCCTTTCAAAAATTCCCTTTAAGAAATATTACTTATTAATTAGCCAATTTTTGCAATTCTATGTTCAGAACTGTTCGAACGCTACGTGGTAAAAATTTACGAATTTCTTCCTCGTTAAAACCAATCTGCAATCTTTTTTCATCCAACATTATTGGGCGGCGCAACATTTGAGGATACTCAATTATTAATTTATAAAATTCATTAAGCGAAAGCGCCTCGATATTTATATTTAATTCCTGAAAAATTTTGGATCTAGTTGAAATAATTTCAGTAGCCCCTTCTTCAGTTAAACGAAGAATTGATTTAAGTTCATCGACTGTAAGAGAGTTTGATACGATATTTTTTTCGGTATAATCAATTTGATTCTCTTCAAGCCATGCTTTTGCTTTTCGGCATGAGCCACAGCTTGCTGTCGTATATAAAATCACCATATTTTATTCACTCCTTTAATGTTCTTTATCAAACGTACAATTATTTTAAATATGGATTATTGAAATGTATTAAAAAAAATTACAGTTTAGAATCAAATTCACGTAATGTTATTTATTCGACAATGTTTAATTTATCTCAACTATCCGTTTCCTTTTAAAATGATGCTTTCATACAATTACTGTATCTACATTTTACAGACGATGACAACTTACTTCTTAAAACTATACTGTAATTTTAAACTTTACAGTTAGATTAATCAACTGTTAAGTCTTGGATTAAATCTATCAACGTAACAAATCGTTTTCTTTTGTGTGAATGTCCCCATAGTTATTATTCTCACCAATTTCAAATGCACTTCAAAGTATATTATACTCATTTCTTTCTTACATGTGCTATTATGGAATATATTTAACATAATAAAAAGTACGCACTTTAAAGTATTATAGGTACTAAAAAGTAACATATAAACTTTCTAGTCATGTTCTGTTTACTCCTCTCTTACATTGGTTATTATGAACGATATTTAGCACAATAAATAGTACGCACTTTAAAGTGTTATAGGCACTAAAAAGAAATAATTTTAGTATTCAAACGTATGTAGGCCCAAAACTGTCATCTAAATTCATCAAAGGAGTTTTTTTATGAAAACATATAATATTCCTGTAGAAGCGACTTTAGAAGTTATTGGTGGAAAGTGGAAAGTTGTTATCCTTTGTCATTTAAAAAAAGGAACAAAAAGAACGAGTGAATTAAAACGTTTAATGCCTGGTATTACACAAAAAATGTTAACACAGCAATTACGTGAACTGGAAGAAGACGATGTAATCCAAAGAAAAGTATATGATCAAGTACCACCGAAAGTAGAGTATTCTTTAACAGATTACGGTTCGTCTTTAGGAGCCATACTCGATTCCCTCTGCGCTTGGGGAGAAGGGCATCTTGAAAAAAACGGGAACACATCCATGCTTATTACAGCTGATGAATAATAAAGTGAAACTTTAATCAGTGGGGGGGGTTCACCCCCCACTGATTATTAGCCTTCACCAATCGGGCTTTTATGGGCAGTGAGACTCCCACCTAACCTCTTTGCTTTCGCTGAATTTTGAGGTGGGGGTCTCACTGCCCTCAAATAGCGGGATACCTATTCCCCTATATATGTAAATTCTATCGAAGACATAAAAAAGGTTGAGACACTACTTGCCTCAACCTTTTTTATGTCTCTTTATAACTTTTTGCGGTAATAACTGTTTCAAATTCAAAGGTTTCTGGTAGATGATCGGCATAAGAGTACTCGAATGTGCGTCCATCCGTTAAGTAGGCCACTTGTTCAACTCTCATTAGGAAATCTTGATTTGTTAAGTTCATAAACTGCTTTTCTCGATCATCTGGTCGAACTCCTTTCACCCTGACAACGGATGTCCCTACTTCAAGACCAAGTTTATTTTGAATGTGTGAGTATATCGATTCCTCTAAAACGGAAGCTTCAACACCTGGGATGACCGAAATCGGCATCCACGTATGCTCCATAATCGTCGGAATGCCGTGGATGATTCGAAGGCGGATGATTTTATAGACGAAATCACCGATTAAAACTCCCAATTTTTCAGCAACAATTTCATCGGCACCGACAATCGTAAACTCGATAATTTTACTTTCTACCTCACTGCCGTAAACAGCTTTCGTACCTGTTAAAGTTTGAATCATTCGTGCCTTTTCCTGTTGACGCCAATCTTGAACCACGGTTCCACTTCCGCGCCTGCGGATGATGTAGCCGTCTCTGACTAACAAATCCAGCGCTTTTTTAATAGTAAGTGCTGAAACGCTAAATTCTTCAGCAAGGACGGGGCTACTCGGGATTTTTTCGTTAATTTTATATTCGCTGTCTAAAATTTGCTGTTTAATTTTTTGGTAAATGCCGAGGTATTTTACTTGTGTTGATCCACTTGCCATTTCCATACCTCCTTTATACTGTATTCCCTCTTCTATTCATTCAAATGTAAAGCCTCAAGTTTGTAAACAGAAGGTGATGGAGCAGCAAATCCGTTTTCCAAGATTTCAATATTCGTTACTGCTTCTTCGTCTTTCACAAGTTTTGGTGCACCATTTACGATTGTTTCATACGCTGCATCATAGAAACGACCGTAATCACCAAGCGGCGTTTTAATTTGTTTTTCAATCCAATCACCGTTTGCGTTACGATATTTAGCAATTCCATAGTACATCGGCGAATCTTCACCAAATCCTGCACTCTCAGGCATAATACCCGCTTTCAGATCATTTTCCTGCTGATCTTCACCGTATTTAATAAATGAACCATTTGTTCCATGAACGATAAAGCGTGGATAATCTTTCGCTACAACATGGTTTGTTTTCAATTTAATTTTCAGCTGATTGCCGTAATGTAGACCAACATCGAAATAATTATCAACCGCACCTTCCACTTCATTATTACGAATATCGTATGTCACCGTATCCGGACGCCCGAATAGTGAAATCATACGGTCCATCGTATGAATACCTAAACTGTAAAATGAACCTTCTTCTTTTAGACCTTCGTGAGTGATTGAACCAGGACGGAAATAATCAATATGTGATTCAACCTCAACAATATCACCGAGGAATCCTTGTTCCACAACTTGCTTCACAGCTAAGAAATCACCATCAAAACGACGGTTTTGATAAGGCATAACTACTACACCTTTCTCTCGTCCTAAAGCTAATAATTCTTTCGCATGTTCAACTGTATCACAAAATGGTTTTTCAACGATAACTGATTTCCCAGCAAGTATAACTTTTTTCGCCAATTCGTAGTGGGTATGCGCTGGCGTACAGATTGTCACTACTTGAATTTCTTCATCATTCAACAATTCGTCCAAATCAGTAGTGAAATAAACACCTTTTTCCGCATATGGAGCCGCTAATTCTTCATTAATTTGGCGTGCAAAAATTGTTTTTACTTTTATATTTTTACGTGTGTTTACATAAGGTAAGTGATAACGGTTAGCTGATTTCCCAAATCCGATAAAGCCCATTGTTAATGTCATGTTCTTCAACTTCCTTGCTCATAAATTTTCGTTTCTACATTTATTATATACCTTCAAAACAAAAAGTATATAGTTTTATACTTAAAGTTATATAACAAATAAAAGACCGAGATAGAAATCATTTTCGATTTTCATCCCGGCTTTTTTATTTTAAGTTATAGACCTGTTAATTTATATATTAATTTTGCACGATGAGATTATTTGATCTTATTTATACATATATGAACGTGTCATAGGAATTGTATCATTTACGCCTTTTGTAAATACAAATTGATGTAAATCAATATTACCTGTGAAGAACGAAGCTGCACATGCATTTAAATATAAGCGCCACATACGAATGAATCGCTCATCTTTCGTTTTGCGAACTTCCTCCAGTACGTTTTCAAAATTTCGGGCCCAATGTTGTAATGTTTTCCCGTAATGTCTGCGTAAGCTTTCCACATCAACAATGAAAAATTGTTCGTTTGTCATGTTCGTGATTAATTCGTTAACAGCAGGAACATATCCGCCAGGGAATATATACTTTTCAATCCAACCATTCGTAGCACCACCATTAGCCGGAGAAGTAATACAATGAAGAAGCGAAATTCCTCCATCGTTTAGCAGTTCATTCACTGTCTCAAAGTATTGCGTAATGTTGTCTTTCCCTACATGTTCAATCATACCTACACTAACAATTTTATCAAATTTACGATTCTTAATATCGCGGTAATCGAGTAAAGATACTTCAACTAAATCCGTAAGTCCCTCTTTTTTAATTCGCTCGGAAGTCTTAGCATATTGTTCCTCACTTAACGTTACCCCCATCGCTTTCACACCGTACTGCTTAGCGGCAGCTGTAATGAGCTCACCCCACCCGCAACCAATATCTAATAGCGTATCACCTTTTTGAAGGTTCAACTTTTTCAAAATATGATTCACTTTATTATGCTGAGCTGTCGTTAAAGAATCTTGCTCATTTTGGAAATACGCACAAGAATACGTCATTGTTTCATCAAGCCATAATTTATAGAAATCGTTCCCAATATCGTAATGGTGAGCTATATCTTCTTTATTTTTTTGTTTTGAAAAATTCCATTTACTTTTGAAATATTGCAACTTACTATCACCTAAAAAGCTATCTTGCCTTTTATAAATAGATTGAATTGCTTTTTCAAGATTCCCCTCAATTTCAAGGTCCCCATTCATATATGCTTCACCGAATGCAATAGAAGGATCCTTAGCTATCTCTTTTTTTGAAAGCGGCTTATGGAATGTTACATGAAATTGAGGTTCCCCTTCGCCATATTGTATTGTTTCTCCATTCCAAAGTGTAATTTGAACTGGATCTGAAAAAAGATTTTTAAGTATTTTTTTATAAAAAAGTTCTTCAACCATATAGACATCTCCTACTAAAAAATTGAACAAAAAACTATACTAGTTAATAAGTCTTTTTGAACATAGCTTAAAACCGTTATGACTTCTTGCTACGAGTGTCATTATAAAACGGTTATATTATGAAGCATAGTACGTACTTTAAAGTGATGAAGGCACTTTTAAGTACCCATGGCTGAAACAGCTCCTCAAAAATTTTACTTTTCATCATAACAACTTTCTAAAGTTTTAAAACGAAAAACACCACCTCGTCATTAGGTGGTGTTTTCAATATTACATATAGAGATTTCACTTAACTTCTGTGTTTTTTCTATCTATGCATCGTTCTCCCCATGCGGTTAATTGATTTAATACATTTTGTAAAGACCACCCATAATCGGTTAGGGAGTACTCCACTCGAGGGGGAATTTCTTTGTAAATTTCACGTGTAATCACACCGTCTTCTTCCAGCTCACGTAGTTGCTGCGTTAACATTCTCACAGAAATTTCAGGAATTAGACGTTGCAACTCACTCGTTCTCTTCGTCCCTTTTGTTAAGTGACATAAAATGACGACCTTCCACTTTCCCCCGATAATTTCTAAAGTTGCTTCTATCGGTATATTATATTGTTTCACGCGGTCTCCTCTCCTTTTTTCTAAATTTCTTCTCTATTGTTGCGTAAAAACAAATATTTTTCTATACGGCACATTTTAGTTCCTACAGCACAAAAAAGTACCTATATTACAAAAAAGTAATTATGCCGCTTAAAAATCCCCCTCTATATACATGACAAAACAAAAAGAAAAAACGAGCGTATTTTCGCTCGTTTTTTCCTTTTTTATTCGGCTGCTGTAATGAGCATAGATGTGTTCCCATTCTTTTCGAGGTGATTTTCTCCCCAGTTACAAAGAGTATCGAGTATAGAATCTAAAGAATGACCGTAATCAGTTAAAGAGTATTCTACTTTTGGTGGCACTTGGTTATACACTTTTCTTTCGATTACACCATCTTCTTCTAGTTCCCGTAATTGTTGTGTTAACATTTTTTGCGTAATACCAGACATTAATTGTTTTAATTCGCACGTTCTCTTTTTGTCTTTCTTTAAATGACAAAGGATAACTACTTTCCACTTCCCACCGATAACCTCTAAAGTCGCCTCTACAGGAATATTGTATGTTTTCATATAAAAATCTCCTTTAATAATTTTATAAGGCAATTAAGCTAAAGATTTAAATATTACTTTTAAGTATCTATAGCACCTTAAAGTACGTACTTTTTATTGTGTTAAACATGTTTCATAATAGCATACGTAAACAGTAGATGAGTAGTACGGCACTAAAAAGTACCTGTATTACTTTTTAGTATCTATATCACTTTAAAGTACGTACTTTTCATTATGTAAAATACATTTCATAATAGCATTTGTAAGAGTTGAGTAAGTCATGCAGTATTAGAAATCACCTTTTAGTGTCCGTACTTTAAAGTGAGTATTTTTATCATGCATTTTGTCAGACGATGAAATGACATGTATTGATTTTCACATCCATTCACAATGATTAATTAATTTTCAAATACATTTTAGGAGGATATCTATAATGAGTAAATTACTAAAAGAAAAAATCGGTTTTGGTACAGCACCACTAGGGAATATGTACCGTAATATCCCAGAAGAAGAAGCAATCGCTACAGTAGATGCTGCTTGGGAGAATGGCGTTCGTTACTTTGATACAGCTCCACTTTATGGTTCTGGTTTAGCGGAAATTCGTCTTGGTGAAGCACTTTCAAAAAGAAATCGTGATGATTACTTTTTAAGCACAAAAGTCGGTCGAACTATTTCAGAAGAACTGGAAGATCCATCTGCACGTGATCTAGGTGAAAAAGGCGGACTCTTCGAATTTGGCCGTAAAAATAAAATGATCAATGACTATAGCGCAGATGCAACTCTTCGTTCTATCGAGCAAAGTTTGAAACGTTTAAAAACTGATCGTTTAGACTTTGTTTTCATTCATGATTTAGCACAAGACTTTTATGGTGATGAGTGGATTTCACAATTTGAAACAGCTCGAACAGGAGCATTCCGTGCACTAACACGTTTACGTGAAGAAGGCGTCATTAAAGGCTGGGGACTTGGGGTAAACAAAGTAGAATCAATTGAGCTTATGCTCGATTTAGAAGAAGCGCAGCCAAATATATCCTTACTAGCTGGTCGTTATTCATTACTAGACCACGAGCGTGCCTTACAACGAGTAATGCCGGCAGCTGTAAAGCATAATATGGATATTGTTGTTGGTGGCCCATATAGCTCAGGTATTCTTGCTGGAGGTGCTCACTTCGAATATCAAAAAGCATCACCAGAAATCATTGCAAAAGTTGAGAAAATCAAAGCTCTTGCATATCGTCACGAAATTAGCATCAAGGCTGCTGCATTACAATTTTCACTAGCAAATCCAGCAGTTGCTGCCGTTGTTCCTGGTGCAAGTAAACCGGAACGAATTGTAGAAGATCAAAACGCCTTAAACACAGTAATTCCAGCAGCATTCTGGGAAGAAATGCGCGAACAAAAACTAGTAGCACCTAATGCACCGCTACCTATCAACGTGAAATAAAATGAAACTTTAATCAGTGGGAGCATCCCCCACTGATTATTTCCCCGCAAATAGCGAGTTAAAAAGGAGCATAATAAATATGGCACATACTACTACATCTATGACAATTTTCGGTTCCCCTGAACAAGTATGGCAATTAATCGGAGGTTTCAACTCCCTTCCAGACTGGTTACCTTATATACCTAGCAGTAAATTAACTGAAGGCGGTCGTGTACGTCACCTAGCTAATCCAGATGGTGATACGATTATAGAACGCTTAGAAGTATTCAATGAGAAAGAACGCTACTACACGTATTCAATCATGAATGCACCATTCCCAGTCACTAATTATCTATCTACAATCCAGGTGAAAGAAGGTACTGAAAGTAACACATCGTTAGTAGAGTGGTCTGGCACTTTCACCCCTGTAGAGGTTAGTGATAAAGAGGCAATAAATCTGTTTCATAGCATCTACAGCGATGGACTGAAAGCATTGCAGCAAGCATTTCTAGATTGAGCTACTAAAAACAATGAAAAGCAAAGCGATATCGCTTTGCTTTTTTATAAAATCCCTTTTAACTTTTCACCAATCAACTTCGCTACATACTCATACCCTTCTGGTCCAAAGTGTAGCCCATCTATTTCATCATTTTCTACAAATGTTTTATAATTCCGTTCTTGAATCATTTCAGCATACAAATTTAGAAAATAGCTTCCTGTTTCTTTCGCCACTTCCTCTACCACGTCTGCATACTGACCGAGCACTTTATTTGTTCTATTATGCTGTCTTTCTTCATCAACTGGTGCAGGACTAATAAGCAGTACTTTACCTGACGAAATATGGTTCACAATCTTCTCTAAATTTTCTTTGTATGCTTGTAATGACCCTTGTGAAAAAGAAACTGCATCATTCGTGCCAAGAAAAACTGTTACGAAATCTGGTTTATGTGATAATACATCTTCTTCAATCCTATTTAACGCATCGAATGTATTATCACCTGGAACACCTGCATTCACCACTTCCCAATTTGAGAATATCCTTTGTAACCTTGGTGTTAATCTAGGTGTACCATCAAAAAATACATCATCAGCTGTAATACTATCACCGAAGCATACTAACGTTTTCATTAGACTTGCTCTCCTTTTACGTATGAAATAACTTTCCTTCTACCGCCTTAATATATCTTTCAGCAGAACGTTCCACTGCCTCATTTGCATTCTCTTTTACTACGCGATGAAAAGCGTTGTATAAACGATTAAACTGTAACGGCTTCACTCGATTCACCATTTCTTCCACTTTTCTCGCTGGTAATGGAATTAAGTTTGGATAGCTGTACATAAAACTTACCCATCGCTCATCCGCTACAACTTGAATAATATCACCTGTTAACAAAATTCCTTTTCCATCATTACCTTCTTCCCAATGTAAGACAGATCCACCTTTAAAATGACCTCCTAAACGATGAATGACCAATCCATCAGCTAATTGTAAAGACTCACCAGACCAATAAATAATACGACTACTCGGGCGCATCACCCACTCTTTATCATCTTCGTGTATATAAATTGGTACATCAAATGTCTCTGCCCATTCTACTTGCGTTGAATAATAATGAGGATGAGACAATGCAATTGCATCTAATCCGCCAAGCTCTTTTATTTTCGCAATTGTCATTTCATCTAAATAAGTAATGCAGTCCCATAGTAATCGATATGATTCTATTTTCACTACAAATGCTGTTTGACCGATCGCAAACCCTGGTTTTGTCGTAATACTATAAAGCCCGTTTTCTTCTTCGATTATTTCATTTTTATATGTATCACTTATTTGCAAGTTTTCTAAAGTCTTCCAAGACTGCCCTTTCGGATTCACATATTGCCTTTCTTCATCACAAATATGACAACTCACCGGTTCCTCTACACTCGCTGCATACTGCACACCACACGTTGTACAAACGAAATTTTTCATCATAATTCCCCCTACCCCTATATTTTTATTAAGCTGATTTTTGTTGATACTGATCTACTTTTTTATTTTCAATTAATAAACTTATATAAGTAAGTAAATAAACAGCTGTAACCGACAATGGAATCACCGTAAATCCTTTTTCTGCAAACAGAATCCCGCAAACTGACGTCACGAATACAGTCCCTACTGACAATAGACCATAACTTTTGCTTTCATAAATCCATACGTACGGGATAAAATGAACACCTATTAACATTGCTACTACAAAAGGTAACCATTCTGGAAATTGAAAATAGGCAAGTAATACAAGCGGAATATTCAATACATTTATCCCACCAATTAATCCTGCCAAAATCCCTAACGGATTTCCTTTCGCAAACATATCAATTTTCAATATAGCAGCTATCATTAAGCCGAAAGGAAACACACATCCCATACCGATTAAATATACCCACACCACTTGTTTTTCAGAAAGAACAAAGCCCGTTATACTCATAACCATCCAAAATAAAACACCAGCTAATATAATCGGTAATCCTCTCTTCGTTTTGATTGCTAAATCCTTTTTCGCTTCTGCAATATTCATCTCACCATCTCCCCAAAAATATTTGTGCTATAAAGTAGTCTCAACCTCGCCCATCCAATAACGCCAAGCTGCTAAATAATCTTCTAAATCTTTCGGGTGGTGTCTTAAACACGTATCTATCCGCAAATATAAACCTATGACCATTTCTTCATATAAATTACGGTCTTCTCTATGAAATACACTTTGTTTCATCACACAATCAATTGCTTCTTTCGTTAAATCTTCCGGAGTTGAACAAAACGCGTAAATTAAATCGTATATAGGATCTCCTAATACTGGTAAAGGATCAATTACTCCATGTAACCTATTCTCTTGAACTATAAAATTATGGAATCCGAAATCGCCATGTAATAAAAATGGCTCATCTATTCCAGCCCCTCTATTCGGACTATTTGCTAACTTAAAAACAAGTCTACATTCTTCATCACTTATGTACGACTTTACATTTTCGTGAGCTTCCATCACAGTTACTGTTAAAAATTCATTCCAAGATTGAACCGTACTGTCCTTCCATCCCCAGCCACTCACCTTTGGAACTTTTTCATACTTATTGATAACGTCCTTTACAAGTTTGCACAGTATACTTCGTTTATGGCCAGATTTGCACGAAGTAGTCCCCTCAAGAAATGAATAAACAATATATCGACTTAACGGATCCTTATATAAAAGCTTTGGAAACGCATCATTCTTTTTATAAAACTGAAGAAAATAAGCTTCTTCACGTATTACATCCGATTCATTCAGTTTTACAACGTATTGTTCATCCAACAAATATATTGTACTTGTCGTTCCCCCGTTCAAACCTTTCATGTTTTTTGGATAATGTAAAATAACCTTCTCTTTAACTAGTTGTGCAGCGATTATTGAAATGTCCATTCCCTCACCCTTACACTCTGAATATTCCCTTAATTCAAAAGGAAACTTTACTATTATTTGACAGACACAAGGGGATTCCTCCCACCCATCTTAATATAACAAATTACACTTTCATTACTTCATCATATAATTCATTCCATTTATGATATTGCGATGCGATTTCTTTATTCCAAATGATCTTCATTTAATCTAGTAAATTCTATTGCACGATCTCTCTCTTGTAATTTACGAGCCAAACTTTCTACACCAAACACTTCTGTAAATGTGTGGCTACCTACTATTAAGTTGATACCTTTAAATTTTGCATGTTGCACTGTATATAATGTTTTTTCTCCTGTTATATACGTATCACAACCTTTTTCTAATGCTCGCTCAATCAAATTTGTATTGTTACCTGCACCAGTTAAAATCGCAATCCGTTTTATTGGTTTATCGTGATTCCTCCAGCTCTTCACTTTCTCTTCCATTCTTTCTTCAAGTTTTTCAACCAAGTTTGAAAATGCAATCGCTTCTTCAAATTCTCCTATTCCAGGTAATTCCTCTTCCTCATACGTAGAGTATTCTAGAATTGTATCTATCCCCATTTCATTAAATAATGACGTACACGTACCAAATTCAATAAAATCTAACGGCAAATGAATCCAAAAATGATTCATTTCATATTGTTTTAATTTCTCAATACAAGCCTCTTCCATGCCAAACAAAAAATTCCAAGGAGCATGATGTGTAACTATCATATCGACTCCATTTTTATACGCTTCCTCAATCGTCTCTAGTGTCAAATTTGTTGTGTAACCGATTTTGTGAAACTCCTCTTTACTTATATGAGTATAACCATATTCATCATCGCCGTATTTATGAAGATGCTCTCCAAATAGCGATTTTATATGTTCGTTAAACTGCGTTATATTCATTTTCATTTCTCCTTTCATTTACTTTTATATTTCATAAATAAGGAAATACTAAATAACAACGTTACATACATATAGGAGGACAATATGAAACCTGAATTTTTAAAAGCTGTACATGATGCGATTGGAAATGTCGAACACATTCATATAGAAGAAAGTGGCGCAGACAGTTTACTTATTCACCACGATGATGCGCAGCAATTAAAACAAGTTGCTGAGACTTTAGAAAATAATAATTTTCGCTCCGCTTTAAGAACAACGGGAAATGCTTCATATATTGAAGTGTTGAATAGATAAGGAGAAGTCCCGGTTATATGCCGGGCTTTTTCTAACCCTCATTAAAAATTTTATAATAAAGCTCTATCTCCGTTTTCATCGAACAATTATTTCTCCAAAATATCCTCTGCATCTTTTCATTTGATGTATGTGTGCTTCCAATATAATAAGTAGCACCCATTTCCTTTAACATATGTAAAGATTGAAGGTGAATTTGTGAACTAATTCCTCTCCCGCGATAATAGGGCATTACTCCAAAATAAAATAACCGTCCTTCACTTTCTGTCCCAGGCTCTATATGCGGTATGGACATACCAATCGGCTCATTTTTATCATAAAAAACAATACAGGACTTTTCCCAACCTTTACCTAACTCAGTTTTCACTGAATAAAAATGCTCATCGATAGTTAAAATTGAAGTTTGATTTCCTGAATTCAACATTCATTGCTTCCAAATGTATTTAAATTCTTTTTCTGATAATGTTTCTTCTATTGAACAATATGTATATTGTTTTTCAAGCGCCTCTACATTGTTTAACCCTCTACACACTTCTATTTTTGCTGCGTGCAAAGAAAAACCTGCATCAAGTAACACTCTCGCACTTGAGCTATAACCATTAAACCTTTTGTTTAATACAATACTCGCTCTTTTTAACTCCCAGTTAAAACAAACCTCTTCAAATCTACATATCTTCTCTGTATAAGTTTGTACATCATAAAGTACATCCTCTTCTATTTCTTCAATTGTGACTGCATTTGGTAAGCCATTTAATACTTTTTTAGAAGAGCCAAATAAATTTTTGATAACTGTAAGATCGTTCTTCACCACTTCGTTTCCCCTACCCCTGGTTCAATACATTCACCTGAAGTTTCATTTATATCTCACCCTCGATTATTAATTGAATATTCTTTATTATCTTACACAAAATACAAAATTTAGTAAATTATTATGTTTTTTATAAACAAAAATCCAGTTATACATACTGCATAACTGGATTTCTCATTATTTAATACCCTTTTTATTTTGCAAAAAAAGCATCCCTTAATTCCCTCTTCAACACTTTCCCTAAAGCATTTTTCGGTAATTCTTCCATAAATACAACTTCTGGTATTTTATAGCTTGCCAATTTTTCTTTACAATGCTGCATAATCTCTTCTTCTGTTAAAGATGTTTGAATGTCTTTTACAATATACGCTGTTGGAACCTCTCCCCAAAAATCATTGGGAACTCCAACTACTGCAACTTCTAAAACACCATTGATTTCATGAATAACATCTTCTACTTGATCTGGATATACGTTGTCACCACCGCGTACGATAACATCTTTATATCTTCCCATAATATGTAGGAATCCATCATCATCTATCATGCCAGCATCACCCATGTTAAACCAATTATCTTTTACTACCTTTTTCGTCGCCATTTCATTATTCCAATATCCTTTAAACATGTACGGGCTTCTTACGTGAATCTCTCCAACTTCATTTGTTGTTAGTTCATCACCTGTTTCTGGATGAACAATTTTCAGCTCTACATGTCTAAGCGTTTTTCCTACAGAGGACATCTTTTCTTTTCCCATCATTGGATGCCATGAAGTTACGACCCAACCTTCTGTACTGCCATAACCTTGCACCATATATATTCCTTTTTCCATATATTTTTGAATGAGTGTTTCTGGCACCTTCGTACCACCACTTTGTGCTACTTTAAAGGTCGAAATGTTGCGCTCTTTTTTCTCTAATTCATCAAGCATGTAACTATAAACAGCTGGGAACGCAAGCATCGTAGTAATTTTCTCTTCTTCAATCTTATCCCAAATAAGAGTAGGATTCGAATCAGCTAAGAAGACCATCGTAACGCCATGATAAATGCAATTTAAAATAGAAAGCACGCCACTCATATGAAACAATGGATGCACGGATAAAAAGCGTTCCCCTGCTGGGATTTCTCTTTGCCCCGCAATCTCAGTAAAATAGTGATGTAAGTTTTTATGACCAATTACACATGCTTTTGCCTGTCCAGTCGTTCCTGAAGTAAATAAGTAAATTGCATCATCATCTTCATGAACGTCTACGGTCGGCTCTGTAATTGGCTGTTCTTGTAATTTTAATTCAAATGAACCAAAGCCTTCTTTTGTCGTTTCAATTACATAAGGAATTTCTTTAACAGCATCAACCTTTAATAAAACTTCACTAAACTCTTCATCAATAACTAGCACTTTTAATTTTGCTTCTTTTACAATAATTCCCAATTCATAAACAGTAAGCTGATGATTTAGCGGAATAAATACCGCTCCAATTTTTAAACTTGCCATCATAATGCTTGGAAACGGGTGATTATTTTTGCATAAGATTCCTATACGATCCCCTCTTTGCACACCGTTATGTAACAAATAATGCGCAAGCTGATTTACTCGTTCATTATACTGCTGAAATGAATATCTTTTCTCTCCGCCTACAAGCGCTTCCAAATTTGGTGATTGCATTGCTCTCTTTTGTAATAATTGTCGCATCGTTCTCAAGTAAAACTCCCCTTTATATATGTTAGGGTTTTTATTTTATCAGATTAACTATTAATTTACTAAAGATTACACTTAGTGAATTTAAAACGAATAAAGTGAAACTTTAATCAGCCCTCACCAATCGGGCTTTTACAGGCAGCCCAAATCTCACCTAACTCCCTCGTATTCGCTTATTTTTGAGGTAGGAGTCCTGCTGTCCACAAATAGCGGGATTTAAAAATAGCCATCTACTTAGCAAGTAAATGGCTATTTCTCCTTATATATTAGAATACTTCTTATTCATCACATATTGCACATACTCAGGCGCACTATTATTAATCTCTTCATCACTTAGCTTATATTCTGCACCATATAAATAAAACGAAGGTATAAACTCCATTCCCGTGTATAAGCTTGTAGCGTGAAATGGTTTCGTCAACTCAGTCATTGTGATCCCGCTATTTTCATAGTCTGTTTCTAATCCACCTATAGAAATAGCTACACCAAACTCTTTTCCCTTCACTTTATCCCCTTTAGATCCGTAAGCAAATCCATATGTTAATACATCGTCAAACCATTTTTTTAATAGTGGTGGTGAGCTGTACCAGTAGAATGGAAATTGAAATATATATCGTTCGTGTTCTACTAATAGCTTTTGTTCCTCTTCAACATTAAACTCCCAATTTGGTGCCGCTTTATATAGTTCATGCACCGTAATTTCATCAGAATGTTTCTCAAGTTCTTCTACCCATCTTTTATTAATTCGAGACTTTTCAATATCAGGATGTGCTACAATTACAAGTGTTTTCATATATTTTCTTCCCCCTTATAAATAATTCAAACGCTTTAGTATTAGTATGAATGAGTCACATATAATTGAAAAGTACGTACTTTCAGGTACTATAGGAACCTTGAGGTACCTTTGGAGGTGTTATATGAATCAAAATGATGACTGCCCAATTGCAACGACACTCGATGTAATCGGCGGAAAATGGAAAGTTTATATTTTATGTGTTTTGATGGATGGAAAAATGCGAACAAATGAAATCAAACGAGAAATTCCAAACCTTACACAAAAGGTTCTTACACAGCAACTTCGGCAACTTGAAGCTGATAGGATTATCCATCGTACCGTATATCAAGAAGTACCACCAAAGGTTGAATACACAATAAGTGAACATGGAAAATCTTTAATGCATATTATGAATGAACTATTTGAATGGGGAAAAGATCATCAGATGAAAAGATTAAATGACTAAAAGAACACTATCAATTTTGTTCAATCTTCTATGTCAAGAATTTTTCTAAAATTTTATAATAGGGTACCGTAACATGTGATTAACCTAAGGTTGAAAAGTCCCCCAAAAATGGTGATTTTGTATTTTTATCGTTTTTTTGGGGTAACTTGTTTTCTTAAGTTAATGGACATGGGACGTACCCACCATCTATCAATCTAAGAAGATTTAATTAGGAAAATGAAATTTTATAAAGTTTCGTATATACTTACTACATTTCCCTTATTAAACGCTCGCTCTATTTTTTCTAATCTCAATTGTACGTAAGCTATAAAGGAGCACCCCTAAACCAAGGATTTTTTCATTATTAGACGCATTAGAACCTAATGTAATAGTAGGTACATTTAAACCCATAAACCTTTCACTCCATTCTATAGGCATATATCCTTGTTTACCGATTGCTAATGTACGTCCTTCTATTGTACGGAGAGTGCTTTGAATAAAATCAAACTCAACTTCTACATCTGACAATTTTGTAGCTTTATCAGTCATCAAAGTACCACGTATCATAGTAAATCCTTGTATCATTTTTTCTTTAAACATACCAATCTGCTTATAATTCGAATCATAAATTACCCAATCATATCCGTCCACTTCAGTATGAAAATATGCTATAATTTCCCCGCTACTTGTTTCTAATCCATAAACATCTTTATTATGTAAAAAAGGTATCACTGAAAAAAGAATATTAGATGAAACTATCTTTGTTCCTGCAATATATCCACCATCAGGATGATATAAACCAAATTGCTTGTTTCGTTTAGGTAATTCTAATACGACAAAAGTATCAACATCCCAAAATGTTACATTACTTTTTATAGTATTCTTTTGTATCAACTTCCCTTTTCTTAACTGCCAAAATGCAATTCCAAAAAAGATAGAAGAAGCGATAACAAAAAAGATAATCTGCCCCCAATTAACATGTCCCCAATCGTCATATACAGCGCATAACGCAAGAATAAAAATACCCGTTCCAATTAACAGTTTAAACTTCCCTTTTCTCTTATAGTAATCAAATAATTCCATTTCTATATTTCCACCCCTTATTTGTGTTCCCTGACTATTAATATATCAAAAATACAGAATGCCCTCTATCCAAAAATATGGGTTCCACTGCCCATGTCATTTGTTACTCTTCATAATTATCAACTTAATAAATTTTATTGCTGTCAATTGAGTTTTCATAAACTTTGTACATAAAGAACAGATAACTTAATGAACATGAAAGCCTTTTACCAACAAACTAAGATGAAATGTTATAATATATGTAAAAATCAAATATTCTTTAAAAATTACGTAAAGTGCTGCTTAAGATTATTAGTATGTTAGAGATTCCAAATAATTATAACGTTACCAGTTCAAATATTAATAGAGGTGAAATCATTGAAGAATCAATATATAGCAACACTTGTCGAAATCGTGTTAAAGCATATACCCAAGGCAGCTGAGAAATCGATGTTATTTGCATTTTACAATGGGGTCGTCACGACGTATAGTTACTTTCATTATGAATCTATGAAAGTATTTGAACATGGCTCAGAAGGACTTCCATCTAATGAAATTATGGACAATATTCAAAGAGTACGTCATACCGGGGAATCGAACTGGACTGCATTTGTTTTAACTGTCAAAACAAATGGTTTATATGAAGTTGATTATTATGACGATTTAAATCCTACTTTAGAGTGCAGTTCTGCACTACTTTTACTTGCATACAGCCATTATCATATTGAACCAACCTCTGATTTTGGTAAATCACAACTACAAAGCGCTATTAAAGCAGAAAGTTTTAAGAAAACGTTAAACTACGCGTGTATGAAAAATGACATAGAAACAGTTAAAGAAAAGTTAGTAAACATTAAATTATCTACATTAAATAAAAAAGGACCTGATAGAAAAACGCCACTTCACATTGCTTGTCTAAATGGCAATATTGAGATTGTTACATTACTAGTAGAAGCAGGAGCAGATTTAAAAATTAAATATCATGGAGAAACACCTTTTGCCCTAGCATGCGGAAAAGGTAACGTAGAAATTATTAAATATTTAATTTCTAAAGGTGAAAATGCAAATGAAATCATGGTCGGAAAAGTCACTCCTCTTCATTTAATTAGTAGTTCTGGTAATCAAGAAATTGTTCAATATATTTTAGAGCGTATTACAAATATAAATGCGGTGACAAACAGGAAACGTTCAGCTCTCCACTACGCAGTGGAGGATAACAATCTTGAAGCAGCAAAGGTTTTAATAGACAACGGTATTGATATGGAATTACTAGAAGAATACAAAAGGGGTGCATTAAGCCTTGCTTGCGGCCGCAATAAACCAGAGATGGCAGCGCTGTTGTTAGAAAATGGAGCTAATATCCATAGTACAGGACAAGAAAAAGTCACACCGTTACATAGTGCATGTGAACGAGGCTTTATTGAAGTAGTTCGAGTGTTACTACAACATCAACCGAACTTGCATGAGAAAGCAACATTATACAGTATGCCAAAGAATGAAAAATTAAAAGAAACCCCCATCGAAACAGCCGAACGCCTTGGATACGATGAGATAGTCGAACTTTTGAGCTCAAAATTATGAGGAAGAATGAAAGTAAAATCAATATTTTTGTATTTTAGAGATAATACCATATCACTATCAAGCTAATTAAAAAGATACTCCTTAAAAGTAAAAAACGCTATTCTCTCTGTAAAATCATAGAAAAGAATAGCGTTTTTCATTTTGAAATCGTTTCATTTTGCTACTTGCTAGCTTCACGTTAAGAGTAGCAAAAAAATTGTCCAACAGGATGCCTATATCATTTAAATAAATAGTGTTATGGATAGTTATATAATTTGTTACTGCGAAGTCTAGCAAGTCATCATTTATACTAAACATGCCAATATTGATTTTGTACGATTGTCCGTTACCTCATAATAAATTTCTAATCCTTTTCGAGTACCTGTTACGATTTTAGCAGCCTTTAGTTTGGATAAATGTTGACTAATTGTACTTTGGGGCATTTGTAAATTCCCATACATTGTTGTTACATTTGTAGCGCCTTTTGCAAGCATTATTTTTACTAAGGATAAACGGACAGGATGTGCCAATACCTTTAATACTTCAGCGATTTCTACATACATTTCTTTTTTTTCTTTCATGTTTCTTTCTCCCCTTTTATATAAATATTAATGATATCCATATATATAATTCGAAAGCATATACGTTTTTGTGTCCGTCATTTTAAAAAAAATATAAAAAAACTTTAGCCCGAAAACAAAGGAGTGTCTTAACATAACGTTTCACTATCAGTAATGAATAGAAATCTCGTTATGGAAGCAGAAGGTTTTATGTTACTACTCTATATTCAACTAGCTAAAATCAATGAAAAAGAGAGCAGATAATCTGCTCTCTTATGATGCTTCCTTATGTTCCGTGGAATGTTTAACACTCCCCATTCTCTTTAGTTTATTCCACCCTACTGCTACTCCTCGAATCGATGAGAATATAGATTTAATGACAACATACGTCATAAATTGACGATAAATAAAGCGTTGTAAAATTAACCATGCTAATGGTTTTGGATTCTCTTTCTCTAATTTAAATGCAAATAGTGAAGCGAGAAGATCTATGACAAAGAATACAAGATAAAATCCTAATACTTTTAGCGGATTGCTACCAAAAAGCCCCATAATCATTAATATATCTGCTAAAGGTGCAATAAATTGCAGAACATATTGGAATAACCACATATTGGGCAATGCAATAAATCCTAATGCTTTATGTTTGGAATGAAACAGCGCTTTTCGATGTTTCCAAAGACATTGGAGTGTACCATATGACCAACGATATCGTTGTTTAATGAGACTTTTCACATCTTCAGGTGACTCCGTAAAAGCATATGCTTTTTCTTCATATACAATTGTATGTCCTTGACGTAAAAATGTAATAGTAAGATCCGTATCTTCTGCCAATGTGTCTTCGCTTAAATAACCAGATTCAACTACATTCTTTTTACGCCATGCTCCAATCGCTCCAGGGACTACTGTAATACAATTTAACTCATCAAAAGCTCTACGTTCTAAGTTAAATCCTGTAATATACTCAACATGTTGCCAAGTAGTCAATAAATTCCGTCTATTTCCAACTTTAACATTCCCTGAAACTGCCGCTACATTATGATCTTCAAAGTGTCTAATCATTAAAGAAATAGCATCTTGTGCAATAATAGTATCCGCATCTAACGTGACAATGATTTCTCCTCGCGATTGCTGAAACCCTAAATTCATTGCCGATGATTTCCCGCCGTTTTCTTTCTGAATTAAACGAACTTTAGGGTGCTTATAAAATGTTTCTTCCATTACTTTTGACGTACCATCTTTCGATCCGTCATCCACAACAATAACTTCAAACTCTCTATAATCACTATCCAAAATGGAGCGAATCGTCTTAGCTATCACCTTTTCTTCATTATATGCTGCTATGACAACAGTAACGAAAGGTTGATAAGAAGAATTAGTAAATAAGCGAGCGCTTACTTTCTTTTTCTGCTTGTATGCAAAATAAATTAAAAATAGGAATCGGAAAATACCTAATCCAATAGCAATATAAAAAATCGTTGTTAATATATGCTTTGCATATCCCGCTCCTGAAAAGACAGCTTTATTGTAAAGTAAATATTGCTTACCCTCAGAAGAAACAGGTGGCATAACTTCCTCACGTTCTTTATTCATTAAATCTGAAATTGTTACAAAACTATATCCATGCTTTTTAAGGTCTTTAATAATGATCGGTAGCGCCTCTACCGTATGGGTACGATTCCCTCCTGCATCATGAAGAAGAATAATATTTCCCTCTCCCTTATAAATCGGATTAAGAGTACGCTTTACCAATTCATTTGTTGATGGTGTCGCCCAGTCCTCAGGATCAACTTTTTCTGCCACCATTGTATAGTTCATATTTTGCGCACGCAAAATAGGCATTATTTCATTTGATGAATCTGGATTAGCATCCGCTTCATATGGTGGCCTAAATAAAACAGTAGAATGTCCAGTTATTTCTTGAATTAGACGTTGCGTTGTATTCAGCTCTACTTTTGTTCGTAGTAAAGACGTATTAGCTACGTTAGGATGCTTGAAGGTATGATTACCTATTTCATGTCCTTCATCGTATATTCTTTTCACAATACTAGCATTTAGTTGCGCGTTTTCACCAAGTACAAAAAAAGCTGCTTTTATATTATTCTCTTTTAATATATCTAGAATTTCCGGTGTGTATTTAGGATCTGGTCCATCATCAAATGTTAATACTACTTTTTTTCCTTTTGGTTTTCCATAACGTTGCACTTCGTATGCAGATGGTAATGATTGATATACTTCATCTGTAAGATAACCATTTTTACCTACTTTATAATCTCTTAATCCATTTTGTCTTTCATTCTCAATCTGTAAAATTTCACCTTGTCCTGAATAATTCACTTCATCTAAACTAGCAATTTTATGTAATGCATCAGGATTATTTTGTACTTCAATCGGATTTTTTAAAACTTTCCATATAGTAGGATCTTCTGCTCCTAATCTCCATAGTGCAAACCCCTTTGCATTGTTGTTCATTGCGATTTTCACTTGATTATAAAGAGTAACACTATCTAAGAACCAAGCAGTATGTTCTTTCCCTTCTGTTTTATATCGAAAATAAGGGTTTCCACTCATCTTATCCCATTGAATTTTTATATTTGAATCGTGAGCCATTGTCATAACTTCTGAAAAAGTTAAAGACTTCGCAGTCTCTTTACTATTTACTTCCCAATCATATCCATAGTTACCGAAAGCAACTATAAGTTTCTCAGACGGTATATCTAGTTCATTGAGCGTATGTTCGAACCATTTATTTGAAGCAATTGGTCCTGGCGCCCCTGCACCATAGTGCTCGTCATACATCATTACAATCATTCGATCTATTACTTTGGCTAACGCACCATAATCGAAAGCTGCATCATTAGCAGGAACATCTTGCGTAACGAGCAAATGGTGTTTATGAAAGACCGTAGTAAGTTCCTGCATGAATTTTGTTAAGTTTTCTCTATCACTCTCGGGTATTGCCTCAAAGTCAATATTAATACCCGAAAATCGATTCTTTTCAACTTGCTTTACTAAATCATTAATAAACTTTGTCTTTACATCATCTGGGGAATTCAGTAACTTATGAACAAGTCCACTATCAGGGCCCGAAGCTTCCTTTGTATAGTTAGTAAGTAAAGGCATAATTTTCACTTGATTTTTTTCTGCTAACTTTACTATCTCAGGTTTTATCTCACTACGAATTGTTAAGTCTGCTTTTAAGTGATACCATTCTGGTACTAATGTGGTTAATGAATCGATATTCTCTTTTAAAGAAGCTGTACTATTTTCATCCCAGTTTACATAAAAACCATAAACTTCTTTAGAGTTTTTACTATCGTTCGACGTATTAACCAAATTTTTATTATCCTTCGTTTCGGTACTTGGTTTGAATTCTTCCTTCTTTAACTGCTGATCACTAAGTTTTTGATTAATAGGTACAAGTTTATTATCTTGTTGTACAGCGGTATTCATATTTGGAATTTCTGGCGTTGAAAAAATACTTTGAAAGAAAAAATAAAATACAATACTTAAGCTAACTATTGCGATACATAGCAACCAACTAAAAGCTATATTTCTTCTTCCTTTCGGATCATAAAAAACAGGCTTTACTTTATCTTTCTCTTGTTGAATTTTTTTCTTCATTATATCTTTTACATACCCCTTCTTAATAGAAATATAGAATAATAAATCCTTTTAGCTTTGAAATAAATCTCTCCCTTCCATTTTTTATGGATTCTTCTTTTCATTCCCTTACTGATGTCCTCTATTTTCTTGCTGAGCCCCTCTACCATTGTTCCCTTGCTGATTTTCATTATTTCCTTGTTGAGCCCCTCTTCCGTTGTTCCCTTGTTGATTTTTATCATTTCCTTGTTGAGACCCTCTACCATTGTTCCCTTGCTGATTCCCATTATTTCCTTGTTGAGACCCTCTTCCGTTATTCCCTTGCTGATTCCCATTATTTCCTTGTTGTGACCCTCTTCCGTTGTTCCCTTGCTGATTCCCATTATTTCCTTGTTGTGACCCTCTTCCGTTATTCTCTTGTTGATTTCCATTATTTCCTTGCTGAGATCCTCTTCCGTTGTTCCCTTGCTGGTTTCCATTATTTCCTTGCTGAGATCCTCTACCATTGTTTTCTTGTTGATTTCCTCTATTTTCTTGCTGAGATCCTCTACCATTACTTTCTTTTATTTGCTTCGATGGCTGTTCCTCGGTTTTCTTTTGTTCTTTCTGCTCTGGCTTCTCGTATTTTTTTTCTTTTACAGAAGACAAGTCCGCTGATGCATCAGGAGATGACTTTGGCTGCGATTGAACCTCTTCTTCGTTTTCCACTTGATTAGACGGCGAGGCAGGTGGAGTAAGCGCTTTTTTCTTCTCTTCCTCTTGCTTTATATAGACACCTGTGCCAATTCCTGCTTTCCTAGCATTCTCTCGCACTTCCAACGTACTGCTTTGATATACGACTGTAACATGTTTTATTTCATATTCTTTCTTTAATTCCTTCATTTCCTTTTCCAACTGTGGTTGTAACGCCTTATCTTTTGTAACAGCTGTTAGCATCACTTGCTTATCATTCGTTAAATACTTATCTTCTTGACTTTGCTTTATAATAGTACGTATTACGTCTTGCAACTGTTTATTTTCCCACCGTTTTATTTCTTTTAAAATACGCCTTCCATCATCATTACAAGCTTGCAAATCTATAACACGAAGATCCTTTGTTACACTCACCTCTAAACTTGGATTTATATCAACTGAGACATAAGCAAATACTTTTTCTTCCGGTTGGTTGTAGAAAAATAACAACGCGCATAGAAAACAAGCAACAAGTAATGATGCAGGCTTTAAGAAAGAAGGCATCGAAAAACACGATGCTCTTTGCTCTTGCTCATCAAATGAGATTTCCTCCCCAACCATGTAAGAATTCTCTTTTCTTTTACACGTAATAAACTCTCCATTTGGTGTTAAAACCACTACGCTATGTTTTTTTATATCCATTACAATTCCTTTATTCATCATGCTTCCCTCCTCTTATATAATCAAGAATGTATGTATAGTTGTTTGCAAAGATAATACACATTGCAATAATGTATTTTCTATGTCGTTCCAACGTTTTACGACTTACCCTAACACGTGGTTCAATATGTTTAAGCGGTAGCTTTTTCTTTCGGAACAGCTCTTCCATCATTTCCTCGCCTTTTATAATTATCTTTACAATTTCTATTAAATGTTCACGCGTATCACGATGCTTAGGAGATTCTTTAGCAAGCTCTGAAAATGTGATTTTAAATTCAGCCAGCACACTTTGAAAATGAAGAATTTCCTCCTTACGGTTACTATTTTCCATCTCTTTCATATACTCCGTAAGCGACACTTGCATTTCTAACATTTCCTCTTGCTTATCTTCTTTTAAAAAGACAAGGTTATGTTTAGACTCCTTGCGTATATAGTCAATTACATCTCTTTTTATAAGAAGATCAGCAAACGCTAAAAAGGATTTTCCTTTTGTATATGAATACTGTTCAATTGCTTCGTTAAATGCAAACAATCCAATGCTATATTCATCATCCTGTTCTGTAATATATCGGCGGCAGACAGACGAGATTGATTTTCTAATAAAAGGCTGATACTGTACGATAAACGCTTCTTTATCTCCTTCGTTGTTTTGTATGTTACATACGACATCTTCTATTTTCGGTTTTCTTAAGATCTTCATTACTAAACTCAACACTTGTAATCTCCCAGCCTCCTTCAAATAGCAAAATGGCCACTAAACAAGTGACCATTTAACCACATTTTCTTGGTACTTTTCTTTGGGCTTGTCTTCTTGCTGTTACTCATATTTTTCGGTGCGAACTTATTTCACCGTTTTCTTACTGACTATTCTTTTCTGCCAGCACAAAAATTAAATTTGTATTTTAATCTACTTTCTTATTTTCATCCGCTTGTTTTGCTTACTCTTTTCTTATTTTATCTGCAATCTTTAAATAACTCTTCTCTATATTTTTGGTAATTTTAGCTTTTACCTTCGAATTCCCCGCTTAATCTAACAATTTGACACAAGTTTCAATGTTTTTTTATAACCATTTTTTCTTCTATTTATTTTCTTCACTATACATATTCGGAGGGGTACATAGTTTTATGGGGGTCAAAAAATATTTTTTATAAAAAAATAAAAACCATCAAATTGATGGTTTTCTTGTAATATCTATTCATTTTTTATAACTAAGTTTAAGCATGATGCAAGATTTTATCGGCTTCTTATTATATCTAAAAGAGTCTTAGCTATTCTCTACCAATTTTCTCTATTTTTATCTTTCTTGGTTATCATAATATGTTTTATCTGCATATTTTTTATCATTTCCTTTTAGATAAGCTAAAATTACTTTTGGGTTTTTAAGCAACGCCCAGTCTCCATATGTATCAAATCTTCTGCATGAAGTTATCATTCCATTTTTAATGGTACCGAATTTCTTATTATTTCGCTTTCCCCATTCTTTTAACCGTTTAGCGAAATCTGCATCTTCTGCCATCAGCATGTTTTCATTAAATCCGTTAATTGCCATGAAATCTTTTTTATAGCACCAAAAAATCCCTACAGATATAGCTCCATACTTAAAAAGTAAGGGGATTATTATTAACATTGCGGAGAGAAATATTCCTAAAGATATTCTTTCAAACTTCCCATTTACCTCACCGCCAATATATTTACCTGAAGCTAAATATTTATCTACATTAGCCAACATAGACTCTGTCATTATCGTATCAGCGTCTATAGTAACGATTATTTCTCCACTAGCTATTTTAGCCCCTGCATTTCGGATTTCAGATAAGTTTTTATCGTTATTTTTTAATGTAATACAGTTATAAGATTTTGCTATTTCCTCTGTTTTAGATTTAAAACAACTATAACTTCCATTTGATCTTTATATGCCTCTGATGCCTTTGCAATTGAATCCAAACATTTTCTAATGTACTTTTCTTCATTATGTGCAGGGATTATAATAGAAAATTTCACATCTTTTTTCAAATTGACTCCTGAAGATTCAGTTGTCTCAGTCATAATATCCCCCTTATTTTATAAGATAAATATCTTTTATATATAACGTATATTAACATTTATTAGGTTATATTATAGAAACTGCAAGTTAACCGCTATTGAATTTGGAGGATTTAAAAAACAACATAAATTGTAGTGAATTAATCAATGATTCTATGTGGAATGTATATAAGATAAATACAAAAGAAACCCTTCTAATACGTTTAGAGGGATTTCTTTCATTTATTATCGCTATTAAACTTAAATTGCATAATATCCTCTGAACGAAATTTTGTACTAATTTGTAACAAAACAGCTTATTTTGAAGTATTTGTTTTTCTTAGCTTGCTGGCAATGGGCCATATAACAACAAATACATGCTTTCACAATCCATTTTAGTTAAATTAATATTTTATCCGTTGTTTTATTTCTTTAAAACGAGCATGTATTAATTTTTTGATATCCGAGTGATCCTTATATAAGGTAACGGTATACATGATGGAAGCTGCAAGAATGGTAGACCATATTAACCAATCACCAGCATGAGAAAGAACTTGAATTATTTCACTCGTAAATTGTTCCTGTCCCGCATGAAATTTCGATATGAGCGAGTTAAGATTGAACAACAATAAAATAACAATCCTACCCAAAAGCATAATAGCCCATCCGATAATATACGTATAGCCCCCAACACTACATAATTGATTGTTATGATAAAAAACTTTCACTCTCTTAGCTTGCCAATAACCAACTATCGCTCCTAATATAAGCAAGCTAATTAATTCAATTGTAATTATAAAGTCCAATCTATTTGGGAGACCCATATACGTTCTAATTATAGCCATGATGGGTATACCAAGAAGATCAAAGCTATCTACTTTCTTCGGGATAAGCTGCCTAATAATCAATGCAATAACGACTACAAGAATAATAATGAAAACTTTATTCATGCGATTAATCCCTCTTTTTTTCTTTTAAATAATACTCAATAAGTTGATTTATTTTTTCTTCTGGATATGATTCTGGTGTTTGAAGAACATGAATCACTAGCCCATCGATAAATCCGTACAATATCTCTAATTCAAAATCTCTATTGTAACCTGGTGTGACGTATTCTAGATCCTTCATTAAATCTAGGATCATTCCCATTAAGTACCTCGTATGGTCATCCATTCTCTTCCGCAGTTCAATAAGCTTTGGGGAACTAAAGGATATACCTAGGAATGTAATCCAAACCTTCCCTTCCAACATTTCTTCTTTATTAATAGGAATAATGAATTTCATTAATCTTCTAAGCGCTTCTTCTTTCGTTCCCTTAAAATCACTTGTACGAGTTTTCGCCCGTTCTTCCATTCGATTCAATACTAAATTCATTGCATAATGAATTAATTCATTTTTAGACGAAAAATGATGCTGAACAAGTCCAACCGAAATGTTTGCTTCGGCAGCGATTTGCTGTATAGAAGCTTTATCAATACCTTTTTCTAATATTACACGCCAAGTAGCAGTGGCTATCTGATTCTTCCTTTGTATTTGATCAACTATTTTAGGCATTCATATCCCCCTCTTTTTATAATATGATCATATTATAAAAAGAGTACCTAAAACAATATGAACATATTGCTTTAGGTTTCACATCGCTATCAATCTAACAAAACAAAAGTCTCTACAAATAAAAAAAGACGGTATTCCTACCGTAAAACAACCTCCACTATAATTGATTTTGTATAAGCATAACTTGATAGTGATATAGAGATGGACTATCACCAGTCTTTTGAAAAAACACTAGGCAAAAGTAAGACCATACAGTAGGCCAGCTTTACTTTATATTTAATATAATTCTTTTTCTCCTTACAATCGTTACAAAAAGATAGTCAAATTTTTCAAGAAGATTCTTACTGTCGACGTTCAAAAGCAAGACGTACAGCAAGACCTGTCAAGACGCTTGCCATAAGCCAACGTTGCACTCGTAGCCACGTTGGGCGTGTGCCAAACCATTTGGCAACTCTACTTGCTGTAAATACAATTAGGAGGTTGACGATAAAGCTAACAGTAATTTGCGTAAGGCCCAAAACTGCACCTTGTAGAAGTAACGATCCCTTCTCAGGATCTTCAAATTGAGGTAGAAGTGATACATACAAAATTGCAATCTTTGGATTCAGAAGATTGGTCATGAGTCCCATTAGAAATAATTTCCGTGGTGGTTCATTAGAAATAGTACGAGGTTCCATAATAGATGTAGCACCAGGTTTAATCGAATTCCAAGCTAGCCAAAGTAAATAAGCGGCACCTGCCCACTTTACTGCTTCATAGACAGCAGGAACAGCAAGGAAAAGAACTGTAAGTCCAAACATTGTTGCGATTATATAAATTACAAATCCGAGCATAATGCCCAAGAGAGAAATAAATCCTGCCATACGTCCTTGCGTAATGGAACGAGAGATGAGATAAATCATATTAGGACCAGGTGAACAAACCATACTAAGTGAAACAAGTGCAAAAGCTAGCAAAGTACTAAAGCTGACCATGGATCTTCCCCCTTTACGTTACATAAAATTTCCTATTGTACATTTTATCATGATTGAGGAGAGAAAAGATTAACTTTACGCACTATTATCGGTAACAAAAAAAGCTAACAATTCAAGATCGTTAGCCCCTACTTTCCATACTCGTGCCTATTAAAATACATCAAACGACTAGATTCTTCAACTTACACTATATTCTCCTTTTATTACAAAAAACGAACCTCGAATTGTTCCAGCTAATTTAGACTTCTGCCTAGCAAACTTAAACTTCTCTGCTAATTCCGTTGGTACTTCCATTCCATCAGAAAGCTTAAATCCAACAGCCCGCTTTTTCGAGTTATCCAATGTATACATGACGTTGATCCCAAGACCATCCTCATAAAAGACGTAGGTAAATTGAATATTTTCCACTTGAAAACATGAAGTTTCTAAAGGTTTCGCCGCAAACTCAATATCGCGTTCTTCTTTCAAAACGCGGTTCACATAATCAAGAGTCTCCTTGCTTTCACTAGCTGGTACAACTATAAACTCATGCTTGTATTTATTCATAAAGTAACGGGCTTCATGAGCACGTAATCCAGCAAGCGCTTCTGCCATAGGTGAAGACTCTAAACCAACTGTAGTTACATTTTTAAAATCAACGTTATAGGACAATTTCATCTCTCCTTTTATCTCTTTACTTCCTAACAACCGGAATCCATATTTCACCAAATACTAAACCATTTCGCTGCCCCATCTCGACCGTTGTATTTGGTCCACCAACATAGGCAAAATCCTTTGCTTCTAGTAACACTTGACCAAAAGCAATACCAGTAAGTTTATTACTTAGCTCCTCAGCCGTCTTACCTTCCCCTTTAACTACTACGTATGCCCCCTTAGGAAACTGGATCACTCTACATTCTTCTTGTATTTGTTCCTCTGTCATGACACCAGCATAATACATCATCTTATTATTCACAGCTTCGCTCACGGAAAAAATGTAATCATTTGTAGCTAAAGCTTTTAAATTGTCCAGCCTTCCATCTTCTTTAACGGCCGACCAAAAGTCTTCCTTTTCTTTATTTATTCCAGCAAAGTCGGTGTATTCACTCTTAATTTCAGTTCCAATACCTAAAACGATAAAGCTATCTTTCTCTTCTAACGTATAATTTTTCATATTCAAAACCTTCCTCTTTTTTTATTAATCAAACGATTTATCTTTTCATCTGATAAGTTTATAATATCTTTAAATCATGTCAAAAAATGATACTGTTTAGGAGACAAAAATGAAAAAAGTTGAACGGATTAATACGATCATGCGCTATATTAACAACCGCTCCCACTTTACTATTTCTGAAATTATACAAGAATTTAACATCTCTCGGTCAACAGCTATTAGAGACATTAGAGAAATTGAAGCTATGGGGATGCCACTTGTCGCTGAAGTTGGAAGGACTGGAGGATATTTTGTTATGCATAACTCTATCCTGCCCGTCGTTCGCTTTACTGATAATGAAGTGAAAGCTCTTTTTATTGCCTTTATGGCCACAAGAAATCAACAACTTCCTTATCTAAAGAGTCGTCAGTCTTTAGCCGAAAAACTACTGGGACTCATCTCAGAAACCCAGCAGGACGACCTTGTTCTTTTAAATCAAATCTTACTTTTTGGAGGGACTAATCCTCATAACCCCGATTTACTTGAGCTTTCTGACCTTCCCCATCCTATGTTAGAAAAACTCATCCAAACCCTTCTTTCGGATAGCCATTTATTAATTACTATCAATGAAAAGGAGGAAATCAAATCTTATCCAATTTATTTACTACACCTTTATCAAGAAAAAAGCCATTGGATAATTGAAGGCTTTGACATAAAAGAAGAAAAAAAGAAAATGTTTCTTGTCGATCATCTTATTAATATCGAGCCCTATACGACGAAAAAGAGATTAAATAAGAAAAAGATTTTAGAAAAACTAAGTAAGAAGGACGAAGCAATCAACCTTGTACTTGAACTTGGTCCAAAAGCGATTGCCCAGTTCAAAAAATACCATCCTTTCAAAATTTCAATTTCTTATACAAACCCTTACCAATCTACAGCCATTTTAAAAACTTTTATCAATGTTAACAATCTCGATGAATTAACAGAAATAACGAATTGGCTACTTTTCCTAGGTAAGGATATCAAAATTAGGGAAATGCCTGAAGAAGTTTTAGCAGGTTTACAAGAGAGATTATGCTTATACTTCCCATAAACATTGAACAGTTAAAACTCATTACATCGCTTTTTTAAAACCCTATTTCATTACATGCTCCTATATAAAAATAAAAGCACAATTCTTATTCCAGAATTGCACCCGATTGTTGCATACAGTAAAGGTATTATATCGACAACTGTTACTTTAAAAACATAAAAAATAATGAAAGCACGGAAAATCTTCCCGTGCTTTTTAACATATATATTATTCCGGAAGATTTAGTTACCTCGGTACTTACCCTAACTGACGTTTAAATGCTTTACTAGCGAAGAAGTAAGCAATAACCATGATTCCCACGCACCAAGCAAGGGCAATCCAAATATCGTTACCAACAGATCCTTCATATAAGAGAGCACGAATCGCATTCACGATTGAAGTTACAGGCTGATTATCAGCAAACGCACGAACAATTTTTGGCATCGTTTCGGTAGGAACAAAGGCCGAACTAATAAATGGTAGAAATATTAGCGGGTACGAGTAAGCTGTCGCCCCTTCCATAGACTTCGCTGTCAATCCAGGAATGACAGCCAGCCATGTGAGCGCAAGCGTAAACATTCCGAGTATCCCAGCAACCGCGAGCCAATCTAGAATGTTAGCGCTGGAACGGAACCCCATTAAAAGTGCAACAAGGATCACCACCATGATAGTAAGCACATTAGCAACAAGTGAAGTCAATACGTGAGCCCATAATACCGATGAACGCTTGATGGGCATAGTAATGAAACGTGCCATCAATCCGCTCTTTACATCCGTAAACAACCGCATGGAAGTGTAAGCGACACCAGATGCGATAGCCATCAACAAAATTCCCGGTAATAAATAATTGACGTAGTTATCCGTTCCTGTCTGTATGGCACCACCAAATACGTAAACAAATAACAGCATCATCATAATCGGTGTAATCGCTACCGTAATAATCGTATCTGGACTACGCATAATGTTTCGCATTAACCGTCCTAATAAAACTCCTGTTTTGCTTTTCATTTACATCTCCTCCTTTTTTCCAATGATCGCAAGGAAAATTTCTTCCAATGTCGGTTGCTTCTCTATATACTCTACTTTTGCTGGCGGGAACATCTCTTTCAGTTCAGTAAGAATACCAGTCGTAATAATTTTTCCGCCATGCAAAATAGCGATACGGTCCGCCAGTTGTTCTGCTTCCTCCAAGTACTGAGTCGTAAGCAAGATCGTTGTGCCACCACCAGCAAGTTCCTTGACGGTATCCCACACTTCAATCCGTGCTTCAGGATCCAGCCCTGTCGTTGGTTCATCAAGAAAAATGACTGCTGGCGTCCCAATCAAACTCATGGCGATATCAAGTCGGCGCTTCATCCCTCCCGAATACTGGTCAGCCCTCTGGTTAGCTGCATCAGTCAGGCTGAATCTTGCAAGCAAATTGTCAGCGACTTGAGCGGGATTGGATACTCCACGCAAATCGGCAATCATCATCAAGTTTTCTCGCCCGGTGAGCATACCGTCTAAAGCTGCGAACTGTCCTGTGAGACTGATGCTTTGGCGAACATGGTCCGGTTGACGTTGGACGTCAAAACCGCCAATACTTACTTCGCCACTATCTTGCTTCATTAACGTCGAGAGGATATTGACCGTCGTCGTCTTGCCAGCTCCATTTGAGCCCAGTAGTGCAAAAATTTCGCCACGCTGTACCTCAAAATCCACGCCCTTTAACACCTCCTTGTCTTTAAAAGATTTTTTTAACTCTTTTACAAAAATCGCTGCATTGCTCATATTTTTTCCTCCTTTTAAAAAATGTTTTTCACACATAAGTTGCCTACACTCCTCTATTTAGTACCACTGATAATCTGTGACACTTAGTACAGAGTTAAAAATATAACTGAATAGCGATGGTGGCAATTCACATTTGTAACCAGCTAATCAGTCGGTATTACCTATTGCATTTATTTTTTTTTCAATTGCTTCATGATACTCTCGTTCAAATCTTCACGATACTTAGAGACATACGTTTTAGCGTTTGCCACTAATTCGTCAGCAAAAGATGCCACGTCTTCCCCAGTGATTTCAAGCACTTGTCTGCCTTCCGCCGCACCAGCTTCAAACAAATCGATTAATTCATACTGAATATGCAGCATATCCATCCCGTTACCCGCTGAGAAATTCCACATGTAGTTTTGAATTTTCTTAAACACAAATTGGTAATCCTCTGGTAAGGCTCCAACCCGTGCCATCATCATTCTGTACTCTTTTTTATCACCAATTAATTTTTTGAACATTTCCATCATATTATTTTTCCTCCTTTTTTATAAAGCAGAACAAGAAACTCCAAAAACGTTAGACGCAATAACTTATTTTATGAGGCTAGTTTGACTTCAAGACGTTAATTTTTGATGATACAAAATCCCATTTTTCCCAAAACAATTCAAGCTCCTGGCGGCCAGCATCATTAAGTGAATAAAACTTACGGGGTGGCCCCATATCTGACGGTTTCTTTTCAATATTCACAAGCTTTTTCTTCTCTAATCGTACAAGGATAGTATAAACCGTTCCTTCCACGACTTCGGTAAACCCAAGATCATTCAGATGACGAGTAATCTCATAGCCATACGTTTCACGGCGGCTAATGATTTCCAGCACACATCCTTCCAATGAACCTTTCAGCATTTCAGTTAAATTTTCCATATTATGATCCTCCTCTACCCCCTATTCTGTCTGACTTATATTCAGTATCACAGAGTACTAAGGCGAATTTTTCACTGAATAGCTTTTTTGTGAAACTATACTATTCAGTATTACTTATTACAACTACATTGTATGACTAAGTAGAGGGAATGTCAACTGGATTTTCAAAAAAATTGAAAAATCAGCTATATCCCCATTGGATACACCTGATTTGCTTTATGAAAAAACCTCACCACATACCTATCAAGCTAAGAAAAGTAAATATCCAAAATAAATACTGTACATTTTTTATTTTAGATTATTATACAATTCTGAAGTTGATGGATGTGGTGGGTTGCCTTTATTAATATGGATTATTTTTTCGTTCTTCTACAAACTCACCTGCGAATGTAACACTTAAGTTTTTGAATACATACAAACTCTTCATAAAACCAACACTACATGTAAGACATACTGTCCGTTACGATAACATCATGTTCATATCTTCTGCTGCAGTTGTAATTAGTTTTAAACCAAATGTTTCTTGTAATACATCAAGCACACCAGGTGAAATAAATTCAGGTGCCTTTGGACCGATGCGAATATCTTGAATGCCAAGACTAAATAGCCCAAGTAAAATGGCAACCGCTTTTTGTTCAAACCATGATAGGACAATACTCACTGGCAATTCATTCACTTCACATTGAAAAGCATCTGCTAAAGCGGTCGCTATTTTCACTGTAGAAATTGAATTATTGCATTGTCCTAAATCAATATAACGCGGAATCTCCGTACCAGGTACAACACCGTAATTTACATCATTAAAACGGAACTTCCCACAAGAAGTTGTTAAAATAACCGTTTCCGGGGGCAGTGACGTTGCTAATTCACGATAATATTCTCCGTCTTTTCCCGGAGCATCACAACCTGCAATGACAAAGAAACGCTTTATCTTCCCTTCCTTTACTGCCTCAATAATTTCTGGAGCTAATGATAATACTGTATTATGATGAAAACCTGTCACTAACTGCTCATCCGACTCCATATGTACTTCTGGAAGTTCTAGCGCTTTTTGAATCAATGGTGTAAAATCATCATTTTCAATTTTTTGTACGCCCTCTAGTCCTGCAATATCATATGAAAAGAATCGTTCAGAGTAAGATCCTTTAATCGGCATAACACAGTTCGTTGTAGCCAATATAGCACCAGTAAATTTTTCAAAAAGACGTCGTTGATCATACCACGCCTTACCAATATTTCCTTTTAAATGTTTATATTTTTTCAATTGTGGATAACCGTGTGCTGGTAGCATTTCAGAATGCGTATAAATATTAATTTCTTTTCCTTCTGTTTGCTTTAATAATTCCTCTAATGCAAATAAATTATGACCAGTAACTACAATTGCCTTACCTTCTACATGATTTTGTGTAATTTGAACAGGCTCTGGAACACCAAAGTGATTCGTATGTGCCTCATCTAATAACTCCATTACTCGTAAAGCTGATTTCCCAACTTTCATAGCCATATCAATATGTTCTTGTTCATTAAAGTTAGAATTTGTTAATGTCATATACAGTGCTTCTTGCGTTGTAGCATCTACAAATGCATCCGTATAACCTAGCTGAGCAGCATGCGTACGATAAGCCGCAATTCCTTTTAACCCAAACACAATCGTATCTTGTAAACTTGCAATTGTTTCATTTTTACCGCAAACACCTATTATTTTACATCCGCCTGTTGGGGTTTGCTCACATTGATAACAAAACATATCATCCCACCCTCTCCCAATCATTGCTTACAAACTAAGCATAATACCCAGTGAGATAAAAGGATGTGATATCAATCACAATAATATATGAAAATTTGTGACAGTTCATATTGTTGACATAATATTTTTATTGACACCATATATATAAGCATGTACACTTCTATCAATACTTTTAAACAGCCAGATAATTAATCTGGTGAAATATATATAGCGAAAAAAATTTTGAATCTCTCATGCAAATAGTTGCGATTTATCAGATATAGAAATGGACATACAAAAACGCTATTTTTTCTATCATTCAACAGGAAAAATAGCGTTTTTTTATTAATAACTCTATTTACAATACATTTACACTATCTTAACATTATTTATATGATATATTTATATAGAAACTACTTAAGAAATTTCATGTACATTTTATCTTTATGATCTCTTATCTGATTGATAAAAAGATCATGTTATATTTTTATAGCAGGGGTGAATTAGGATGACTGAAACTTTAAAAACACTTATAATGCTTGATGCTACTTATGTTGTTATAGCAATTATGACGGTACTAGTATTTGTATACTTGGAATTAAAATCTCAGTAATATATGCTGGCGTAATCGACAGATTCAGCATTTAAATATAGTTAGGAGTAAGAGAGGAGAAAATTATTTCTCCTCTTTTTTGTATTCCCACAATTTCTTATTTTAATAAATCCAGTGTATGTAAAAGCAATCCTTTGTCCCCTACTTCACCATGTCCAGGTAGTACTACATTCATATTTCCATATCGCTTCAGCACATTTTCAATCGATGTTGACCATTCATTTACATACGCATCAGCAACGTTCCCTAAGTCTTTCGCTTCAGCAGATTTCACTAAACAGCCTCCAGCTAAAATTTTATATTGTGGTAACCATACAACGATGTTATCTTCTGTATGACCTTTCCCTGGATAGAATGTTTCTACTTTCATATTTCCAAACTTCATATTCGTAATTGTTTGCAAGTCTCCAAGCGGCTCATCATATCCATTTTTCTTTGCTAGTTCCGCGGTTAATGCTGTACTATGCGCTTTAATCCCTCTTTCTTTCAACGTTTTTATTCCGCCAATTCGATCAGCGTGCGCATGTGTAATAATGACATCCGTTACTCGCTTCTGAAATTTCTTTTCTACCATCTCTATTAGTTCCTTCGTTAACTTATCATCCCAAGAAGAATCGACAAGTACTAATCCTTTAGAAGTAGTAAGAACTAGACCGTTTGAAGGAACTGCTTCTCCGTTAAAATAACCTAACTCCGTATGAACCCATACATTTTTATTTAACTGAGAAATTGAAATGGTTTCTGTCTCATTTTTTATTACTTTTTGCTCTAGCTTTTGTTCCGCTTTCACAGAAGAAATTGTGCTAACAAATTGAGTTAACCCTAGTAAACTTACACATACCCCTACTTTTAATAATGTATTCTTTTTCATTTTCTCCACCCTTTCTTTCAAACTAAATAGTTATTACCTATATTAGACAACTCATCTCAAATGTTTGTTCCACCTTTTCTTACATATTTTTCATATAATAAATAAAAAAGCATACAACATTATGTATGCTTCAAAACTTAATCTTTCATTCCATAATTCTCAAACTCTTCCTCATTCCCATAAAATACATTCAAATCAATATACTTTTCTTTCCCGTTATACCCTCTTAACCTTCCACGATTTGTGTATTGCCAAAACGTCCAATTTCTCTCATCAGATAAACTCGGTTTTGTAAGAATACTACGAATCCATATATCACATTGGGGATATACATCTTTTATGTACAAATCATACGCCTCTTGAGTTGCATACAATATTACTTTCTTGTCATAATGTTTTTCTAGCATTTTTACCATTACTGTCAACTCTTTCTCAACATCTTCACGATGAGGTGGATTATCTTTTTTATTAGCATAAAACTCAACATCAATTACCGGTGGCAATGCTTGTTTATGTTTTGGAACGGTTCGTATATATTGCTTTGCTTGCGTTTCACCTTTACTATCAAAACTAAAAAAATGATACGCTCCAGTGCGCATACCTGTCTTATTTGCATTCATCCAATTTGTCGAAAAGTACTCATCCACAAACGCACTTCCTTCAGTAGCCTTTATAAACGCAAACTTCATATTTTGTTTTTCTAACTCTCTCCAATCTATCTCTCCTTGATAAGATGCGACATCTACACCTTTTATCTCATATTTGTCCGCACTGAATTGATTCGGAATGAATATACCTTGAAAAACTAAATAAGCGACAACACCCATTACACTAATTAAGGTTAAAACTCCTCCTATAATAAACTTCTTTTTCATTCATATCCCCCATCTTTGCGCATTAAAATTCTACTTACCATTCACGTTTTTTATTAATCATCATTTTTTCTTCAAACGCCTTCTCTAAATCAATATTTAGTTTATTCGCTAAATCACATACATTCCAAATTACATCAAACATTTCTAAACCGATTTCTCGTTTCGAATCTTGTATTTTATCACGTTTTAAAATAGCTTCTGTTAATTCCCCTAATTCCGCCATTGCATACATCGTGCGCTCTTCAATTGTTGTATGTTGTAACCCTTTTTCTTTACTAAAACTTGCTACATATCTCTGGAATTCTGAAATATTCATACTTAATCTCCCTTCTTCACAAATGCCAGTTTTCTATTAAACTTATAATCAAAACTGGATTTTGTTAAATTATAACATTCATACTATAATTTATTTATAGCCCCTTAACGGAGGTGTTTCTGGTGACTCTCTTCGCATATCCATCATTATTTATTCTGGCAATCATTTCATTTGCACTAGCTTATTTTATTGGGGTAAAACAATACACTTGGCTCTTATCAGGATTCAATGAACACCGTGTGCCAGATAAAGTGAAGTTATCAAAAATAGTTGGTCTTTATAATTTAACTGCTGGTGTTATCGCCACAATTGGCAGTGTCTTCATTACTTCTAATGTTAAAATTATATTTCCCCATCATTATTATTGGCCACGTTATAATCGCTGCTTATGTAAATACACATATGGTTCAGTAAAAAAAGACCATCCAATTAGATGATCTTTTTTATAACTTATCAACATATTGCTTCGCTTCTAACAATGAAAAACCAAAAGCCTCTCTCACTCTCTTAACTGCTGTAATCGTTTTTCCATCTTCCACAAGCTGGCGTAATTCTTTATTAATTTCATGTTCTCTTTCTACAATTCCCATTTCTTTCGTAATTACTTGTAATCTATCTTCAATCCGCTTTAAACGCGTATCTGTTTTCTTTTCGATTTTATTTAATTTTTCAACGATATAAATGAATCCAAAGGCTGCTATCGTTATAATTATCCATAATTCCATAAACGCTCCCCTTATTAGTTTTCATTTATTTTATTTAACTAATTTATGTAGATTTTACCACAAAAAACATTTAATGTATATTGGTAATATACAACACTATTGATAAAACCTATTATTTTAGGAGGACACTTTATGAAAAGATTTTTGAATACGTTATTGCAATTTGTAGTTCTTTCAATCATGCTACATTTATCATTTGATATAGTTGGTTGGCTTGTTTTCAGTGCACCAATTGAAAACAAACAAATCATCATTTCTTTAATAACAACCTCATGGCTTATGTACATGTACAGAGATAAATTTTTTAGAGCATATACTTCGAATTAACTTAAAATAAGAAAACACTTCATCAATATGATGAAGTGTTTTCTTTTTCTCTCCTTCTCTCTATTTATTATTGTATAATAAAACCAATATTCTGTCTTTTCGAAAGAAGGAGTCACTATGAACTTAAAAAGTAACAATATATATGAGAGAATGAACGAATATTCCGTTGCAGGATTAAGCCTTGCCGTTATACGTGACGGTAGACTTGATGAAACTACTGCCTTCGGAACACTTGAATCTGGAACAACTAGAACTGTCAATACGAATTCCATATTCAATTCTTGTTCTATTAGCAAGTTCATCACCGGCATACTCACACTAAAATTATGTGATCAAGGCATAGTACATTTAGATGAAGACGTAAATGATAGACTCACATCTTGGAACATCCCTACTAATCTATTTACTCCACAGAAAAAAGTCACGTTGCGAAACTTATTAAGTCACCAATCTGGGATGATTGATCCTCCTAATAGTTTTGAACATTATACACTTGCACAAGGGCTACCAAGCATGTCTGAACTCCTTGCTGGTAAAACATTATATTGCCCAGTACCTATAGAAACAACTTATAAACCAGAAAGTGAATTTCACTACTCAGATGCAAACTTTTGTATAATCGAGCTACTACTTGAAGATATTACAGGGAAATCATTTACTCAGTTATTAGAAGAACATATCTTCCAGCCACTACAAATGAAAAATAGTAGACTCTTCTCTCCCGAAGTCATAGATAAAACCGATGATTTTGCTTGCGGTCATAATAAAGATAGCACCGTTACAAATGAAAAGTATCCATTTTATCCATTCGCAGCAGCTTCAGGCGTTTGGACAACACCTACTGACTTATCAACTTTAGTAATCGAACTCATTCATTCCTTACATGGAAATAGCAAACTAAAACTTTCTCAAAAAACAGTACAAGACATGATTTCTCCTCAAGGTTGCTCAAAATGGACTGGTTTAGGTGTATTTCTAGATGATTCTAATGAAGAATTACAAATTTATTCATATGGATGGGGCGTTGGATTTCAATGTATGATGGTATGCTATCCATACCGAGGTAATGGTGCTGTTATTATGACAAACTCTGACTTAGGTGTTCATCAAATGGAAGGGATTATTGGCGAGGTTTTAAAAACATTATCCTTATAATGAAAAGAAAGAAGCTATTCCTTCCAGCTTCTTTCTTTATATAACATTTTTCGCAACAATTTTAATATGTTCTGGTGCGATAATTTCCGTTATACTTTCTTGGAAATCTTCCCGCAACATTTCTTCCAAATGTTCTAACTGCACTTCAACATGAGTGCATTCTAAATTATGTATATTTAATAGTGCATAATGATCTTTTTTCTTAATTACTAAATATTGATTTTCCTCTGTCACAAGTACAGAACCTAATCGGACTCCTAGTAAGCGTTGATCGTCAAACTTCATAATTACTGCTCCTTCCCTCATATAAACGAAACTACAATGAAAATAATTACATTTATAGAAAAAATACTTATTTAGACTATATCATAATTTACTAAAATATAAATATCATTTTCTCTTTTAATAAAAATCCCTATTTTTTCATATATTTCGATACAAAAAACTTTCTCAACATGAAATTAGAATTTTCAGTTTTTAATTCCGTAAAAATCTATTATAATAAAGTTAATAAATGTTTGACCTCTCCTAATTCATGTACATATGGATGATCAGTAGTTCTTGCTACTGATCTATTTTTTTGATTTCAGAAAGTACATACGCTGCATCCTTTCCTACACCACAAATAAGTGCGGAACCCCTTTGAGATTGCCATGGTAAACCGATATAATACAATCCTTTTACTGGACTGATTCCCTTTATATGATTAGGAAATCCTTTCTCATTCACTGCCTTTTCTATTTCAATCCATTTATAATCTTGAGCAAAACCAGTTGACCATATAATGCTTTCTGCACTATATGTATCACCATTCTGAAACATAATGTTATTACTTGATACACTTACTACTTTTTCCTGCAGTTTAATTGCTCCACTACGGATAAGTTTCTTACCTTCAAAACCGAAAATGGGATCCTTCCTCTTCTGAAACCATTTTCCCCTCTTAGTATTTACTTCAGCATACAATAAACCTAATTTTTCTAACCAATTAAAAATGTTTTTTCTAAAAAGATGTAACGGTAAAAATGTTAAAGGATGACTGATAGACATCGTAACTTCATGAGTTTTTGCAAGTTCTACTGCTATTTGCATTCCTGAATTCCCGCCACCTACTACTAGTACTCTCCCCTTTGGGATTTGTGATGGTGATTTATATTGTGATGAATGTGCTTGAAAAATATGTGATGAAAGATGTTGTGAAAATGAGGGGATGAATGGTTGCTGAAAACCACCTGATGCGATAATAACTTTTTTTGATTGTAATATTTCTTTAGAAGTATGTAATTCGAATATATCTTTTTCTTTCTTTATTTTTAAAACTTCAGTTTGCAATTGTATTGGCAACTGAAAACGCCCTGCATATTCTTCTAAATAAGTCGCAATTTCATCTTTACTTGGAAATCCATTCCCTTCTCCTTTTAATATCATACTTGGTAAACTACTATATTCCCTCGGTGTAAAGAGCTGTAAAGAATCATATCTGTTTCTCCATGAATCACCAACTCGGTTTCCTGCCTCAAGTAATAAAAAATTATCCCCTTCTTGCTTCAAGTAATATCCCATTGCTAATCCAGCTTGACCCGCTCCGACGATAATTGCATCTAACATCCTTTTCCTCCTTCTCATTTCACATGAATATATGCTCATTTGTTCATATGTTTTATCATACGATTTATTTATCAATAATTCAATTTGTTTAACAAAAGGAAAAAGAGTAGTTCGCTACTTTATAAACTACTCTTCATTACATTTATTTAATACGCAATTACACTACTCAATTTAGGAAAACTTGTATATGAATCCCTTCCATTTCTACAATTTTTCCTCATAAAATATAATTCTATTTGAAAACGGATCAATCACAGTTAATTCGATTGTATCCCAAGGTGTTTTTTCTATATTTGACTTCGAATAAGCATATTCTTTACTTAATAATACAGAATGATAATCCTTTACATCATCTATTTTAATTCGAATCGCACCACCTGGTGAGGCATCACCATGATGTTCTGATAAATGCATTACAGCATCATGTAACGAAATTTGTATATATAATGGCATATGTTCCTCATAACGATGTTCCCAATCCATTTTAAATCCTAAAAAATCCAAATAAAATAGCTTTGCTTTTTCAACATCAAAAACTCTAAATATAGGTGTAATCATTTATAATCCTCTCCTACTTATAAACATCTGCCGCCAATTCCCTCAATACATCCACATTCACTACTTCAAAACAACCATTGTTCTTTTTTATAACCTCTTTATCACAAAAAATATTTAATGTGCGCAATAAATGCCGATAACTCGTTCCTAACAATTCAGCTGTTTCCGTTAAATTCCCACTAAATACAATTCGATTTCCGTGCTGCACTGCTCGTTCCCCTGCTACTAACATGTAACTCGCAAGTCTATTTTCAAGTGGATACAATAAATTAATTGTACTATTTTTTGAAAGACGATTTAATTTATTGGCTAAAGAACCGCAAATACATCTTAAAAATTTCGCATCATGAAATAATTGATTTCTCACTTTTCCTAAAGGTAGACCAACACAATATGAATCTGCCATCACTTGTACGTTAGATGTAATCTTTTGAGAATGAATTAACTCTACATCCCCTAGCAATTGCAAGCTATCATAGAAACAGAGTAATACGGATTTCCCATTACTTAATGTATTATATGCTTTCGCTTTTCCTTCAACAAAAAAATATAAATAATCTATCTCCTCATTTTCTCTACAAATAAACTCGTTCTTTTTAAAAAATATAAGTTCCATATATGGTTTCATATCATTACTAAAAAATGAGTCAATATTATTTTCTTTCATATAATTTACTAATTTATTAGAATTACATACTTTCTTCATAGTTCCCCACCTTTATAACTCATCCCAATTGTAATCAAAATTTTCTTCTTCCACTATGACATATGTCATAGTAATACACAATTTCCGCATGATACAGTCATTACAAATATGAAATATAAAGGGGATTTTACATTGTATAACTTTCTTTCTGTCCTTATTGGTGTGCTCATCGCCATTATGCTTCCTTTGAATGGGATCTTATCTGAGTTCATTGGCAAGTATACAGCAAGCGTCGTCATTCACCTTGTCGGTTTACTTGTAGTTATTTTCGTTTTAATCATAAACAAAAATAAAATCCATTTTGATAAAAATATTCCGCTTTTTTTATATAGCGCTGGAGCGATTGGAGTATTCACTGTTCTTTTTAACAACATAAGTTTCTCCGTCCTTGGTGCATCTATTACAATCGCATTAAGTTTATTCGGTCAATCCATTGCTTCAATAGTTATTGATCATTTCGGCTTATTAGGAATGCAAGTTTCGAAGTTTGAAAAGAAAAAACTGATTGGATTATTATTTATTTCTTTTGGAATTATAATTATGACAATTTATTAATGGAGGCAAAAAAATGTTATATATTACTATCGCTATTTTAGCTGGTGTTTCTATCGTTGTTGCTAGAATTATTAACGCGAATTTAGCAAAGGAAATTGGCAATTGGGAAGGTACCTTTTTCAATTATATTACTGGATTATTTTTCTCCGCTCTATTTTTAATTTTCAGTTCAGATTCATTTTATATTCCAATTCATACGTTGCAATCCATTCCTATCGCTGTATACTTAGGCGGATTAGTAGGCGTTATCGTCATTTCATTATCAAACTATATTACTCCTAAAATATCTGCATTTTATTTAACGTTACTCATCTTTATCGGACAATTATTTGCGGGGACTATCATTGATTTCTTCCTATCAAATGAACTATCAATCGGCAAAGTAGTCGGTGGAATTTTCGTATTAATTGGGCTTACTTACAATTTACTCGTTGATCGCCCTATAAAAACTGTGAAGCATAACCAAGTTCAACTATAATACTTTACGCTTGCCTATCATATATTAATAGAAAAGCTCTTCACACGAAGTAATAGAGAGGAGAATACCCTATTAAGAAAATCATTTTATTGCTAGGTAGTGCATTGATTATTTTTGGAATTATATGGTTTTTCAACTTTGGAAAATCTATTCAAGATTTCTATACAGCAAGTAAACCAAAGAAGAAAGCTACTATTATTTCAACCCAAAGAAATCCTAATGAGCCCCCTGTTTTTTTAGGAAAACAGGAAATAAAAGATATACATGTTGAGTCAATTAAAACAAAAAAATCTATCTTTCTTACAAAGACAGATGAGTTGAAAACATTTATTAAAAGTATGGACACAGCAAAAAAAGGCGATTTAACCCTAGATGAAGAAGGTTCTGATTTAGTAGATTGTAACATGTGGATTACTTTCCAAGATGGGACTTATAAACAATATTTAATTTGGATCGTAGATAACAACAGTAGTGAAGTTATGATTGCTCACCAAAACAGTCCTGATGACATCGATCTTACTTATTATCAATTAAATGAAGGCAATTCGAAAAAAGTATATAGCTTATTTAAAAAGATTATATAAAAGAGAAGGTCATGGGCACATTCGCTCATGACTTTCTCTTTTATATATATTCAGGGAACACTTTACAGCTCTTTTCCTGCTCTATATCATGTCCAAAGAAAACAATTGGGTTCTCTTTCCTAACAACTTCTTTTAAACGCTTAATTGAAGATAAAGCTAATTCCGAATCAACCCCCGCGAACGGCACTTCATCTTCAAAATTCTCTTTCGTATACGATGCATCGATCGTTAATAACACTGGGCCAGAGTTTTCCGTCTCAATGAATAGTGACTGATGTCCTGGAGTATGTCCTGGTGTATACAATAATTGAACACCTGGTACGACTTCATAATCCCCTTCAATGATTTTGCAGTTTAAATTCGGCAATATACATTCTTTCATATATTCTTCACTATGTTGTGCCATCTCATATTCAGCACGCTGCACAATAATCGGTGTATGTGTAAAAGCACCATTTCCCCCTGCATGATCAAAATGCAAGTGAGAACTAATAATATAAAGAAGGTCTTCCGGCTCATAACCAACGCGTTTTAAAATATGCACGATCCTATCTTCTTCAGTCATTTTCGGTAAAATCTGCCCTTCAACAAATGTACCGTCAAATAAATTTTCATTATTAACCGCACTTTCTGGCATACCTGTATCTACTAAAATTGGCCCTTCTTCTGTCTCCAATAAATAACACCATACCGGTAAGTTTAATAAATTCCCCGGTGTGAGCGTACTATTAACAGAAGAATGATCTAACATACAACGACCAGCTGGCACGAAATAAAGCTTCTTTACCGTCATTATGTATCCACCTTTACATTTCGTTTTGAATAAAACAATACAGTAAAAAATTCTACTTTTTAGAAATAAACTCCTTCTCTACTTTCATTGTTTCAACTATTATTTTGGGATTATTCACAAATTCTTCATTACAACATTACTTATCATTTTTCAATTTACGTATAGCAAAAAAAAAATAAAACAGCTGTGATATAACATATAGAAATGCCTACAAAACTAATACTAAATCCATTTTGTCGAATAGCCATCACTTTTAAAATGTCTAAACTTAATACGTGACCAATTAACGAATACATTATAATAATTGCCATTACGATTAAATAATTACTTTTCCTTAGTTTTGCTGTCATTAGTCATTCACCTCGCATAGTTTTCTATACTAATTGTATCTGATTTTACATAATTTTAAAAATATTAAAATAACTTTCTATGTAAATAATAATGTACTTTTTACATAACAGTATTTCACCATCTATAATAAGGGAGTAAATGATTCTTACTTTAATGGAGGGAATACAAATGAAAGCAATTGGTTTACATGAATACTTACCTATTGAAGAAGAAAACAGTTTAATTGATATTGAAGTTGAAAGACCTGTTGCCAAAGGAAGAGATATACTTGTTAAAATTAACGCTATTTCCGTTAATCCAGTTGATACAAAAGTTCGCTCTCCGAAAGATAAAAAAGAAGATGTAGCGAAAATACTTGGCTGGGATGCTAGTGGTGTTGTCGTACAAACTGGCGAAGGTTGTACGTTATTTAAAGAAGGCGATGAAGTGTTTTACGCTGGAAGCATTACGAGACAAGGTACATATAGTGAATACCACCTAGTTGATGAAAGAATTGTTGGTAAAAAACCTAAAACTTTACGTGATGCTGAAACTGCCGCAATTCCTTTAACAGCTATTACGGCGTGGGAAGGTTTATTCGAGCGTTTAGACATTGATTACGCTAAGAAAAGCGAAAATACATTTAAAAACATTTTAATTATCGGCGGAGCTGGTGGTGTCGGTTCAATCGCAATTCAGCTTGCAAAATGGGCTGGACTAAATGTAATCGCAACTGCGTCTCGTGATGAAACGATAGAATGGGTGAAAAACTTTGGAGCTGACCATACAATTAACCATCATAAACCTTTAAAAGAGCAACTATTCACCCTTGGATTCAACGATGTAGATTATATTTTCTGTTTAAATAATACAGATCAGCATTGGCACGGTATAGGCGAAGTAATTAAACCACAAGGTAAAATTTGCTCTATCGTAGAAAATGAACATCCTCTTGAAATGGGCATTTTAAAAAGTAAAAGTGCGACCTTTGTTTGGGAGTTTATGTTCACAAAGCCGATGTATGAAACTGGTGATATGATTACGCAGCATGAACTATTAAATAAAGTGAGCGAATTATTAGATGAAGGTATTTTAAAGACCACTTTACATGAAACATTAGCACCAATTAACGCTGAAAACTTAAAGAAGGCACATGTACTACTTGAAAGTGGACGTACCATTGGGAAAATCGTATTAGAGAAATTTTAATCATAATAGTGACAGATAGTATGTGAAATTATATCAACGATTTTTCGAATATATCTATCATAACGTACAATATATCAACGATTTTTCAAATATATCTATCACAAATCAAATTATATCAACAATTCGACAAGGTATATCGATTTATCGACAAATAACACCAACCATAAGAAAAGGCTGTTCCAGATGAACAGCCCCTTCTTTATTTACTTGAAATCTCTTGATCATTTTGAGTATCTAATGGCGCTCGCTTCCCTATTCCAAAAGCATAGAAACTAATTGTAACGATAGCTAAGAAAACAATACCTACAACTAGTGAGATACGAGTATCATCGTTAAACCACATTCCGATTAATACCATAATTAAAAAGGCAATCGTTAAATAGTTTGTAACAGGAGCAAATGGCATTTTGAACGGATGATCTTTCATCTCTGCCCCTTTTTCTTTTCTAAAAAGAATTTGACTAATTAAAATGACGAACCATGGTACCATACCTGGAAGTACACTCGCACTATACACATATACGAATAAGTTTTTTGGCGCAATATAACTTAAAACTACACCAACTGCTAAACCAATTATTACACCAACTGTACCAAATAATGGAACACCGTTACTAGAAATCTTCGTAAAGTATTTCGGTGCTTGTCCATTTACACCTAACGTATACAGCATACGTCCAGCACTATAAATACCACTATTACAACCAGACATCGCTGCTGTAATAACAACGAAGTTAATAAGTCCAGCAGCTGCCGTAATACCAACCTTCGCAAAAGTTGCCACGAACGGACTACCAATTGTACTTAATTGATCCCACGGATAAACAGTTACAATAACGAAAATAGCACCAATATAGAATATTAAAATACGCCAAATTGTACTTTGAATCGCTCTTGTAAGTGTCTTCTTCGGATTTTTCGCTTCACCAGCAGTAATCCCGATTAATTCCACACCTTGATATGCTCCAACTACAAGTGATAATGCAAAGAAGAATCCTGAAAAACCACCTGTAAAGAAACCGCCATTTGACCAAAGATTAGATATGCCAATCGCTTCTCCGCCGTTACCAATTCCGAAGAAAATAAGGCCAAATCCAGCAATAATCATTAATAAAATCGTAACGATTTTAATCATCGCAAACCAAAATTCAAATTCACCAAATGACTTAACAGAAATTAAGTTAGCTGCACCAAGAATAACCATTGCAATCACACCTGGTATCCAAGCCGGTAGACCTGGGAACCAATATTGCATATACGCTCCAACTGCGATAATCTCTGACATCCCAACGATAACCCATTGGAACCAGTTACTCCACGCTGTCATATAACCAGCTAACGGATGAATATACTTATGACCGAACGTCGCAAATGAACCTGTACTTGGCTCCATATACAACATTTCTCCCATGGCACGCATGATGAAGAAGATAAAAATACCTGCAATTGCATAGGCAAGCATTACTGATGGACCTGTCCACTTAATCGTGCTAGCTGAACCCATAAACAAACCAACACCAATTGTTCCGCCTAAAGCAATCATTTGAATATGACGTGCTTCTAAACCTCTTTTCAATTCTTTGTTTGCCACTTCACTTCCCCCTCTTAGATGATTCATAGCCGCATTTTAAAACAAGATGCTTTCTCCTAATTCCTTTTGGCCTGAAAATGGTGAAGCAAACGTAATTTTACACTAGCTTTAAAGCTATCCTAAAATCGTTTTTTGCCTCTTACAAAATTCTCAAAACCTTTCATCTTCCAATATTCTATAAATCTTAAAATTACTTATTTTATATTAATTCATTTATCTGAAAAATTCAATTATTTTTTCAATAAATTAATATGCATAATTATGTTTAATTTTTAACTGAATTAGCAATAAAATACATCTATTCAAAATGGTTCCGATATAAATATTATTACAATATAAATAACCGAGGAGAGCATATCTTCCTCAGTTTCACATCTCATGTACTTCAATCTTTATAGTTGATAACGTAAGTTCCCACACATCCGATTCATATGCCAATCAGAAATTTAATATATTAATAAACTACTAACTTCTTTACTCCAGCCCAATTTTGAGGTAGGAATCTTACCGCCTCAAAACAGCGGGATAAAATATAAAAGAGTCTCATATTTTAATGAGACTCTTTTACCATTTCATATTTAAATCGTCTTTGAAGTTTGTTTACCAACAATAAACACCTTAGTAAACACCAACATGATAGCTACAATAGCCAGAAAATAAAGTGGCATCACCAGTAACGAGCCCGTATGAAGTTGACTCATTCCCCAAATTGTCACCGTCACTATTATATAGTACCCTAAGCTAAACAATGCTCCAGCTGTACCAATGACATCTTGAAAATCTACTAATGCTAAACTTAAACAGTTAGGTAATGCTACCCCAATTCCTAATAGCAATATAAACATCGCTACTAAAAATCCAATCATATATATTATGTTTCGATTTGATCCAACTGAAGTAATAATAGATAAAGCGACTGCTCCACCTGTCATTACAAAACAACCGATATATATAATTTTCTCTGGTTTATAAGTGGTAAGTAACCGCTTTGAAAATTTCGCCCCAATAATAGAAGCGGAAGCAACAACAATTCCTAGAAATCCGTACATACTAGGCGATAACTTAAAGTATTCAATAAAGATAAACGGCGCTTCTGCATAATAGCTAAATAAAACGCCATTCGCTCCTCCAATTAATAGCCCATATGTTACTACTTTCGGATTTGTAATCAACCGTTTTAAAACAGAAAACACATTAATTTTATCCGTTACTGCACCCGTTTTTGTTTCTGGAAGAGAAACAAACGTATACAGCAAAATTCCGATACTCATAACTACTAAACTTAAAAATACTATTTTAAATCCAAACATTTGATCAAGAAAGCCACCAATTAACGGTCCCATTGCCGGTGTAAAAGCAATGACTGCCGAAATTTGAGCAAACATAACGTGACGTTTATGCCCTTCTACACTTTCACGAAGAATCGTTTGCGTCACAACTGATCCTGCACTTGCTCCAAACGCCTGAATAAAACGACTTAACAATAAAAATTCAATGGAACTTGCAATAAAGCATAAGAAGCTCCCCGCGCCATATATGACAATTCCAAGTAACATCGCCGGGCGACGACCAATTATATCGGATAACCATCCAATAAAAAATACACCTAAAGCAAATCCAGCAAAATAAACACTAAGCGTTAACTGCACCTCATTATTACTTACATGTAACGCCTTTGAAATGTCTGGTAAAGACGGTGTATAAATTGTTTCACTAATTTGCGGAAATGCCACAAGAATAATCATTAACCAAAGTGATGGTACTGAGACTTTTTTCATTTTTCATACCCTCCTATAACTTTGAAAATCTCAGAAATAAAAAGACTTTCCTAAGCTACGGAACAGGAGGGGCCATTATAGAAATTCGATCATAAAACAACAAAGAAAACACCTCATTAACGTATGTTAATACTTATAGGAGGGTAATATTAACATTGATTTTTAAATATACTTTTTCAATTATATTACATATTATCTCTACTTTTCTAGTGTTGATGCCTTGATTATTTGTTAGAAGATTATCATTTTTATATTATCCGAAAACTAATTCATTTCAAAAAATAGTAAAAAGAGCTGATTCAAAATATAGTTTAAGTCAGCTCTTTTCTCTCTTTTTTAGTACTTTTATGCTGATATATTTTGTTTTTCTCGTGGTGCAAATTGTTTTTCACTACGATTCCCCATAAATCTAAAACATAAAGATAGGTGCAATCAGAGAAAATTTAACAAAAATAATTTATGAAGCATTTGAAGATAATTTTTTATCTGGAGTAAGACCTTTCCGTTAAATATAGCGTTTATAAAAGGGATTAGCCGTACATAAGATGAGCGCCTAAAATACAATTCTGTTAGAAAATTTTGCGCTATATTCTCTTTTATTTTATTTATGATAGCTGATTAACAACACATTCTAAAAATTTGTCTACCTTTTCTTTTGATGTATCCGGCGCATGATAACCAATCGTAAATGTAAGTCTTCCATTATAAGAGCTTGCTCCCATTGAAAAGAATGGTGCATACATAATGGGTGATGTCATATACCCGTCTTCAGCTTGAATTTCACCAAACTGAATAGGTTCATCAGCGATCACCCCGAAATTTGTCAGTAATGGCAATGCCATCCCCATCTGTACAGCCTGCTCGTATTGCTGATTATACATTCCCTTCACCGTAGATAGCTTCATACCTGCCAGTATCTCCATTCCTGCCGCTGAAGAAAGACCTGGATTTTGGCCCTTTATTTTATTCATTGATTGTTTAACTCGAACAAGAGTCTGATTAAATGATTCATCATCTTCCATTTTAATCACTGGCATTTCCATACCGGATAAGTTGCAAATAGCACCAGTCGTATAATTAGGCAGATATCGACGTAAATCAATTGTCAAACCGATCATTTTTTCTGCGGTGCGAGGTTCCGCATACACAGTGAAATGTGATAAAGCACGGAAGTATGCAGTCATGATTACATCATTCAAGGTAGCCTGTTGTGCTTTTGTCCATTTGGTTAGACATAGTGTTTGCTCACGGCTCAACCGCCCTACAGACATTTTTGGGGATTTATTTTTGTTGGGTTGAGATGGAAAAGACCATAACGATGCCTGCTGTTCTTGGTTAGGACGATACGCACTTTTTACGTCCGATATTCCAGCATATTTGAATACATGTGATTGATCTCGAAAACTCTCATTTCCTTCACCAAATTCCTTTATAATTTGATCCTTAGATCCTCCTAAGGAAAGGTGCGTATAAATTGCTCCAAGCAAATTAATATACTCCTTGACTCCTGCACCATCTGAACATAGATGAGATAATTTCACAACTAACATATCTGTTGTAGTGCCTCGTAATAATTTTGTTTGAACCATAGGCCCCTGAATACGATCACCAGGTTCCTTAATAAAATCTATTGCCATTATTTCAAGTTCTTGATCATTTCCTTCTGCAAAAAAGCAAATAGATGAGTTAGTGACAGATGAATGTTCCTCCCAGTAAGGAGTATCATTTTCTACAAATCGACTATTCAAAACTGGCTGCAATTGTAATGTTATCCTTACTGATTGTTCAAGTATTTCCTTTGATAGACCTACAGGAAAATAAAGAACCGCATTAATTTGTTGATCTGCAGAATAAAGACCTAATAAATAATTCATTCGATCTTGAGGTGTTACTGAATACTTTCCTTGTTCCATAATTTTGTCCCCCTTTTAAGATTTTTTGTATAACCTTATGCTCCATCTAGTTGTAACTTTTCTAGTCATTTTTCTTCAAGAGCTAATACTGCTTATTTTTCGAATTTTTTCACGAAAGCACCTTTTCCATACTGCTTCCATTCCTTTTGCAGCTTTTTGTAGGTGATATACCCATTATTTTATTGTTATCGATATCCCCCATCTTTTAATAAAATCAAACAAAAACATTTTTAGTCTACGCATATACAAACATATTATAATAATGTTTACAAATTATCAATAAAACAAATAAATCATTTTTTATATCTGTTAATTAAAAACAATAATATAATACGTTTAGGGATTACTTCATAAACAACAAACAAGACGCCACCCAAATCATGGGAACGCCTAGAATAATGCTACAAACTTAATGAAATCTATTTATCCTCACGTCATTTATTTCTTTGCTTCCATACCCCATTCTCTTTACGATAAGTATGCTTTCCATTCATGAATCCAGCTGTATTACCAGGAATGCTATATTTCTTATTTTTAGCCTTCTTCTTCATCCTCTTCTCTTCTTGAATAGCCTGTAAATCCACCTTCCATTGTTTCAACAAATCCTTTTTACGTCGCATCGAATTTGTACCCCTCAGATTCAAATATAAATCTATTAATCATATTATATACATTTTATTATTCCTTCGATAAAAAGAGAGCACCCTCGCCCAGGTGCCAAGAGATACATATATATTGAGATAACTAACACGCCAGAAAAGACTTCAACCGAATCACACGGCAACACCTATTGATAATTGCTATTAATTTAATCATTAACAAATATATCTGGCCCCTTCTTCAACATGTACGAGAAGCCCGAAATAAATACAACACTAAATATAATAATAGAAGACCACATATTAAAATGATATTCTTTACCTGCAACCAAATTATATATGTTATGGACCAAGAAATTAGCACCTATAATAATTCCACCTAACATTGAACTAATTAAAATGCTCATTAAATAAAACTTAAGCTTTTGAAACATTTCCCCTCTACCTCTTTTCTAAAATAAACTTTATTTAGGTTATCCTAGAAAATTATACCATTTAATTTCCAAATGTTATTAAAGCTATATTTTAATTAAGGTTATTTTAAGGAAGGCATCATTTATTCCAATATCTAGTTTGTTCAAATTTTCGTTTAACATGTACCAAATTATGTTTTTCCTTCTAAATAGACCAACAATATATTAAAATACTTTATATATCAAGGAGGTTTATCATGATCAACTTTCATAAAACATTCCCCATCTTAGGATTATTTTTATTTTTATACAGTTTTATCAGCATCATTTTTTTATTACTATTCCTTAGCGTTTAGTAACAACACGTATAAATATATGTTTAATGTGTAATTTCTATATTAAAAAAGAAAAAACAATAGTTTTGGATGCTTTTCTAGTTTTATTTTAAGATACCTCTTTGTAATCTGTAATAATTTGCTGACTCTCATCATCATCATTATCAATTTCTTTTCTTAAGTATTCAAAGGTAATTTCGATTTCTTCCTTACTCTCATAATAAATCCCTTTTGTACTTTTAATTTCTTGGTCTAGTTGTTTTCCTCTGTCTTGAAGCGGGTTTATTTCTGCTCTTACGAAAAGGCTTTTTAGAATTTCAAAAGCCAGAAAAAAAGTTTTGGATTACACTCAAATCTTTAATTCTAATCGGAATAGCCTGGATGTTAATAGGACTTTTTATGTAACCTACATAATCAGTAAATCCCCTGAATAAAACTCCATATTCCGTCAACACTGTAGATGACATTAGATTTTTCTCCTTGCTCCCCCTTGGAGATGAGCAGTTAGCTTTTGCTAACTGCTCCTTTATTTATAACAAAAAGTAAGGTAAAAGTTACTCTTTACCATTTTAATTAAACAACTTACTATCAATCCCCCTTTCTTTAAACCCTTGTTGCTAATGTAGTCATTCTTTTCTTATAAATTAAGCTTGCCACTGTTAAGTAATATTTGGTCATTGAGAAAAAATAAAAAGATGATGAATCGTAATTTTTTTACAAATCATCATCTTTTATTTTCCGTATTTTAACATTCTGTAAATGCATTAGCCCCAAAATAACGTACTTTTATAACTTGCCGATGATGAAGCTCATGACCAGCAATAATGTTTGCTAATGCACGAACCGTGACTTCAGAATTGTTCGCAATTCCCCTTTGTAACCAAGCATCCTTATCTAAACTTTTAAGTAAATGCACAGTAGATTGGCGAACAACTGTTAAATTCGTAAGAAGATCTTGCATAGATTGCTTATCAAAAGCTGCTCTAAGAACATACATATCGTCATTATAGCCAGGAAGTTCTGCTGTCTCACCTCTTGCTATGGACAGCAAACGATATGCCATAATACGTTCAGTATCTGCAATATGACCGATTACTTCTTTTATACTCCATTTATTAGGGGCATATCGAAAATGTCCTTCACTATCAGAAATATCCTTCAATAAAAGATTCGTTTCCTTCATTTGTTGCTCTAGAATATGTATGATATCTCCATCTGGTACTAATTTTATGTACGTTGAGTAGTATGGATTATATTCATTTGTTCCTGGTCTCTTTTGCATACTTATCCTCCTCAGTATTTCATTTACACCCTACCTCAAAATGTTATCACATTAATCTAATTATTTGAATTACAAAACAAACGGTCTCCATATATGTTCATCAACTTAAGGTAAGCGGTTTGATTCTATTACAAAGTTTTCTACATGAGGCTACAATCTAGAACATTTTTCAATAGATCCATATTGTTCTAGTAGTAATTAAAAATTTTAAAACTAAAAAAGGACTCTATTTATGTAGGTCTATTTTTCAGTATTTATAATTGATTTGTATCTAAAAATAAACATTTTATACGTATACATGCATAGTATGTTTTATCTAACTGCTATATGCTTTGTGCCAAGTATAATGTGAAGGACCTAAATACTCTTTTCGTTGACAAATAATGCTCGGTTCTTATAGTATCCATTCCTAATTGGATTCAGTTTATAAAACTCGTTTAGCACATTGTTTCAGTTTTTTTGCAAAAAATAGGTTCGTCCTCCACCTTCATTTAACGCTTGGAGGAAAGCCATTTCTCATTCGTATAATAAAAAGAGGGAGAATTGCCCCTCTTTCGTTTATATTGAGCTATTTTACAAGGTTAAATAATCCCTTTTAATATCAATCCTAAAACTGACATTACTATCGCACTAATAATAATTCGCAAAATCCAAGTTGTGTTTGTACTTATTTTCTCTAATTGCTTATTGATTGTTGCTATGTCTTTCTCATTAATAGTGGTACGCGTTTCTAAAGTACGAATGTCTCTCATAATTTCTTTTTGCTCTGCTTTTAGGCTGTCAATTTTCGCGTAAACATCTTCCATATATTCACACCCTCTGTTCATCTTAATAGAAAAATCTATATATATTATGAGACAACCCTTTTACCCGTGAATACATTCCGTATATTCGCGCACCAAATTATTTGTACAATCTAATTGAATTATTTACACATTTCCATTTTTCTGTATAAACAAGCATTTAAATAACATGCGATATGAATAAGCATTGAATTATTCTACTTTCATAACGTATCCTGAACACTCTTTATATGCCGTTTCATAAAGACTTTCATCTTATTTAAAGGCTTTTTTATTTCTTTAATAACAAACAAGGTGCAATCCAACATACGGGAGCACCTACAATAATTACTATTATTTAAATCACCATTCTCATATTTACAACTCATTATAGTCAGTATAATTTTCTGAAGAAATTCTCTTTTTTAGCTGCTTAATGTAAACTAATATTAATTTGAAATAACTGTAATGATAAACTTTCTAGAACAATAAATATACTAGCTGAAACGGACCTATAGCCGATATTTTTTCCAGTAACATTAATGGTGATTTCAGCTAAATTCGTTTGAATATTATTTCCCTCAAAAATCTTATCTTCAACCTTTACAATATCTGCTTCAAAATCTACTTCTTTAAAGGTTTTCAATAATTTTGTTTCTAATAAACTAAAATCAAAGTTTTCATCTTTTATTACGGCAAATTTAATCTTCATATTGATTTCCTCATTTTTAATAAATTAAAATCATTAAATCAATATAAATATATATTATTCTATTAGTTAATTCAAAATATACGCTTCATATGTATCATTACTAGATATCATTTCTAATGAATTAAGTGAAAAAGAAACGAAATAAACAAAGTCTCTCTTTCAACCACTTAACCAATTAATATAGAATCCCCCTTGTGTCCAATGACTAAAATTTTTTCATTTTAAACCCGTAGATTCTGAGAATTTCTTGTTTTAACATTACTAAACCACTTCACGCATTCTGTAGCATTGGTAATAACAATATAATGAAGCAGATTAATATTAGAAGTACCACTTATGTTTAATATAATGCGGCTCTAAATTATTTTGCTCATTGCTGCTTTTTTATTTCTCACTTGAAAATTATGTAATATATTTCAAATAAATTATCATCTTCCCCGTATTTTTATGATTGATTTTTTGTTCATAAATTCGTAACACATATACATGAGTTATCATGCTAAAATTAGTTTATTCGAAAAAGTTATTCTTAATGAATCGATAATTTTTAATACCCTGTTTAAAGCCTCGCCCCCCTGCGAGGCTTTTCCTATTTAACTAGAGTAGTAGTTGTGCTGTTACGCATTCCTATCTTTAGCTATATACTATAAATAACACTGCATGTTCATTTTAACTTTTCAGCATCAGCACACGTAAAATTCTCTCCTGCATCATTTGATTTACAAATTTTATTTATCGATTTTTCGGTTATTTTTTCATTTTCATTAGAAACTCGGTCTAAATCCATTCGAAATACTTGTTCCGGATTCTCCTTTGAATTTCCTTCAATATGAATTGTACGATCGAACATCTCAGCCGTGAAGCTGCTAGATGTATTTATCATTTCCACTCCATTATTTTCACCTACATAGCGTTCAACTACTTTTTCGGCTGCCTTTAATTGCTGAGATGTAGGATACGGTATAGATTCCGCTAAAATAACTACACCTACTAAATAAGTAATATACAAACCACCTGCAAACAAGATAACTTTTTTTACTGTTTTATTAATCATGCTCTAACTCCTTTTTCTTCTTTTGCTATTAAGATATATAACTTTCCTAATTTCTATCAATTTCTTTTTAGTACATAACATTCGTTTTACATTTTATAAAAAGCACCTCTCTTACTAATTTTCAATTTGATATTAACACGATATTTATCGTTTTTCAATAAATAATTATTATATAACATTTTATTTTTACTGTTTTTTTAGTTTTAGTTAATCTAAAAACAACCCATTTATTTAATTGCACTACATCATCAGCAAGTTTAAAAATTTGTTAATTACTAAAATAAAAAAGAGAAACTATATGTAAATACCCCTCGTTATATCTATGCAGGTTAGTCGTTAAACTTCAGCACTCACTTTATTCGAGAACGCTTTACCGAATATTCAATCTAATGATAAAATTGCCCCAATTAATATTTTCGTTCATCACTGTATAAAAAAGTACAATAAAGAAAAATCCAGTACTTTCACAGTTAAGTAAACGCGAACTTTTTCTTCTATCTACTTACTATTTAAGGTTAATAATGACATAACCAGCTCAAAAAATTCGACTTAAATTCATTAATGAATGGAGAGGTTTATATGAAATTAAAAGACAAAGTAGCAATCATAACTGGTGGTGCAAGCGGGATTGGCGAATCCACCGTTCGTCTTTTTATTGAAGAAGGTGCAAAAGTAGTTATCGCTGACTTTTTTGAACGTGGAAAAGACCTATCAGATGAATTGAACGCAAATGGATATGATACGTTATTTATTAAAACTGATGTAACAGTAGAGGCAGATATTAAACAACTAATCCATGAGACAGTAAGTAAATACGGTAAATTAGATATTATGTATGCAAATGCCGGCGTTGCTGATGATGCACCGGCAAACGAATTGTCCTATGAAAAATGGAAAAAAACCATTGATATTAACTTGTCAGGGGTATTCCTTTCTGATAAATATTCGATTGAACAATTTCTTAAACAAGGTGCAGGTGGTGTCATCGTTAACGCTGGTTCGATTCATAGTTTTGTTTCATTACCTACCCCAACAGCATACTCCTCTGCAAAAGGTGGCGTAAAACTATTAACTCAAAATTTATGTACTGCCTACGCTAAATATGGAATACGTATTAATGCGGTGTGCCCTGGCTATATTGATACCCCTTTGCTTGGTAGTGTTAATCCTCAACAGAAAGAATATTTAGCTTCCCTTCATCCACAAGACAGACTTGGAACACCAGAAGAAGTGGCTAAAGCTGTCTTATTTTTAGCAAGTGATGATGCTAGTTTTGTTAATGGTACAACACTTCTTGTTGACGGAGGCTATACTGCACGTTAATGAAAAAATTTCAAAGCACATCTCTAAGGAATATATAGTCTTTAACAAGAAAAAGCGCCATCACAAGTGACGGCGCTTTTTCTATGTAAGAGCAACTAGAAGATATACTTCTAGCCTACTCCCATTTATAAGTCCAAAATTGTTCAAGTTGCAGCCATTTCAATGTTGCTGCATCTTTGTTTTTTATTTTTGCATGTGTTTCTTCAAGCATTGCTTCTGTTTGTGAACGATGCGCGCCTAGTGCAGCTAATTTATGTTCAAATACTTCACTAATATTATTTACAACATCCGGTTCACCGAGTACTGCTTCACGATTTCTCGTAATCGCAACCGCATGAATAACTGGACGTTCTTCTTTTGGCATACGTGATACAGCGCGAACGACAGCGCGGCCAAATGCATCATGATCTGGATGTACGCCGTGTTCTGGATAAAATGTAATAATTCGAGATGGATTTACTTCTTGAATTATCGCTTCGATTTTATCTGCAACGAAATCAACATCTTCAAATTCTAACGTTTTATCATGGAAACCGAGCATTCTTAAATCTTGAATCCCCATCGCTTCACATGCATCTTTTAATTCTTTTTCACGGATATTTGGAATCGTTTCACGGTTAGCGAATACATTCTTCCCCATGTTACGTCCCATTTGACCAAGAGTACCACATGCATACGTTACAGGTACTCCTTGATCTGTTAATAAGCGAATTGTCCCTCCCGCAGCAAATGCTTCATCATCTGGATGCGGAAATACAACAAGTACATGTCTCTCCATAAGTTTCCCTCCTTCTTACTTAAATGGCGTTAAGCTTAACTCAAGTGCTACCGCTAAGCGACCTTGGTTATCATGCCCTGCTAGTAATAAACGCTCTTTATCGTCTACTTCCCAGTGCGTAATACCTTCTGCATATACCCAGCCATGATCCATTTTCAAACCAACTCGGTATGGGTTTGTTCCAGTTATTTTCCCGCGCTCAAAGCGAATAATTGCATTTCGAATGAATGCTCCAACTGTCATCATCTTTTCATTAAAGTGTGACGCATACGCTCCGTTCGTTGTTTCTAAATGAATATATACATCTTTATTTACAAAACGTTCAATTTCATTTTGAATAAGAGAACTATCTTTTACTATTTCCATCGGAATTCACCTCTTTAAACCATTTTACGCAAAAATAATGTAAATTGCTATCTCTATATTAGAGGACAACGCTCACTTTTCCTAATAATTTGCACTGTGTTTTGTTATTTTTTTTATCATATGTGGAATTCAGAACTTTTCCTTCACTTCGTTAAATAGTTTTCTTTCTTTTTTGAATTTGCTACAATATATTTTATCCCGTATGAATGCATCGGGATACGTTTTGACAATTGAATACATATTTTAAAGAAGGTGACTCGCTTGGAACAATCAGCACATGAAGTAGCAAATTGGCAATATTATTTTGCAATTGCCGTATTTTTAGTCACGTACGGTTTTATTATTTCTGAAAAATTGAATCGTGCTGTAATTGCACTATTCGGTGCTGCTATTATGATTATTTTTGGAATTGTAGATTTACACACTGCTTTCACATCACATATTCAATGGGAAACGATCACCCTTTTAATCGGGATGATGATTCTCGTACATATTACGAGTCAATCAGGCGTATTTGAATTTGTAGCTATTAAAGCAGCAAAAGCAGCTGACGGAAAACCGATTCGCATTTTATTATTACTATCCTTATTAACCGCCGTCGGTTCTGCATTTTTGGATAATGTAACGACTGTTTTATTAATCGTTCCTGTTACACTATCCATTACACGTATTTTAAAAGTTAACCCTGTTCCTTATTTGATTTCAGAAGTACTGTTTTCAAATATAGGTGGAACAGCAACTTTAATCGGTGATCCACCGAACATTATGATTGGATCAGCAAATAAGCATTTAGACTTTAATGCCTTTTTACTAAATTTAGCTCCAATCGTAATTATTATTTCTATCGTTACACTTGGCATTGTTTACTTCATGTATCGTAACAAACTAAAAACAACGCCTGAACAAATCGAAAAACTAATGGCGTTAAACGAAAAAGATTATATTAAAGATCAAAGCCTCCTTTTAAAATCGATTACAATTTTAGGACTAACTATTTTAGGCTTTGTACTTCATTCTATTATTCATGTAGATGCTGCCGTTATCGCAATGACTGGTGCTACACTTCTTATGTTAATCGGCGTAAAAGAACATGAAATAGAAGATATATTTGCCCACGTTGAATGGGTAACCATTTTCTTCTTCGCCGGACTATTCGTTCTCGTTGGCGGATTAATTGATATCGGGCTTATTTCTTCACTCGCAAAAGAAGTAATCGACGTAACAAATGGCGATATCGGTTTCGCTGCGATACTTATTTTATGGGTATCTGGCATCGCATCTGCGACAATTGACAATATTCCATTTGTCGCAACGATGATTCCTCTTATTCAAGATTTAGCTACTGGCCTCGGATTATCTGTTGATTCGCCGCAAATCGAAGTGCTATGGTGGGCGTTATCTCTTGGAGCTTGCTTAGGAGGTAACGGAACATTAATCGGAGCATCAGCAAACGTAGTTGTTGCTGGTATTGCAAAACGTGAAGGACATGGATTTTCTTATATGGACTTCTTAAAAATCGGTTTACCGTTAACAATCATTGCACTATTGTTATCACATGCTTACATTTATTTACGTTATTTAATGTAGAAGTTGTACTGCATGAAATTCTATCGTCAAATACAAAAGGTTTGCAGCATAGTGCTGCAAACCTTTTTTCCATCACCAAAATATACCGATAATTGCTAATCCACCTAATATCATACCACCAATTTGCCCAACGATTGCGGGTGATAGTTGAACACCTTTCCTCACTTCAACAACCGGTCTTTCGTGCCTTAGTTGCTGCACTTCGCTTTGAAGTTGATGTACACTTCCGTGCAATTCTTTAATTAGTTCTTTTAATTCCGCGACCTCTTCGTTTACTGGCTTACTTTTTTCTAAGTTCATCTCGCATAACTCCTTATAAAGTGAAACTTTAATCAGTGGGGGTTTTGTTCATCCCACACTAATTCTTAGTTGAACCAATCGGGCATTTATGGACAGTTGATCTACCTTCTTCGCACCAGCCGAATTTTAAGGTGGGGGTTTTACTGCCCACAAATAGCGGGATAAATTCAATCTGTACACTGTAAAAATTCGCCAATCATCATTATATTCCCTGCACACTACATATATAATTTCGAATGTACTTTCTAATCTTGCAGCTCCACCCATTCATCCCGTAATATCCCCATAATGATACGATCAAAACACTTTCCATCTCTTTGCACCGCTTCTCTCATACGACCTTCTATCTGAAAACCCATCTTTTTATACAGTGCAATGGCAGGTTTATTATACGAAATCACATCAAGGCCGATGCGGTGTAAGTTCAATTCATAGAAAGCATACTTTAGAATAAGATGTATTGCTTCTCTTCCATATCCTTTCCCTCTATCATTCGTATCTCCTATACCAATTGCTAATAAACCCGTTCTGTTATTCCACTCTACGCCATGAATTGCAACAAAACCAATTAAACGATCATCTTGAAGTGTTCTTAACATGAAAGAAACACTATTCGATCTCCGTCCCTTTAATAGGCCATCACTTGCTATTTCTTGTAACGATTGCGGGAATGCTACATCTGTATCTACACTTCTTAAATACTCACTATCTTCTTGCCACATAACCATTACTTCAGCATCTTTTTCTCTACTAGCTGATAATTTAATCGTTTTATTTTGAAAAAGATTCATTGTCATTTCAAACTCCCCCTTTTTAAGTAACGGGGATACTTATTTTAGCCTATTTATCCCCTTGTTCCATAAACTGTTGCATAAACGGGATACTTACAATAAGCGCTGACATTGGCACATCTCCCTTTCATTGAATTAACTTCATTTTACATTTTTTGTTTTTTTCAAACAAACTAATTATAGTTTTCTATTATTTAGAACTATAGTATACTTAATTATTCTTCAGATTATTCAATCAAAATAAGAACTCACAGAAGGTGAAACAATGTTTTATGTAAAACAACTACTACACTTTACCTATGAACAAGCATTATCTTGTTTATTCCCAGTCGCTATTTTTTTAACACTAGCCCTTTCAAAAATCATTTCTATCCCAGGGTTATATCGCTATGATTTCATACTCATCGTATGTCTTCTGATGCAGTGGATTATGTATAAAACTGGTCTTGAAACAAAGGACGAACTAAAAGTAATTACTGTCTTTCATTTAATTGGACTTTTACTAGAAATATATAAAGTACATTTCGGTTCATGGAGTTATCCTGAAGAGGCATATTCGAAAATTTTTGGAGTTCCACTTTACAGCGGTTTTATGTACGCAAGTGTCGCAAGTTACATATGCCAAGCGTGGAGAAGATTGCATTTACAAATGCACCATTGGCCAAAAGCCATTTTTGCCATACCGTTAGGAGCTATAATTTACTTCAATTTTTTTACACATCATTTTCTATATGACTTTAGATGGGTATTAACTTTACTTTTATTCATCGTTTTCTTTCGGACATTTGTAGCATTTTCATTGCAAGGCGTTACATATAAAATGCCGCTCGTACTCTCATTTTTCCTTATCGGATTCTTTATTTGGATTGCAGAAAACATCGCTACTTTTTTCGGAGCATGGCAATATCCAAATCAACGAGAAGCATGGAACCTCGTTCACTTAAGCAAAATTAGCTCATGGTTTTTACTCGTTGTTATTAGCATTATGATTGTTACGCAGCTAAAACATTTGAAGGAGTCGAAAAGATAATACTGATTATGTAAAAACAGTTAGCACATCACTCATTAGAGAGTGATGTGCCTTTTTTAATAATATTTTTTAAACCCTCCTCATCAAAGGCATTATAGGTTTATCATAATTTACAAGAGCATAAGCAGTTGCAAATTATGAGCTAGTACTAGCAGAAGAGGTTGCTGCAGATGAAGCGGCAATCGTTGCCATCATAGCTGCCTGTTGTGCTTGTATGAGGACTTCTATCATTGTTTGTAAACCTGTGTTGGTAGCTTTACTTTCCTCATCCTTCTGACTTACGAACAGTTGAATAGCAATAAGAATATTTGTATCTGTATGCCAACGGAATAATTTCTCCCCCTGCAATTTTTCAATCAACGCTTTAATAGAATGAATCTCTTTTTCTCCATCCTCAAGTAACGCTAGTAGCCCGATAGCTGGGTAATGCATCTGTTTCACTTTTACCTTTTCTTGCTTTAATAACTTCCTTATGTTTGTGCATGTTACAACTAACATCTCTTCACGGACATCCTTCTTTAGTGAAAGAATGTGACTTAAAAATTGAAGATCATTCCCTTTACGTAACCCAGCTGTCGCTAGTTTTTGATAAAGACGTTCCACTCGGTCCATTTGTTTTTCTACATTCTCTGATTGTCCTGCTAGTAAAACCGCGAGCGGATAATCATTTGTACCTGTAAGAAAAAGATGATCCTCTTTCATGCGTTTATATACTTGCATCGAACGCTGAATGTGCGTGCCATGCTGTTCATTTTCTTCTGTTAAAAGCACAGCTGCTGCGAGATACGTAAATATACTCCGGCTAAAGCCACCAGCGACCAATTGTTCATATAAATCTAAAAACCTCCGAAAAGCTTCCTTGTAATCTGTAAAGTGAATATCTAATGTTGCAGCCACTACAAAGCGATGATAAGACTTTAAGTATGAAAACATCCCTACCTGATTCTTAATATAACTACTAATTTCTAAAAAACGTCCGAGATCAAACAATTTATCACTACCTGCATACATAGCAGCAATCATCATTCCTGTTCGAGAATCACTCGTTTTCCATTTTAGTTCTCCCTTTAACTGTGCATATGTATGTGTATATTGCTCCAACTTTTGTTCTAATGTAATCATAGTATTCACCCCTATTTCTAGTTCTTCTCTATTATTATACGTATATTCCATATTTAGGAATACTATATTTAATAATTACACCATAAAAATTATAATTTTTATTTATCCCAATATATTATTTTATCTTCTTCATCAATATCACGATGATAAGCGATCATAATCCCTAATCCTTCAAGAAGTTCGACAATCTCAAAAAGGTAGATAATAAATTATCTACCCTTTTTTGTCTATATATTATTTAACATTACATCTTTATTGTGGAAAATAAGATTGTAACTACTTACACCTCAATTTTGAAAACACATCTGTAATTTCGTTTTTATACGCAAATAAACTTTACCTAAAACTAAAGAGCTTTAATAATTCGTTCCATCGCTTTCATTTGCCCAAGATGATCTGCTTCATGATAAAGCATCATACCGTAAAGCTCCCCTACTGTTTCTAATCCTAGGAATGGTTCTGGAAGTTTATTTTCAAATACTTCTGCTGGCATTTCGTTAATACGCTTCGCTTGTTCTTTTAATTGAGCCGTTAACACTTCCAATGATGGCCCTTCTGTTTCCCATTTAGATGGTCGTGTACCATATCCAAACATACCTGGGTATTCAGTTGGTAATTGTTTAAATTCTCTTCCAAACATGAAAGTTTCTGCTGCCGTTAATACGTGACCAATATGCCAGCGAATTGTATTGTTAAAGCCATCCGGCTGCGTATCCGCAGTATTATCATCTAACGTTTCCATGAATTTCAGTAATGCTCCACGCGTTATTTCAAATTGTTTTAAACCAACTAGTCTATTCATTTTATCGCTCCCCTTTTTTATGTACAATTTATTATGAACTAAGAGTGTTCAACTTATTAAAGTTTCACCTTGTATAATCTATCAGAAACAATTAAGAAATACATCTAATATGCTTAGTGAAAATAATAACAAAGGTTCACTCCTCATAAATATAGAATTACTTACTGCACAAATATTTTAGTAAACAAAAGAGGAGTGTAATGGCATGTTACATATTTTAAAACAACAATATAATCTTATTAGCTCTACACGAGAAACTCTATTTTCATTTTTAGAAGAAATCCAAGTAGAAAAATTACATAGCACTGTTCCGAATTTCGGAAGCGGTAGTATAATAAAGACGCATATTCATGTAGCCGATTGCTATCGATACTGGCTTGGATCATTCGCATTCAAACAAAAACGAGCAGACTTTTCCTTTGCCAGCGATTATGAAGTTGAGCATGCAGATGTCGAAAAAGTTCGTACTAGATTTAAGTTAGTAGATGAAGTTGTACTACGTTTTTTAGATGAATATAATGACCGATGGCTCGAAAATATAGCAAATGAAGTAAAATGGCAAAAAGAACCTTGGAGTACAACTCCGCTATGGCTTTTAACTCATACAGAGACACATGAATTTCATCATAAAGGACAAATTGTATCGATGGCTCGTCACCTTGGATATGCTCCTCCTGATACAGATCTTAGTTAATTCAATGAGCCATGATTACCGAAAAGATTAGAATGAATACAGATTGAGCATGTTTTGAAACCCAATCAAAACATGCTCTTAAAATATTCTACCTTACAATTTTCATATTCCCATCAATACCAAATAGTCTCCGCATAATTATAAGCATCACTATTCGGAATAGCATGTTTCCCCTGCGCTTGCGCCTTTCTTGGATCTAAATCATATACCATTGGCGTATAGCATGATGTTTGCCCTTTATTTACAACACCATTTCCTCCAGCGCTTCCGCAAGTGTATGCCTTTCCATCTGTTTTTCTTACAATTCTTGCATCAGCTTCGTTATTATAAACTGCTGGACGAGTTACAGTAACTTTTGCCCACGCAGTCTTACACGTCGTGCTAAATTTTAATTCCACATAAGAATTTGAATCAATCCACTTCTTCTCTTTCGTTACTGCTGATTGACCACAACTGTTGTAATATGGACTTTTCCCATCATACGAATGATCTTCTGCATATGCTTTATCACTACTAGTTGTACTAAACATACTTGTTAAAACGAACACAGACAGAAAAAGAAATGCACCCACGTTTTTTAAAAGTTTCATATGATCCCGCCCCCTTATTAATAACGTCCAGTTTTCCCGTAACCATTATTAATCGTCACCGCTTCAGCATCAGCCGTATAACCAAAATCAGCAGTTAAATCAAACACCATTCCTGTATACGTACTCGTTTGACCTGTTTTAATTGCTCCATTACCACTATTAGAATCTACTGATTTTTGGAATACACCGTTTTTATATTTATTAATAACAGCGTAAGCATATATTCCACCAGAAACAGAAGGTGCTGGTGGATCTAAAACAAGCTTAGACCATGCTGCATGACATTTATTACTATAACGTAAATACACTGTCCCTACTTTTTTACTGCCTTCATATACAGCTGTAGACTTTGCATTAAATCCATCTGCATCACACGTTGTACTTCCCCCGTATACTTTTGTTGTTGCTGGATTTTTCCCGTCATAATAACTACTTAAATCAGTAGCTGCAAATGTACTTCCTTGGAAACTAAATAATACACCTATACTTGCCGCACTTAACACGCATACTTTCATTAACTTTTTAAACATTTTACCTTCCCCCCTCAAAATACGTACGTATACTAAAGTGAAACTTTAATCAGTGGGGGTTTTGTCCAATCCCCCACTGATTATTAGCCTTCACCAATCGGGCATTAACGGGCAGTTAATGCGGGATAAAGACAACCTATACTGCTATGTAAGTCCTCCTTTCATGCTTCTTAGAGGCATCTTACAGAAACGAATAAACGTTGTAAATTTCCTTATGATTATTGGAATATACGAAGAAGTTTACTTATTCGTATAAGAAAAAAAGTTGAGAAATACACATTTTATAGCATCCTTTATTTAAAACATAAAAGAACCGATACTTGTTTCATTCAAGCATCGGTTCTTTCTATACAAAGGTGCCATTTTTTCTTCCATTTAAAACAAATATTTCTCCACTTAATCCCTTGCCAAAAACTCCCTTGTTACATCAATAAATTGTTGCAACGGGGATGTCATCCATTTATCTTTATGCCATGCAATTTGCGTATAAATTGGGGAGAGTGCTTCCTTTAAAACTAACTCCTTTAGCGTTTCTTCCCGTATATCTTTTTCTACAACTATCGCTGGTAAAATGGCTATACCTAAATCTGCAATAACGCATTGTTTAATTGCCTCTACACTAACAAATTCAATCTTATTTGCCGGGTAGACATCTTCTGCGCGAAATAGCTCTTCAAATAAAGTGCGGTACGAGCAACCGAGTTCTGTTAGTAAAAGTGTTTCACTCTCTAAATCTTTTATAGAGACGGAAGATTTAGAGAGTAAACAATGCGTAGGAGCAGCTACTACTTTTAATTCTTCTTTCATTAGTGGCTCCACGTGTAAAACATCTTCTGTTTTACATTCGTCCAAAATAAATGCAAGATCTACTTTCCCCTCCATCAATTGTTCCTTTGCATCTTTGTTGGAATGCGCAGGTTTAAATATAAGCTTTATTTTGGGAAATTGTGATTTAAACCTCTTTAATATAGAAGGCAATCTATATGTACATTGACTTTCTTGTGCACCAATTATTAACGTACCTGCTAGTTCCTCATCATCTTTCACAGCCATTTTCGCTTCGTTACTGAGTGCAATCATCTTATCCGCATATAATTGAAACTTCTTTCCTGCTTCAGTTAAGAAAAGACGCTTTCCTAACCTTTCAAATAATGGCGTACCGAGCTCTGCCTCTAACGTTTTAATTTGCGCTGTTACGCTCGACTGAGCAAAGTTTAATTTCTTTGCAGTTTGTGTGAAATTCAAGATTTCTGCAGCTACTTTGAATGTAATTAATTGTTTTATCTCCATTTACCGTTCCTCTTTTAAATCGAAATTTTCGATTGATTTCATCGAAATAATCCTCTTTTTCTATTGATATTTGTATTGTATGATAAAGAGCATCTACAAACAATCTAAATGGAGGTATTTCATATGAAAGCACTTTGTTTCGAAACATTCGGAGACGCTAATGTACTACAATATAAAGAAATACTTGATCCAATCATAAATTCAAATGAAATTCTTGTTCGTACGAAAGTAATCGGTTTAAACTTTGCTGATATTTATAGACGCCGCGGTGATTATCATCTCGCTGGCAATCCACCTTATATATTAGGTTATGAAGGGGCTGGTATTGTTGAAAAAGTAGGAGCTGACGTTACTACTATCAATCCTGGGGACCGTATTGCATTTGCTGATGTCCCATTTGCAAATGCAGAATTAGTTGCCGTTCCATCAGAGAAAGCAATCCCACTTCCAGATTCTATCCCGTTTGACACAGCCGCTTCTGTCTTATTGCAAGGCTTAACAGCACATTATTTAACGAAAGATAGCTATCAAATAAAACAAGGTGATATTGCTTTAGTACACGCTGCGGCTGGAGGCGTTGGTCAACTACTTATTCAAATAATTAAACTATTGGGTGGAAAAGTAATCGGCCTCACGTCATCAAACGAAAAAGCAAAAGTAGCCACGTTTGCTAGTGCTGATCACGTATTTTTATATACTGAAACATGGCATACAAAAGTACTTGAATTGACTAATGGTGCCGGAGTAAATGTTGTGTATGATTCCGTAGGTTCTACATTAGAGGAAAGTTTTAAAGCTACTAAAGTTGGCGGTACCGTTGTATTCTACGGAATGGCTGGCGGTAATCCCGCGCCTGTTGATCCACGTATGCTTATGGATACTTCAAAAACTTTAACTGGCGGAGACCTTTGGAACGTGCTTACTACTTTTGAAGAACGCAAGCAGCGCTCTACTCAATTATTTGATTGGATCACTACTGGAAAATTAAACATTGCGAGTCCCACTACATTCTCTTTACAAGATGGTGCCCTTGCTCATGAATTATTAGAGAGCAGAAAAAGTACAGGAAAGATTTTATTAATCCCATAATCACTTCGATTAAAAAGAAAGCTTTATCAACTTTTATCAAGACCTAAATTGAAAAAAATTGATAAATGAAAGGAGATAACATATTTTATATGACTAATATGTTATCTCCTTTCTTCTTCAAATAACGGGCCAGTATAACTTCGGAATAAATTTTGATAATTTTTGTGCTCCTTGCTCAATTAAAACGCCCTTGAATTGAATATGGATTTTTTTATTTGTATATTGCTAGGAAATTATCATTTCATTTTTGAGCAAGACTACGTACGGATTTATGCTAAAAACTAGAATTCGATCCTATAACGACTGTAGCGTCTAGTTCCTCGTCTCTAGCCACTCTCGTGGTAAGCCCAGCACCAGCAAAGATTTCAAAGGTCTGATTTGCCTGCATTTCACTCGTCTCTATTAAAAGATGACCTCCTGGTGCTAGCCAGAGAAATGCTTCTTTTGCTACTCTTCGCTGAATGTCAAGTCCATCCTCTCCTCCGTCAAGCGCCATCTTTGGTTCATGTAGGCGGGCCTCCTGCGGAAGCAGCTTTATTGCCTCAGTAGGAACATAAGGTACGTTTGCAACTAGGGTGTTCACATGACCTTTAAGTGCGTGAGGCAAAGCTTTATACAAGTCACCTTCAAAAACATGGCCACCGAAATTTGTTACGTTGCGGCTGGCACATCGTACTGCGACAGGATCAATGTCAACAGAATACAATTCAACTCGCCCTAAAGCTGCCGCCAGAGCTACACCCACAGCACCTGAACCGCAACATAGATCAACGATGATATCACCAAAGCATAACAAAGCTTCTGCTTGGTGAACAAGAAACTCGGTACGTTGACGAGGCACGAAAACACCTCGGTCCACTTCTATCCGCAACCCACAAAATTCTGCGTATCCAACAACATATTCAAGTGGTAAACCATCGGCTCGCATTTCCACCATTCTCTTGAGATCCTCTGGAGTTCGTGCTGCTGAAATAAGTAACCGGGTCTCTTCTTCTGCGAAAACACAACCCGCGCTCTGAAGCCTGTTAATGATACATTTTTCCGTTTTATTGTCCAAAAGGGAATTACATTCTTTTCCTATTTACCTCACCACTTTTTCTTATTTATAACCCTGTATTCGCTAAAAATTGGATGTATCCTTTTTAACAAAGTGATCCTATTCAAAAAATACGCCCTCATTCAATTAAATGACCCGATTGTTGAACAAAGAAACACTCTACACAATAGAAAAAATCACCATAATATCCCGATATAACCTTATAAATGATGTACTAAAAAATGAAAAGGAAGCTAGATTTTACTAACTTCCTTTTCTTATATCTATTTGAGATAGGATTATATTTCCACACTTTCTGTTCCTTTTGCAACATAACTCATATCTCCAACCGACTCGACGATGTATTCCCCATCTTTATATAAAATTTTCGTTACACTTGCATTCTCTACTCCAAGTTTTGTTTTACTACTATCTATCATTTCTATTAAGGCAGTAATCAAAAGCCCATGAACGACAACTAAAACGTTACCGCCTCCATTTGCAGCAGCTTCTTCACTAATTTTATCAATCTCTGTTTTTATACGGGCAGAAAATAATTCCCAATCTTCCGCTTGTTTCGTAGGATCTGCTGTTCTAATAAGATTAATTACTTCTTGAATAGAAAGCTTCATAAGTTCTTCTGGTGCTGCAACACCCGCAGCTTTTCCAACCGCATCCCACATATTTCCAAGTTTTTCACCTTCAAAAATACCAAAATTTAATTCTCGTAAATTTTTTCTTTTCTCAAGTTTCAATTTTGATTGCTCACTATATTTTAATACTAAATTAGCAGTTTCAATCGCTCGGCCGCTATCGCTACTATACGCATTCGTAAAATGAACATCTTTTAATCCTGTTCCTAAATTTGAGGCAACTTCCACACCTTTTTCTACTAACGGAGAGTCTGCCCAACCTTGCGCGCGATGGTTCGTATTTAATATTGTTTTACCATGTCTTGTAACATATAACGTAACTACATTCTCATTGCTATTTGTTTCTCGCTTATTCATTCTATTCTCTCCCTTTACGTTTCTATATCAATTTTACCACCTCAATTATTCATTGAGCAAAATATACGTCAGTAGATCTGCTGAATAAAAAAAGCTATCTTTCTGTATATCCCTACAAAAAGATAGCATCTTTTATGATTACATTTCTTAGCCAATACTTCTACTCAGCAAAAGCACTCGAATATTGTACAATTCCTTCTACACCTTGAAGAGTGTTCTCTCTTAGCTCCATCACCATAAACACTTCATCTGGCACCTCAAATGGCGCTTTTATATTCCACTGACTTGCGCGTTCAAAACCGAATTTCGGATAGTACTCTGGATGCCCTAATACTACAACTGACCCGTATCCTAATTCTTTCGCTTTTTCTAAAGCAGCCGTGATAAGCTTTCCACCAATTCCTTTCTTCTGATGGCTTGGTGCTATTGACACTGGTGCAAGTGCTAATGAATCTACAGTAGTCCCACCTTGTTCTATTGTAATTTTCGATAACATAATGTGACCGACTATTTCCTTATCTACCGCAACGATGGATAACTCCGGAATAAATGCGTCACATTCTCTAATACGTTTTACAAGTTCATGCTCTTTTTTATCACTAAATTCTTCATTTAAAAATGCCTTTTTTACAACTTCTTCTGTCTTTCTATAATCATTTTTTTGTTCTTGTCTAATCGTTACCATTCTATATTATCCTCTATTCTTTCTTATTTCTTTTTGGATTTTACGAAGTGCTTTTTTCGATCCGCGCTCTATATCATGTTGCATTTTTCTTTCTTTATAATCAACAAATAGTGTACTTAAATCGTACCCTTCTGGATATAATTCTTTCGCTGCTACCTCTAAAGTAATGCGTTTTACATTCACTTCAACGAATTCACCGTTATAATATACAACGACGTTATAGAAATTATCTTTTTCCTTATAAAGGATACCAAAATCATCATAATCCAATAAATTCACACGGTCGCCGACTTTGTACTCATAATGAGATTCTCTTTTCGCTTGCACAAATTTCGGTTTTCTAATTTTACTTTCATTCACTTTTTCTATAGCGTATTCTTTATTTCCCATATACTCTTTCGCTCTTTGCAGTACATGTTCTTTTACGTTCATTTTATTCGCAATCCAAAGCGCATTACTTTCACCTGATTTACCGATAACTAATTTATAAAGTGGCTCTAGTGTTTCACTATTAAATTGCATTGCTGCGTTCATAAAATCACCATGCATTTCTGAAAAGCGTTTAATTTCACCGTAATGCGTACTCGCAATTGTAATACATCCCGCAAGGTAAAATTCTTCTAAAATAGATATCGCAAGCGCCGCACCTTCATTCGGTTCTGTACCGCTCCCTATTTCGTCAAATAGTAGTAACGTATTATTATTTGACATCCTCATAATTTCAGACAAATTTTTCATATGAGATGAAAATGTGCTTAGTGCATTTTCGATACTTTGATTATCACCAATGTCTACAAATACATTTTCGAAAATAGCAATTTCCGTTTCTTTATCTCCCGCAATATGAAAGCCTGACATTGTCGCTAATGTTAATAGTCCGATTGTTTTTAACACAATTGTTTTGCCGCCTGCATTTGGTCCTGTAATAATTAAACTACGATACTCTTGACCAATTTTAAAGTTTAACGGTACAACTTGCCCTGTTAAAAGCGGATGCTTACAATTCATTAAATGAATGTTTCCGTGATCGTTTAGCTTCGGTTCTATTCCATCGATTGATTTACTAAACTTCGCTTTCGCAAATACCATGTCATATTGACTTATCAGTTCCATATTAATTTTTATACTATAAATATTTTCTACTACCATTCCTGATAGTGTCGCTAATATTTGATACTCTTCCATTGCTTCTTCTGCTTTCAAACTTGCTAGTTCCACATTTAGCTTTGTAACCGTATGTGGTTCTATAAATACAGTAGAACCTTTTGCAGAAGCTTCAACAATACTCCCAGCAACTTGATTTTTATAGGAAGATTTAATTGGAATCGTATAACGGTCATCCTTTTTACTAATAAAGAATTCCTGAATAAATTTCTTATTTGCACTACTATTTAAAAACTTCGTTAAACGCTCTTTTATTTTTCCATCTACAGAATCGATATTATTTCGAATTCGTTTTAACTCTTTACTTGCAGCTGCATCAATACTATTTCCTTTAATTGAAAAGTTAATTTCCTCTTCAATGCTTTTATATTCAGTCATTGAATTTGCATAGGAAGCTAATACTGGTGCAAAAAATTCTTTATCTAACATAAACTTTTTAATCTTTCTACATCCACGTAAAAAGTCTGAAACACTTACTAATTCCTCTGGATCTAAAATCATCCCTTTTTCTAATTTTTGAATTGTACTTGCGATATTTGAAATTCCGAAAAAAGGCACATGTCCTTCTGCATCTAATATAGTCCTTGCTTCTGTCGTTTCATTTAAACGATTTCTCACTACTTTTATACTTGTACTCGGCTCTAATTTATTTAATAATTCCTTACCTAATCCACTTACACAATAAGATTTCACTATTTCCTTTAATTCGTTATATTGTAACTTTTCAAAAGTCATCGTATTCATTTTGTTTCTCCTCACTATGATTGATGTTTATCATAAATGAAGATACCTACTCATTAGATCCCAATGAGTTTTACATTATTCAATTACTATTTTTATACATTTAAAACATATACAAAAAAGCTGCGGGGATACCGCAGCTTTTACATTTACAAGGCATGTGTAATAACATATGAGGAAATAAACCATAAAAAACGGATGGCAATCCTCTCATTACACGCTTTATAAAGTATTGTAGGTATCTTCATAGGTTTCGAAATAAACGCATGACAAAATTAGGGGTATGATATACATAAAAATCCCCTGGTCTTATCCGATTTATTTCATTAAATTTTTCCTATTTAATACCTACCGCACTCACAAAAAGCACCTCTCATTAATTTATATTTTATGGTCATTGAAATCTAATTTATTGAAATCATCATACTATATGTTTTATAAGAAGTAAAGGTGTCAGACTATTTCCTTTCAGATTGTAAAGCTTTCATATAATCAGCCTTTTTCTCAAGGGTCTTTTTCGCATCTTCAGCCGTTACTATATAATCTACCGCGATATGCTGTAATATTTCCTTATTAGCATTTGGCAACTGAATTGTAATATCATCCACACTACTCTTACTATTTTCAATCGTTTTATTAAATTCCTGAATACCTCTTGCAACCTCCGCCAATGTTTCCATATGTACAGAATTGTTTACATCTAAAACAGTATTACTTTTAAAAACTGCTGTATAATACTGTTGCAAATTTTTCTTCGCTATTTTTTCCTCAGCATTCTTATTGGAAACATTATCCCCAGTCTGCATTTGATTAAAAGTAAGTATAGTGTTATTATCTTTCTCTCCATAATATGTATTAAACTTCCCTTGTAAATCATTTGTTTTCTTTTTCATTTTATAATTATCATTTTTTACTTCTGGAGAGATTTGTCCCTCAAAATAAAGTTGAAATTGCAAATGCGGTTCATCGACTTGCTGTACAGTAACTATCCGCCCTTTGGGACCAAGGAAGTCCTTTCCATTATCCAGTGTTTCAACTCCGTTTAGATTAACAGCCATATCATACTCTGTTTTTATATAATTTTGTGCTTTTTTTTCGATTTCTTCATCCGATATATCACATGATGTTAATAGTAATAAACTAAAAATTATGCTATATTTCATTATTGTTCTTTTCATATTGCCTCTCCTTTTACTACTACTGCCTATCCAGAAATGTACTTCTGGATTTTAAATTACGATTTATATAAATAACTACTTCTAATAACCGCTACATCAAATGGTCTCCGCTGACTTGAATAATAAAAACTCATCATCTTGCCTTAAAATGCTCTAATAACCACATGTACAAAAACGCCTGTTTGTTATCATTTTACACTTATAGTGTAATTTTACACTATAATCATTTTATCGTAAAGCAAATATAATCTCTATTAAAATCACGTTAAAAACATACTAATATTTAATTCTATAGCAATCACAGTACGATTTTTATTGACTCCAACTTTAAAGTAACCACTTTAATTTCACTGCGAAAAAATTAAATAAGCGCCTTCGCTATTGTAAATGTCATTTACTTAACCTAATACATTTAATAATTATGACAAGTAATCATAGGAGGTTATTATATGAGCGAAGAAGATATTATTTTACATGGACTTTCTCTTGAACCAAATTTAATTGGCCCCACTCTACCATCCATTCCACCATTTACATTCCCTACCGGACCTACTGGAATCACAGGACCTACCGGCGCTACAGGTTTTGCCGGAATTGGAATAACTGGTCCTACCGGCGCTACAGGACCTACTGGAATTGGAATAACTGGTCCTACTGGCGCTACAGGACCTACTGGAATTGGAATAACTGGTCTTACCGGCGCTACAGGACCTACTGGAATCGGAATAACCGGTCCCACTGGAGCAACCGGTTTAGGAATTCTCCCCGTATTTGGAACAATAACTTCTGAAGTAGGAATCGGATTTGCAGCAGTAGTTAATACAAATGTTAATTTGACAATTCCAGGACCTGTTAGTGGAACTACTCTAACCCCAGTAGACAACTCCATTACAATTGATACCACTGGTGTGTACTCTGTATCCTTTTCAATTGTATTTGTGATACAAGCTATTTCGTCTAGTATATTAAACCTTACAATAAATGATTTCATTCAATTCGCCATTGAAACACGAGTTGGTGGTGGTTCCGGGGTAAGAGCTACATCCGCTAGAACTGATCTATTACCTTTAAACCAAGGAGATGTCCTTCGAGTACGAATAAGAGAAGCCATAGGTGACATTATTTATTCCAATGCATCTCTTGTTGTTTTAAAGGTCGACTAATTCGTTTATCAAAATAAAGATTCAAGCATGATAACAATGTAAAAAGAAGAGGTAACTTATATTTCAGTCTACCTCTTCTTTTTTATCACCAATTTACTGTTGAACATATATGGAAACAGAGCCTCCACTTACATGGAATTGCCCCCATCCATCTTTATTAATTGTTACAGTATTTGTTTGATTACCCGTAATATCGTACCATACTTCCCCAGCGTTATTCTTTCCAACATCCATCCACTTTGATCCTCCTGGTCCATCGGAGATTAATGTCGCTAAACCAGACTTAGCATGTACACTATCGCCTTCTCTTGTCCAGCCAATCACATCTGGATGGTCTAAATAATCACGCTGCGTACCATATGCAAAGTTTTTTCGTGCCGTCAAAATTGGATCAATTTTATCTTTTAACGCTGGAATTTCATAACTACTATTTCCGCTTGTCCCATAGTAATCACCATAGAAAACTGAAGGATAGCCCTCTGCACGAGTTAAAATAAATGCATATGCCAGCGGCTTAAACCACGGACTTACTACAGATTCCAATGACTGCCCAGGTTGAGAATCATGATTCTCAACGAGAGTAACTGCGAGTGCAGGGTGATTTTTCATTACTGTTCCATTTAAAATATTTCTCATATCATAATTCCCATTTCCTGCTGAAGCATAATGAAAATTATAATGAAGCGGTGCATCAAATACAGATTGATTATAATTGACTTTTGCCAAATAATTGTTTAAAGTCTGGATATCATTTTGCCAATATTCAGCCACCGTAAACATTTCTTTCCCCGTTTGCTGCCTGACATTATTTACCCAATCGCGTAAATATTCATGATCAATATGTTTAACAGCATCTAAACGAAATCCATCTAAATTTAATTCATTCGCATACCACTTCCCCCAATTTTTCATCTCATTCGCAACATCTGGATGATCAAAATCAAGATCTGCATACATCAAATAATCATAGTTTCCATTTTCGCTAGACACTTCCCAGTCCCATGCTTTACCTATACCCCTAAATTTATAAATTCGATTTAATTTCCTTCCTTCATCCCAATCCGTTCCGTCAAAATGATACCATTTCCATTTGAAATTAGAATAAGCATCTCTGCGCCCCGGAAAGTTAAAACCCGTCCATGCACTAATTTCATAATCACCTGATACTTCAATATTTCGATTGTTACGGTCTACCTCAACAGCTGTTACGGTTTCAGTATAATCAGCCCCACCTTTATGATTCATAACTACATCACCATATACGTCGATGTTTTGTTTATGTAAAGCGTCAATTGCAGATTTCAACTGTGCCTTTGTCCCATATTTCGTCCGCACCGTTCCTTTTTGATTGAACTCCCCTAAATCATATAAATCATAGGCCCCATACCCTACATCATTTTGCGAAGTCCCTTTATATGCAGGTGGTATCCATACAGATGTGATTCCCTTATGAGCTAAACTTTCAGCATCAGAACGCAAACGATTCCAATGATTCCCATCATTCGGAACGTACCACTCAAAATACTGCATTAATGTTCCATTATTTATCGTTGCTGCTTCTGCCTTATTCCTCCCATATATATTAGGAAAAAGCAAAATAAATAATAAACAGACTACCGTAATCCTTTTCAACATATTTACACCATCCCCTTCAAGAAAACGTTTGCATAATTCATTAAAATTATTATAATATTCGTTCTACAGTTAGTAAAGTAACAATCTTTTAATCTCTCCCATTATTTTTCAAAATATGAATTTAACTATTCCACAAGTACCCCCACATAGTTTAAAATTCACATCGTATTCAAAATTGTATACAATTTATCTATAAAAGTATGACGGAGGGATTTCTATGACAGACTTTCAAAAACAATTTTTCGCACGTTTACATATAGAAGAAAAAGAAACCATATCATTTGAAGATTTATCTCAACTTATGTATGGAATGGCGCAAACTGTTCCATTTGAAAATTTAAATGTTCTCGAAAATAACTTTAAAGAAATATCAAAAGAGAATTTAAAAGAAAAAATTTTAGTAAACAACCGTGGCGGTCTTTGTTATGAACTAAATCCTACTATGTATTACTTTCTTAAAGACTTTGGATTGGATGTTTATTTAGTTTCAGGAACAGTTTACAATGCTGCAAACTCTATATGGGCTGTCGATTCCGGACATATCGCAACTGTTTTAAAACATCATCATGAACTTTATTTAATTGAAGTGGGGTTCGGATCATACTTACCTCTTGCACCTGTTCCTTTCTCAGGTGAAGTCGTTCACTCAGTAACAGGAGATTATCGTATTCGCAAAGAAACAACTGAAAAAGGAAATTACATTTTAGAAATGCGTAAAAACAATGAGTTTCTGGATCAATCTTCTGCTGATGATTGGACATTAGGCTATGCATTTTATATAGAAGAAGTGGATGAAACGAAAGCGAATACAGCACAAAAAATCATCGTTGAACATGAGGGCTCACCATTTAACAAAGTACCTCTTATTGTAAAACTTACACATGACGGACACGTTTCTTTAACAAAAGATCGTCTTACAATAACAAAGGACGGTACAAAATCTAAAGAAGAAGTTACAGACGAGCAATATATAAACCTTTTACATTCGAAGTTCGGAATTACACTATAACTGTTTAAGCCTTGCTATTTACAGCAAGGCTTTTCAATTTTCAGCAGGGATTTTTTGCAATTTGTTGTATTTCATAGTTATATAGGAATATGACTACACGTTTAGAAAGGAAATGATTATGACAGAACTTAAAGATCGATTACAAGTACCCGATAATGAAAAATGGAAGTTAACAGATATTTACGATACGATTGATGATTGGGAAAATGATTATAAAAAAATAGAAATGTTAACAATTGAACTAAAAGAATTTAATGGAGATATTCACGATGGCAATCGTTTATTAGCTTATTTAACAAAGAGTGAAGAAATATCTAGCATATTATCTTTAATGTTCGCTTATGCGCGATTACAATCTGATCTTGATACACGCGATACTGACGCCCAATCCCTTGTCGATAAAGTATCACAATTACATGTAAAGGTAAGCGCAGCGAAATCATTCTTCTCCCCATTCTTACTTAGCGTAGAAGAAAACACTTTACACTCTTACATAGTAGAAACGGAAGGGTTACTATACTATAAAGAAGACTTATTTGAATTATACCGTTATAAAAAACACGTATTGAATAAGGATCAAGAAGAAATTTTATCCCAAATGGGTGAAGCACTTTCCTCTCCGCAACATACATTTGGTATGCTAAATAATGCAGATATATCATTTGGTGAAGTGACAAATGATGATGGAAAGAAAGTGAACTTAACACGTGGAATGTATTCGAAGTTAATAGAAGATGAGAATCGTGAGAAACGTAAAGAAGCTTATAAGGCATATTACAAACCGTATGTTCAGTTAAAGAACTCAATCGCTTCTACATTATCTTCTGCTATTAAAAATAATGTTACTGTTTCAAAGCTAAGAAAATATCCATCAGCTTTAGAGAAATCATTATTTGGCGATATGGTTCCGAAAGAGGTATATGAAAACCTAATTGATACAACGAAAAAAAACATTCAAACATTACATACATACAATGAAATTCGTAAAGAAAAATTAAATGTAGACGAACTAAGACAATACGACTTAAGCGTCGATTTAGTACAAGGTGTAAAACAAGACATTCCATATGACGAAGCGTTTGATACTATGATTGCATCACTTGCTCCTTTAGGAGAAGAGTATATTGAAACATTAAAAGGTTTTAAAGATAAACGATATATAGATGTGAGAGAAACGCCTGGAAAACGTTCTGGCGCTTATAACTTTGGTGTATACGGCGTTCACCCATTCATTCTTTTAAATCATCACGATGATTTAAATAGCCTTTTCACACTTACTCATGAGTGTGGTCACGGTATGCATACGCATTATTCACACGGATACCAACCAAGAATTTCTGCACACTATTCCATTTTTGTTGCAGAAGTCGCCTCTACAGTAAATGAAGTGTTATTAATTCACTACTTATTAAAAGAAGCGAAAGAAACGAACGTACGTAATCATTTAATTAACTACTTTATCGATAGCTTTAAAGGTACTTTCTTTACACAAATCATGTTTGCAGAATTTGAAAAAATCACACATGAAATGGCCGAACAAGGTAAACCATTAAACGCCCAAGTCTTTAGCGAAATTTATGAAAAGCTATTTAGAGAATATAACGGTGATTCACTTGTATTTGATGAAGAAGTAAAATATGGATGGTCTAGAATCCCTCATTTCTATCGTCCATTTTACGTGTACAAATACGCAACTGGATTCGCCTCCGCCATTCAAATTGCGGATAAATTATTAAGCGGTGACCCAAATGCACAGAAAAACTATATCGAGTTCCTTAAAGGCGGAAGTTCTGACTATCCATTAAACCTACTGAAAAAAGCTGGTGTTGATTTAACTACGCCAGAACCGATTGAAAGTGCATTAAATCGCTTCACTCAACTTGTTGAAGAATTTTCAGCATTATAGAAAAAAGCATGCAGAGTATATACTCTGCATGCTTTTTTCATTCGAATCACTTTATTCTAAATGTTGCTGCGTCACACAATGAATCATACCACCATACGCATACAGTGCATTTACATAAATACCAACGATTCTTCTTCCTGGAAACTGCCCTTCAATGATTTGCAGTCCTAACTTATCATGTTCATCACCGTATATAGGAACCAATACAACTTCATTTCCAATATAGAAATTCAAATACGAACCTTTACAGTCTGCCTCTTTTACCACTTTTCTTGTTACTGGTACTGGGATGAGTTGAAATGGACTTCCATCTATATTTCTCGCTTGTCGCAATTCTTGATAATGCTTTTCTTGCGCATCCAAAAGGTACGCCTCTCCTTCCCCGAAAGGATCATATTCATAAAGAATCGTATTTTCATTTACAAAACGTGCTGCCCCATCAATATGATAATCCGTATCTTCATCATAATTATCTTCACCGCGAATACCAGTTATCCATATAAAATTCGTTACCCCTAAATACTTCGTTAACTCCATTTCAATCTCTTCCTGACTTAGTGTAGGATTTCGATTTTCATTTATAATAGAAGTTTTTGCTGCCATTAAGGTCCCGTTTCCGTTTATCTCTATTCCTCCACCTTCTAGACAAACACTTGCTGCAACTTTTGGGATGCTATACATTTCACTTATTTCGTCCGGAATAACAGCATCATTTTCATACGGATATTTATCCCCCCAACCATTAAAAATCCAGTGCGTTAAGCAGAGATTTTCTTCCTTATCTTTTACAAATATCGGTCCATTATCTCTTATCCATATATCATCAGTTTCTTGAACTAAAAAATCAATTTTATCCATATTTACGTTCTCTTCAATTAGCTTCGATTGGACATGTGTTTTTTCTTCTTCATGATATACAACAATATGCACATTCTCTCCGTAATGAAGCTCCTTCGCCATCGTTACCCAAATATCATCTAACTTAGCTCTGTAACCTTCACCTCTATGCGTTTTATCATGAGGCCATTGGAGCCATGTCCCCTCATGTTTCTCCCATTCTGCAGGCATATAAAACAAACTATTTTCTATATTTCTCATACATGTTCACCCCTTCTCTAAATGTAAGTCCAGTCTATACTTTGACATCGTGTTAAGGTCAACAGCAATATATTCATTTGCTTGTAACTACTTCATAAAGTTACTCTTTATTCTCCCTTGTGATACACTACTTCTCCTTGTAAAACTGTCATTAATACTTTCACACTCGGAATCTTATCGACACTCATTTTAGTAATATCCTCATTTAGTATTACGATATCAGCCGATTTTCCTACTTCAATTGAGCCAGTAATCTTATCAAGTCCTAGTGCCTTAGCTGGCTTAATTGTATAAGCATCAATAGCAGCCTGTACATTAGACAAGCCTTTCTCATCAATACTTAATGCGTTCGAAATCGTCACAAGTGGATTCAATTCGTTTACATCCCAATCACTACTAAGTGATACATTTGCACCTGTTTTCCAAATTTGTCCTAACGGCATAATTCGTTTCATTTGCTGGTCTGTAAAATACGTACTTGCCCAGCTTTGTTTAGGATCTTCCGCAAAATCATGACCGACTTGAAAATCAGCGCTAACTCCTAAATGAGCAAAACGATTCATATCACTATCTTCTACCATTTCCACGTGCGTAAGCGTATACGGCTGTTTTGCCCCTTCTTTTTTCGCTGCTTCAATTGCATTTAAACTCTCTCTTACTCCACTATCTCCAATTGTGTGAATAAGTGCACCGTAACCAAGTTTATTAAGTTCAGTTAACCACCATTTCATTTTTTCTTCTGGAATATAGTTCAAACCATACGGGGTTCCTTTAAACCACTCAAATTTATATTTTTCCAGCGTTTTCGCTGTACTGTTAATACTAATTCCATCACTATACATCTTCACTTGATTAATAAGCATGCGTGACGACAAATCATCTCGCTTAATCTTTTGGAAATACTCGATTTGTTCTGCTTCATTTAAGTTCGGATACACCCACGGACGAAGTACTACTCGTGACGTTAATTTTTTCTCATCATTTACTTTATTCCAAACATCTAACCAGCCTCGTTTCCAATAGAGACGTCCATCCCCCACTGTAGTAATACCATTCTTCGCAACTTCATCTAAGCCGTCCAGCAAACCTTCATAATTTTTTTCGAACAAATTCGGTTGGGCATTCCATGCTTTTTCCATTACGATATCTCCAGCTGTATCATAAAGAATACCAAACGGTTCTCCTGTTTCTGGATCCCGAATAATTCTTCCACCTTGTGGATCTTTCGTATCTTTATTTATCCCAGCCAACTCCAATGCTTTCGAGTTAACCCATACAGAATGAGAGGTTCTTTCCATAATTAATACTGGGTTATTAGGAAATAGCTCATCAAGAACTTGTAATGGTGTTTGTTGTTCTGACTTTTCATCCATATTTTTTAACAGCTCTTCCAAACTAAATCCTGTTCCACTTATCCATTCCCCATCTTTCACATCTTTTTTACAAGCCTTTAAATACGAGCGTTGTTCTTGCAACGCAGCATCTGGTGAGACACTACAATTCCCTGCTGCTGGTGATTTCGCTTCAAAAATATGATTATGATTATCCACAAAACCAGGAAGAAGTTGACGTCCTTGTAGATTTATCACTTTCGTATCTTTATTAATCAATTTTTCTACATCCTTATTTGAACCGACAAAAGTAATTTTCCCATCTTTAATCTCTATAGCTTCTGCCATTTCTTGCTTTTCATTAGAAGTGTAAATTGTACCATTTTTAAACACTACATTTTTGGGCAACTGACTAGGTAGAGCAGAGCTACCATTCTCACCTTCTCCTACTTCAGGCGTACACGCTGAAATCCATACCATACTTAGAATCAAACAAATAATCATGATTTTTCTTTTCATATTCTTTCTCCTTTTTATTACGATAAAATGAAACTTTAATCAGTGGTGGACTCCATCCCTAACTAATTATTAGCCCACATCCATCAGGCTTTTACGGACAGCCTGACTCCCAAAAAATAGCGGGATAAATTGCTTTCGTATATAGAATAAGGATTGACATAATGTTAATGTCAATCCTTATTCTCATTCTATTTTCGTAACTAAAAAACAAATTTGTGTCACATACTCTTCTGTTAAACAATCACATTCTGGTCCCTTTATATAGACTTCATATGGATGACTCTCTAGTATATAGCCATTCCTTTCAACCCACTCTTCTAACGCCATATAAGCATAACCTATATAGTCATAGCTGCCATAATGCAAAGTGGTAACAATTTGATGCTGCTTTAGCCTTTTTATGTCGCACTCTTGTAATACGACTTTATTATCTTCATCCATAATCGGAATTCTTAATTCTATATGGCTGCAATTTGGAATATACTCTTCATCATAAAAAACTGTAGATGGAGAACCGACTATTTGAAAGCTATTTTTTTGTACTTGTTCATATAAGTCATAAAAATAATCATCCATATTATCTATATCTATTTGTAACTTTTGAGCAATTACTGTTATTTCATTTCTCATTCCAATTAATACATCGTAACTTCTATGGCGAGCAATATTTAGACCTTTATTCATATTTACTATTTCATTCATTTCTGAAATAACCTGTAAATTTTGTTTCACTTCATGAGATAACTCCATAATTTGAGATTGCATATGTTCAACAAACGAATCTTGATCTGCTGACTGAAGAATGATTTTAATTTTTGGTAAAGGAAACTTGTACTCCCTCAGCTTTTTAATTTTTAACGCTACTTCCAGCTGCCCTTGTTCATAATATCTATATCCATTTACCGGATTCACATATGCTGGTTTTAATATCTCTTCTTTGTCATAATGCCTTAGCATCCGTGTACTCATTTTACAAATTCGTGAAAATTCAGTAATTGTATACATATAAATACCCCTTGAATACATTTTCTTATAAACTTATTTATCCCGATTGGTATGGGCTAATAATTAGAGGGGATGGCCTCCTCTAATTAAAGTTTCACCTTATTAAAACCAATCAAAAATTTTTCTAATTGAAGAACTTTCACCCTGATTGCTCAATCTTTTCATTTTTGAAGGCAATAAATGACTCGGACAATACCACGTTAAACAATTCATTGCACCTCCCATAGTCGATATTTCTCCTACATGAATTTGAATGACTTGTTTTTCCGTATGCTGTTGAATATATCGTAAAACTTCCCCGTCTTTTGCTAATCCAAACTTAGGAACATAAAGGGCGTCACATGTTTCTAACATATTTATATATAAACCTTTTGCCGATGCAATTTCTTGATCATATTGCCCTTTCTCTGTATATGACGAAGGAACAACGATAAATTCAGCTTCTGGCATTTGCTCTTGAATAATCTCTTGCACATGATATCTAAATTCATTATCACCTAGAAAATCACTAATAAACATTGTGTGTTCATCAATAAATTTAACCATTCCGTCCGCGTGCGCAAGTACATCTCCTTCTTCAGCAGGAATAATAATAACCCGGCTTACATCTAAATCCCACTCTAATTGCTCAATTATTTCCTCTTCCGTCCAATCATCGTTGTCATCAAATATGCGTTCTGTTAATATAACAGTATCTTTTTTATTCCAAATAAGATTGCCACCATCCAATATTAATGGTGATTTCACATACTCAAATTCATTTTTCTTCAACCATTTATTAAATTGTTGATCTAAATATCGCCCTTGATCCTCTGGTAAATAGTTTGGGTAATATTTAAATTTAACAAGATGATTCGTTATAACTGGCGCAACATCTCTTAGCCAAATATCATCATACTCAAAGAAGTTTGTATGAAAGTCTTGCTCTTCAACAGATAAAGATATAAGTTGATCGGTAAATGATTTTTTTTCATTTAAGTATTCATTAAAGTAAATAATGTCTTCATACAATGGTTGATAATATTCATTCGATTCGTCTGGTATTGCAGTAAAAATAATGCCACTATGTTTTTGTTCCATTTTATTTACCTCGCTTTTTAATAATGATTACATAACTGATTTCAATCAGCCAACTATTCCCCAATCCATTCCTCTTTTCATTACAATTTTTGAAACGTGCACATTTCATGAATGGATTATAGCACGGAGAAATATTATATATTTATATAAAAAATATATAGCTGTCGTTAAGCCGTAAAGTAACTCTTGACAAGATTTGAAAATACCGCATTTCAGACAACATTAAAAATATAATCATCATACCCAATGAATGATTAGCTGATTTTTTTATCAAGATTCATATCCATTACTTCGAACAAACCGTTTTGATTACATAGATCTAATACATGTGTTTCTACTCCTATACAAATCCCTTCTAATGGAAGATCGTTTGGGTCCTGACCAAATGGATCTTCAATTTCACCCCCTATTGCTTCAATCCCTATAAATGCAAAACTTATAAACGTAGTTGCAAGTACTGTAAACCACCCAAGACTATCAACAAGTCCGATTGGTAAAGTCCCGCAAAATATGAGCAGTAAAATTTTAATATGAGTAAAATATGCAAATGGGATAGGCGTTGTTTTAATACGATCACATCCACCCACAGCCGTAAGCAAATTATTCAAATCAGCCTCCATATTAATTATTACATTTGGATGAAGTCGACCCGTTTTTAAACCTTTTGATAGTATAGTTTTTAACATAAAAACTATACTAATTGGTAAATGAATAGATTCCGCCAATATTTCCTTTTCCTTCTCAGAACAAATATTAAGCAATGCTTTTATTTCAGTTAGATCTTTATCGTCTCTCAAATGCCCTTTCGCTATCTTAGGAAATGCAATTAATAAATGTAAAAATTTTAGCTTTCCTGATCCGTCTTTTTCTCTTCAGACTCCCAATGACATAAAAAACTAACTGCTAAATTTCTAGTAGAAGCACTAATCGTGCCAAATAACTTTCTACCCTCCCAGTACCTATCATAGGCAGTGTTCGTACGAAAAACTAACAGTAGACCTAAAGCTCCTCCAACAATTACCCAAGGAGTTTGATTAATTTTTATTTCTACATAATAGTAATTAATCACAGTGATTACTGTTGAAATGCACATATATAATAAAATTTGCGGGAAAATATCTCTTATAACTGTTCCCTTTAATGTAAATATTTGATGTAAACTATTTTGATTATTGTAATGTACCATATTTACAAAAGCCTCTTCCTTTTTAATCTTTTATCCTTAAAAATTACGAAAGTATACAATTAAATAGTAAAATCATAAACCCTATCATTACGAAACTGGTGAAAATTATTTCTTTCAATACTCTTACTCCTTTTTTTCCAAAAGATATACCACTTTTTTAATTTAAACAACAAATGTTTACTATTCTAAATCACGACGCATTATTTTAGAATTCGCAACGAATAAAGCACTAATTAATACAAGAATCGCGCAGGCGTATAACAATATATCTATTGGACTATCATGATTTATAATAATGAGACGAACGATAGCTGTTATACCTATATATATAAAATATCGTAATGGAAAATGAAAATTCATTTGAAAATACTTTATAATCATTACGATGAATTCAAAATATAAAAAGAATACGACGATACTATCGATCAAATGATAACTAGATTCCTCACCATTTAATTTCAGTTCTTGTATAAATTGAATGACTTCTTTCACAAGAAACACACTTAAAACAACCCCTAAACAAATCAAAGCTACATTTAAAATGTACTGTAGAACGATAGGGAAAAACGAAAATACTATTTTTAAGTTCTTTAACACAAACATTTTCTCCTTTTCCATATAAAGTGAAACTTTAATCAATAGGGGGTTTGTTCACCCCCTACTGATTATTAGCCCACACTAATCGGGCGTTTATGGACAGCCCGACTCCCACCTAACTTCTTTTTTCGAGTCGAGTTTTAAGGTGAGAGTCTTACTACCCGCAAATAGCGGGATAAAACGAAAAGCGACAATACACTATACTCCGATTATCATTATATTAAAACGTTTTATTTTTACGAATAATAAAGCATGACAAAATAGGTAAAGATAGTATTTCATCTATTTTGTCTATACAGCAGTATAACGAAACTCCAAACGATTATTTCAATTGAATTGGTTGTTGTTGTGTCACACAATGAATCATACCGCCATTTTTATAAAGCTCTCTCACATCAATACCTACTACTTTACGATCTGGGTATAACTTCTGAATCGCGTCGTTTGCGATTTTATCATTTGGATCATTATAATTAGGCACCAATACCACTTTATTCCCAATATAATAATTGAGATATGATCCCTTATAATCAAGAGTTTTCCCATTTTCTAAAGCAACCTTGTCTTTACTAAGTGGTAAGTATTCATACTTATACTTCTTTCCTGAAGCATTTTTTGCATCTAACAATGTATCCATATCTTTGTTAGACAAACCCCATTCGGCTAGGTCGTCTTCTTTCATCGTTATAATAGTAGATTTATTATGGAATTTAGCAAATCCATCAATATGAAAGTCCGTAATATCTAAATTAGGTACTCCATCTAACCAAATAAAGTTTGACACCCCAAGGTCACTTATATATTTTTCAATTTCCTTTTCCGATAAATCAGGATTTCTATTTTTATTCGTTACAGCACTTCGAGTTAATAAAGCAGTCCCATTGCTATCTAATTCAATTGCGCCACCTTCAAGGACAAATTTCCCCCAATCAATTCTTTCAATCCCTAATTGCTTACTAACGTTCTCACGAATACGAGCATCATTTTTGTAAGGTGTTTTATTCCCCCAACCATTAAATGCTGGATCTAATATTTTTAGATTTTTATCATTGTCATAAACAAAAATTGGTCCACTATCTCTTGCCCATACATCATCCGTAGGTGCTATAAAGAAATCAATCTTCTCCATATTTAGCCCTTCATCTGTTAAAAGCTTATTGATTCTCTCTTTTTCTTCCTGGTCATATGCAACAATGTGGACTTTTTCACCCGTAGTTAAAGCACTTGCCATCTTAACCCAAATAGGTTCAACTTCTTGTTGATACTCTTGACCATATGTGTATTCATGTGGCCATTGTAGCCATGTACCTTCATGTTTATCTGTTTCATCCGGCATCGTGTATTTTCCAATCTTTTTCTGTACCTCTACCTTCTCATTCTCTTTCCCTTTTGCATTTTCATTTCCACCTTCATAAGAACATCCACTTATAACCGTTGTAGCTAATGTAGCTATCAAACAAAACTTCACTACTTTTTTCATTTTCTGCCCCTCCTGTTCTTGTCTTCAATAATGTAAAGCTTCACATAGTGTGAAGCTCAAGCTTTTTCATCGATGCAAAAATTACCAATTATCCTCCCACGTGATAATCGTAAAATTCCAATAAAAATAGAGGGCATTCACAAAGTAACCCCCTCTATTTAACATTACTATTTTTTAACTTCCTTCATAAATTTATTCTAATCTTACTCCCTTCTCATACTTGCTTGTTCACTAAATAAAACATTATTAAATAAAAAAAATCGGTATTGATCATTTCATATCAATACCGATTTTTAAACATTTATTTTTCTTCTATTAAATCATTCGCCATTTTTCTAAACTCTTGATTAAACGTATCATTCATACCATTCTGTACGTTAGAGAATAATATAACAAACGTTCGTTTATCCCAGTTAAAATTATTAAATGTGTTCCAACCAGCTAATACCCCATGATTATGATAATAGTCTGGGTAAATATAGAAACTAAATCCATATTTTCTTGCAGGTGATACAGTAAACATATCAGATAAGCCTTGCTTAGAAAGCAATTTCCCATCCATAATAGCCTCATCTAATTTTTTCATATCTTCAACAGTCGTATACATTTCACCACAACCATATAGCCAGTTCATTTTTAAGCGAGGCGCATCTATTAATTCATTATCTTTTTTCGTATAGCCTTCCGCTAGGAAAATATCTTCTGGAAGAGTTGCCCCCATTCCAGATTCATGCATTCCAACAGGATTAAAAATATTTTCTTTCACATATTCAGCAAGCGGTTTATTCGTAAGCTTTTCGACAATATACGCTAACACCATATAATTATAATCTGTATATTTCCATCCTGTCCCTGCAGGAAATTGTAACGTTTGCGCACCAATCCACGTTACTAACTTTAAACGTGACGCTGCATCAACATTCCCTTGCCCCTGTTCTGGTAACCCGGACGTATGTGTTAACAAATTTCGTAACGTAATGTTTTTATCTGCCGGAAACGATGGAATATACTTATTGACATTGTCTTCAATATTTAATTTCCCTTTTTCTCTTAGTTGCATAATAGATATCGCAACGACTGTTTTCGTAATGGAACCGATACGATACTTCGTTCTTGGCGTTGTTAACATTTTATCTTTCACATTCGCATAGCCGTAACCTTTTCGTAAAATCACATGACCTTTGCTAGCTACTAGAACACTCCCATTAAACCCTTTATCTTTTAAATATTGATCTAGTTTTCCCGCTGCACTTTCATAGCGTTTTTTCTCGTTTATACTAACTTCTTGCTGCTCGTCCTTTTGCTTATCAATTATATTCGAAAATGCCTTTATATCATATTTTTTATCTTTCTTTGCATGTATTAGTGCAACGACACTCCCACAAAAAACAGCAAAAATAAAGAAAACGATTAACCATTTCTTTAACATAATAGGAACCCTCTTTTTCTAGTTTCACTTAACGTGCATCCATTCTATTCTATATCTTTTAATTTTCAGATATTTTATAATATTACTTGCTATTCTCTTTATTTAAATTAGATTCCTTTTTATCACATTCAACTACTCTCTATTGTATTTCTTTCTTAAAAAATATCCAGCATACAATCGGATGCACCTGACTATAATTTCAATTTCTTATGTAACATTTGTTACACATCATACAGAATGGAGATGTAATATGAAAAATACCGATAGACGCAATCGTTTAGATGATAGAATGTTTCATTATCGGATAACAAAGAATAACATAGTTTTAATTGAATATTACGGAAAACAAATTATGATTTTAAAAGGAAATGACGCTGAAAAATTTTTAAACAAAATAAATCATGCAAATAACGATAAAGAAAAACAACTGATTATGGCTAAAATTACAGGTAATTTCAAAAGAGGAAATGAACGTAATTGAAAACGAATCTCATTTTCTTTTTTGATTATACAGCATATTCAATAAGAAATGTCGCTCATATGGCATTTCTTTATATTTTCTTCACCAAAAATTCACATTGCTAACTTTCCTTTATTTTTTATTCTCCCTATATAAGCTGAGTACTGAAATACTTAGTAATACAACTATACACAACCACGCATACGTATACCCTTTCTGATCTACAATATACCCAAATAAGACAGGTGCAACAATAATAGCAATTTGATTTAATGTAAGAGCAAAACTCACTGTCATCCCTACAGATTCTTCACTTGCCGTTTCTGCAACTTCAATTATAAAAAGACTGAACCAGCCAATCGAAAAGAACCCTAACAATGCACTTACAACATACAAGAACTCACTCCTTATTGTATGTATATTCATTACTAACATAAGAATAAAACAGATAGAAGTGCAGACCGATATAAATAAAGGGATGCGCCGGTTTCCCTTATAACACAAATCACTAACAGCTGCCAATGTAATACGGCCAATCATTCCGGAATAGAACATAACTGAAAATACTTTTCCGGCTAAAATAGGTGTAATTGATTGTTCCATTACTAAAAAATTTATAAAATGTCCAACTAACACCATTTGTAATGAAATCATGCAAATACCAGTTATATAAATTGGATACAACGCTTTTTTATGCATCACTGATTTTAACTGCACCCAAAAAGAGGTTTTTATACGTTCTTCTTTCCCTTCCTTCCGAACACATGAATCTCGATAAAATATAGAAAATAAAAGACCACCTATTATACAAATGCTTCCTATTACATGTATCGCATAAGACAAATTATATTTTATTACAAGTAACGGAATTAATACTCCCGCTAGTACACCACCAATCGGTATACCGGCTTGCCTGATCCCCATTGCTAACCCACGATTTTCTTTTGAGAACCATTTTAGTATCACTTTACTTCCTCCCGGCTGGGAAACACTATAAAACATTCCTACTAACAAAAGGACAAAGAGTAACCCTTTAAATCCATTTACTATATTAGTCAGTAAGAGCGAACCTCCGAGTAAAAATGAACTGATAGTAATTAACCATTTTTCATTATATTGATCAAGTAGCTTGCCGACAACAAGCATGCAAAATAGCGGTCCAATATTTACAACGCTTACTAATAACCCACTCTCCATATTCGTAAGTGCGTATTCTTCCTTCCAAAATAAAGCGAAAGCTCCGACACCATACGTTATAAGTGTCGCTGTCGTTTGAGCAATCGTCGCAAAAATTAACATCATCCACTTATAAGTACTGTTCACATTCTCTTTCATTAGCATTAAGATCCCTCCATCCCCTTCCATTGTATGAAATTTTTGATATCATATAAAATAAATATTAATCATATAATCCATCAAAAAAATTGATACCTTTTTCGGAGGGATGATACGTGGACATAAAAGATTTAACTGTTTTTTACGAAGTTGCAAAAGAAAGAAATATATCTCATGCAGCAAAAAATTTAAACTATGTACAATCTGGTGTAACGATGCGTATGAAACAACTAGAAAACGAATTAGGTGTGCCTTTATTTTATCGAAATGGAAAAGGTGTTACTTTAACTTCTAACGGCGAGATTTTATTAACATACGCAAAAAAAATCATCCACTTAATGGAGCAATCTGTTAAAGCGGTCCAAAGTAATGGAACCGAACCAAAAGGCACTTTAAAAATCGGATGTACAGAATCCACAACAGCTGTTCGGATTCCTTCCATATTAGTGAACTACTATGAGAATTACCCACAAGTCGAATTAGTTTTAGAAACAAATACGACGGAACAGCTAACCCATCTCGTATTAGACCGAAAACTAGACGGAGCATTTATCGCTGGAACTACTCAGCACGCTGAACTTCGTGCAAATGTATTTCGTGAAGAAGAATTAGTTCTCATTAGCAAAAATCCTTTATCCTCTTTCCAAGACATAGGAGACATGAATTTACTTGCCTTTAGTCACGGGTGCTATTATAGAAGGTTATTAGAAGACTGGCTTCAAGAAGAAGGGATCTCGCCTAAACGAGTATTAGAATTCGGAACAATTGAAGCTATACTTGCATGTGTAAAATCAAGTATGGGCGTAGCGATTATGATGAAATCAATTTTAAAAGAGCATGAACATGGCGTATCATTCAACCCTTTACCAAATAGCTTCAAAAAAATCCCTACTACTTTTATTACTAGAAAAGATATTTTTCACTCAGCTGCATTACAAAAATTTATGGAGATGACTCACAATGCATGAAAAGAAAATACGTGGTATGAAACGAAAAACAAACACTATGATTAAACGCATTGAGGAACATACAAAAACGTTCCCTTCTACTTTCTATAACGATGAATATTGGTATATGCCTTTACCAGTTTCTCAAGCTTTTATCGAGTCTCATAAAACACCTAGAAAAGTAAAACGATTATGTATACAAACCTTAATAGATCGAGTAAATCATTTAATTAAAATAAAACCGAGTGATGCACATACATATCGAGTTGTTACTATAATTTCTATAGAAAATTTATGGAGATCGCAAATTATCGTATTTAAAAACGATGACTACTTTCAAAATTTTTTCAATAGAAATAATGAATCTCAAAAATGGATCCCTCTTTCAAATGAAATTAATTTTTGGGAAACATGTGGAATTTCAATTTGCCCTACTGCCCAACTGTTGCACTTTCAAGAAGTCATTTATGATGAAGATGCAATCGATAAAAAAGAGATTTGGTTTATTGGAGAGTTATCTTAAAAGGGGTACTTTCAAATGAAAAGCTTCCCTTTTTTTACCTGACAAAATCGCTATATAATGAATTTATCATTTCACCATATAGGAGGTTTTCAAATGGTAATACCTAAATATCCTGATGTCCCTACTCTTACGAAAAAACAAATCGATCAAATTACAGAAATCACTTTTCTAAAAGAAATAACACCACAAAAATGTAATGCAATTTTCGTTTTCGGCGGTTCTCATCCTGGCAATTGGCAAACTCCTCTAGAAGCTTATCGACAAGGTTTAGGAAATCAAATTATCGTTACAGGTGGTACTAGTTTACATGGTATGAAACATCCGAGCTGGAATTACGGGGATTTGTCAGAAGCAGAAGTAATTGTAAATAAATTAATTGAACATGGCGTACCCAAAGATGCTATCATGTTCGAAACAAACTCCCTCCATTCTATCGCTAATGTAATTGAAGCGAAAAAGATTTTTGATTTCACAAAGATTAATCGGCTGCTATTTGTATGCAAAAGTTTAGGAGCTGGTCGGCAATATAGAGTATTAAAAAAACATTTACCTAAAACTATTACTTGTATCCCATATACATTTGATACAAGCTTCGATGGTGAGTTTATAATTAATAGATATAATTGGATGGAAAATGAAAAGAGTCGCTCTATGATTTTTGGAGAATACTTGAGAAATGTTTGCTACGGTAGAAAAGGTGGTATTGAGCCACCTGAAAAAGAGGTTCATGGTCTAGAAGAATATGTATCCTATTACTATAATCTAGCATAAAAGTAGCAAATTCTATTTCATATTATAAAAAAGAGTATACCAAAAACATTGGTATACTCTTTTTCCTATCTCTTTTATTTTTCTTTTAACACACTATGTAATCGATCAGGGTAATTTGTAAACATTCCTGTAGCACCCCATTTAATTAACAATCTCATATCTGGTTTCTCATTTATTGTATACGGGTGAATTAACAGTCCATTTTTCCTAGCCATTTTCATATATGACTCATCAATAATTAGTTCTCCGTTATCATTGCGTAAGTTTGGCCCAATACCAACTGCATACTTTTTAATTTCTTGAAAATCATCATTCGTTACACTTTTCGGTTCATGTGTAATACTAGACCACTCAACAATCTCATTGTTTTCATTTGGATAATACCAAAGCAGTTGAACTAACGGAATATTTTTATTCATACTATGAATCTTTGTTAAGCTATCTTTACTAAATGATTGAATCATAACACGGCTAGAAGACATGTTTTGACCTACTAAATTATATTTTTTTAATAAAGCTAATAATTTCTCTTCCATTCCTGGATACACATCTGGTGATTTTGTTTCAATGTAATACCTCATGCTTCTTCCGTACTTTTGGAAGATTTCTTCAAGAGTCGGAACTTTTTGACCAACGTACTCTTGCTTAGCCTTTTCTGGATAAGCTTTATTGAACCAAGATCCTGCATCTAAGCTTTTTATTTCACTTAATGTTTTATCTCGTACTTCCCCTGTACCATTTGTAGTGCGATCAACTGCTGTATCATGCATTGCAATTAATTGGCCATCCTTAGTTAATTGAATATCTAACTCCAAATAATCCGCTTTCATTTTTTTCACTAAATCATAAGAAGCAAAAGTGTGCTCAGGTGCATGTCCACTTGCTCCGCGATGTGCAATATTTAAAAACTTATTCGTATTCCATTCATGCTTCCCTTCTGATTTCGCATGAACAGCTCCCCCAGCAAAGATACTTCCCGTCATAAAGAAAATAACTAAAACGCTAATAATTTTTCTCATCCTTCTAACCCTTCCTACGTTGCAAATTTCAACAAGCTAATGAGATTTACACGAAATAGAAGACATACTTTCATTATTTTTATAAGCCTATATTAAAATTCCAATCTTACAAATATATTTTCTCTATGTTATTAATAAAGAAAACTATTTCATTCCTATAGCCTCCTTTTCACATGTAACTCCCTATTGTGTACGGTTCATTCAATAAAAAAAGCCATAATTTATTTAGAGGACACTCCTGTATCCCTAAATAAATTTATGGCTTTTCTCAAATATCTCCGGCCTCTATTAACTTGTCGAAATTAATCATACCAAACCTATTAAATTTTGTGAATATGATTTTTTAATAAAGTAAAACTTCAATCAACCAAGTTTTATGCATCCTCCATTGAGTATTAGTTCACACTGATCAGACTTTTATAGACAATGATTAGCTATAATGTCTTTTTGTTTTTATCAACTATTTTATTTACATAATATTATTATCTTTTATAACAACTTTCATTTTTTACAATTTTTAGTTAAAAAGTGGATAATTTATATACAACCACACTTCCTTATTTATTTGAAAATTTCATAATAAATTGTTCATAACCTCTTCAAGTACTGTGTTTATTGGAGATATAACCTCTTTCCCTGAACGCCACCCTATAAAGCCATCAGGTCTAATCAATACAGCACCTCCTTTCTCTATCCCATATAATTTGCTAAAAACATCTTCTTGAGCAATAAAGTCTCCACTTAGACCAACTCGATACACTTTTATATTTATTCCTAATTTAGATGAAGCATCATGTGCAGCTTCATCCCAAGAACAATTTTCTATTCCTGTAAGTAATACAAAATTGTTACCGAATAAGTCTAGTATAGAAGCTTCTTTCCCTTCATACACCCCCAAAAAATGTGGTGCTCGCGTGCCAGGTCTTCCGTTCAACTCTACTACATCCATTCTATGCGGAGTGTTGGAGTCATCTATAATCGCCTCTGAACAATACTGATACCCAACAGTTACAGCTAAACCATCCATATTATTCAAACTGCCTTCCTCTCTATTCGCAGCACGAAATAATAAACTACTCGCATAATCCGTCGTTAATTTTGCAACAGGGTATCTCTCATCATGGTATGTTTCTAACAATTTCGGTTTTGCTTTCCCTTTTATAACAGCAGCTAACTTCCAGGCTAAATTATGCGCATCTTGTATTCCCGTATTTGAACCAAATCCTCCTGTTGGCGGCATAATATGTGCAGAATCACCAACTAAAAAAATGCGATTTTCTTGAAATTTTATCGCTGTACTTTCACTCGCTTCCCACGGTAGAACACTTAATATTTCTGGTTCAACATTTGTACTTCCAATTGCTGTTTGAATAATTTGTTTACAACGTTCTATATTGAAATCCTCTGGCCCCTCTCCTTTTAATGGATCGTAGGCTACATGATAAATCCATTTTTTTACGTTATCAACCGGGATGAGTGCACCAAGAACCTCCGGATGAAGTACCATAGAAAAACCGAATGCGTCTCCTTGTATAAACTCACTTAAATCAGCTTCAAAATAAATATTTATATAATAGCCACCAATGGTTCCACGACCCTCAGTTTTAATCCCTAACTGCTCACGTATTTTACTTTTCGCCCCATCTGCCGCAATTACATAATCACAATGTATGATACTCTCTTTTTCTGTTTCACGATCTCGAATCGTTGCTATTACTCCGTTCTCATTTTGTTCAAATAAAATTAATTCATGATAAAAAGATAGTTCTCCGCCTAATGTCTTCGCTTCTTGTAACATCATTTCTTCTAAAATAATTTGATAACAAGCAGTTTGTTTTGATGCGCTAATCTCTTCTATTTTTTGAAGTAACTTTTCATCGTTTCCATACTGAGTGGCTCTCATTTTTTCCAATTCTTCCTGATTCGCCTCAGCTATTGTACGAACCGCTATTCTTCCTCGGCAATTTTCTAGTGCTTTCCCCGCCAATTTAATTCTATTTTCTAAACCTATTTCTCGAAATAACTCCATTGTACGTAAAGTAAGCCCGCCTGCTTTCGGATGAATTGCAGTAGACGGATGTCTTTCAATAAGTAAGTACCTAATATTATGTTTTGCAAGAAATAACGCAGACGCTAATCCTGATAATCCCCCTCCAACAATTAAAACTGGTACATAATTTGGTTTCATATATTTATCCTCCACATCATTGTTCTGAGCTCAGTATCATAAATATAATTAAAAAAACCATTAAAATATAGACTTATATTTCATTTTGAATTATCATATAGATATATTACGCTCCAAAATCCCTTTTACCTTTTCATACATCTATAATCCACCTGAATTGTGTGTGTATGAAAGAGTAAAACAAAAGAACTTACTTTACGTTGAGCCATGTTCTATCATAGAAATCAGAAATAATACAAAAATTATAAGCGATCATAACCTTATGGATTATATAAGGTTGCGATCGCTTATTTTATTGTTAAATCATTTTTCATTTTTAAAATTTCATCTATTGAGTTATGTAGTCCTTCCAATCCCTTTTCTATCCCTCTATAATTTTCAACAATAAAAAATTCATTCGTCTCGATTTTCTTTCCCAATATTGCAGCTCATACAACAATCATGTAGCATTACCGTATCGATGCAATGGTTCATCATCTTAAACCTTTCGACTAATTTATTGGAGGCAAAGTGATTGAAATGAATAAACAAGAACAATTAAATGTTATAAAAAAAGATTTTATTGATTCTCAAAAAGTATTATTGGCAATTGGCGATGAAACAAGGCAAGCTATTTTGTTAGTTCTCATGGAAACGGAATGTCAAACCGGATTACGTGTAGGAGAAATTACGAAGCAAACACACCTTTCCCGCCCAGCAGTATCACATCACCTTAAGATTTTACGAGAAGCTGGTATTATTTTAATGCGAAAAGAAGGCACAAAAAACTTTTATTATATTGATATACGTACAAAATTAGGTTTATTAAAAAATCTTGTGTTAGATATTGAAAAGCTATTGCACAACTTTTATTGAAATAAAGATACGGTATTTGGAGGTATAAGAAATGAAAGCAATGATAATTGATAGATATGGAAAAGTCCCAATGCGTATGACAGAGGTACCTACTCCTGAAATAAATGAGTATGAAGTGCTCGCAGAAATTCATGCAGCAAGCATTAATCCAATTGATTTTAAAATACGCGACGGAAAAGTAAAAATGTTACTGAAATATGAAATGCCCCTAATACTTGGTAATGACTTTTCCGGTGTCATCGTAAAGATTGGGGCAAAAGTGACTAACTTTAAAGTCGGTGATGAAATATATGCACGCCCAAGAAAAAATAAGATTGGTACTTTCGCGGAGTATATAGCCATTCATGAAGATGATATAGCTTTAAAACCTAATAATTTAAGTTTTGAGGAAGCTGCTTCGATTCCACTCGTTGGCTTAACATCATATCAAGCATTACATGACATCATGCAATTACAAAAAGGACAAAAGATTTTAATTCACGCTGGATCCGGTGGTGTTGGTACTTTTGCTATTCAGTTAGCAAAAATAATGGGTGCCACTGTTACAACGACTGCTAGTGAAGCTGGTGCGAATTTAGTAACGTCTCTTGGCGCAGATGAAATTATTAATTATAAAACAGAGAAATTTGAAGATGTACTAAAAAATTATGATGCGGTATTTGATACAATCGGCGGTGCAACACTTGAAAAATCATTCAATATTATAAAAAGCGGAGGAAACATTGTTTCCGTTTCAGGCATGCCGAATGCTCACTTCGGTAAAGAATTTGGTTCAGGATTCTTTAAAACTCTCTTATTTTCATTAGCCAGCAAAAAACTTACCGCACTTGAAAAAAAGCATAATGCTCAATATTCATTTTTATTTATGAAGCCAAGCGGGGATCAATTACGTACTATTGCAAACTATATTGAAGCTGGACAAATCAAACCTGTAATCGATCGAGTTTTCCCTTTTGAAGATGCTCAAAAAGCAATGGAATACTCAGAGTCTGGAAGAGCAAAAGGAAAAATAATTGTAAAAATGAAATAATAATAAAACCTCCATTTTCTTAAAATGGAAGTTTTAAATTTGCTGTTAAATAGACATTGTGCAATGAAGTCCTTACAATAGATTGCAAGGGGAAATATTATATTATACTTTTAGTTAACTTTACAAAGAATACATACGTACAAATACATATCCTAATTACAAAAGAGGAGGAGATAAAATGACTAAAAATAATGAAGCTGGTTGGAATTTAGATAATAGTTATACGACTTTACCACAATCATTCTATACAGAAATCCCCCCTACTCCCGTAAGTTCACCGGAGCTAGTTAAACTAAATCATTCACTAGCAATATCTCTCGGCTTTAATCCTGAAGAATTGAAAAAAGAAGTTGAAATTGCTATTTTCGCTGGTAATGCACTCCCTGAAGGAGCTCATCCATTAGCTCAAGCGTATGCCGGTCATCAATTCGGACATTTTAATATGTTAGGCGACGGTCGTGCCCTTTTAATTGGCGAACAAATTACTCCTTCCGGTAAACGTTTTGACATTCAACTGAAAGGTTCTGGCCCTACTCCGTATTCACGCCGCGGTGATGGTCGTGCTGCACTCGGTCCGATGCTACGTGAGTATATTATTGGTGAAGCAATGTATGCACTTGATATTCCAACTACTCGAAGTTTAGCAGTTGTCTCAACTGGCGAACCAACATATCGTGAAACAAAGTTACCCGGAGCAATTTTAACTAGGGTTGCTAGTAGCCATATACGTGTTGGCACATTTCAATATGCTGCCGCTCGTGGTTCTATCGAGGATCTTCAATCACTAGCTGACTATACGATCAAAAGGCATTATCCAGAAATTGAATCTCATGAAAATCCATATACTGCATTACTACAAGAAGTCATTAAAAGACAAGCAAGTCTTATCGCTAAATGGCAACTTGTTGGATTTATCCATGGTGTAATGAACACTGACAATATAACGATTAGTGGGGAAACGATTGATTACGGTCCTTGTGCATTTATGGACAATTACGACCAAGGAACCGTATTTAGCTCTATTGACACACAAGGCCGTTATGCATATGGAAACCAACCATATATGGCTGCTTGGGATCTCGCTCGTTTAGCTGAATCTTTAATACCTATCCTACATGAAGATGAAGAAGCAGCATTAAAGATTGCACAAGACGAAATTTCAAAATTTAGCGTACAGTATGAAAACCTGTGGTTCCTTGGAATGAAAAAGAAATTAGGACTATTTAGCAACGAGGAACAAGATCAATCACTTATTGAGCAACTTTTAAAAATGATGGAGAAATATAAAGCGGATTATACAAATACCTTCCGTTCTTTAACTCTCGATACGTTAGAAAATACCCCTCTATTCGAAAGTCCAGAATTTAAAGAATGGTACGGACTATGGCAATCTCGATTAGAAAAACAAGAAGAATCAAAAGAGAACGCCTATGAGATGATGAAAAATAATAATCCGTCGATCATCCCAAGGAACCACCGTGTGGAAGAAGCATTAGAAACAGCTGTTACAGATGGAGATTATAGCGTAATGGAGAAACTTCTTGAAGCTTTATCAAATCCTTATGCTTATTCTGCAGAGCAAGAAGAATACTGCGTTCCACCCGTGCCTACGAATCGTCCTTATCGTACTTTTTGTGGGACTTGATTGCAATTAAAAGAACATTTCTAATTATATTAACTGTTAACAACAAACTTAAAAGGTGTTTTCAATATTGAAAACACCTTTTAAGTTAACTTATTTAATGTCCATTTTTAAAATCAACTAAAAATGCCGACTTCAAATCAAAAATACTTCACTCTATATTTATACACGTTCTACTACTAAAAAATCTGGTTTTGCAGGTGCAGGCGTATCTCCATGAGCAGCATATTGTTTTGTATCAAGGTTTAATATCGAAAAATTTTCATGTGCCTCTTGTTTAGATTCAGCTAAAATACCGCCAATACTTAAAGATACAACACCAGCAACCGCTAATCCCATAATAGTTAATCCGATTTTTTTCATTATTTCAACGCTCCTTTGTCAAATATTCTTTTTCTCATTTCATAAGCCTTATAAAAATACTTTTCAGCCTGTTCTATATTGCCTTCTTTATGAAACTCTATTGCCAGCTTTTCAGCATATTCGCAGATATATTCGGTTAAATTTTCTCTTTCAAAGTAAGCAAAACTTTCAAGTATAATTTTTTCTACGTTTTCTGCTTTTAAACATTGACAAAATTCCTTTAGAATTAAAAAATGATACCTATATTCATCATTTTTTAATTCTTTACAAACTTCCAATCCAATTTCAATTAACTCTTTTGCCTTTTCTATTTCTCCTATTTTATAATATTCTCCTGCCTCTATAAAAATAGCTTTATAATGATTCGGCATTTTTTTAGAAACTTCTGATAAGTGCCTAATAGCTAAGACTGAAAGGTTTTGGCTCGCATACAATAATCCCAAATTATGCCTTATTCTTAAAACTAGTGTTTCAGCATCTTTTTTTTGCAAAGTATTTAATGCTGAAACAATATACTCCTCTGCTCTTTCATGCTGTTTTAATTTTGAAAAAGATAATCCCAAAACATTTTCACATAGTGCTACATTCATTTCATGCCCTGCATGTTTTGCAAAGATATCCCTTGCTTTCGAAGCATATTCAATAGCTGAATATGCTTGATACATTTGATATTTTAATGTAGAAACTCTGTAGTTCAACTCTGCTTGTTCAACTTCATCTGGAATATGCTTTAGTAATCCTTCCGCTTTATCAAAATAGTTACTCGCTTCACTATAATTTGAGAGAATTGTAGAATGTATGGATTTGAATAAATAATAATAATATTCTAAAAATTCATCGTTCGGTTTAGGCAACGAATCCACTTTATCAAAAGAATTTTTTGAAATACCTATACCATCAATTAGCACTTTATATCGAAAATCTAAAAGATAATAGTGAAATAAAACATTTATATCTTCTTCGATAATATGTAGCTTTTTATCAATCTCTTCCTTTATTTTTTTCGCTTCACTTACTCGTTGGGCTCTGATATTTTGGTACCAATCATTCAGCATCTTGGTAATTAATTTATTACCCGTGATTTGTATATTCATTGAAACCCCTCCCCCTCCTCTTTAATTATTCTAAAAGTAACACAATTCAATTATTTATATCCATATTTATATATATTTCTCAACAATTGTTTAAAATTCAACTCCTCAATTTATTATTTGTCCACATTACACCCATCTCTTATAACCTCTGAATATGAGTATCCTTAAAATCCGTCTCATATTTCAATCCATATCCAAACATTCGATCCATTCCAATATGTGCTGTCCATATTAAGCCAATCATTAGAACGGTATCTATCTTAAAATAGACACCTATTAGTACAATTAATATGGATATGATATATGTGTGACATACATTATATATTTTAGCACCAACGTGATTATTGATCCCATATGCTAACATTGATAAATCCGGCGCTAAAAGGAATACAAAAAATATAATCCAACCAAATTCATATATCGAATACATATAAATCGTGGCTAAAAATACAATCAGTCCTTCAAAATGTACAATACGTTTTTGCATTCTTTATCATTCCTCTATTTCAAATGAAATGCGCGTCTCTTATTTTTCTATATTTATTGATAAATTTTTATCAATAAAGTTCCCCTTTGCATTTTGCATTCCTACTCCTATTGAAATGGCTCTTCTAGTCCCTTCATCTAATCCAAGTACGAACGCAGTTATATACCCGAGCAAAAAACCAAATGCATTATGGAGCATCACTGCAACAAAGATAAGAAGACCTGAAGAAGTAATGCTACTTACATTTGCTGAAACAATTGCAGAAACAATAATGATAATTGCTATAACCGATATTAAAGGTATTACAGTCATTCCTTTATTAACGGTATAAGGAAAAAACTTCTTCACTAATAATCCCAAAATGATAGGCACGATAATGCCTTGTACGATAGAAAGAAACATAGACATAGCATTTACTGGCAGTCATTGCAATAGACAACGCTAAATTTCCTTTTGCTAAATAAGCCATAACATTTGATGCGGTGCCACCCGGTACTGAACCGAACAACACTAATCCAGCTGCTAATTCCGCTGGTAGATTCATAACGTAGGCGAGTACGTATGCGACAAGTGGCATAATAATAAACTGAGCACATACACCGATAATAACTGGCAATGGTTTTGTAGCGATGATTTTGAAATCAACAGCCTTTAATGTTAACCCCATCCCAAACATGACAACCCCAAGTAAAATTGTTATGTAACTAGTTAACCCGAGAAATGGCGTGGGAATGAAATATGCAATAGCTGCAATACAAATAACCTAAAATGCAAAATACTTTCCAGCTATATTACTTATCGCTTCTAGTACTTTCACCCAATCATCCCTTATCCTTTAACTGAAACACCTTATTCGGATTCAAAATATTTTGCGGATCAAGAGCTTTCTTTATTTTCTCCATTACGAATAATGCCGCCCCATGTTCTTCTTCTTGATACTTTCGTTTTCCGACTCCAACGCCATGTTCTCCCGTGCACGTTCCACCTCGTTTAAGAGCATATAGAACGATACTTTCGTTTATTTCGTCTGCCTTCTTCACTTCTTCTTTATCTTTTGTATCAATCATTAAGAGTACATGGAAATTCCCATCTCCAACATGACCGAGAATACCACCAATAAGACCTACTTTATGTAATACCTCTTTCGCATGGTGAATCGCACCAGCTAATTCTGAAATCGGCACACATACATCTGTACTCATTAGTTTTTTGCCAGGATAACTATGCACGTAAGAATACGCTAAGTTATGTCTTGCATCCCATAATTTATTTCTCGCCGCAGTTTCCGTCTCAAACGCGATTTCTTTACATTTATGATCAAGAACGATTTCTTTCGTAAATTCAATATCTTGCTTTAGCCCCGCTTCATTGCCATGAAACTCTAAAAACAGTGTAGGTTCTTCTCTATAACTTGTTTCATTATAATGATTTACTTGTTTCATAGATAATTCATCAACAAGTTCAATTCTGGCAATCGGAATACCTGCTTGCAAAATATGTATAACAGCCTCTACTGCATCATTTATAGTTGGAAACGATGCTCTCGCTGCCATAACATGCTCTGGTATACCATATACTCTTAAAGTTAATTCCGTAAAACATCCAAGCGTCCCTTCTGAACCTACGAAAATACCATTTAAATGATAACCTGATGATGACTTCGCTGCTAAATTCCCCGTATGTATTACGCCTCCATCAGCTAGAACCACTTCTAAATCACGAACTTGATCACGCATTACGCCATACTTAACCGCTGTCGTTCCGCTTGCATTTGTAGCAGCCATTCCACCTAACGTTGCATCGGCTCCTGGGTCTACACTAAAAAACAATCCATACTTTTTCAATTCTTTATTAAGCTGAGAGCGGGTCACTCCTGGCTGTACTCTCACAAGAAAATCCTTCTCCCTTATTTCAAGTATTTTATTCATAAGAGAAAAATCCATTGTGATCCCCTTTTCATACGGAATTACATGTCCTTCTAAACTAGAGCCTACCCCAAATGGAACGACAGGTTTTTTATGCTCACTTGCTACTTTCATTATCCCGCTAACCTCTTCGGTCGTTTTTGGAAAAACAACTACATCAGGTAAACTACTAGCATGATATGATTCATCTTTACTATGTAACTCTCTTACTGTCTCATTTATTACTACTCGATCTTCAGGAAGCATATCCTTTAATTCATTTACTAAATGCTCAATTGTTATTTCCATAACTAACTCTCCTTTTTTAGTTTTAAAATAAGTATACCATTTTTATACAAAATAATTAGAAAAATAAGATTATTGAACTTTAAGCATACAAAAAAGAACTTGCAGCACCCGCTACAAGTTCTTTTCAAACTACATTTTATATGACTTCTTTATTAACAACATAAACCAAATTAATGTAACTGCCATCAACGAATGAGAAAAACCTACAATATACGTTAGCTCTTTAAAATCCGCTCCATTCAATTGAAGAAGCCCTCTCGCTGCCAGCGAACCTAACATTAAAGTTAATGCAATGTTATGTAAAACAAACCATTTATTAAATCCTTTCACTTCATGAAACGCGAATACTTTTGCTAATCCTAAAGCAATTAAAAAGAAGAAAAAACCAAGTACAAGTGTATGTGTATGTAAAAGGTTTAATAAAGTAGAGCCTAAAATCCCTTTATACTTCCCATACTCCCTAGCAAATATTCCTGACAATAAACCGATAATTAAATACGTAAACGATGCATTATATAATTTTTTCATTATGTACCTCCTTGAGTAGAATGTGTAGTGTGTCATATTTAGTAATAATGATAGTTATATAGTAAAAACTCCTAGTCACCTAGGAGTCATTGTATAAGTATCTCACTCTTTACAATCAAATCTAATTATAAAATATCCTTTTATACAAAACAAACGAACTTTATGTGAACAAGTAGAGCGTAAATAAAATATGTTGCACTTTTGTATTACGCAATCCATACTAATTGTTATAACATTTAAAGGTGGTGCAATACACTGATAGTTCTTGAAACTGAACGACTCACTCTTCGTTGGCTCGATATAAATGATGCTCCGTTTATTCTTGAATTAGTAAACGATCCTGCATGGATTCAGTTTATTGGTGATAAAGGGGTTAAAAACTTAGAAGACGCAAAAAATTATATCGTAAACGGACCAGTCGATATGTATAACAAACTCGGATTTGGCCTTTACTTAGTAGAAAGAAAAGAAGATCTCACGCCACTTGGTATGTGCGGTCTTATTAAAAGAGATTCATTAGAAGATGTTGATATCGGCTTTGCCTTTTTAGAAAAATTCCGTTCAAAAGGATATGGCCAAGAGTCTGCTTCTGCGGTAATCGAATACGGTGTACAAAAACTTGGACTGAAACGAATTGTAGCAATTACTTCTATAGATAACATCACCTCAGGAAAGCTTTTAGAAAAAGTAGGATTGCAGTTCGAAAAGATAATTTCAGACTCAGGAGAAGATTTAAAATTATTCGGGTATAACGCGTAATAAAAAGGTCACCACTCATGGTGACCTTTTTGTTATTTTACTGATTTTATAATAATCTTTTGAGTTACATTATAGTTGTATCAATTCTTGTAATTACCAATACTCCTTTCACATTACATTTTTGGAACTTTATAGAAATAAAACTTCCACTTCTAAATTAATTATATTAATATATTAAATAAAGGAAGTGAGAATAAATGGAACAACCACTATTTTTGTTAGTTCTTCAATTCATTGCAATTGTATTAAGCATTTGTATCGTATATGGAATCTTGTACAATACCGTATTGAAATTAAATATGCCTAAATGGACTGCACATATGGTAGCTACGGTCTTTTCTCTTGGTATTGCCTATCAAGCTTTTATAAATTTCATTTGAAAAACTTTTGTAGCAATTACTTCTACAAATATTGTTGATGCAGTAAAGCTTTTACAAAAAGTAGGATTGCAATTTGAGAGGATTATTTCATGATTAGGAAACGTAACCATTTTTTATAAAGTCTGTCCAGGGCAAAATAATGAAGAATTTATTTCCACTAGAAATATATTTGCATAACAAGGAATGAATTTAATTAATCCTACAACAAATTTCATTTTAGATCAAAAATACGTAAGAAAATAAGCACATCTTGTTATAAAAACAGATGTGCTTATTTTTTAATTTCTATGCATTTTTACGTTTTAAGAAAATCACTCCACCTACAATTAACAGTAATGCGCCTGCAGCCATAGAGATCCAACTAGTAAGGTTAGTACCTGTTTGCGGTAACCATCCAATTTTAGATTGAATTTCATTCTTAGGTTGTGGTTGTTCTTTTACTTGCTCTTTAGGTTGCTCTGATGTTGGAGTATTTTTATCTGGATTCGGCTGTTCTGGTTTAGGTTGTTCCGGTTTTACCTCTTTGAATTTCACTGTTTGTCCCTTATCTTCAATGTCAACGTGAATAGCTACTAAGACACTATCTTGATACAGTTCTTCAAATACTACTACTCCTTTACCTTGTAATGCAGAAGCATTACATGTGAAATCTAATGTGATAGAACCATTTTTCTCTTTTGCAGTAAACTTAGATTCTGCTGTTACTTCTTTACCTTCAACTAATAATGGTTTGTTTGTTGCTTTATCCATTAGTTTACCTTTTACAACGTACTCTTTACCCACGATTAAGTCTTTGTATTCCACTTTATCTTGGATTGTTACAGATTTTGTAGCGTCTAATTCTTTAGAACCATCAGCTTTGTTTGTAGCTGTTGTTTTTATTGAAGGCTCTACAAATCGAACTGTTTGACCTGCATCGTTAATGTCTGCATGAGTTGCAATTACTTGACCTTCATGTAATAAGTCTTCAAACACGACTACTTCTCTTCCTTGCTGTTCAGCACCAACGAAAGTAAATGCTACTGTTACAAAACCATTCTTTTCTTTTGCAGTAAACTTAGTCTCAGCTATTACTTCTTTACCATCAATTAATAATGGTTCTTTAATAGCTTTGTTCATTAATTTACCTTTTACAGTGTACTCTTTGCCAACAACTAAGTTAGTATACTCTACTTTATCTTGGATAGTGATAGAATCATTTGCATGAATCTCTTTTCCACCATCAGCTTTGTTTGTAGCTGTTGTTTTTACTGAAGGCTTAACGAACTTAACTGTTTGACCCTTGTCGTTGATATCAGCATGTGTTGTAACAATTTTTCCGTTTTTCAGTAACTCTTCGAATACTACTACTTCTTTTTCTTCTAAACCAGTTGCATCAAATGTAAAATCTAATGTAATAGAACCATTTGCTTCTTTTGGTGTAAACTTAGTTTCAGTTGTTATTTCTTTGCCATTTACAACTAATGGTTTATTAGTTTTTTTATCCATTAATTTACCTTTTACAGTGTACTCTTTACCTATTTGTAGATCTTTGTATTCCACTTTATCTTGGATTGTTACAGACTTAGACGTGTGCATTTCTTTTGTGTCATCTGTTTTATCAGTAGCTGTTGTTTTTATTGAAGGAATCTTTTCATCTTTGACAATATGTTTAATGATTTGACCATTCTCTTTGATCTCAAAAGAGAACGTTTCTTCATTCAATACATAACCTTTTGGTGCAACAGTTTCTTTATATGTGTATTTTCCAAATGGTAACTTTTCAAACTTCGCGATACCTTTATCGTCTGTTTTTCCTTTTACTACTTCTTTTCCTGCTTCATTATAAATAGTAAACTCTGCATTTGGAAGTTTGTTGTTTCCATCAGCTACATCAACTTTTGTAATTTCTAGATCACCTTTGATAAGATGATTAACTGCTAATAACTCAATAATTTTCCCATGTTCCTTTATTTCGAACACAATCGGTTCTTTAATAAGAACGTAACCATTTGGAGAAGCCTTTTCTACAAATGAATATTTACCATATGCTAAATTTTTGACGTTAACTTCACCTTTTTTATCTGTCTTATATTCACCAATAACTTTCCCACTTGCATCTTTTAACTCGAATACTGCACCTTCTAATTTTTTGCTGATATCTTCATTATCTACTTTAAGTAATTTTACACTACCTTTTACTTCGGTATTTTCTACTGTAAAAGTAAGTGTTTTATTGTGCTCTTTAATTTCAAAAGGATACTTTGTTTTATTTTCAAGATATCCATTAGGTGTTTTTGTCTCTAAGAAATAATACTTACCATACGTAAGATCCTCAACTTTTGCAATTCCATTTTCTTTTGTTACTACTTTTTTCACTTCTTTTCCATCTTCAGTGAAGACTGTGAATTCAACATTTGGCAAAATCTTTCCTGAATCACTAAGTTTTTTTATTTCGATGTTACCTTTTACTTTATTGTTTACTACTTGAACAGCTCCTGTTTCCCCTGTTTTAACTTCAATAGTTTGTGGTTTATCACCTGAAACATAACCTGTTGGTGCTTTAATTTCTTTTACTGTATATGTACCAATTTGTAGGTTATTTAATTCTGCAGTACCATCAGCACCAGTCGTGATTTTTCCAACTGATTCATTATTTGCATTAAAGACTTCAAATACTGCACCAGCTAGAACTTCCCCATTTTCTCCAACCTTTTTAATTTTTAAAGAACCAGTTGCTTCCCAATTTACTGCAAGATCACTACTAAGTTTTTCTTCATTTCTTTCTAATAATACTGTAGCATTCTGAACAGTATCCGTGCCGCGGTAAGCAATTGCTTGAACTTTAGTTAAATTAGCAGCAACACTTAAATTAAATTCACCTGTTTTTGTGTTCTTAGGAATTTGGATACGGAATTTTTCCCCAACTGAAAGCTGATCTCTCACTTCACCATTTTCACTAACAATTTTAACTCCATTAGGGGCATTTTTCGCCACTACCTTATAAGAACCACTCTTAGCATTTGTTTGTACTGTGTATAGATTCGTTTCAAAGAACTCACCCTTTAATTCTGCTTTTTGCTTTTCAGCAGGAATCACATTCATAAAAATATCTTGCGTCTCTTCACTATTATTAGCATTATTAATAATAGCCTTAGCTGCTTTTTCAACATTTTTATTCTCATGTTTTAATTCATTTACATCAAGTTGACCTAATGCATTCCAGACCGCAAGCTGAGTTGCATAATGCGCTTCATTTTCATTAGCTACTCCCAGCTGTTGAGTACTTTTTTGTGGGAAACCATTTAATAAGACCTTATATACTACATTATCTGTTTTCCCCATTTCAGGAAGATCTTCACCATTTGGTGATTTTAATCCAAGAGTTAAGCAATAAGCAATTTGACCGCTTGAATTTTTAATAAATTCAGTCCGAATGTACTTACCTAGACTATTACTATAACTCCATTCCATTGAATATTTTTCATGCGTCATAACTTCTGCACTAGCCCTTGGTAAAAACACATTAAGGAATAATGCCAGTACTGATAATAATGTAAAAACTCTTATAATAACTCTCTTACCCAATTTTGAACCCTCCCTAAAATAAATTTATCCGAGTGTATATCGCAATATCTAAAACATTCACGAGCAACCCGATTATCATTATAAAACAAAAAATTACAAATATTAAATATTTTTAACTAAATAGTCATAAAATTTACACATTTTAATATTTTTCAAGTTTTTAAATGAGTTTACTATATACAGATTCCAAAACACGACTGCAATTAACCAGATAAATATGTATGTTAAATATGTAACTAGTAGTTCTTTTGTTCAAGTTAGTAATCTTCTATTTTATCCAACCATTACTGTAAGAAAATCCACCCAATTGCTTTTACCTAATAAATAAAAAAAGGCATCAAACGTTTCGCTTTGTAATCATATATTTTGGCATATTTAATTATCTTTAAAAGAGGCCACTATTTAAATTACTAGCTTACTTCTTTCCATTCTATTTATAAATATGTACAATTTGTTCAAAAAAAGTTCCCTATTTTATATTAGGAAACTTTTTACGTAGTATGAACCTAAAAACCTAAAATCCCTATAATCTGGCGGGCCTTAGCATTATCAATATAATAATGCATCTCTAACCCTCGTCTTTCTGCACGGAGTACGGTTCCCTTTAATTTTGATAGATGTTGTGAAACAGTGGATTGCGGGAGTCTTAATATTTCCGTTAACTGTGTAACATTACACATTTTATGGTGCATTAATTCATTTACAATTTGTAATCGAACGGGATGTGCCATTACCTTTAATACATCTACATCTTCTTCACTAATTTTAACTCGATTTCTATTAGATAGTAATGTTGTCATTTCGTATTCTCCTTTATTATTTATTTCTATTTTCCTATTATCCTTATAAGTAGTACTTATAGATGATTACCATTTGTCCTGTTGAGAAAATATATTCTCTTTCTTAAATAAAAAAAGACCCCTATCCTGAAAAACAGTAATTACTACTTCAATGAATTAATGTCCTCTAATTTTCAGCCAAACTATATTTTATTTTGGAAAGATTATTTCGTAGTCTATTACATGATTTTTCGTTTAACATACTTTGTTAAACGAAAAATCTATAAGAAATCTTCCTTCATTTCGCCTTATACAACTTATACTATTTATTTCTCAACACAAATAAACGAAATTAAATTCCCAATAATGGTAACTTCAGCTGTTAACTATTATTCCTTTTAACTTTCCCCAATTAAAAATAGCCTTTTCTTTTCATTTTCTTGTTACCCCGAATAATATGTACCCCTCTTTTACTCTATTAATTCATTATTACACTCCTCCATTTAGATATAAGGGGAACTTCTTATTCAAAGAATTAATTATGCAACATTGCATTTGATAATCACCTTCGTTGTAACTATAATGATTACAGCATTACTATTAATCCAAATATTCTACATGGAGGTTTTATTATGTTCAAAAAAATTATTGTATCTTCTATGGCGCTTACTATGTTCGGTGGAGCTGCAACTATGCTAGAGGTACCTAGTGCTCAAGCAGCTTCTTATAACTCAACATCATCCTCTTACTTTGATGTCACTCCTGAAGAGGCCGCGGCTTTCTATCAATCTCAAGACTATAAAAAATTAAAAGTATTTATGGATGACTTTGAAGCTAGAAACCCTTATACTCCTGGTGGAGGCTACGCTCAAGGTAGTGTACGTATGCAAAAATTCAACGATGCTCTTAGAGATGCTAAATTAACAAATATCTACCAAGAATTTATTAGAATCTCATACTACAATCATTATCCAGAACCAAAATAATAACCACGGATAAAATGTTTATTATTTCTATAACTTAGCCTAATTTTAAATGTATAGCCTAAAAATAATGATTAGAAACCACTCATATAAGAGTGGTTTTTCTATTTCCCTATATAATTTAGCTGCATGTTAAGTCACCTTTATTTTGAAATCTTTCATAATGGACATTCTCCCGTTTACACAAACTAGTAGATTAGCGAAGGAAATATCAAAATGTCTTTATAAGTGGTTGGAAGTAATTCTTTTCTGTTTCATAACAAAAAACGAGCACCCTCTCACAATTACATAAGGGTGCTCGTTTTTACTTTTATGGGGGACTCTCGGGTCAATATCATCTCTTTCCAGAAAGTAAAAATTAAATCAGCTCATAAACAAGGTTTTTTAAATTTAATTCATAGATCTTACTGCAACTTGGAATTGTCCCTTAGAACCATCATCATTTGAAACGTAAATTTTATATGTTCCAATCGGTAATGGAGATAAAGCATTCCGTACATTTGTAACATTAATTTGTTGTTCTCCAGGTTTTATATAACCACCAACAATTAACTCCGTATTTGGGCCTTTTACACTATACCCCATTGTATTTTGGCCATTATTTTTCATAAAGAAGCTTAAATCAGTACTCCCATTATATACAAAAGAAGTGACAGCCTCTCCACTATAATCCATTGTTTGAGTTAATAATATGTCTGCAGGAACGTGTTCAACTATATTAATTGCATCATTCGTTTTGTGCACTTCTTCAGCATAAGTATTATTCCCTAACACACCAAGTGTTAATGCCGAAATCACTCCACAACTAAGCACTAGTTTATTTAACTTCATTTTAAGTTCCCCCTTGATGTTTGTATTCTATTACCATCATACATTCTTTTTTAAGTGCGTTTTTATGTAATAATTCATATCCTTAAATACACATATAATAACTTTACGTATTAACATTTATTGAGTAACTCACATAGATAAAGCTACAGTATTATGTTTTATAAAAAAGAACATGTTAATTTCAAAGGTTTTTTCACACAAAATGTATACGATTCATTACCACAATACTCGAGTGAACAGTGTTTTCATTTCAGATAAATTATATGAATAAAAAAATTTTAAATTTTCACTTTGTAATTCGGTAAATTCCATGTTAATATAACGAAAGCTACAAAACAATGGTCGTCATATATATTGTTTTCACAGAATATTCACACTCAAAAACCCATTATTTTACCAGTAATTCAATCCCAATTTTATCTATACAAAAGTTATTTTCTAATTTCATATGTACATAAATTCAAGTAGATTTTTTATCTATTATTTTTTCTATCTTCCTCATCAATTCTAATACGAGTAATATAATAACATTTTTTCAAGTATCCTTCCTTTTTTAGATAGAAAGTCTACTAATACTAAACATCTAGGTCCAACTTATACATAATCCTACTTACAAACTATCGGAGATGCAAAACTATGGGAATTTCTACTCTCTTATTAAATACCTTTATTATAATAATTTGTATCCTTAGCTATCACGTATTTTGGCTAGAATTTAGAGAAAAAATAACATGTAATAATATGTTAATTTCTACTCTCTCCTCTATTGCTATTATTTTTTGTATGACTTTTCCTTTTCATTTACATGCTGGCTTTATTTATGATTTACGTTTTATTCCTATCATATTAGTTTTTCTGTATGGAAATATAAAAAACATTGTTCTTATAGGAATTTTATATCTTTCTTATCGCTTTTACTTAGGTGGAAATGGCGTTCTTCCATCATTTATTATCTTTACAATTATTTCTGGTATAACAATGCTCTTCCGTTACTTATTACCTATGCATTTTAAAGAAAAAAAGATATTATTAAGCTTACTCCTTATTTTAGTATGTACAGCTTCACTTTCTATCTGCGGTATTGTAACTCAAATAAATACAGGAGGTAAAATAGACGCTACTCTCATAGAATTTTTATTAAATTATATAATCATTAATATTTTCACATTATTATTATCAGTTTATTTAATAGAGGGAATGATTGAGAAATATAAAATGAAAGAAAAACTGCAACGGGCTGAAAAATTTTATATAGCTAGCGAACTAGCGGCGTCAATTGCACACGAAATCCACAATCCACTAACCACGGTTCATGGATTCACTCAATTATTAAATGAAAAACATGCCTCTAAGCTATCTCAGGATCAATACTTAGAAATCATGTTAATTGAAATGCAGCAAATACAATCTACTATCAATAACTATTTATCTTTAACCAAACCAAAGAACACCCTAAAAGAGAAAATAGATATTAATCACATATTAAATCAGGTGAAAGAAACTATTTCACCACTCGCTCTATCATACAAAGTTGACATAAAACAAAATAGTACAGCTTCCTTTTATATAAATGGGGACCCCGAAAAATTCAGAATCTGTCTAAACAACATCATACAAAACGGAATTGAGGCTATGAAAAATGGTGGAGTATTACAAATAAATATACAAAAAATAAAAGGTAATATTATAGTTGATATTATTGATTCAGGTGTTGGAATGTCATCTCAACAAATAAAACGAATTGCTTTGCCGTTTTATTCAACAACAGAAAAAGGGACTGGACTTGGTACTATGATTGCTTACAGTATTATTAAAGAATTAAACGGAGATATAGAGATAGAGAGTGAATTAGGTAAAGGGACACGCTTTTCTATTAGTATCCCCTGCTAATGTAATGAAAGTTATTTAGATGATAAAAATTTTCTACTTAACTTTTTAAATAAATGAATTTTAAAAATCCCGCTACCTTACGTATCAATTATCTTACTTTCAAATAATAAGGATCAGAGTTTATCTGTAAAAATAGATAAACTCTGATCCTTTAATTAAACGTACTTAAAATTCACTACTTTTCTTACATTTTGATGAACTAATAATTTATCAATTTCATCTCATTTACTGTTCAGATTTGTTTAATTTAAATATAAGATCTCTCGACACTTAATCTGTTAATGTCATTAGAGTCATTGTCTACAGTTGTTTTTTCATTAAAAGCATAGATCTTTTTGCTATTCATCGAAAAAACAATTTCCCTTTTACTACTTCACTTCTACCGTATAATTCCCTGTTCCCCCACCATACTGATACACATGTAAATAATATTTCCCTGGATACGTATAGTAGCTACCTACTAGTTGATTTCCTTGTTGCTGGGCATACGTAACATAATTATTTAAATCTGCTTCTGAATAAAGAACCCAGTTTACTCCAATATTATTTTCTTTCGTTACATTGATTTGAAGGTTTTTAGCTGTTTCTACATTTATTTCAAAGAAATCACTTGTATCACCATTTCCTAAACTAGCACGTAAAATTTGATTCAACTGCAGTTTATTTGCTGTTTGGAATGAATTGTTTGGCTCTTTTTCTACACTGTTATCTTCTTTCTTTTTAACTGTCACACTCGTTGTAGCAGTATTAGTTGCTCCCTTATCGTCTGTTACTGTTAATTTCGCTGTATATGTTCCTTCTTTTGTATAAATGTGCGTTGAGTTTTGTTCATTACTTACAGTACCGTCTCCAAACTCCCATTTATAAGAAGCGATTTTTCCATCTTCATCTTTTGATCCATCGCTTTTAAAAGAGATTGCTTCGTTCACATTTCCGCTATACGGACCATTTATAACTGCGAACGGCGCTTTATTCACAGCTCCTTCTTCTGTATTCATACCATGGAACACAACGTCATACTCAAATTGTCCTGATGCATTCACACGATAATTCACAAAATAAGCTGTTACTGTTTTATAGCCTGTCCATTCTTTTGTACTTAAACGTTTTAACGTATCATTCACCTTTTGTGTAATTGTTTTCCAGTCTTCATATTCTCCTTTTGCAGCAGTACCTGTATATGTTCCTTGTAGTGTAAATGTATTAAAGAACTGTGATTTATTTTTCTTTACAGATACATTTTTTACATTTGCTTCCGCCGTAATTTCTGCTGCAATATCTGAAACTGGTTTCGATGCGTGCGTTGCTAAATAATCATCTGATACTAACGGAACATTATATTTATCACGATTATCAACTAACATTTGCATATAGTCTTGATACTCTTTATTTAAATTCGCATCTTTACTTAACGCAGAGCGATATGCATCATATGCTGTCACATCATTTTTCCTAATAAGATCATGAACTTTATCAAACATATCATACCTCTTATTGTACATGTACGATTGTAAAGCGAAGGAATAATTATAGAAATCCCACGTTCCATACTTTGCATTTAACGTTCGCTCGGCCGTATAACGCTCTGCTGGATTTGAAGATAATCCTCCTATAATGCTTTTTCTCGGTACAACATTATCCGTTCTCGTTGCTCCTGCAAAAAATTCAGCATTTCCTTCTTCAAACCAAGATAATCTTTCATTTTCATACATCTTACCTTGTCCCCATAGTCCTGGCACTTCATATCTACCTTGTAAATAATGCGTGAACTCATGTCGAAATAACTCTTCTAAACTATAAATACTTTCTTGTGGTGTACGTTCATAAGTAAAGAATGTACCTGTTCCTTCTATATAAAGACCACCATTATTCGTTTCATACCCGTACAATTGACGATTAAATTGATATTCTGCTGGACTATTATAAATAACCATCGTCAATACATCATCTGGATTCCCTTTTTCTAATGGCTGGTCACTTTCAACGGTACGATGGAATTGTGCCTTCACTTCTTTCGCTGCCCAATATAGACGTTTTACTTTTTCCTCAGTCACTTTATCTCCAGCTTTTAAAACAATTGCACCATCATCAAACGTATACGTTTTCGGTAAATATTTTTTCTTACCATCTTCTCGTATTTGATCTAAATTAACCATATTTCCATTTGCATCTTTTCCGCCGTAATTTGTCGCGATTTGCTCAGCTGCTACGAAATATTGCTCCCCTAAGTACGGGTATATGTTCATCGCATCTGTTACAACTTGTAACCCTTTCGTCCCTGTACTATGGAACGTACCGAGTCTACCTGTATAATAAATGCCATTGTTAATAAGCCATCCGTTTTTCGCTGTAATCGTTCCCATTAATGCAAAACGACTTAGCTCATTAATATAACTATCTATTTTCTGATACCATACTGTATCTTTCGGCACTTTTCTCGTATCGTACAAATATGATTGAATATCGTAATCCACACCTTGCATAATATCGTAAATCGCATTTCCAGCTGAAAGATTATCTACCAATGTAGAAAAACTATCATTATATTGTTTAAAAATCTTCGCAGCCGATGTTATCGTTTCCACATCACTCGAAGCGTTTCCTATTAATTTTCCGTATGATGATACAACTCTATTTTGTTCTAATGTACCGAGCTTAAAATTCGGGTTGCTCGCAATCGTTTTTAATGCAGGTAAGCATTTATCATGATAGCTTCGTTCATTCAGTTTACTTAATTCTGTATTATAAAATCCTAAATAAAACCCAGATCGCAATACCTCTACTAATGTCTCAATCCCTTTTGAATCATCTTGCGTATAAGTTTGCCCTTGCTGCTTTAATTTATCAATAATCGCCTGCATCCTACTATCATTTTGATAGAATGCTAGACTGTCTTTATTAAACTGAAATAGCCCCGTAATTTGCTCCCAGTCGATTGTTACAAGTAAATCTACTAATTGCTGATTGCTTAATTGATTTAATTCAGCAATTGTATAAGTTTTCGCTACAGCTAATTGTTTACTTTCTTTTTTTACTTCTGGCGGTCTTTGCGATAAATCAGCAAATTGTAGCCTTTTCTCAAAAGACTTATTTTCTAGCACTTTTGATGAATGAGCTAATTCTTGCACTGGCAATTGTACACCAACTGGCTCCATTTTGAGCACATTTCGATAAGAAACTTGCTCTTCCTTAGTATTTTCCGCCGATATGCTCCCTTGAAAACTCCCTAACAGTAAACTAGCAAAACTTACCCCTACTAAAACTTTTTTTGAATAGCCTTTCATACTCTCCCCTACCTTACATTTTTTAGTGCCCTACACTAATATCTTACTATTCTGACTATTTATTCTGTATTGAGAAAAAATAAGGTAACGTTCACATATGTATCCATTCATAGCAAAATTAACGCTTGACTCTCCATGCGATTTGTGTCAAAAAAAGGATAGATAATAGCGAAATTTCTGCTACATCTAACCTCTTTTTCAACGCTATGAATTTAACTTTACAAACGTTATTTCTGGTAATGTTTGTATATATTGAATGAATGCATTCTTTTCTTCAGGTGATATATTTTTCAGCTGCATTCCTACCTTATAAACTACACCTGTATCTTGCTGTAAAGATTCCACTTCATATGAAAGTATTGGAATACCTTTCATATGAAGCTTCTCTAATATTTGTTGTACCGTTTCATGTTTATTCATACAAATTTGCACTGTTATATTTTGCGGAAATAAAAATCGCACTTTAAAAATACGACTTACAATCTCTAACCCAATTAAAACGAGAATCGTAGCTCCAATCCCTACTACATACATACCCGCTCCAATTGCTAATCCAATTCCTGCTGTAGCCCATAAACCAGCCGCTGTCGTTAATCCTTTCACTACCTGTTTTTGAATAATAATTGTACCTGCACCTAAAAAACCTACTCCACTAACAACTTGCGCTGCAATACGACTTGGATCAAGGGACATATGATTTTCAAACATAATATCTGAAAAGGCATATTTCGAAACAACCATTATTAAAGCGCTCCCTACCGCTACGAGGAAATGAGTCTTTAATCCAGCTTCTTTTGATCGAATTTCCCTTTCAATACCAATCATTGCTCCTAATAAACCAGCAATACCAATTCGTAAAATAAAATCAATATGTAAGCTCACGAACACTTCCCCCTTTCATTCATTATAGATGGATAAAACAAAAATTATCACACACATCCATTTATCGATATAAAAACATTCCATCAAAATTCACTTACTATCCCAACGCTTTTATGCTAATATTTTAAATATTAGCATAAACAAGATAACCTATTTCTCATACAAAAAAACCTTTAAGTTCAACACCTTACTTATCTTCAGTTAAAAATTGCATATGAAGTGCAAGAAATGAGGTTGAGAAAGCTAGAAAACGCTTTCATTTTCTGCCTTGATTTTTGTGAAATAAAACATAAATAAAAGGAGCTTACTAGCAATGAATGTCTTTTTGATTACACCTACTACTGATTTACAAGAAGAATACTTAGATTTTTATAACGAATGGAAAGATAGCGGTGAAACGATGATTCCTTGGGTTATTTCAAAGGCCCCTTCTAACTTTCCGGCTATGATTCAAGAATTACTCGATGCACATAACGGAGTAAACCTTCCTGAATCTTGGGTACCAGACTCTACGTATTGGCTCGTTACAGATGAAAATAAAATTGTAGGAGTTGTTAATATACGTCATAGTTTAAACGAACATTTATTTAACGCTGGAGGTCATATCGGTTATGGCATTCGCCCTTCTGAAAGAAGAAAAGGTTATGCTACGAAGTTATTAGAGTTATCGCTAGAAAAAACGAAGGAATTAAACATTGAGAAAGTACTTGTCGTTTGTGACGAAGTGAATACTGGATCAGAAAAAACAATCTTACATAACGGCGGGCTTCGTGATGATGATTTCATTGAGGAAGATGGAAATATTGTAAGAAGGTTTTGGATTGAACTATGAATAATTAAAAACAAGCCAGAAAGTGATTACACACTTTCTGGCTTGTTTTATGCTACTTCTATTTCAAACTGTACTGTAATACCACTTGGATCTACTACTGTAAATCCATTTGTAGTTTCATCTATTTCATGTTGTTTTTCTATTAATCTTTCTTTCACTTCATCTAACGCTTCTTTATGCGGTAGTACGATCGTATATACCTTTAGTCCAGTTGCATGTGCTGGTGGGTGCGGATTATTTACTCCGTTCCACGTATTTGTACCGATATGGTGATGATAGCCTCCTGCCGAAATAAATAAGCAATCCTCTTCACGCTGTTGTACCTCAAAGCCTACAGTCTTTACATAAAACTCATGTGACTTTTCTACATCAGCTATTCGTAAATGTACGTGTCCAACGACAGTATCAGCAGGTAAACCAGCAAACTCATAATCAACGAGCGTTGCCAATGCTTTTAAATCAAGCGGCGTACTTCCTCCTGGTCCTTCTCCCCATTGATCGCGCGGGCGGTCTGCATATATTTCAATTCCATTACCCTCTAAGTCTTGTAAATAAAACGCTTCGCTATACGTATGATCACTTGCACTATTAAACCTTGAAATTGGTAAAATTTCATTTGAATATGTATAACGCCCTTCTTGTTCAGCCGGGCTATCAATTACATTCTTATTACGAAGAACCCCAAATAGTGCCGAAGCAAAAGCTTCACGAGTTGGAACTAAAAAAGCAGCATGATATATACCAGTCGTACGTGGTTCTTGCAGTGCCCCATCCTCCAACTTTTCAAGAACAAGTAGCGTATTCTTACCACCCTTTCCAGATAAATACGCTTTATTCCCCTCTTGTTTAATTACTTCTAAGCCTACTACATTCTCATAAAAAGCAATTTGACGTTCTAAATCTTTCACTTTAAATGCAACATGACCAATACGTGTTTTCGGATGAATTTGTACCATGAATAACTCCATCTCCTTATCCCAATATTTTTCCATTACATATAACCGTTACTATGAAGAATACAACCAAAATCACCCTATGTAAATAAGAAAAGTCAGAATTTATACATATTTTTATTTTCTTAATAAAAAAGCCACCTCTTCTAACTTTCAGAAAAAGTGACTTTATAACTCTTATCTCATTTTATGTACTTCAGCAACTAACTTTCCGCCCTGAATGCCCATATAAAGCTTCACAGGTGCGTCGTTCGTGTTTTCAAATACTAAGTCTAAGTATGGATATGCAATTGTAGCATCTCTTCCTTGTGGCACATAACCTACTGTTTTAGAATGCGTCGTTCTCTCTACCATTTTCAAACCAGCTTGATCTGCTGCATTGTATAAAGTCGAAGATGTTTGACAAACACCCCCACCATATCCATCTACTAATTTACCATCTACAATTTCTTTTCCTAATTGATATCCTTTATCTGGCGTTGTATCACCGATTAATGCATTAAAAGAGAAGCGGTCTCCTTTTGCTAATACAACTCCATTTATGCTCGCCGCTGACAAACGAATATTCTCAATACGGCCACCTGTTGATCCACCTAAATTCGTTTCATATCTACCAATTACCGTACCACTTCCTTGCGCATCACTTAATGTTGCCGCAGGCTTTTTCTCTGTGATTGGTAACTGATATGAAGAATCCCACATACCAACATTTAACAATTTATCTACTAATTCTTTTTCCATTAATTCATAAGAAGGTTTTCCTTCTTGCCAACTTCCATCAGGTGCTATACGTGATGGAACCATCTTTTTATCAACGGTTTTCCCAACCTCACTAGCAACCTTCGTTACCGATTTTTTAAATTTTGCTTCGTCTTCAAAATAGCCTAAACTAGACAAATCTATTTTTTTCACTTCAGTACCTGTTCGACTATCAACTAAACTAATAGAATCCTGCACTTCTGCTTTAGCCGCGACAGTGTGTCCACCAATATCACTTACTAATGCAACATCACTTACTTTTGTACCACAACCACTCACTACAGCTACGCATAGCACCCCAACTAAAATACCCTTTATTTTACGGAACAATATACTCTCTCCTTTTCCCCAACACTGCTTTTATGTATTATTTCATTTTTATGTATGTTTTGTTACAATCATTTTACAATATGTTTATAAAATGTTACAAGTTATTTTTTACTCTATTTAAATTACTCTTTTCTTTTGTAAATGTCTATACATATTTTTATGAAAATGTAAGTTTAGCAAATTTGTAACCTTTATGTAACCTCTCCCCTTCTATCCATTATATACCATTAAATAAATGAAAAACAAATGTAACAACTCCCTGTTCTTATTTATAAAAGTAAATCACGTAAATATAATTAGGTATTTGCCGTGCCACTGCTCCGCTTTTACACATACAGTATCGTGTATTTAACCTATTTTAAAGAAATGGAGGACGTTTTTATGTATCCCTACAATCCATATGATCCATATAACCAATACGGTTATCAGCCTCAATATGATTTACAAGCACAATACCAACAATATATAGATCAAACAGAACAAGTTAATCCATATGACCAAAATAGACAATTTCAACTTCCAATCTCTTTCCCTGGTACTGGAAACCGTCAACTAGAACGACGAGTAAATGAGCTTGAGCAAAGAGTACGTCAATTAGAAAATACTGTTGAGCGCCATACACGTAGACTAAATCGCTTAAACCAACGTTTACGTACAGTAGAAAACAGACTTAACATTCCATTTGCAGCGCTAGAAGACGGATTTTAATTTTGAAAATAAAAAATATATAAGGAAGGGTCTTCCCTTCCTTATATAAATTGACGAAAGTTTTCTCCATCTCTATACTGATAAGAGTTAATGAAATGAAACAAGGTGATAAATATGGATTTTGAAATAAATTATCTTTCTTTTTATGTTGTACAAGTAGAAGGAAAAGGTGAAGCAGTTGATAAACGCTATAAACATTTTCAAACATTAGACGCTGAAGAATATGAAGATAGCTCTTTAAAAGAATTTTTGAATGGTGAATTATTAAAAATTTCAAAGCGAAAAGTAGAACGTCATGCCAAAACGGAACAAGCCCCAACAAAGATTGGGCGCTTTATTGTAGAAGAAGGGCACGAACTCGATTCAAACCCTCATTACAACCTATTTAATCGTATTCGTTTTGCAGAAACAAAAGAAAACTTCAAAGATATGAGCGAGCCTCTCGTTTATACATATCTTGACACAAGCGCTGTTCGTGGTGGTGTATTTTTAATCGCGCAAGCAAAACTACGTAAATACTTTGATGACCCATTCGTATTCGTTATGAAATGTGACTTTGAACCGAAAGTTGCCTCTATTTCAGATGAATCAACACTTATTCGTAACGTTGAAATGGCCATCACAACGAAGAATATGAAATCTATCCAATATCCGTACATGCCTGAAGAAGGTATGGTTGAAGTAGGCGAACTAAAAATACACCAAGCATCACATGCCCGCTACTTCGAGGACTTCTTAAAATTCGTCGAATACGAACGCTCTATGCCTGAAATTATGAAAACACAAGTAATGGACATGGTATACGACCAAATTGAAGATGTATTTGAAGAAGGTACTGAAGAACGCGAACAATTCGACCAAGCAATGGAAGTATGGGCTGCCAGTCCGAAGCGAGAAATTATGGAACAATTTTCAACCGAAGAAGTAATGGAAGCTACCGCTCAAATCGTCGAGCACGCCCCAGAAGTGGAATTAAAGCTAAAAGCAGATCATATCTCTGTGAAGGCCCTGCTTGCTGATTTCGGAGATCAAATACATATCGCGAAGGTAAATGACCGATACGTATTAATGATTGAGGCTGATACACTTACGTTTGAAAAAGGCTTCTCTCCTATTGAGTTTCTGAAGCCAGATGAGTTGCAAGATGTGATTGAGCGGATTGAGAATAAGCAACAGTTTTCATATGATCCGAACGGGGTTGAATAAAGAAAATCAAGTAACCAATAAACATGTTTTAAATAACAACTATGTGTCTACAAGTGAGACCACACAATACTAAAAATTTCGATTCTAACATTGAATAAATGCTTCCCTATAACTATTTTTTTACTGAGCGCTATTAACAAAGCGCTCTTTTATTTTGGACTTACTTGACGTTTACTTTAAAAACCGACTCTACTAAGAATCGGTTTCTCTGCTTTATAACAAGATGTGCTTATGTATTAATTTTTTTTGACTTAAGATAAAATTTGTTGCAGTATCTAAATAAATTCGTTCCTTGTTGTACAAACACATTTCCAGTTGAAATATCCTTTTCAATATGTTCTTGTATACAACGTACTACAATTTTTTCACTTTTTACTAATAGACCCAGTCCTTCTATAAGTTTTTGATGTTTTTCCTTATAGTCACTATGTATGTTATTAAAATAAAAATTTCACTTTACTACCTCAAATTTATTGTACTCGTAAAAAGATAATTGAAAACGATATTCTGGATGCTCTCTCACCCAATCGTAGGCTTCTTCTAAAATATCCATTTTATTTTGTGGGTCATTAAGTTCACTGCATTCGTCTCTTTTCTGTTTGCACAGAGGGCAGAACCCATTCACTATCGTGGCACTCATCGCACTAATAGTTTTATTTTCTAAGTCAACTAATATATGAAGAATAAGAGAATGTTCTGCTGTTGTAGTCACCATCATTTCAGCAATCCTATCCTCATTCCAAAAGACACCGTTTAATTCCATCTTTACGTTAATATCTTTGATATCCAAATTTATCATCATCGCATCTCCCATATATATAACGCTTATCTTACTCTTCAATTTTAATCTTTAATTCACCGCGGTTTAAAGATATATTAAGCTTTTTCTAAATCCTTTTTACTATAAGAGGAAGTGTAATAAAAATAAAAAGTGATGTGAATATAATATAAAAAATAAAACAGTTAAAATGTTAAAGATTGCTTCCATTTAACTGTACCCTCTTTCATTTTTATGAGCTCTTATTTTATTAATATATTTTAAAATTCTTACGACACCTTAATTTTCAAAGCAATTATAATAGCCAAATTACAACAACAAATTAATTCCTAATTAAATTTGAATACTTTACTCATCCGTCAATACGATGACTTTAAATTTATATAGCTAGAAATGGAGGAGAATGTCACCTAGACTGTGCATTCTCCTCCATCTCAGCCAAATATTTAAGCTGCCGCTCCGCTTTTCTCACCGCTGTAGGGAAATGTTTTTTCAGAAGTTCTACTGTATTTTCACTTATATAATACCTTTCCGTTATACTTTCCCACGTTTCACTACTTTCAAATGTACTCCACACAAATGGTCGTTCTGCATGTTTCTTCAGTTCTTTAAACACCCATTTTCGCATCTTTTTTTTCGCTTTTTCTGTTAGTTTTCCGTTCTTTACAAGTTCAAGCTCACCATGTCTCTTGTATCGCTTATTAATATCTCTCTCGCTATATATTTTAAGAAGTATATTTGCTGTATTCTCAGCATCTGCTAAAGCGCGGTGCTGTTTCCCTTCCCACGTTAAGCCGAGCTGTTCTACTGCAAATTGTAAACTTGGTGTATGTTCAAACAATTCTTCATAAGCCTGGAAAACAAATTTTTGCAAATCAAATCTACTGTCTTTTTCCATACACGGGCATTCTAGGCCATGTAATGTACAATCATGAGATAGAAAATGATAATCTTCTTTTCCCCATGAAATAAATACAGAATCTTCTCCAATGAACTGAATAAATTTCTCTATAATTTGAGGGAATTTCTCTACACCAATTAAATCTTTCTTTGTAATTCCAGTTAATTTTGTTGTATGACGAGTTAATGGGGCACTTGGTTTTACTAACTCTGAAAATTCTCCAATAACCTTCATTGTACTCACATCTATTTTTACAGCTCCAATATCTACTATTTCTGACGGATCTTCTGATTTATACGGCCTAAAATTCCTTTCGATATCAAACACAATAAACCGTGTAGCGTTTTTCAATTTATTTACCTCTTTCTAAAATCCTTTTCACACACATACTTTATTTTCAGTATCTATTTATTCATACACTTTATGCATGAAATACCTCGTATAAAAAACAAAAATTCAGTCTTATTATCATATGTACATTGGAGGATATTCAATAAGAACGCAAAAAAAAGAAGGGCGAGCCCTTCTTTTTTTCAAAAATTACTTCTTGTTAACGTTAGTAGCTTGTGGTCCACGGTTACCTTGTTCTACTTCGAAAGTAACTTCTTGACCTTCTTCTAAAGTTTTGAAGCCGTCGCCTTGGATAGCTGAGAAATGAACGAATACGTCTTCTCCGCCTTCAACTTCGATGAAACCGAAACCTTTTTCTGAGTTAAACCATTTTACTTTACCGTTTTGCATGAAAAAAATCCTCCTACAATGTACCTATATGTACATATTCATTTTCAACCACCTTACAATAATAAACCAGACATTAAAAAACTGCAACCCCTGAGGAGATTTAACATTGCTATCCTCCTCGGAAGTTACAGCTCATTTAAATCTCTATATTATTAAAAGTAAAATGGTTTAAACATACTATATCATATCAATATAATAAAAGCAAAGTTTTTTTTGCTAAACAACTTTTTTCTTCCACTGCATCGCTTTTGATTCACCTGATCCAGCCACAACATAGCCTTCTTTTTGATTAACAATGCGCCAACCATGCCCTTTAACCGAGTCACATACTGTAACAATCCCTTCATTAAGATGCACACGGCAAACCGTGCTAACGCCCGCCTTATTTTGCGTTGAAGTCGTATATAGCACATGTTGATCTACACTTAAGTCTAAATAGCTACTAGCTTTCTGCTCACTTTGACATGTATGCCAATATAGTTTTTCATTCTCAATACTTTCATCTATGTTACAAAAAGAAATATTACCACCAATTCCTTTACACGATCCACTTGCTGCTACTAGATAAGAATTATGTAGAGTCAACGCAGAAATCATTTGATTCATCGCTATTTTAATTCTTTTTAATTTACGTTTCTCTAAATCAAAAAGCCAAACACCACCATATTTCGCATGTATTTTCGTACCAATAAATAAGTAATGTTTATATAAGAATAACGAACGAATAGACGGTGCATCACTGCCATAATCAAGAAATGGATGAACGGTCTCCCATGTAGAACCGAAATTATTAGAAAGATACAATGTTTTATCTCCATGAGCAATGACAGTTCCTTGTACATTACTACACACATTCCAACTCGTTGCTTTTGTTGGAAAACGCTGAATTGTCCAGTTCTCTCCACCATTCATGCTACGAATAAAAATCCCTTCGTCGCCTACACCATAAACTATATTATCTACGCTATGTAAATCCCTAATTCGTTTTTGAAAGCCATTTAAAATTTGTTTCCATTCTCCGTCTTGTTCAATAAATAAGCCATCATATGTAGTAGCTAACATAAGTTTTCCATCTCTTAATTTTGTAATAGCAGTTGCACTTAACATTGTCTCCACGTTGACACTCCCATTCTTAGAACTTCTCAGCAAATGCAATTGCAAAATTACTGCATTTTTCAATATCCTCTTCATCTTCTGGAGATAATTCAATTTTCAATCCTTCTTGTACAAGTTCTGCACCGCGTTCTACAAGACGTTCTTCAAATATCGTCACCGCTTCACAAAACAGTTCATATGCCGTATCACCTGATCCAAATACAGCTGCTTTTTTTCCCGACAAATCTATATTTTCTAAATCCTCGTGGAAATCTTCTGCCTCAAACGGCAATTCACCATCGCCCCACGTATAAGATCCTAAAATAATTCCATCATAAGCTAGCAATTCTTCAGCATCCATGCCTTCCATCTCTTGCAATACTACTTCATGATCAAAAGCATCCAAACTTACTTTTATTAAATCAGCAATACTCTCTGTATTTCCTGACATACTCGCATACGCAATTAAAATTTTCGCCACTTTGGCATCCCCCTCTTGCAATGAATGATTCTCATTCTCATTATATTAATAATGAGAATCAATTTCAATTATATTTTTCATTTTTATTTATTCCATACAAAAAAGCACAGATGACTATACAATCACCTGTGCTTTTTTATTACTTTTTAAAAATACCAAATGGCTTTCCAACTGGTAAAACAACTTTTCCGAAGTGTGTATTTAACACTGCTGCGGCTGAACCATAGAAAGATAATAATGAAATACATAGTTCAGAATATGCTGCTAAATTATGCATTGCGTGCGGCATAACACCTAAAGTACTTAATGAAAGACCAATAAATAAGAAATCAATAAGTACGAAAATCATAAATAATACTTTATGTGTTTCCATTGCACCAATCGTCATAAAGATTGTGAAAATTAAATATCCGATAAAGGCTACACCAAGCTGTTTTGAATCTGCAGTTTGGGCTAATTTTTCGCCGAATACTCCAAGTTGAATTAACCAAGTCATTCCAACACCTAACCAAAACAGGCCGTACGCACCAAATGCTGTCGTACCGAACGTGTTGTTATGCTTTGCATCGTGAATACATGCAAAGATTTGTGCAAATCCCCCTAAAAAGATTGCCCATGGTAATACAAGTGAAACGCCATCTGTTAAACCTAACTTTTGAGATGATGCTACAAGTGTTACCATTGCTAATCCAAATAGACCGATTCCAGATGGATCTGCTGTTGTCATTTTCACATGATGTGTAGTAGTTTGATTGCTCATATAAACCTCCTGATTATAAACATACTCGAATACAATACTTAAATCAGCAGGCTATGTCAATGGTTTTTTTTGTATGTTGTCAGACCTTACATCTTATAATTATCGAATATACTTTCGACCACTTCGTAAGGTTTTATATTCACATTTTTCAACTCATTTATCGGTATCCATAACGGAATATAACAACCTCTATCTTTCTGCTTAAACTCCTCACCTTTTCCGCTTCCGAATACTCCGTCCGTAATATAGGCTTCATAATAATATTCGGTACCTTTATACTTTATCTTTGTAATAAGGTGCTTTACTTCTATATGTACCCCTAATTCTTCGTATATCTCTCGCTTCGTTGCCTCTTCCGATGTTTCTCCTTCTTCTATTCCACCGCCTGGAAAAACGTAATATACTTCATCGTCTCGAACACGTTTTATTAGAGCAATTTTTCCATCCTGTACAATAATAGCCACGCCGCGATTTCTCATCATTTTATTACCTCAATACGAACCGCAACTGTTCCCCACTTTTCTTCTTGTTCTTTCGTATATATTTTGTATGTACTTTCTAACATTTCCTCTAAACTATCATTTTCACAATCCAATAACTTTTTATCAATTTGCTCGTACATTTCTTTAAAGCTTTCGTATCGCTTTACTTCCGTTACTTTTACAACCATCGTTTCTGCTGTCGTAAGGTTCGTAAATACAATTTCATCGCCTTGTTTTATAAATTGACGTTTTTTATCGTATAAGCGTACTTCATATACCTTTTTTCCTGATTGAATTGACTGAAAAGGTTTATTATATAATCCCATTTCGTATCTCATCCACTCCACTCCCCTTTATTCATTTTCTCTACTAACATACTTACATCTTACTAATTCATACAACACAGTTCGCCTTAATCCACCTTGCATATAATGTTCCATATCCATTACTTGCTTTAGAAAGGATGCTAAATTTGTTATGTTATATTTAAATCAAAAACCTGAATATAGTAAATATGATATTGGTGATTATACTTATAGTAAAGTAGGTCCAACTATTTTTTCTTGGAATGATGAAACGAAATTGAAAATAGGTAAGTTTTGTTCATTAGGAGAAGAAGTCGTTTTCATACTTGGCGGCGAGCATCGTGCTGATTGGATAACGACTTACCCATTTAATGCTCTCTTCGATGAAGGAGCACATATTACTGGTCACCCTTCATCAAAAGGTGATATCGTAGTCGGCAATGATGTATGGATTGGTTATCAATCCTGCGTTTTATCTGGTGTTACAATTGGTAACGGGGCCATTATCGGCGCAAAGAGTGTAGTTACAAAAGACGTACCTCCATATGCAATTGTCGCTGGGAACCCTGCCAAACTAGTTCGCTATCGTTTTCCACAAGAAACCATTGAAAAACTAGAAAAACTTGCATGGTGGGACTGGGATATTTCTGTCATAAAAGGAGCTATTCCATTTCTACTCTCTAACAAAACCAATGAATTTTTCACCTCACCCGAAAAAGAATCTACATGATTGATACACATAAAAAGAGAGCATCCCATTCTTACAGGATGCTCTTTTTGTATTTATTTTTTATTTATTTGTAAGTGATTACATGGAGAACATTGAAATGGAATTTTATCTAAGCAATTAAAGTTCGTTTCGCAAATTTGTTCTATCGTTGGAACAAATGGGATGACTACCATGTTACTTTCTATTATTTGTGTAACAGGTGGCAATACTGTACCTACTTGATGTTCAAAGCGAATACTCGCTTGGTTAATATAATTTCCTGAACCACTTGGTGCGCTCTGAACTGCTACTTGAAACGAAACTGTCCGCGCTTCACCCGGATTTAAATTTCCTATAAGAAACCCTGATACTGGACTTACATTTCGTAATGGAACACTATCGACTATTACGCTTCCAGGGATAAATCGAACACTGCTATCTAACATGTCTTGAAAACGAATATTTTGCATGACAGTATCACCCGTATTTGTAATGACTGTCGTAAACGTAATAACATCTCCAATTGTTGCTACCTGTAAATCTGCCGTTTTTACGACTGTCGTTGAGACATTTTGAGGGATAAACGGGATAACAACTGTATTGCTATCACCTTCCACTACTACAGGTGGCTCATTCGGATTTACAGTTGCGAGCCCATTTGCTGTAGCGGTATTTGTAACTAAATTATTTATTTGCCCTCCCGTTATTACAACTTGGAAATTAATAATTGCCGCATCATTTGGCTGAAAATCACCTAACGGAATACCCGTATTCGGATTGGCAAATGGAAGAGGTACATCATTTACCGTTACCGTGCCATTTATAAATAACGTATTTGGATCAATGATATCTGTTAAAACAATATTCGTCACAGGAACTGTACTATCATTTATAACAGCAATGCCGTAAGTGACAACATCTCCTACCATTGCTACTTCAAAGTTTGCTCCTTTTGCAACAAATAAGATTGCAGTATTTACCGTTACAATAACTGTATTACTCGTGTCCATCACTGTAATTGGCGGTTCCCCTGGTACTAAAATATATTCTGCTAATGCCCCAGCAACGTTCACTACTGTACCACCATCTGGAAAACTCGTAATCGTAGCTTCATATGTTACAATCGCCGTCTCACCGACTGGAATGTCTAAAATCGTAAATCCAACCTGCGGATTTACTCCCGGACGTGCTACTCCATTTACCGTTACACTATTTGGTACAAAAACAGCTTCCGGAGATAGCACATCAATAAATTGAACATTCATTGCATCAGCCGTACCAGTATTTAATATACGAACACGGTACGTTACCGTTTCTCCTACTCCAACAATTGAATGATCTACTTCTTTCAGCATATCTAAACTGCCTCTATTTACTGGCGTGACTGTCGTATTACTTGAATTGGTAATTGTAAACGGTGGTTCTCCTGGAATCAATTCGAAATCACCAGTTACTCTCGCTGTATTCATAATACTACTAGAAGGCGGAATTGAAATTACATTTACTTCAAATGTGATTAATATGCTATCCCCTACTGCAAGATCAGGCAACGCAAAGCCTACAAATGGATCTAAACCTACTTGCGGAATCCCATTTATTTGTACACTTCCAGGAACGAATTCTAAACTAGGTGATGGAACATCGATAAACTGAACATTCGTTGCTGTTACCGTTCCCGTATTTGTAACTTGCACACTATACGTTAACGTATCTCCTAATCGTGTCGCATCTTTATTTACAGATTTTATAACGCTGAATCTTCCTCTATTCACTCTAGTTATCGTCGTATTACTCGGCTCTGTTACTACAACTGGTGGCTCTCCTGGCACTAAAGTAAAGCTTCCTGTTATATTTGCAACGTTCGTAATTGTTCCTGATGACGGGATGTTTGTAACTGTCGCTTGAAACGTCACTATAACTGTTTCACCTACCGGTATATCTCCAACTCCAAATCCAGTAATCGGATTTAAGTTTGGTTGCGAAGCTCCATTTATCATTACACTATTTGGTACAAATGACGCCCCTGCTGAAATGGTATCAATAAACTGAACATCATTAGCTGTTACTGTTCCTGTATTCGTTATTTGAACCGTATACGTTAATACATCTCCAACGAGAGTAGCAGCTCTATTTACTTGTTTAATAACATTAAATTGTCCTCTATTGACAGTTGTGAGTGTTGTATTGCTCGGCTGGTTTACTATAACTGGTGGCTCTCCTGGTACTAATACAAAGCTACCTGCTACATTTGCCGTATTGACAATTGTTCCGTTTGATGGAACACTAACAACTGTTACTTGGAAGGTTACTTCTACACTTTCACCTGGATTTATATCTGGAAGCGGGAATCCATTATTCGGATTGAATCCAGGTTGTAACACACCGTCTATCGTTACACTGTTCGGCACGAATGCTATAGAGGAAGGTAATACATCACTATATTGAACATTCGTTGCTGTCACTGTCCCTGTATTTTGAACTACTGTTGTATAGGTGATTGTATCGCCTACTGCAACAATCGGCTGACTTACTGATTTTAATACATTCAAACCAGATTCATTTATTTCTGTTAATGTCGTGTTACTTGTCGTCGTTTCAGTAATAGGTGGTTCTGTTTCACTTACAGCAAATGTCGCGGTAACGTCTACAAAGTTAACAACTGTACCACCTTCTGGTATGCTCGTTACCGTCTCCTGATATGTGACAAGTACAAAATCATCTACAGGTATATCTGGAACTGTAAAACCAATGAAAGGATCTAATCCTGGTGCCGGTACCCCGTTTATGCTCACACTTCCTGGTACAAATGCTACACCCGCGGAAGTAGTATCTATAAATTGAACATTCGTCGCTGCCACTGTTCCAAAATTTAAAATCAATACATCATACGTTAAAATTTCTCCTACAGTCGCTACTTCTTTATCTACTAGTTTTAACGGAAAAATAAACGCTATATTAATTGTAGTAACGACTAAATTCGTTAATATCGTTTCCGTAATCGGTGGTTCCTGCGGATTCGGTTGTGAAGTAAATGTAACGTCAGCATCGTTTAATATGACTTCATTATCTGGAATCTCTGTAATTGTCACTTGGAATGTTACCGTAATACTTCCACCAGCAATTAATAATGGAGTAACAGTAAATCCTATTTCTGGATTTAAACCAAATTGCTGAACCCCACCTATCGTTACACTATTTTCAACAAATGTCGTTCCTTCCGGAATGACATCTTGGAAGAGTACATCTGTAACAGGTATAATTCCTACGTTCGTAATTAGCACGCTATACGTTAATACATCTCCAACAGCCCCAGTTGCAACGTCAACTGCTTTTGTTGCTGTTACTTCACCAGGAGGAGGTAACGGTATTGTAACTACTGTCGTATTACTTGAATTTGTCGTTGTTACAGGTGGTTGTAAAGGATTTAATAAGAAAGTGGCTGTAGCAGATGCTGTATTTAATACTGCTCCGCGCGGGGATGGCGCAACTACTGTAACTTGGAACGTTACAGTCAATGATGTCCCAGCTGCAATATTAGGAAGTAGAAAACCAACATTTGGATCAAACCCAGGTTGTGGCGTCCCATTTATCGTTACACTATTTGCTACAAATGTTGTTTCTAGAGCAATTGGATCAATGAAAGATACATTCGTCGCTGGTACTGTGCCGTTATTTCGAATGACAACAGAATACGTATAAGTTTCTCCAAGTGCTGCTTGTTGTACAGATGAAGATTTTTGTATATTTAACTGTGCTGTGTTTACTTGCGTCACGACAAAATTGCTATTCGTAACAGTCGTTATTGGAGGATTTGCTGGATTTATAAGAAAACTTGCAGTAACGTTCGATTGGTTTCTAACATTTCCACCGCTCGGAACACTCGTCACTGTAACTTGAAACGTAATCGTAGCCGTTTGTCCGACCGGAATATTTGGTACTGGGAAACCTACCATAGGATCCGCGCCTTGCTGAACAACTCCATTTATCGTCACACTATTTGCTACAAACGCAGTTCCAACAGGAATCGGATCTTGAAAAATAATATTCGTTGCAGGAACAGTTCCTGTATTTTGAATAAGAATTGTATACGTTAACGTATCTCCTACGCCTGCTTGCGGTGTGTTTACACTCTTTATTACATTAATTGATCCTACATTTACTCGCGTCACAACAATATTACTAATCGTTACAATTGTAATTGGTGGCTGCAGAGGACTTACTTGGAAATCAGCAGTTACATTCGCATTATTCGGAAGAACTCTATTCGGTGGTACACTCGTGATCGTCACTTGAAAAGTAACTGTTACCATCCCTCCTACTGGAATATTAGCAAGTGGAAATCCAGTTGTTGGGTTTAAACCTGGCTGAGGCGTTCCATTTATTGTTACACTATTTGCTACAAACGTTGTTCCAGATGGAATTGGATCAAGGAATGATACATTTGTCGCTGCTACTGTTCCACTATTTTGTATACGAACTGTATACGTTAACGTATCTCCTACACCTGCTTCAGTAGCGCTTACACTTTTCATTACATTTAACCCTGAAGAATTCACGACTGTCATAACAGTATTACTTGGTACTGTTACAGTAATCGGTGGCTCTGTCGGATTTACAAGGAAATCTCCAGTTACATTCGCATTATTTACGACATTATTTCCTTGGGGAATTTCATCAATTAATACTTCAAAAGTAACAATTACACTCGCACCAGTAGGCAAATTATTTAATGGGAATCCAAGTTCTGGATCTGCCCCTTCTTGTAAAACACCATTAACAACTACACTATTTTCAATAAATAATGTCCCTTGTGGAATTGAATCTTGGAAAAATACATTTGTAGCTGGTACACTACCTGCATTTATAACTTCGATTGTATATACTAAAACATCCCCTACCGTTGCAACATCTGTATTCACTGCTTTCACAACTTCAAAATTCCCTGATTGTACAGTTGTATTCACAATATTACTCGGTACATTGATTGTTACTGGCGGTTCGCTCGGATTCACTTGAAAACTTGCTGTTACATTTGCTCGATTTAAAATATCTTCATTTTCTGGATCCTGTACAATTAATACGTCAAATGTGACTACAACGGTTTGAGCCGCAGGAATATTTGGAAGAGAAAATCCTGTATTCGGATTCAATCCACTTTGCGGTACTCCATTAATTGTTACAGAATTTGCAACGAAAGAAACAGCGGAAGAAATAGTGTCTTGGAAAAACACATTTGTTAACGGAACATTTCCTGTATTTTGGACGGCAATTGTGTATGTTAAAGTGTCCCCTACTGCCGCTTGCGTTGTATTCACTTCTTTTATTACATTTAAACCACCCGTATTAACTTGTGTCACTACAGTATTCGTTTGTCTATTAATCGTTACTGGCGGCTGATTTGGTTTAACGACGAAATTAGCAGATACATTTCCACGATTCGCAATCGTACCTCCTGATGGCGTAGATGTCACTCGTACTTGAAAAGTCACTGTCCTACTTCCGCCGGGAGATATATTTGCTACCGCAAACCCAGTCGCTGGATTTGCCCCAGGTTGCGAAACCCCATCTACAGTCACACTATTTGCAATAAAAGTCGTTCCAATTGGGATTGGATCTTGAAAAACAACATTCGTCGCAAGTACATTTCCTGTATTCTCAATTGTAACGGTGTACGTAAGAACGTCATTCACTGTCGCAAAAGCTCTATCCACTGTTTTTCTCGTTCTTATATCAGCTATATTAATTGTAGTAACTACGGTATTACTCGTCGCTTGACCTGAAATTGGTTGTTGACCAGGCACTGGGGTAAAGGTAAAGGTTGCACTTGCACGGTTCGGTATTGGATTGACAAGAGGGTTCGATGTCACTCGTACTTGAAAGCGTACTACAGTCGTTTGCGATGCATTAATACTTCCAAGATTAATACTACTTGATGGATTCGCTCCTGGACGTGCTACTCCATTAACCGTAACACTATTAGCTACAAATGTTGTTCCTGCAGGGATACTATCAACAAAAATAACATTGTTTGCAGCAACATTCCCATTATTCGTCACATTAACTGTGTACGTTAATACATCATTAAGAGTTGCCGTCTGTAGATCTACAGATTTTTGCATACTTATAGTCGCTTGATTCACTGTCGTTTGTACTGTGTTTGAAGAAGACGTACTTGTAATAGGGGCACTACCGACAAAAGGACGGAATTGATATGACACCATTGCACGATTTGGAATAGGATTTGGGTTCGGGAACGATGTTATTCGAACTTGAAATGTAACAATTCTTTGCGTGTTATTTGGGATTGTACCTAAATTAATTCCATTCGCGGGATTCGCACTCGGTTGTGTTACTCCACCTATCGTTACACTACCTGCTACAAATGTCGTTCCGTTCGGAATACTATCTTGTAATACAACGTTTTCTGCACTTCCTGTTCCTGTATTCGGGACCGTAATCGTATAGGTGAGAGTATCCCCTACCCCTGCAACTGTTCTATTAACCGATTTAACAGGATTAATGATTGGACCTGTCGCATCAATTTGAACACCAAATCCAGCTGCAGCATACCCATCTCCATTTGTAATGAAGCGCACAGTCGCTGACGTCTGATTGTTTACTAATGATGATGATGCATCTACATTCGTAATATCCCAGCCTTGTCTTCGGACAGCTAAGGCTACCCCTAACGGTTGATTCAAATTCCCAAATGTTCCGCTCGTATCTAAATTTCCATTGTCATTACAAATTTGTGACTGAAAGAAATTATTTGCAGGATTTCTCGGTCCGAATAAAGTAACTGTAGCATTTGCATTCGGCCCAAAACGAAGTTGATCTCCAACAATGTTAGCATCACCTTCTTGGGCAGTTACAAGTACTCTTCCTGTAACTGTTCCCGTAGACGGCGTTGCAAAACCTGAAATAACAGCATCTACTGGTGGTGATGATGCCTCAATAATTTCTTGTCCTGCATACACCGATAAATTCCTTAGTGGTAAACTCACATTTTGATAAACTACCTCAAGCGTCCAGCCAACCGAACGACTAATTGTTGAATCAGCTGAAGTTCTTGCAGCTGGCACGGCACCTGTTGTATATGTGCCAGCCCCACCTGCACTAACAAGGTTCGTTACGTTAGCAGAACGACTATAATAAAACTGCTTCCCTACTGAACCTTGCTGGGCAGTTGCTGGGTCTGGTGTAACAGAAAATGTCCCCGCTGGTGTTGTAAAGGTAATATTATCATTTAAAAACGCAGTAACATCCTCCGTATCAGTCCGGTATGTGCCAGCCCACACAAGTTCTGCGTATAAGACACTACTCCCTGCTGGAAGGTTCAAAATTGCACTTGCAGAATTTAATCGCCAATCATTTGTCGTTCCTGCTGGGAATCCTGGCACTTGAAGCGATGTATTTACCGTAGTAAATACATCAATCGTACCGAAATTATTGCCTGGTGCAGGAGATGTAGGACTGAGTCCCAACGTGTTCCCAGTGAACGTGACGGCACCAGTAACTGTCGTTGTAAAGCGATTCATAAAAGGCACGTAATCATCTCATTTCATTTATAGTAAAAAGTGCTCTATACTATAAAATGTAGACAAACTATAGAGTGTACGTTGTCCAACAAAATTCCGCACATACGAGAGGAGTTTATAAAACTATGCGCTACGTTATCATAACAGGAACTTCACAAGGTTTAGGTGAGGCAATTGCCGCGCAATTATTAGAAGAAAGCACAACCATCATCTCTATTTCTAGAAGAGAAAATAAAGAGCTTACTAAACTTGCAGAACAATATAACAGCAATTGTATTTTCCATTCCTTAGATCTTCAAGATGTACATCATTTAGAAACTAACTTTAACGAAATCATTTCATCCATTAAAGAAGACAATGTATCTTCTATTCATTTAATTAATAATGCGGGTACAGTTGCACCTATGAAGCCGATTGAAAAAGCAGAAAGCGAACAATTCATTACGAACGTTCACATTAATTTACTTGCCCCTATGATTCTTACATCTATGTTCATGAAACATACGAAAGACTGGAAAGTAGATAAACGCGTTGTAAACATTTCATCTGGTGCAGGAAAAAAACCTTACTTTGGCTGGGGCGCTTATTGTACTACGAAAGCTGGTGTGAATATGTTTACACAATGCGTAGCGACTGAAGAAGAGGAAAAAGAATATCCAGTAAAAATCGTCGCTTTTGCACCTGGTGTTGTGGATACAAATATGCAAGTACAAATTCGTGAAACAAATAAAGAAGACTTCACAAATTTAGACCGATTCATCACACTAAAAGAAGAAGGAAAGCTATTATCACCTGAATATGTGGCAAAAGCTATTCGTAACTTACTAGAAACTGAGAACTTCCCGCAAGGCGAAGTTATTAGAATTGATGAATAATAAAAAGGCGTGCTAAAATAGCACGCCTTTTTATTCTACTTCTCTAAAAATATGAGCACAGACTCCGCAATTTGTTCATAACCAATTTCTTGATAAATTTTATTAGATGTCGGATTGGCTAAATCAGTATATAGTGTAGTCGTCTTGTACCCTTCGTCTAACATACGTTGACTGAGTGCCGCTACACAATTAGATGCGTACCCTTTTTTTCGTGCTTCTTTCGGGGTATAAACGAAATTTACTGTTATATTATTTGTAGTTGGTCTCGTTTTTGCAGCTACAGAAACGAGTTTCCCATCTACTTCTAGACCAAATAGACGATTATTAGTGATTAATGTATGTGCGGTTTGTTCCGCTTCTTCTTTCGTAGTTGGGAGCTTCACATCTTCACAAAATTGATATATCCATTTTTCTATTAATGGCAACTCATCATTAGTTACTTCTCGAAAAATTCCATCCTCGTTCCACTTCTTCTTAATTTGTTGTAATGCATATACACCTTGTTTCATTACAACATTCGTTTTCTTATTTTCTAACACCGCAAGCTCTTCAGCTAATTTCTGTACAATTTCCTTATTACCGATCAATCCAGGAATGTCCGGATATACTTTCGATAACTCTTTTGCAAGTTTCACTATATCTACTTCTGAATTTTCAGAAGTTGCAACAATCATTTGTATCTTCTCTTCTGTTTGAAGAAATACAACTGTAATTTCTTCTCCTCGTTTCGCTACCCCCATAAACGTCGGTTCTTGAGCTACTTGTAATATACCTAACATTAAATTATTTTCCTGCTCATTCTTTTCTAAAAATGGTGTAACATCTTCTTTAAAATGAAGAATCTCTTTATATACGTGTAATTGAATCATCGACAATCTCTTCTCTCCATTTATATTTTAATTAAGTATTGGCGATTAATTCATTAAATCCTTCTTTTACGATTCGATAATATTTGAAACTAATATGTTCAAATTATATTCAGCTCGTAATATTCTCCGTTTTTCCGTTTCAAATCGCTCTTCTTCATTTTCAAATGACTCTTTACGCTTTTGAATCATTCGTTCCATCTCTTTTTTACTCGGTCCTCCGTATACATTTCTTTTTTGAATAAAAGCTTCTGGCGATATAATTTCTTTCCACTCTTTTTCTAATAAATGTATTTTAAATTTTTCTTGTAAGTATATATTTACATCTTTGAAATGTAATTCATGAAGCTCCTTTTTCTGCACCAATGACATATTAGCAATCGTACTTGCTGCATGATGAGCATGCCGAAATGGAATTTTATAGTTTTTTGTTAAAACATCTGCAAAATCAGTTATCGTTATTGCATGTTTATAGGAACGACTTTTTAACGTTCCTTCTTCTACTTTCATCGTTCGAATGACTGCATTCATAATAGAAAATACGCGAATCGTCTTTTCGATTCCTTTATATAAATACGGCTGTAAGTCATCTTCCGTATCGACAATATCCCCAAATGGTGTATTATGAATCATTTGAAATACTGTAAATGCTTCTCCTAAAGCGCTACTCGTAATAGCACGAGCATGCTCAATTGAAACTGGATTTCGTTTTTGTGGCATAATACTACTAATTTGCACATATGGCTTCGCAACAGTAATACCATCATATTCTTTCGTCGCTAATAATAAGAAGTCATGAATCCATCTACTCGTATTTGTCATCATTATCATAAGTAACGAGCTAACATCTAATAAATAATCCGCTCCAGCGACAGCATCATATGAGTTCTCAATTACATTTGTAAATCCAAGTAAATGAGAAACTCGTTCTCGTTTAATAGGAAAACTTGTTGTTGAAAGTGCAGCTGCCCCCATCGGAGACTGATTTAAAATTTGGTACGTTTTTTTCATTCGTTCTAAGTCTCTTTGCATCGTATCATAAATTGCTAACATATAATGACCAAACGTTGTTGGCTGTGCTGGTTGTGTATGTGTATAAGCTGGCATAATTGTTCCCTTATGATCATCAGCAAGTTGCAATATACTTTCTTGCAATAATAAATGGTGTTCCATTAATCGTAATACATATCGTCTTAAGCTCATACGATACATCGTTACTCCCATATCATTTCTACTTCGACCGATATGCATATTACTTACAAAATCACACTTTGCTTCCTGAGAAATTAAATGTTCAACTAAAAAAAAGAGATCTTCATGTTGTTCTGTATATCGCAATTGATCTTTGGGCATTCCTTCTACCTTTTTTAGTGCTTTTAATATAACTGTAGCTTCTTCTTTTTTTATTAAACTTTCTTCAGTCAGCATCATAATATGCGCTTTATGCACTTGAAACATATCTTTTAATAAGTAGTTATACTGAAAATTAAATACATGTTGTAATACACAATCCACATATGTTTTCCCAGGGAAATCAGCGCCTTCATTCTTTATAAATTCTTCTTTACTCTGTTTCATCACCTTTTCCCCTTTCACCTAAGTATTACTACCCATCATACCCAGAGATAGTAAAAAAGTGCTTATACATAAAGTGAAACTTTAATTAGCCCTTACCAATCGGCCTTTTACAGGCAATTGTACTCCCACCTAACTCTCTCGCATTCGCCCAATTTTGAGATGGGAGTCTTACTGTCCACAAATAGCGGGACAAAAATAAACTCGGTGCTTTATGCACCGAGTTTATTTAATAAAAGTCGCATCATACTTATCACTTTGCAACACTTGGAAATGTAAATTTGCTAAATGTTTACGTATTTCTGCACTGTCATCTTCATTTAAATTATTCGCTAAGAATACAATTTCTGTACAGTTCCCGCGCTTATCCATAGCATAAACCGCTTTTGTAACCGTCCATGGCGTATACCCATTCTTTTGTCCTGCGTGTCTGAATGTTTTACGATATTTCTTGGCACTCATATCTGTTTCAACGATACTCGCCCACACTTTTTCTTCAGCTTCTGTCAGGCCACCTTTATGGTTTGCCTTTTGCAGCAATACCATATAATCGTTTGCGGACGCAGCTGGTAATCTATCTGACCAAATTTTATCATAACGTTCCTCTAAATAAAGAGGAATTTCTTTCTGTAATAATGACCCCTTCTTTTTTAAGCGCTCATGAATAATCATCGCATATTCACGATATTGCTCTTGAGTCATTTCTTTTAATTTTTTCTCTATTTTATATTTTGGAACATGTAATTCTTTATGCAAATATCCCGGGATATATAAAGATGAAACAATCGGAAATAGTGGTTGATGTGCAGGGAGCGATAAACTTTGTAAATTTCGATTAATATTATCTAATCCTAACACTTCCATTAAATATTCCGCATTAGCATTCGAACTAAACTTAACCATTCCTTTTGCCACGTCTTCTAAAGTAACGGCTCCTTCAGTTATCTTGCCTGTCTTCTCCAAATACCTTTGCCATCTATCTTGTGCACCACCATCTGTATTCGGTACATAATATCGATTGACATCATTAATTGAAACGAAACTAGCCGGGTCAATTTTCCCTTCTGTAACTTGTTTCGTATATTCAAGCGCCACAATTAATTTCATCGTACTAGCAACTGGCAATACAACATTTGGATTTACAGAATAAACAACTTTATCATTTCTCTTTACTAGAAGCGCACTATTTTTTTCATCTTTATGTTCTTCAATAAAAGATGCAATATACTGTGCATCATCATTATTTGAACTCCATACTTTTTTCACTAAAAAGTTACCCGATATTAGCAAAACGAAAATACCCACAATTACTGCGCATACTATAGTTTTTTTCAAGTAAAATTCCTCTCCTATTGTATAACTCTTCTCTCTATCTTTAAAAAACAAAATAATGGAGATGGTCATTTAAATAACCATCTCCATTATTTTAACTTGTATACTCCTATTATGTCTACGTCATGATTTTCACAAAATCCTCAAGAAATTTTTTATAATGTAATGACCAACCAATTCGTACCCAATTTTTCAAGGCTTTTGCATCAGGTTGAGGACGGAAATCTGCAATACTTTCTCCTTTTGCAATTCCAGCTGTATCTACATCGACACGACGATATACATAATCTAAAAGGGATGGATTTGCCGCAACCATCATTGTAACGACGTCATGTACTGGACTTCCTTTTATTTTCGGATTTAACTTTCTATAAGCTTTATAATAATACGTAAATATCGGCTCGATTAACTTATTAAAACTCGTTTTAGAATGTTTCGTAATATATTTTACCATCTCTGGCGTTATAATTGCCTCGGATGTAACATTAAGCGGCACTAATGTTACATTCTTCGCATTTTGCATAACTAACTGTGACGCAATCGGATCGCCATGAAAATTCGCCTCCGCCACTGGTGTAACATTGCCAGGCATTAAAAAAGCACCGCCCATTATATAATATTCTTTTACATATTTCATCATCGGCTTTTCTAAAATAAACGCTGTCGCTAATGTCGTTGACCTACCAGCATCAACAATGATTAATTCTCCTTTATATTTTTCAAGAATATCGAAAAACTCACAAAAAGGCTTTATATTTGGAGAAAGGTTTTTCGGAGGACGAATTGGCCCTAAACCTTCCGTCCCGTGAATTTCTGGATAATACGTTGTAATATCTCCAGATAAAGGGATTTTCGCACCATTAATAACTGGTATATCTTCCCTACCTGCTAACTGTAATAAATACGCTGCATTACTTGTCGCTTTTTCTTGTGTTACATTCCCATATCCAGTTACTACGCCAACAATATCAATATCAGGATGCAACAATCCATACATAATTGCTAAAGAGTCATCTATTCCCGGGTCTCCTAAAAATAACACTTTTTTCATCGACCTCAACTCCATCCCCTCAGTTGTTATTAATTTATGAATAGCCCTACATATACAGAATAAAAAAGATGAAATTTATATAAAAAAACGCAGTCCTATACGGACTACGTTCCTCATCTAGCCTATGCTGTTTTTTTCACAGCAATCATACTTCCCACTATGTAAGCGATAAACGCAAAGCAAATTGGGAAGACAACTGTATGTATACCGAACGGATTTGGGTAGAAAAGATGAATACACATATATGAGCCTACCCCAACTAAAATGGAAGCGAGCGCTCCAGTTGCATTCCCTTTTCTCCAATATAACCCTAAGACGATCGGCCAAATGAATGCTGCCTCTAATCCACCGAAAGAAAATAAATTTAACCATATTAAAAAATCTGGTGGTTTAATCGCCGCTGCATAAACGAGCAGTCCTACAATACCCGTAATCCACAAACTTCCTTTTTTTATCGTACTGTCTGCTGCATCTTTATTTATGTAATTTACATATATATCTTTAATAATCGATGAACTTACAAGTAACAATAGCGAATTTACTGTAGACATAATTGCTGCCATTGGTGCCGCTAAGAAAACGCCAGCTAGCCAAGGCGGCAACACTTCCATCGCGAGTAGCGGCATGACTTTATCTGGTACCGTTATACCAGGAAGTACTACTCGTGCAAATACACCCGTTAAATGCATCCCGATCATAATTGTACCAACGACAACCGTTCCAATGATTAGAGCTTGATGCATAGCTTTTGAATTTTTATAAGACATAGCACGCACACTAATTTGTGGTAAACCGACAACGCCAATTCCAATTAAAATCCAAAACGATGTAACATATGATTTCGTTAAACTACCATCTGCTCCGAATGGTGTAATTAAATTCGGATTGATTTGAACAAGTTCCTGCATAATCTTTTCAATTCCACCACCAGCAATAACAGTAGCAACTAAAATGATTGTCGTTCCAACTAACATAATGATACCTAATAACGTATCTGATAACGCAACTGCGCGGAACCCACCAATTAATACGTACACAAGTACAGAAAAAGTAAATAAAAATAGTGCTGTTGTATAAGATAGACCTGTTAGCGACTCAATTAATCGTCCACCGCCGACCCACTGGGCTACTGTTGCTGAAAATAAAAAGATAATAATACATAACGCCGAAAGTATAACAACCGCTTTATTATTGTATCTTCCTTTTAAATAATCGATAAGCGTAATTGCTTCCATCTTCCTAGCAATAATTGCAAACTTTTTACCGATAACCGTTAAAACGATATACCCTGTTACAACTTGAATCGCAGATAATAATACCCATCCAAGTCCCATATTGTAAGCAATACCAGGGCCACCAATGAAACTACTTGCACTACCGTACGTAGCAATCATTGTCATCGCTAATAATAAACCGCCAAGCTCACGTCCACCAAGAAAATATTCTTGCAAAAATTTATTATGAGCAGTCGCTTGTACGCGTCTTGAAGCATATATACCAATTAAAAATACAACGATAAACGAAATTATCATTGGAATGATTACATACCAATTCATCTATTATTCCTCACTTTTTTTCTTCCTCATCGAGTGAAATATCTTGAAATACAAAACGAACAACTAAACTAAGCAAAATAACCATTACGACAAATCCAACAATACAACTATAAAAAAACCATGCTGGAAAACCGAATACATATGTATATTCACTTGGATTTTCACTACCAAGCCCATAAGCAAATCCGTACCATATTATAAAATTGATAATAGCAAGTCCAAGACCAATTAACGCTTCTCTATGGGCAATTCGAAAGCGTGGATCATCATGATAATTCTTCATTTTCTCCCTCCTCTCACGATGTATTATTGTACCATTGTTCTTCTAGTTTTTCCTACTAGAAAGCAAAAACAAGCAGGATTTTTTATAATTATATAGAAGACTCTCTTATATTACATATTTTTTACAATTGTAACACAAATGAAATTTGAATTTTCAGTAATTGTTAATTATGATTTTAATTAGAGGCTTTCCATCTAGTTCCTACATCCTTGATTTCGGAATAAACGCCGTCTCGTACTGCGTTTACATTATATTTTCAAGGGGGTTATACAATGAGTCAACTAGCTGTAAATCTTCATGAAAAGGTAGAAAAGTTTCTTCAAGGCACGAAAAAGTTATATGTGAATGGATCTTTCGTTGAAAGCGCTTCCGGTAAAACATTTAAAACGCCTAACCCTGCAACTGGCGAAACACTTGCCATCGTTTCTGAAGCTGGTCGCGAAGATATTCATAAAGCTGTAGTCGCAGCTCGCATGGCTTTTGACGAAGGCCCTTGGTCTCGCATGAGCACTGCTGAACGAAGCCGCCTTATGTACAAGCTTGCCGATTTAATGGAAGAACATAAAGAAGAGCTTGCACAGCTCGAAACGTTAGATAATGGAAAGCCAATCCGTGAAACAATGGCAGCAGACATACCACTTGCAATTGAGCATATGCGCTATTATGCTGGCTGGGCGACGAAAATCGTTGGTCAAACAATTCCTGTTTCCGGTGATTACTTTAACTATACACGCCATGAAGCTGTTGGTGTCGTTGGTCAAATTATCCCTTGGAACTTCCCGCTTCTTATGGCAATGTGGAAAATGGGAGCGGCGCTTGCTACAGGATGTACAATCGTTTTAAAACCTGCAGAACAAACTCCACTATCCGCTCTATACTTAGCTGAATTAATTGAAGAAGCTGGATTCCCGAAAGGTGTTATTAATATCGTTCCTGGATTCGGTGAATCAGCTGGACAAGCTCTCGTTAATCATCCACTCGTTGATAAAATTGCATTTACTGGTTCTACTCCAGTTGGCAAACAAATTATGAGACAAGCATCCGAATCATTAAAACGTGTTACTTTAGAACTTGGTGGTAAATCACCAAATATTATTTTACCAGACGCCGACTTATCTCGCGCTATTCCTGGTGCACTTTCTGGTGTTATGTTTAACCAAGGACAAGTATGCTCTGCTGGATCACGCTTATTTATTCCGAAGAAAATGTATGATAATGTCATGGCTGATCTCGTCCTTTATTCTAAAAAATTAAATCAAGGTGCTGGTCTAAGTCCAGAAACTACAATCGGTCCTCTCGTTTCCGAAGAACAACAAAAACGTGTAATGGGCTTCATTGAAAAAGGGATTGAAGAAGGCGCTGAAGTACTTTGTGGAGGAAGTAATCCATTTGATCAAGGCTACTTCGTTTCTCCTACAGTATTCGCCGACGTCAATGATGAGATGACAATCGCAAAAGAAGAAATTTTCGGTCCAGTTATTTCTGCAATACCGTTTAACGATATTGATGAAGTAATTGAACGTGCGAATAAATCACAATTTGGCTTGGCAGCTGGTGTATGGACAGAAAATGTTAAGACAGCACACTATGTTGCAAGTAAAGTACGCGCAGGTACAGTATGGGTAAACTGTTATAACGTCTTTGATGCAGCATCTCCATTTGGAGGGTTTAAACAATCTGGTCTTGGCCGTGAAATGGGATCTTATGCATTAAATAACTATACAGAAGTGAAGAGCGTTTGGTTAAACTTAAATTAAATCGAAAGAACCTGATCCACTCGGTCAGGTTCTTTTCATTATGTATTCCTTTAAACTTGCAGCCCTCCGCTCACATTTAATACTTCTCCTGTAATATAGGATGCGTATTCTGACGCTAAAAAGGCCGCCGCGTTCGCAATATCTTCTGGCGTTCCAATTCTACCAACCGGAATTGCTCCAACCATTTTTTCTTTTACTTTATCTGGTATTGTTTTTGTCATATCCGTATCCATAAATCCTGGACAAATTGCATTACAAGTAATACCGAAGCTTCCAACTTCTTTCGCTGCTGTTTTCGTTAAACCGACAACGCCAGCTTTCGTTGCCGCATAATTTGCTTGTCCAATATTCCCTTCTCTACTTATTGAAGAAATATTAATAATGCGCCCATATTGTTGTTGTCTCATATAAAGAAGAGCTGGCTGCATACAATAAAAAACGCCAGTTAAGTTTACTTGTAATACTTGTTCCCAAGCTGATTTCTCCATCTTATGTAACATTGCATCTTTTGTAATTCCAGCGTTATTTACTAAAATATGCAGTGTCCCAAATTTTTGAACTGCATACTCAATTAATGATTTCGCTTCATTTTGATTACTTACATCACATCGATATAAGCTTACTTCATATCCTTCGTCCGATAATTCACGTGTCGTTTTTTGTAGTTTTTCTTCATTTACATCACTAATTAAAACTTTAGCCCCAAGCCTAGCAAAAACTCGTGCAATTTCTTTTCCAATTCCTTGGGCGCCACCTGTTACAACAGCTGTTTTCCCATTTAAAAATCCCATCCCTATCCCCCATTTCTATTACTTATACTGTATATTTCGGCTTTTTGCTTTCCAAATCCTCTTTGTATAAAAAAGTCTATTTGTGTCAAACTAACTTTGCAACGTCGCATAAAGTGAAACTTTAATCAGTGGGAAGTTTGTTCATCCCCCACTGATTATCAGCCCTCACCAATCGGGCATTTACGGGCAGTTAATCTCCCACCTAGCTTCTTTGTTCCATCTGAATTTTGAGGTGGGAGTTTTACTACCCGCTATGCGGGATAAAGTGCAAGGAGATTGTGTCGAATGAACAAAAAAAATTTCAAACAAAGCAAAGCCACTGATGGTATTGATGTTGAGTTCTCTCGTGAACTCGCTGACCACAACGACTTAGAAGCAAACGCACGTGCAAATGCCGCTGATGCACGTCAAAAACGCCATTCAACAGAAAAATAAGGGTAAATCATAACCTTATTCTTTTCAACAGGGACCTACTACCCAACAAAATAAACCGAGAAACATCTCTCGGTTTATTTTTTATATTTTTTTGCATAATGCGCTAAAGTAAGTAACGGATATATATGAGCGTAGCTATGGTAATGAATATAAAACCCACCTGGTAAAGCTGTTCCAGTAGGGTATTTTTCATTTACATAAGGATTCGCAAGCAAATATGAAATACCTTTTCGAATAGCCGGTGTTTCTTTATCATAGTAAGAAATAAGAGCATCTAAAGCCCATGCTGTTTGCGATGGTGTACTAAATGGTAAAGTAGCAAATCTTTTTTCCACACTACTTTGACAAGATTCTCCCCAGCCACCATCTTCATGCTGTATATGTTCAAGCCATAAAGTTGCTCGTTTTAAAGAAGGGTGAGCAGAAGTAATTCCTAACGCCCGTAAGCCAGTCATCACTGCCCATGTACCATATATATAACAAATGCCCCATTTTCCATACCACGATCCATTTTCCTCCTGTTCATTCATTAACCAGTTGATTGCACTTTGTTTTTGTTTCTCGGGCAATTCATTTTGCGTATATGTCCCAAAAAACTCTAACACTCTGCCTGTAATATCTGGTGTAGAAGGATCCGTAATCATATCGCTTGCGTTTTCGATTGGTAAATTCGCTAATAACTTGCTTGTCACGCCTTTTTCAAATGCTCCCCAACCACCATCATTATTTTGTAATCCTTTAATCCAATTCGTCCCTTTCTTCCAAGCATCATCCACATTTCCGTTCCCTCTACTTTGTGCCAATGCTCTTAACACAGCTGTTGTATCATCAACATCAGGAACTGTCGTATTCACATCAGAAAAACCCCAACCGCCCGGAATAAGCGCGGGCGCATGCACACTCCAATCAGCTTCTTTCTTATGTTGTTTTTTTAATAAATATGCTGACGCATTTTGAACCATTTTACTTTCTTTCGAAACACGAGCCTCTTGCAACGCATAACTAAGTAATGCTGTATCCCATACAGTTGACGGGGAATTTTGTAAATGGTTCCCTCTTTCCATCTTCCATATATAAGATGTTATCCCCGTTATAGCCTTTTGAATCATTGGCGATTGAATAGAATGTCCTAGCGCAAGTAAAGCATAAATCATATAAAACGAAGCACTTGCGTAACTATATAACGTTCCATTCTCATCGATACGCTCTTTCATAAAACGTTCTACTTCCTCATTTCCTTTATGATGTAAGGAAAGCGGATAAGATATAATTTGTTTCACATTACCTAATAATGTTTGAAACATTGGAGATTGCTCCTCCCGAAACCATTCTCCGCCCCCGCCCGCAATATGATTTAAATTAGGCAGTAACTTTTTCCCTACACGAAACCTTTTATTTAAACACAACATCATCGGAATTAAATGGATACGTGCCGAACTACTTAATTCAAATATACTGAGGGGGGAATCATTTTGCAGAAACATAATCGGTGTTGGCAAATGAAAGAGCGAAGGATATTCATACTCTCCATGAATTGCCAATAAAAACTTCGTCATAAAATGAGCACGCGCCACTCCCCCACGTTCTGTAATAAACATTTCCGCTCGCTTCATATTCACATCTTCTTTTGTATACTTTTTCGAAGCAAGTAGGGCAGCATAAGATTGAATGGTAGCAGATAAATTGCCCCCCATTTCATCATTATACAATTTCCATGTCCCTTCATTCGTTTGGAGTGAAGCTAATCTTTTTACAAACGGTTCTACCTCTTTATCTCTACCTAATAATTTTAATAAAAATATCATATGGCAATCAGTTAATGGTGCTCCTTCAAAACAGAATCTCCACGTACCATCTTGCCTTTGCATCGTTTGAAGTGCAGTTGTCCTTCTCGCTATTTCTTCATGCACTTTTTCATATAATAACAAGGCATTCACCTACCCTTTCGAAATCCGTATAACGATATTCAAAAAAGCAACCGAATATGTGTAAAAACAAAGAAAAGCAGAACACATATTATGTTCTGCTCATAAGCAATATCCCACTCCGACAATAACCCCTAATAAAGCACCGACTACTACTTCATACGGTGTATGTCCGACAAGCTCATTTAACTTCTTATATTCTGTTTGTTTACCATGAAAAAATTCATTCAATATTTTCGCTTGTTTACTTACCGCAAGCCTTACTCCTGAAGCGTCATACATAACAATGATTGCAAAGATTGCAGCCACTGCAAATATGGTACTTTCCACACCTTCCACAACTCCAACACCTGTCGCAAGCGCTGTAACAGTTGAAGCATGAGAACTTGGCATCCCACCTGAAGCAAAAAATTTTGCAAAATCAAATTCACCCGTTTTAACTAATTTAAAGACTACTTTTGTTAACTGTGCTATAAACCACGAAATTACAGCAGCCATCAGCGGATCATTATGTAAAATTGTTTCCATGTTCTCAGCTCCCTACTAGCTATAATGGAAATTCTATATAGTATCAGTATAAAGAAAAATGCGTAGAAAATACTACGCATTAAGATACTTTTGCTGATTTATTTTTTATAAATTTCGGTTGTTTCTGCACTAAAAACTTTGTCTTCGCTATTGAAAATACAAATAAAGCAACCCATATACAGAAAAATGCCATCATATGAGTAGATGTAAAATGTTCACCAAATACAAATACACCTAAAATTAAACTAATCGTTGGCGCAATATATTGTAAAAAGCCTACCATATAAAGCGGAATAAGTTGTGCTCCTTTTGCAAAATAAAATAGTGGTAGCGCTGTAACAATACCTGCTCCTATTAAAAGTAACGTCGATAGCATTGAAATAGCTCCAAATGAACCGAAACCATGTACCCCTGTCATAACGAGATAAATGAGCGCAAACGGCGTCACTAACATCGTTTCCATCGTAAGCCCAATCGTCGCATCATAGTTTAACAATTTTTTCGTTAATCCGTATAATCCAAATGAAAAGGCAAGTGATAAAGAAACCCATGGAATGGATCCAAAACGTATTGTTAAAATGATAACCCCTACTCCAGCTAAACCTACTGCAACATATTGCCAAAAGTTTAACTTTTCCTTTAATACGACTGTACCAAGTAAAATACTAATAAGTGGATTAATATAATACCCAAGACTCGCTTCAATGACATGATTATGATTAACGGCCCATATGTAGACAAACCAGTTCCCACTAATCAAAATTGAAGCAATTGTTAATGACATTAATAATTTAGGTCGTTTAAAAAGATTCACAAACTCCCCAACAAACTGACGAAATCTCTTCGTAACAGCTAATACGATTAACATAAAAACGAACGCCCAAACAATGCGGTGTGCTAATATTTCATCTGCTGGAACTTCCTCAACCCATTTCCAATAAATCGGTAGGATTCCCCACATCGTATAAGCACCAGCCGCATATATAATCCCTTTTTTTTGCTGTGCTGATTGACTCCCCATCTTCCTTTTTCTCCTCTTCTCATTTTTTCTCCATTATACGGTTTCATATGCTCACTTTACCAATAATCAATCTGTAATTCTTTCGACATTTCTCATATAGCGAAAAATAAACATACCGTTATTACAACAAGTAACGGTATGCCGAAAACAAATTTCTTTTTATGCGTTTTATGGTGAAACATATACATACCGATCCAAGCTCCAACAGCTCCTCCAGCTGCCGCTGATAAAAACAACGTGCTTTCTGGCGTTCTCCACTGTTTCTTCTTTGCTTTTCGCTTATCAAGCCCCATAAGGCTAAAAGCTATAACATTAATAATAATAAAATAAATCCATTTCATTGCTTTCTCTCCCTATGAAAAATTCGCTTAATGGTAACATGAAAAAACGATAGAAACAACTGAAGAACACTTTTTAGCAAACTAGTTTCATTCCTTTATTTTAATTGATTATCTTTACATTTATATAATCAATATAAAGCGCGATTACAGCTATTAAAAAGAAAGATGTTATGAACAGAACTTTATATTTCACTTCCTTCACCCACCACAACCACATCATCAAAAAAACTTCTCTCAATCTCTTTCTCATCAAAATGAAGAACAACAATTAACCCTACATATAAAGAAACGAAATTCAAAAACCATTCCCCATTATCATCTTGCTTAGCTAAACATTTAAATATCTCTTGAAATTGCATACGTTCATCAGAAGCAACGATCGGACGCACACCAAAATATTTCAACACAAGATTTAACTTAAGATTTATAGATAAAGACAAACTATATTTTAAGAGCTCTGTATAATTTGTAACATTTTTTTCGCTATACAGTTTCACAAGCATTTGATGTAAAGTAGGAATCGATAATTCTACGTCAGTCACTTTTGTTGTTTCTATCGTTTCAATCATCTTTTTCATACCCATCACATTCACCCCTTCTGAAAAAACTTTAAAGCCAGAGAGTATCTAATTCATAATGTGCAATAATTGTGCATTTCTCTTCTCTCGTTCTTCTTCACTGACTAAGTCATACTTTTTTAATAAATGAAAAATGTCGTTTAATATTTCCTGCGAATGTTTATTTTGCAAAAATCCATTCAAATCTTTGAAAAGAATTTCAGATAAAAAATCCTTTTGACTTTCAAGCTTATTCATTACATCTTCAATAGAATGATCAATATTACATACCATATTAAACTTCCTCCTCTATCCTCTATAAATAATATCTTCTGCTAATGCAGTAAATACTTCTCCAACGAGAGAGTCTTCATCATATACAGATGAATCGTTATTTTCTTCACGTTTTGCAAAAGGTATTTGTGCAATTACTTCTGTTTGCAATTGTTCTGCTAACATTTCGCCGCCCCCTTTTCCGAAGAGATAATTTTTCGATCCATCTTGCTCTTCGTAATAAGCCATATTTTCCACAATTCCTACAATCTCGTGTTTTGTATGTTTTGCCATTTCGCCTACTCTAGAAGCTACAAATGAAGCTACATTGTGCGGCGTTGTAACGATAATTTCTTTCGCCTGTGGGATCATCGCTGCAACATCAATGGCAACATCTCCTGTACCAGGTGGTAAATCGAGAAGTAAATAATCTAAATCTCCCCAGTGTGTATTCGCAAGGAAGTTTTGAATCCATTTATTTAACATCGGTCCACGCCACATGACTGGATTATTTCCTTCTGTAAAAAATCCCATTGACATAATTTTAACACCGTGACTAACGACTGGAATTGCTGTTTGATCAATCATTGTTGGTTTTTGATTCGTTTCCATCATAGCCGGAATGCTAAAACCATATATGTCTGCATCTAAAATCCCAACCTTTTTACCCATTCTAGCTAAGGCAGTAGCAAGATTAATTGTCACCGTTGATTTTCCGACTCCGCCTTTCCCACTCGTTACAGTAATAAAATGTACACCTGAATCATGACGGAGCATGCTTGGCATACCTGTTTCTGTTCTACTATTTTTCTTTAATTTTTCTGTTAGCATAGCTCTTTCTTCTTGTGTCATCGAACCAAATGTTACATCCACTTTAGATGCACCAATTGCGTGAAGGGACTCTTCCACATCTTGTTGAATTTTCGCCTTTAACGGACACCCTTGAATGGTTAACACTACTTCAAGCTTAACCTCTGTTCCATGTATTTGTACATTTCTAACCATATTTAATTCTACAACACTTTTGTGTAACTCTGGATCCTCTACATGTTGTAATGCGTTCATTATTTGTTCTTGAGTAAGCATAGAGCTCATCCCTTCTCTTATTCTAATTTATATATAGCATCTTCTTATTACTTCAACTGATGAAAGTTTCCATCTATTTTTTAATGTCTTTAATAGTCATCGTTGCGAGAAAGCATTATTATCCCCCACTTACAGGCGGGATTAATGCGACGATATCTCCAGCTTTTATCATCTCTTCATTCGTTACAAACTCTTCATTAATTGCAACCATTACTGTACCCAAAGATTGCAAATGATAACTATCTTTCAACCATTCATTTAATTGTCCAACAGTCATTTCTTTTTTTTCTGAAATTATTAATTGATCCGATCCGACTTCCTCACGCAAATTTGCAAACAGTAAAATTGTAATCATTTTCTCATTCTTCCTTCTTCGGTTTTCCTTCTGGATATGATGTATTTTCAAGTTGATCTCCAATCCACATCGTTCCACCTTCCCAAAATTCTTTTTTCCAAATTGGAACGATGCGTTTTATGCGTTCAATCGCGTACTCATTCGCTTCATAAGCTACTTTACGATGCGGTGATGAAACTGCAATAACTACCGCAATATCCATTATTTCCAGCCGCCCTACACGGTGCGTAATGGCTACTTGTGCGTCCGGCCATTTCCCGTTAATTTCCTCACCAATTCTTGTAAGTTGTTTTACTGCCATCGGTTTATATGCTTCATACTTTAAATGTAGCGTTCGTTTTCCTTTTGTTAATTCTCTCACCGTACCAATAAATGTTGTAATCGCACCCGCTTCTCTTCTTGCGACTTTATTCGTTACTTCTTCCACTAAAATTGGTTTTTCTACAATCTCAAATAGTGATTGCCCCATTAGAAACACCTCTCTTATAAAATGTCCAAGGCCATTCACTACCTTCGTTATCTTCTAATAAAAGAACATCGACAAACATTTCTTTTTTATATCCTCTTGTCCCGCCTGGCAATACGATAAAAGCGTTCGATTCTGCTAATGAAGAAACCGAGCTAGACTTATCAAATCCTGATGGATATGCAATTAATTGCCCTTCATTACATGTCAGTTTTGCTCGTACAAATCTTGTAAATGGATTTGGTTTCAGAAAATCTTTTCCTAATAATGCTTTTTCTCTTTTCAAATGCGCTTTTTCACTAAACATATACGCACGAATACATGGTCTTACAAACAACTCAAATCCTACATAACATGCTGATGGATTTCCTGATAAACCAAATAATAGCTTGCCATTTAATTGTGCTACAGTCGTTACACTTCCTGGTCGCATTGCAACCTTATTGAAAAGAACGGATGCACCTAACCTTTCATATATAGCTGGTAAATAATCGTAATCTCCTACTGATACACCGCCCGTTGTAATGAGCATATCTACTTGACTTAACGCATCTTTCACAGCTGTAAAACACGTATCAAAATCATCACTAAACTTCCCAAAGTATTTTACTCTTCCGCCCACTCTTCGAATTTGAGACAGTATCATGTACGTATTACTATTTCGAATTTTCCCTGGCTCTAACGACTCATTTACATCAAGTAATTCACTACCAGTCGCTAATAGTCCAATTACTGGCTTTTTCGCAACTGGCACTTCACTATAACCGAATGTAGCAAGAAGAGCTGAAATACCTGGATTAATGTACGATCCTTTCTTTGCAAGAACCGTTCCTTTACGAGCATCTTCACCTTAAAAAGAAATATTATCACCCGTTTTGAATGAGCGTTTCACTTCCATATAATCGTTCCCATTATCCTCATATTGACGAGTCAGTTCTAACATAACAACCGCATCACAACCATTTGGAATTTGTGCTCCTGTCATAATTCGAACTGCTTGAAACGAACCTACTTTCTCATCAAATAGTGATCCTGCGCCAATTTCACCAACTACTTCAAATACAATTGGCGTTTCATAACTTGCTAAATTCGTATCTTCTGCTCTAATAGCAAACCCATCATACGGTGAACGATTGAATGAAGGTACGTCATGATCAGCTACTAAATCCTCCGCTAATATACGTCCGTAAGCTAATTCAATAGGTAGTAGCTCTTTTAAGCCATTGTTAACAAATCCCATCACTTTTCGAATAGCTTCTGCAACCGTAATTGGCACTCTTCTTCCCATTATTGACAACCCTTTCTATTAACCGAATAAGCGATAATATAGTTGTTTCGCTTTTGGAATTTCGTTTGTACCATGAATGAACACACGACCATCTTGAAAAATAACGACGCGATAATCCTCTAATTGACAAGATAGTAAATATGGATTCCGCTCTACTTCCCCAAGTTTTTTTAATACTTTTTCTACGTCATCAAAATTGTATTGCCTATTTTCTATTGATCTTATTTGAACTGTATTTCTTCCGCATAAAACAGCTACCTTCGTTTGGTTTTCGTATGATAAATAAGGATAAGCTCGATTTAAACCGCACGATGGACAATCGTCCGTTTTTATTTTTCCTGGTTTTATAAAATGATTTTGATTACTCCATATATCAAACATGAAAAACGTCTTTCTAATTACTGAGTAATCTTCCACTAAAATTTTGAGTGCTTCTGCCACTTGATATGCCGCAACGATTTGAACAGCTGGACTAATAATCCCAGCCGTGTCGCACGTCACACCTATAACGGGAACATTCTTCAGTACACAATGTAAACACGGCATTTTTTGCGGAATAATCGTATAACTCATACCGTACGATCCAACACAAGATCCATATACCCACGGAATATTATGTTTTTGTGATAAATCATTTATGATAAATCGAATATCAAAATTATCTGTAGCATCAATGATTACATCGACATTTTCTAATAGCCCTTCCATGTTTTCTACACTTGCATCCATTATGAAAGCATGTATTTGTACTTCTGAATTAATTTGTTCCAACCGTTTTTTAGCAGCAATTGCTTTCGGGATTTTCCCTCTTGCATCTTCTTCAGAGTAAAGTTGTTGTCTTTGTAAATTACTCCACTCTACGTAATCACGATCAATAATTGTCAACTTACCAATACCTGCACGCACGAGACTTTCTGCACTTGTACTTCCTAATGCACCTGCTCCTACAATTAACACATGCTTATTCCGAATTTTTTCTTGCCCTTTACTCCCGATTGGTTTGAACAACTGTTGCCGAGAATACCGCTCCTCCATTGCATACCCTTCCTTTCAAGAAATCTATTTCACATTAGAGTCTTGTTTTTGATAACAAGCAAAGTAAGCAAACCCTACAAATCCAGCTCCTCCAATGACATTTCCGATAAAAACAGGAACAAAGTTTTTAGCAAGGTCCAGCCACGTCAGATGACCTGCAAAAATAACCGCTGATATGACAAACATATTTGCTACTACTTGTTGAAATCCAATCACTACAAATGCCATAATTGGAATCCAAATCCCAATTATCTTTCCGACAAAATCACTCGTCCCGTAAGCGAGCCAAAGAGCAAGACAAACGAGCCAATTACAACCAATCGCCAAAATTAAAGTTCTCCCAAACGATTCGTGTAACTTCCCTTCCGCTATCGCTAACGTTTTATTTAAATAATCCCCCTCTGTTAATCCGCCAAGATGTCCAAAGCAATACGCAACGAAAATTGCACCAACAAAGTTCATTACAGTAATCCAAGCCCAATTATTCAGTACACTTATCAATGTAATTTTCTTTGCATAAAGCGCCATAGACAGTGACATCATATTTCCTGTAATCAATTCTCCTCCTGCTAACACTACGAGCATAAGCCCAATAGGAAACACTGCTCCTCCTAAAACATTCACTAAACTTCCCCAATGCTCCGGCAAATTACCTAAAACTCGAATGTTAAGTAAAAATCCTAATGATATAAATGCTCCTCCTAAAAAACCGAGAATAAGCATTGCTGGCAGCGTCTGGCTTACTTTTTGAACACCGGCCTCGATTACGAGTTCAGCAATTTGTTCCGGTTTATGAAATGCCATTACCAATTCCTCCATTTTCTCCAAATAAAAAAGCAGCTTCAAAAAACCTCCTGAAAATAAAGGTTTTTGAATGCTGCTTAATGTCTCTGCACATCTTTTACAGAGAGATCAATCATCACTTTTACTATGAAATAGAAAGTCCACATCTCTTGCACACTTTCCATTTTCCACTATTATGTCAGCCTTATATATTAACCACCGATATGTGACATTTCAATTTTAGGCATTGTTTTCTTATTAGTATGACTTAAGCGTTCGTCTGAATATCGATCTTCTCGATTATTCCAAATGTCGTGAATTACATCTGTAATTTCCTCATCCGTATCCCCCGACCGAAGCAATGCTCTCAAATCATTTCCTTTAGAAGCAAATAAACAAGTATACAATTTTCCTTCTGCAGAAATGCGAGCTCTCGTACATGATGAGCAGAAAGAATCAGTTACAGATGAAATGATACCTATTTCCTCATCACTGCCTATATAACGGTACCTAGTAGCTACTTCACCTGGATAATTTGCTTCTATCCGTTCTAACGGCATAACCTCACGAATTGTATTTACTATTTCTTGTTTGGAAATAACTTCACCTAACTCCCAACCGTTATAATTTCCAACGTCCATATACTCAATAAAACGAAGAATATGCTTATTTTCCTTAAAGTATTGCGCCATCTGCAAGATGTCCTGTTCGTTTTTCCCCTTTTGAACGACCATGTTTATTTTAATTTTCATACCAACTTCAGCCGCAGCCTGTATACCTTCAAGAACCCTTTGCACTTTGCTTCTATTACCATTTAAATAGAAAAATCGCTCTTCTTCTAATGAATCCAGACTAACTGTCACACGTGATAACCCCGCTTTATATAAATCAGGCGCAAACTTTTTAAGTAACGATCCATTTGTTGTTAAACCGATATCCTCCACACCATCTATTTTATTAAGCCGCTCAATAAGCTCTGGAAGCCCTCTTCGAAGTAACGGCTCTCCGCCTGTAATCCGTAACTTTCTCACACCTAAAGAAACGAAAATACGTGTTATCCTTTCAATCTCATCAAAAGATAAAATTTTATCATTAGACAAAAACGAATAATCAGGACCAAATATTTCTTCTGGCATACAATATCGACAGCGAAAATTACAGCGATCAGTAACTGAAATACGTAAATCCTTTAACGGACGATGCAATTTGTCTAATGTAATTGATTTCATCTTCCTTGCCTCACTTTTACTTATTTTATATTTAAAATACGTTCTGGATGCGTATATATATTTAAAGACTGATTACGAATAAACCCTATCGTAGTAATGCCTAACTCTTCCGCTAACTGCAAAGCTAATTCAGTTGGCGCTGATTTTGATAGTATAATTTCACAGCCGATTTTTGCAACTTTCAATAATATTTCTGAAGAAATACGACCACTAAAAACAATGATTTTATCTTTTATAGAAATATTATTTTTTAAACAATAACCGTAAATTTTATCTAGCGCATTATGCCTACCAATATCCATTCGGCCTAAAATAATACCATTTACATCACATAAAGCTGCGTTATGCACTCCGCCAGTATGTCGAAATGTATCCGCAGATTGCTGCATTTCATTCATTAGACGAAAACAATCTTCGACAGCAACCTTTACATGGACACCATTCATTTTCTTTACGCTTAATGCATCATTTGCAAAAACAAACCCTTGCCTACTCATACCACAGCACGAAGTAATATAACGTTTATTTTGCATTTGTTCGTAATACGGGTTTATTTTTGTTGTCGTCACATGTACAAATCCTTCTTTCTCCTGTACCCATATGTCATCAATATCTTCATACTTCCGAATGATTCCTTCAGATGCTAAGAAGCCTATTACCATATCTTCTATATATTCTGGAGTACTAACCATTGTAACAAACTCCTGTCCGTTCATTTTAATTGTGACTGGAAACTCTGTTACAATGCTGTCCTCTATATGCTTAAACGCCCCTTGTTCATAACGGAACACTTCTCTTTCTACCTGTATCGGTTTCACGATCAGCATCCTTCTCTCACGTTATATTTTTATCAAAAACAAATACCGAAACAGCAATATCTTCTTCTACTTTCATATCTGAAAATAAGTTCACTAATTTCGCTCCAACAAGTTCCTCCAAATGTTCACGAGAATTCGCAGCGTAAACTTCTTGAATCATTTTCGTTCTAGCCATATGAACCATTTCCGCGCCATCCATCGTACTTGAAATGAATTTCTCAGTAGGTGTTAAGTTCCCATACAGTGTTGCAATCGCCATATTTTCAGCAAATACAGTATGAATTCGTTCTGGTCCTTTTCCGAATAGTTCCTTTCGGAGTTTTCGTATCATATCATTAAATTCATGTACCTTTTTCGTCATAAAATCATACCTCCTAAGAGCCTCATTTTACTTTATTATATATTTTACCAAAATGATCTTTTCGCCCAAACTATTTCGTACAAATATTTGGACGAAAAGGTTAACTTCATGAAGTTTATTCGTCTTTTAATCCTTTACCCATACCTTTTAGGAAATGAAGACCAAACCCGATAGCACGGTTAATATCTGGATCTTTTAATACTTTCATAAGATCGAATATCCCCACTTTTTTATTACTTTCTAGATGCTCATTACCTTCTTCCAGTCCTACTAATAAACTACCTATAAGTTTTTTCGTAAGTTCTGGGTCAAGTTCTGTTAAAGCACCTGCAGCACCCATCATATTATTAATTAAATTTGTAACAGGTTTACGAGTTACTTGACCGAGAACGATCTTTGCGATTGGTTCTTTCGCTTTCAGCATAGAATTTGCTGCTTCTAGCATGCCAATATCATTCAATTCCCCGACAATATGAAACATTTGATTTAAAGCTTCTTCATTATTAGCTAGAAGCTCCTTTAAATCATCTAACTTTTGCTGTTTTATTTCTTCCTCAGTTAATTCATGTTTTTGAATCGTTTTAATAGGTGCAGCCATATTTTTTCTCCTCCCTACTTATCCGTTAAATGTACATACCCTGGACGTGCCCACTTACGATCTACCTCAATACCAGCTTGAGGATGACGTTTTTTATTACGCGGGTTCGCTTTTGGCACCGGATTTTCGCCATTAACTTCTAACACTTCCATGCGCACTTTCGTCTGTTTATAAGCAGGTGTATTCGTGCGTACGTCAACAGCAGGGCCTGTTAAGAAATTAATTGCCGATTCATTATCTGTAGAGTTCATCGGTAAATATAACTCATTCGCTTTTACACGATCCGTTACAAGTGCCCGTAATTTTAGTGCTCCAAAAGGAGAAACAAGGCGCACTAATGAACCTGTTTTCACGCCACGTTCTTTTGCAAGTTCTGGAGAAACTTCAACAAAAACGCCAGGTACTTTCGTTTGAATACCTGTTGATTTATTTGTCATATTTCCTTCATGGAAATGTTCTAACATACGACCGTTGTTAATGTAAAGGTCGAACTCCGCTGGGAATTCAGCTGGACGTACCCAGTCAGCAATCGCAAAACGCGCTTTTTTATCTGGGAAATTAAATCCATCTTGGAAAAGTAGCGGTGTATTCGTTCCATCAAAACTTCCCCAATGGAAACTATTCCATCCTTCAAGTACTTCATAGTTTGCTTGTGAGAATAGCGGTGATAGGCTTGCCATTTCAGCAAAAATTTCACTTGGGTGACTATAATTCCAGTTTGCACCTAATTTATTCGCAATCTCCTGCACGATCCACCAGTCTGGCTTCGCATCGCCAAGCGTAGGAAGAACTTGATACAATCTTTGCACACGTCTCTCTGTATTTGTGAAAGTACCTTCTTTCTCAAGAGATGGTGCTGCCGGTAATACAACATCTGCGTATTGAGCAGTTTTAGAAAGGAAAACATCTTGTACAACGAAGAAATCAAGGCTTGATAACACTTCATGTACATGATTTGCATTCGAGTCTACAAGAGCCATATCCTCTCCGACAAGATACATAGCTTTCATCTTTCCTTCTTCAATTGCGTGAAGCATTTCAATATTATTAAGACCTGGTTCACTATCAATTTCCACTCCGTAAGCCATTTCAAATTTCGTACGTTCCATATCGTTCGTAACGTGCTGATATCCAGGAAGCCATCCTGGTAAAGTTCCCATATCACAAGCACCTTGTACGTTATTATGACCTCGAAGTGGGTAGGCACCTGCACCTGAACGACGATAATTCCCTGTTGCAAGCAGTAAGTTTGAAATTGCAGCGGAAGTATCAGAACCACCTGTATTTTGCGTTATCCCCATACCCCAAAGGATACATGTACCATCTGCATCACGAATCATTTCAGCCATTTGGATAAGTGTTTCTGTTGAAATACCTGTTACTTCTTCTGCATATTCAAGTGTATATTCTTTTAAGCTCTCTTTAAAATCTTCAAAGAAGTTTACATTTTCATTAATAAACTCCTGATCATGCCAACCTTGATCAATCATATATTTCGCAACAGCCATTAACCATACTTGGTCTGTTCCTTGTTTTGGACTAATAAAGACATCTGATCGCTCTGCCATTTCTGTTTTACGAAGATCCGCTACAATTAACTTTTGTCCGTGTAATTTATGTGCCCGTTTAATACGTGTAGCTAAAACAGGATGACCTTCTGTCGGATTACATCCTACAATAATAACAAGACCAGATTGCGCAATATCTTTAATCGTTCCTGCATCACCGCCCATACCAATTGTACGGAATAAACCATCCGTTGCTGGTGATTGGCAATAACGTGAGCAATTATCAATATTATTCGTTCTAAATACTTGCCGAGCTAATTTTTGAATGACATAATTGTCTTCATTCGTAATTTTAGAGGAAGAGATAAATCCGATAGAACCTTTGCCGTACTCTTCTTTAATAGCGCCTAATTTATTTGCAACTACATTCAGTGCTTCTTCCCATGTAGATTCAACAAACGTTCCATTTTTACGAATTAATGGTTTCGTAATTCGTTCTTTAGAATTTACGAAGTCCCAACCAAATTTCCCTTTTACACAAGTTGAAATTGCGTTAACTGGCGCATCTGAAGATGGTTGTACTTTAAGGATTTTACGCCCTTTCGTCCACACTTCAAATGAACAACCGACACCGCAAAATGTACATACTGTTTTCGTTTTCTTCGTACGAGTCTCACGCATGGCCGCTTCCACTTCTGATACCGCAAAAATACCGCTATATCCAGGCTCAACTTCTTTAATTAAATCTACCATCGGTTCAAGAATATCCGGCTTTAATCCCGTCATAAATCCAGCTTCACCAAGCATTGATTTCTCCATTAAAGCATTACAAGGACAAATCGTTACACATTGCCCACAGCTCACGCATGAAGAATCATTGATATCTACGCCATTATCCCAAATAACACGAGGACGCTCGGCTTCCCAGTCGATAGATATCGTTTCATTTACTTGTAAGTTTTGGCACACCTCTACACATTGACCACATGCGATACATTGATTAGGGTCGTAGCGATAAAACGGATGAGTCATATCAACTTCACTTACATCTACTTTTGGTTCGTAAGGATATTTTTGATGTTCAATCTCCATTAATTCTGCAGTATTATGCAGTTTACAGTTCCCATTATTGTTGTCACATACCGTACAATATAATAAATGGTTTTCTAATAATCGATCCATCGCCTCTGTTTGTGCTTCTTTCGCACGACCAGAACCGAGTTCAATGTCCATACCTTCCGTCGCCACTGTCGAACAAGATCTCATCAACTTTCCATCAACTTCTACAATACAAGTGTCACACGTTTGAATAGGGTCTACTTCTGGTACATAACAAATTTGCGGATGTTCAATCCCGTTGTCATTAATGATGCCTAATATCGTTGAACCGGGCTCCGCTGTATACTTTTTTCCGTCAATTGTAATATGAACCATGTTGTCATTCATGGTCTTTCCCCCTTTTTGAGAATAAAAAAACTCCACCACGAAAATATACGCACCACATTTTGGGCACGTTATCATCATGGTGGAGTAGTGTATTAGCACATCTTGCTAAAATACCAATCCATTTATTCATAAATAAAACGATAGATTCATAACAGGTCATATCACGATTCCATCTTTAACACTATTATTATAGCGTTAAAGTTAAAAATATACAATATGTAATTTAAACTACGCATATGTCTGCATGCAACTATCCATAATAACCCATATAAAGTGAAACTTTAATCAGCCTTAACCAATCGGGCTTTTACGGGCAGCCCGTTAATCCGGGATAAAACATAACAAGGAGAAAGTGAACAAATGGGGTCTTTTAACAAATGGATACGCGGTGAAAAATTTTTTTCTGCACAAGAGCAAGCTGATCATACATTACATAAGCCTATTTCTTCTTCTCTTCCACTTAATTTAAAACACTTGTCCAAGTTATTTAGTGGTATTCCAGAATTAATTACACGTACTTTTCCGTTAAAAAACGGCCAAGAGGCTGCTCTTATATATATGGAAGGACTTGTAGATAAAACTGTTATTAATGTAGATATTCTTCGTCCTCTTTTATTTAAAGAGTGGAATGAGGACGATTTTTGGGAATCTTCCGTTTCTATCGGAAATATAAAAAAGGTTCAGAAGTGGACAGACATTGAACAATCCCTTTTACATGGTAAAAGTATTTTATTTATAGATGGGCAACTATCAGCTTTAGAACTAGATACGCAAGCGGCACCAAAAAGAAGCATTGAAGAACCTACAACAGAGACATCAATAAAAAGCTCACATGAAGGATTTAATGAAGTAGCGAGCGAGCAATTTCTAAAGTTTTTTTACTTTACCTAGCAGACATCGCAAACGAAGATGTCATACAAGAAATGACATGCCGCATTGAATCAATAAAAGTGGATGCTATCCTTACTACCGGTGAATTAGAAGGTTTTGTTGAAGATAATTCATACACGCTCTTTCCACAATTATCAATAACCGAACGTCCTGATACGACGGCCCATCACATTTTGAATGGGCGAATCGCTGTTGTTGTAGATCGCTCACCCGGCGTATTAATTGGACCTATGACCTTTTCAGCTTTTTTTCAAACAATAGATGATTACAGCTTCAGGCCAATGATTCCATCTTTTATACGTCTCCTTCGTTTCACAGGATTATTTATTGCAATTTTTGCTCCTGCTCTTTATATTGCTATGATTTCCTTTCATTATGAAGTGATTCCGCTTAAATTATTGTTAACAATCGGCGAGTCTCGTGCTAAAATTCCTTTTCCACCTATATTAGAAGCACTTTTGATGGAATTAGTACTTGAAATGCTCCGTGAAGCTGCGGTTCGGCTTCCGGGTCCCGTTGGAAAAACGATCGGCGTCGTAGGAGGAATTGTAATTGGACAGGCTGCAGTGAAATCGTTATGAAAGCGCACTTCTTCTTCTATTACAAAAGAAGGCTAATACACCAGTTTCTCTTACAATGAAGATCCCTTCTACTCGAGTTGAAAGTAATAGTAATTTAAAAGATACAGAAGGCAACGATTTCGTAACTATAAATGTTCTTAGCATGAATCGTAACATTCGTTCAGGCTATAGCGATAACCGTTTCAAATTTAATATTAAAATGAATTTAAAAATTGCTATATCTGAGATTACATTCAATATGGATTTAGATAAAGATAAAAAGAAATTAACTTCACTTATCGCAAAACAACTAAACAAAGATTTAAACGAATTAATTCACAAAATTCAAAAACAGCAACTGGATCCATTCGGATTTGGTGATTATGCGAGGGCTTTTCAATATAAAGAATGGAAGAAGGTTGAAGACGATTGGCCTAATTCCTTTTCCAAAGCTAGCGCAAAAGTAACACCGACTATCAAAATTTTAGAAAGTGGGGTTATTAAATAAAAAACACGCTATCTGTTCTTATAAGTATAAAGAACAGATAGCGTGTTTTCAATTACATGACAAGTATTATTTCAACTGACTATACTCTATTTCCGTTTCTAACATTACTATGTTTTTTTGCGTATATAAAATATATAAAAACACCGATTATAATCCATGCCACAAAACTAATTAAAGTAAGCTTAGAAAGGTTCAAAGCTAAATATATACAACTTACTATTGAAACGATAGGTAAAAAAGGTACTAGGGGAGCACGGAATGGTCTTTTCATATTAGGATGTGTCCTCCTTAGTACAATGACAGCTATAGATACAAAAACAAATGCTGTTATCGTTCCCATATTCACTAAATTAGCCAATAAGTTCAAATCCACTAATCCCGCTAATAAAGCTGCTAGTATACCTGTAACCCATGTATTAAAAAATGGCGTTTGTAAACGTTTATGAACACTGGAAAGTCTGTTTGGTAACAACCCATCTCGACTCATCGAGTAAGATACACGAACAAATGCAAACATAGCTACTAACAGAACTGTCGTTAGCCCCGCTATTGCCCCCACCGATAACAAGCCAGCAATTCTATCTTCTCCTACAGTGCGCAACGCATATGCAACTGGATCAGCAACATTCAATTCCGTAAACGGAACCATTCCAGTCAACACGAATGAAACTCCTACATATAGAACGGTACAAATGAATAAAGAAACAAGTAGCCCAATCGGTACGTTACGCTGTGGACGCTTCACTTCCTCTGCAGCTGTTGCAACTGCATCAAATCCTAAAAAAGCAAAGAATACAGTGGCTGCTCCTCCTACCACACCGTGAAAACCAAACGGTAGAAATGGTTGCCAATTTTCTGGTTTTACATATTGTGTCCCTACAATAATAAATCCTACAATAACAGCCAGTTTAATAATAACCATTATATTATTAATTCGGGCACTTTCTTTTACACCACGACTTAATAAAAATGTTACAACTAAAATAATCAGAACTGCTGGTAAATCAATAATTCCACCCTTCCCCATGCCAGGTGCTGATGCAAAGATTGTAGGGATGTAAATATTAAACCCTAGTAGCAATGACTGAAAATAAGCTGACCATCCTGCTGCCACCGCAGAAGTTGCTAATAAGTACTCCAACATCACACACCAACCAACTATAAATGCAAAAATCTCACCTAATGTCATATATGTATACGAATATACACTTCCTGAAACTGGGACTGCAGATGCAAATTCAGCATAACAGAAAGCTACACATGCACATACAATGGCCGCTAATATAAATGATAATACAATCGCTGGACCAGCATGTTTCGCCGCTACGATACCAGTTAATACAAAAATCCCTGTACCAATAATCGCTCCAATTCCTAAAAGAGTTAAATCAATCGCTCCTAAAGTTTGATTCAATACTTTTTTCTTTTCTTCATCCATTGTTTTCTTTATTAAAAGACTCATTCATTGAAACCTCTTTTTCAAGTTTATCTCTTACTAATTACAATCTTTATTACTGTTCTGTTTAGAAAATAAAATTATACACAATTTACTCCTTTTCTTTTATAGACTTAGCAATCTTAAAAACAGAAAAATCAATCTTTTTAACTCATAGTAAATTTTAAAAATAATTATTGCGAAAATACATCTCTAAGAATGCTGATTGAATTTATCATACAATTAATTATATTGTCAACAATATAATTAATTAAACAAAGACGGTTAATTATGTATCAAATGTTATTTTTAAACATAATTATTTTCTCGAAAACATTGTTTTTTTCTGTTTTCATGTTCATATTCATTTTCCCTCACTGATTTTTATACAATTTTCATTACATAGAATTCAAATGAAATCATCATACCTTTAATCAAAATACTATCTTTAAATAATAATTCATTTGAAGTTATGCAACCTTTTTAAGCGAATAAAAAAGTGCAGATTTTCATCTGCACTTTTTTTATTCTTTCATTTCAACTTCTGCACTACTATTTTCAAGATTCTCTTTCTGAGCTTCTTCTTCTATCTCAGCTGAAATCATTCCATAATAAAGTTCTGGATACAATCCAAATATTTGATATACACTTCCTAAAAACGGCATCAGAATCCCTCTTTTCTAAAGTTGTATTGCCACTTTTAAGGATTCCCTTTTCATTCATTATACATTCGTTTTTGGCGTTTCTTCTTCATCTTGAACACTTAATAAATTTTGCCACTTTTTATAAGGAGCGCTATTTGGATCCACATACCCTTTCGCATACGAACGATCCCACAATTGTTTAATAAACATTTCTTTCTCTTTCTTCGCAACCATATCTGCACCTGTACCGTAATAGTTTTGGAAGTATAGTTCGATTTCATCAAGGAATAATCTTAATAATTCATCTGACGTTTCTTCTAACGTCGGATCATACTTCGCCTCACGGTCATACATTAAAATCATATCTAAAAGATTGTGAACATGTTCTTTTCTAAGCCATCTTACATCTTGAGCTCCTAATACGAACGGATGTGTATATAAATGTCCACCTTGAATCATTGCCTTTTCTTGCTCTTCTTCAAATCTGGACAAGATGTTTTCATAAATAAACGGATTATGAAGTAATGCTCTGTGTAATTTATAACTTTCACTTGAAATATTTTTCCCCATCGACTGAATTAAGAAGCTACGTCCAACGCCGTTATATTGATACACAAACTGCCCATCAACAGCAACTAAACTAATCCAGCGATACATATACGCATATAGAAGGGCACGATTACATTTATCGTAGTCTAACTTCGTTTGAGTCGCATTCAAGTCGGGCATAAAGGCTGGTAAGTGCCAATACTTATCTAAATGCGGCGTTAAACTAGATTTTTTACTATTTAATTTGTTTACACGGCGATAATATGATTGGAAGTAGTCACCTTTATCATTCATAAAACCGTTCGCAATGTGTCCTGATGATAATTTAGGAAAATCTTGCAATGATAAACCGTAATGTGCCCGGTAACAGATCACTTCAAATGGTGAAAAAGCTTCATGTACTGTATCTTTTTCTTTAAACATTTCTTGAATTAATTCTTCTTGCAGTTCTTTCTTTAAAGTTGGATGTATACCCCAATATTGTAATTCCCTATGGTGAGAAACTTTCGGCACGAATGGACTAGCTAAATGGAACAGATCTTCAATTTTTTCACGAACGTATTCATCACGATCACGCTTCTTATAATCCGCTTCTTTTCGCAATGCCTCTATAATATTAAGTTCTAATTTATCACGATAACGTACTTGTAATTCATCATAACAATAGCTCAATATATGTTCACGGTAAAAATCTTCTACCTTTTTCGATTGAATTTCTTCCGTTTTCGCATCCCGACAATATTCCCCATACAAACTCATATAAATTTCCGCTGATATATCTTTCGGCAATACACCTAAATTTAAATGTTGCTGCATATCTTGCCATATTTTTTCTTGCAACTTCTCTTCCGCTAATACGTATACATTCGTTGGGTTTGTTTTCCCTTCAAACTCCTTACTTCTTTTTTGAATTTCAAACAATAAATTTTCACGTGTTTCATGTAAATTATCAAAAAACCTTTCCCAATATTGAATCATTTTATTAACTGCTTGATATAACGATTGATAAACGAGTTCTAACAGCATTTCTTTTCTGTACTCATTTAGTTTGTGTACATATTGCGTTACGATATCTTCAAATTCTTTTTTAAATAAACGTTGTTGATTATTCACCATTTTTCCAAACCAACCTTGTTGCTGAGCGATTTCAACGCGGCGTACAGCAGTTACCGTTCCATCTATATTACCTACATTAAATTTTTTATCATAATTTTGAATTACATTACGCTTCTGTTCATTATTTTCATGTAGTCGATTCATTTTTTCTACTAACTGCTTTCGAATTTCATATAACATAAAACGCGCTGCTACTGGATGAACAGGGTCTGTTTTCTTTAAAAACCATGTATTTAATTGATAGGACTGTCCTTCAGACCCACTTGGTGAAAAACGGTCTGATTCAATCATGTCATATAAAAGTGTCGTTACATGTTCATGTACACGGCTCGGAATCGCATACGCATATAAACGAACCGCATGATCTACTCTCGCTACTTCTCCTTTCATTTGTTCCATCATTTTTAGTTTCGCAGCTGAAATTTTACACTCGTGCTGCAAACGATTTAATTCCTCATCTTTTTGCACTGTGCGCTGTACATAGCTTTCTACAGCTTCTAAAAACAGTTTAGATTTCGCAACTCCGAGCTTACCGCCCTCTGCTCCTTCACGCGTTTCATTGTACATTTGTCTATAGAAAATATGGGCTTGTTCTGGACGGGTAGCAAGATGTTCTAAATCCTCTAAATAACTTTTGCCACGCTCTGGCTTTTCACGCTGCATACCACGTTTTACATCTTGGTCGTACCTTTGCTTCTTTTCTTGAAAGAGTTGATCCAAATGAAGCCACGATTCGTCTAAACCTTGCACAGCCCATTTTAAAGCACAATATTTTAACACATGTTCATATGGATAAATGAGCTTTGCTGTTCCTGCCCCGCAATATCGTCCTTTCCCGCTTGATTCTGCCAATTGCTGAATTTGATTATCTTCCTGTGCAAAATGACTTGTGGACATCGGACTAAATAACTGTAAATAAATCGTATTTGCCATCTGCTCCATATAATCCGATAAATTGTGTAAATGGTGTCCATGTAAGTTTTCGTAATCGTATAAGAAACAATAATTGTATGGTAAATGATGTTGTTTAATCGTATGATTCGTTCTTCCATCCTCATCTACTTGATCCGGACGGTATTCTAATTCAATCGTTACACCACCGCGTTTTGATAATTCTCCAGTTGAACCGAGCGTAATGGCATGCAATTCTTTTAAAGACGCATAACCATTTGCTTGCACCGTTTCAAATTCTTTCGCACTAACCGTTCTCGTCTTCACTAACACATCAGGCATTAAAAATGCACCGCGTATTAAAATGTTATGATGCTGCAGTTTTTTCCGAAGCATTTCACGTAAATATAATGCAATTTGCAGAAACATCCCCGAACCTGTTCCGCCTGCTAGTGATGTTACAATAATAACTCGCACACCATATTCCGTTTGATCACTTGTAACCGGAAAAATCTTCTCAATTTCTTGCCAAAAGGACGTCAATTTATCTTCTTTCATCGCAGCACGTAACGCTAAACGTGAAATGACGCGTAACTGTCCTGCTCCTTCTGTTAATGGTTTATCAAGTATAGTTGGATCCATTGGGAACCACTCTGGAATCGTTGGATCTCCTGCAATATACTCTCTAGGCGTTTTACTTGAACTCGTTTGTGTCTTAAACTTTCGAATATGATCAAATTTACTCAATGTATTCACATCTGTATCAAATACGTGCATCGCTACCTTTTTTCGGCGCTCTTCAGGCAGTTTTTCATATATTTGATGCGTCACAGTACTACCGATTCCACCTAATCCAATTAATATCGTTGGAACTTGTAATGTCATGTGAACCACCTTCCTATTCTTGCTTGTTTAAAAAGAAAGGGAAAGAAAGCTAAGACTCCCCTCTTATCCCTACCTACTATTCACATTCATATTTGTAAATCTCCTTACCATATCCTCTATCAATTAATAAAAGTTCATTTGGATATAGTGTCTTATGCTCCATTCCTACTTCTTCCTCTGTTATAAACATCCCATCAATAATCATTCCTACTACTTGTGACTCTTTCGCTACAAAGACAGATTTCGAACCTTTCTTCGCTATAAACGTAACGGATTGCACAGTTTTTCTTTCTGCTCGAAATGGGATACCAAAATAATGTTTCCACCATTTATTTCGAAGTAATTCTGGTTCAGATTGATATAACCAATCTTTCGCTACTTCTTGATCCCATTCGTAATACAATAGTGCTTTCCGGTGAAATCTTGGACGAACAATCCATCCTAAAACGATTATGCCTACTACTAGCAGCAATAAAGTGATAGGAATGACAAACTTAAAAATAAGCGCATACTTTTCATAAAACGGCGCACTTTGAATATGGAGTGATATTTGCTTCTTTACTTCTTGTAATTTCGCATCTTGTATAACGATGGTAGCTTCTACGGTGCCAGTATCTGTGAAATTGAATGTGTCGGAGTAATAAGGACGAGGATAAACGTAAATTTGATTACCACGTTGTTTTATTTCATAGTTGATTGATTGTTTAGATGTGACACCAGTAGATTTTAATAGTTTCTTTACAGCCCCTTCTGTCATCGGCTTACCATCTAACTTTGGTTGTAAAATAAACGGTTTACTATTCTCTAAATTCGTTACTTTTTCTTCATAATCTTTCGTAACAGTTTGAAGTGATAATTTTGGCTTTTCTGTTGTTTCAATTTTGAATTCTTTCGTCTGTCTGTAAAATCCCTTTATATTCATATGAACTTTTCCACGTACTAACCCTTTACCAATCTTCGTTTCGTAATAAAACACATGCCTCTTATCGTTCCACTTCATCGGATATTGTTTTCCGTCTATTTCTACTTCTGCTTGAAAGTAAGAAGACTGAATTGGTAACTCAGTAGGCTTTGCTTCAATAACAGCAGTAACACCTTCGTACATTTGTTCAACATTTTTTTGACTATTATCATCTTTGTCATAAGTAGAAACCGTATAGTTAAGCGCTGGTTCAACAAGTACTTGCAATCCTTCTTTCTCAATATCCCGATCCACTTCTATCGTATATGTTCCCGGTTTAATGACTTCCTGATTTTCCGTGCTTATATGAACTATATTTCCGAATAATTTCGCTTCTCCGGGTGCATGTATTGAAAAAGAAGACTGTAACTGTAATGGTTTCGAAATTTGTGTGACCTGATAATTAGACAGCGAAGGCGATTGTCGTACAAGTGTCATACGCTTTAATGGGAACGGCGTTGTAATCTCTACTTTCTTTCCTACTACTTTCGTTTTTACAATCGATTCAACGGAGGAGAATGGATCACGATTCGCAACTAATGCTGCCACTTGATTTACACTTTTTACAATGCCATCCTCTCCGCTTGACGGCATTGTAACTCCGTTTATCTCTTTCTTCCATATTTCTTTAAACGTATTTAATTGTTCTTTTTCTTGCTGCCCTAAATCCTCTTCCATCGTAATTAAGATAGGATGTAAAGATATCTTTTTTACATCCATTTCTTTCTTAAAGTCTGTTAGTTTCTTTGTAATTTGTTCTTTTCCGCCAACTTTATCTTTTTCTAGATCATTAAATGCCCCGTCAGTTAATACAATAAGCCAAAATTCACGTTTTCCATCTATATCTGCTTCCTTTTTTATAGATTGCATCGCCGTCTCTACTGCGCTAAAAGGAGTATTTAAATACGTTTTCCACGCTCCAATTCCTTCAATTTCTGTTTGCCTTTTATCCTTCGTTAACGAAATGTTTAACGGATTATTCGGCTTGCTCATTGGAACATAAGAAAATGTATCTTTTTCATCTAATAGCGCAACTAAACTTTGCAAAGCGTAATTGGCATATTTCCAGCGATCGTTATTTCTCATGCTGCCCGAATCATCATATACAAGTGAAACGACCCTTTCCTTTGCCTCCTCTCCTTTTGCAAAAGTCCAATAAGGATGTAACCATATAAATAGAAACAACATGAATGTGGCACAAATTCGAATTTTCATGATGAGGCTTCGCCACCTTTGTAGACAAATTCCTATGTTTAAATTTATGAGAGGAAACAAGATATATGACTTGTATTTTAGGACAACTAACCCACCATAACTTTATTATGTAAACATATATATACACTTGGTAATATTCTTTATAGCATTTTCTATCCAATTATATAGGCAAAAAATCCTGTCTAAGCTTCATACTTAAAACAGACTTTTCCTACTTTTCATATTAAAAACACACAACAAAAAGTTTGATTTTTTAATTAGCACATTACTTCAATTGTAAATCCACCAGGCGCTTCAACATAAAACGTATACGCATGTGCATGTTTAGGAGGTTCAACCAAAAATCCATCTTCCTTCAATCTTTGATTCATTTTATTTATTAGTTCCTCATTTTCTTGCGGAAATCCTACATGAAATGTTTTAGGATACTGAACTTCTTTCCCTTTCATTAAATTTAGTATAAACCCATCCTTATCACGCATAACTGCAAAGCCATTTCCCCTCGTTCCACTTCAAATTAATCCAAAATATTTTTCTAAAAATTCTCTAGTAGCTACTACATCTGTAACCGTTAAATTAAGATGCTTAATTTTCTAATACTTTATCATATAAAGTAAAACTTTGATCAGTGGGCGTTTACGGACAGTCTGGCTCCCCCTAACTTTTTTTGCTCCAGCCAAATTTTTTGGTAGGAGTTTTACTGCCCAAAAATAGCGGGATAAATAAAAAACACGCCTTTCACAGCGTGTTTCATTGCTTCACATATACTTCAACAATTGGATTATCTTTGTTATCTGCATGTAAGCGTATATTCGCTTCACTCGTATTATAAATGCTGGCTAATAGCATAATCGTTAACAAATTAGGAGTCTTAGTATCACTTCCGTATTTTCTTTCAAGCGCTTCTTTATATTCAAACTCTAAATCCCCCTGTATATATGTATACACTTCAAATCCATCTTCTAAATTGCAAACTACTGTATCAATAATATCCGCTCCTACTTGTTTCTTCATTTCATCTCGCAATGCTTCTATAAATTCTTCCCACGGTACTTCGTATGTTTGAAACTGATCTGTAGATTTCATTGCCTTTCCCTCCTTACTATATCCTTTCTCTATATTTCCCCTTTCATATAACAATTATGATAGGTAGGTCATTCGTACAAGCCGCACTTGTCCCCCTTACATATCGTATTACTGTAATGGGGAAGGAGGACAGAACATGCATAGACAAAGATGTTATGATACGTGCCGACGTTATTTCGGTAAAGTTGTTCGAATTGAAGATCGTGATGGTCGCATTCATTTAGGCAAAATAATCGATGTGACAAATGAATCTGTATGGATCGAACCAATGCAACAGCGCTCATCTTTTGATACAGGATTCGGATACTATGACGCATATACAAACGGTGGTTGTGATCTTTGCGGCGGCATTAGCAGGTGTGATAGTTGCGGATTTGGTTGCGGTGGTGGATTCAGTAGCTGTGGATGTGGCGGTCGTGGTTGCGGTAATTGTGGTGGCGGCGGCTGGGGTGGCGGTTGTGGCTGGGGCGTTGAACTTGGATTTGGTTTCATCTTCGGAATTACTTTAGCTGCATTATTTTTCATTTAACATAGTAAAGAGTTGACTACCTTTAGCCAACTCTTTTTCTCTACTTTTCACATATAAATATACGGTGTCCTAAAACATGTTGGTACATACGTCGTACGTTTTCATGTTGTACCCACGCCTCATATAACTCATTCGGAATAAATGTTGATAGATTCCATTCCGGCTCTTCTATATAGCTAGATATCGTTTCTGCAATTGTACCACCGCCAGCAATTGTAATTCTTTTGAAATTTGCTTTCTGAAATAGTTGTACCCACTCATTCTCAGTTAATAATTCTTTCATGCCATATAATTGGGCAATTTTTTCTTCCTCACTCTTCCCAATATGTGTATTAATAATCATTTCAATGACAACAAGCTTACCATCCTTCTGTAATACACGATAGCACTCTGATATAACCCTTTCTTTATCTGTAAAAGCGAGTATCGATTCCCCAAGCACAAACTCAAATGAATCATTTAAACAAGGTAATTGCTCTGCATCACCTTGAATCAATTGTACATTCAATCTTTCAAACAACCATCTATCTTTCGCTTTTTGAATCATAATTTCATTCTTTTCAATCGCTGTTACTTTATAACCGAATTCTTTTGTCATGTAAGCCGCTGTTTTCCCCGTACCACAGCCTATCTCAAGGACATCCGCTCCTTGTCTAAGAGGCAGTTGTGCTAGCAATTGTTTTGTTAACGTAAAACCACCAGGATGAGCACTTCCTATTCCGTAATAAGCTAAGAAATCGATGTAAGTATTTCGTTCCATGGGATTCTCCCTTTTTTATTTTATATATTCAAGGAAGAATGAAAAGTGCATAAAAAAAGGGCGCATCACGCGCCCCCTCAGCTTATTTTTCCTCACCGATATATGCCCATTTGTAGCTGTAATCTCCACCAACTGGGTGGTGAACAATTCCTTTTACTTTTGCTCTTTGAACAATTGCATCACCACGTTGATATAATGGTGCAATTGCTGCATCTTCAAGTAACATTTTCTCAGCTTTCAGTAAGCTATCCCAACGCTCTTTCGTTTTCGTTAATAGCTCACCTTTACCTTTTTCTACAATTTCATCATATTTCTTATTTGAGTAACCAGTTTGGTTATGAGGTCCATCTGTAACGAACATATCAATGAATGTCATTGGATCTAAGTAGTCAGGTCCCCAACCAGCGTAAGATAAATCATAATCTAGATCTGATTCTAATTTTAATTTTTGTTTAAACGGCTGGTTTTTCAAGTTCACTGTTAAGCCTGGTAAGTTTTTCTCAAGCTCTCCTTTTAAGAACTCCCCTACTTTTTTCGCATTATCGCTATCATAGTTTAGCAGCTCAATTGTTACTTGATCTTTTCCAAGCTCTTTTTTCGCTTTGTCCCAATGCTCTTTTGCCTTTTTCACATCCGTTTTTAAAATATCTCCATTTTCTTTACGGAAGTCTTTTCCATCCGGACTCTTAGCAAATTCTTTTGGTACTAAGTAATCTGCAGGTGTAGATCCGTCATTTAAAATAACATTCGTTAAACCTTTTTTATCATACGCCTTTGCAATTGCTAAACGTAAATCTTTGTTCTTTAACACCGTATCTTGACCACCACGTTTTTGATTTAAACGTAAGAAGAACGTTGATGGTGTTTTTTGTGTATAGAAATCTGGATTGGATTTATATTTGTCAACAAATTCAGATACTAATCCTGAACGGTCAATCTGTCCACTTTCATATAAGTTGACACGTGTACCGCTATCTTTTACTACGTTAAAGTTGATTTCTTCTAACTTAACTGTTTTATTATCCCAGTACTGTGCGTTTTTCTTTAATTTCCAACCTTCTTCATGTTTCCAGTCTGTTAATGTAAATGGTCCGTTGTATAACGTTGTATCTGCTTCTAAACCGAATTTTGCACCTTTTTCATTTACGAATTTTTCATTTTGTGGATAGAATGTTCCGAATGAAGTTAATTCAACAAAGTAAGGAACTGCATTTTCTAATTCTACTTCTAACGTATAGTCATCTACAGCTTTTACACCTAACGTATCAAGCGCTGCTTTTCCTTCATTAATTGCTTTTGCATTTTTTACATCGAACATAATGTATGCATATTCCGCTGCTGTATTTTTATCTACAGCACGTTTCCAAGAGAATACGAAATCTTTCGCTGTTACAGGCTCTCCATTTGACCATTTTGCATTTTTATTTAATGTAAATGTATACTTCTTACCATCTTCACTCTTTTTATATGATTCAGCAACACCTGGTGTTGCTTTATTATCTTTATCCAGGCGATATAAACCTTCCATTACGTTGTTTAAAGCAAGAAACGATACTTGGTCTGTTGCTTTAACCGAATCCATAGATGGAATCTCTTGAGCTTCTGTTAAATTCAGCACTTGCTTCGCTGCTAATTTTCCGCCTTCTTTTTCACCGCTTTTTGGTGTTGTGCTTGCCTTATCTTTTTCTCCTGATCCAGAGCAAGCTGTTAATGCCATACTCATTACTAAAACTGGTGCTACGACCGCTGTCAATTTTTTCATCTTTTTTCTCTTCATTTTCTTGTACCCTCCCCAATTATATGTACGATATTAACATTTAGAAATTCTCTACTAACTTTCGTTATCAGAAAATTCTTATTAATTAATATTCTACTGTTTTTTTGAATTTTGTAAAGTATTTTTGTAAATTTTCTAAATATTTATTTTTTTGTAATAGTAACTTGTTGTTTTTACTACTATATGAATTATCCCCCGTCTACTATATGTAAACATCCCTCCCCTTATTCCACTCTATTACTACGTTCTATATTTTTCTTATTAGCATGAGATCTCTTACTATCATTCATCTGTCTTACTACTTACTGAACTCTCTAATTTCCTCCGATAGAATCTTCCTAACTACCTACCCGATTCTCAATAGGCTAACGAGATTTATTCCCTTATGCATACAAAAAAGCATTTCAAAAGCAGCTTAGCCACTTTTGAAATGCTTTCACTTTATTTTTTTCCGCCATCCTCAGTTACATACGCCCACTTAAAGCTATATTCTGGACTGATGTTATGTTTAACGATTCCTTTTACATTCGGTTTCATTACATATGATCTTCCTGTTTGATATAGAGGAACTAATCCTGCATCTTCTTCAAGGAATATTTTTTCAGCTTTCCCTAACGTTTCCCAGCGTTTTTTCGCATCACCCATTAATTCATTACCTGCTTTTCCTACCATTTCATCATATTTTGGATTTGAATAACTCATTTGGTTGTACGGGCTCTTCGATTCAAACATATCAATAAATGTCATTGGATCCGCATAATCTGGACTCCAGCCTGCATAAGAGATTTCATAATCTTGTGCAGTCTCTAATTTTAATTTTTGTTTGAACGGCTGAATTTTCGTATTAATCGTTACACCTTTTAAATTTTTCTCAATTTGATCTTTAACATAATCAGCAATCTTTTTCGCAGTTCCATCATCATAGCTTAGTAATTCAATTGTAACTTGGTCTTTTCCAAGTTCTTTTTTCGCTTCTTCCCAAGCAGCTGCGCCTTTTTTCGGATCATATTTCAGACCATTTTTAAATGTATCTTGATAATCTTTTCCATCTGGTCCTGTCGCAAGTCCTTTCGGAACTAATTGGTCTGTTGCTTTTGATCCATTATTTAAAATGACATTCGCCAATCCTTTTTTATCAACTGATAATGCAATTGCTTCACGAAGCTTTTTGCTCTTTAATGGTGTATCTTGTCCGTTACGTTTTTGATTTAAACGTAAGAAGAATGTACTTGATTCTGCATACTCACCATACTCATCTTTATTCGATTTATATTTATCTACAAATTCTCCTGATAGTAATGTAAAGTCAATTGACCCTGTATCATATAAATTTACTTTTGTAGCTACTTCTTTTACAACACTATAATTAATTTCTTCTAATTTCACAGTCTTTTTATCCCAGTACTTATCATTTTTCTTCAGCTGCCAACCTTGTTCATGTTTCCATGAAGACATAACAAATGGCCCGTTATACACAGTTGTATCTGCTTCTAAACCGTACTTATCGCCTTTTTCTTTTACGAATTTTTCATTTAATGGATAATATGATGGGAATGCTAATAAATTTAAGAAATACGGTACCGGTTTTTCTAATTCTACTTCTAGCGTGTAATCATCTACCGCCTTCGCTCCTAATTCAGTTATAGGTTTTTCTCCTTTATTAATCGCTTCTGCATTTTTAATATAGTAAGCAATAAACGCATATTCTGCCGCAGTATTTTTATCAAGTAAGCGCTGCCATGCGAAAACAAAATCTTTCGCTGTTACAGGATCACCATTCGACCATTTTGCATCTTTTCGCAGTTTAAACGTATACTTTTTACCATCTTCACTTTTCGTACTAGATTCTGCCGCAGCAGGAATTGGCTTATTATCTTTATCAAGACGATATAGGCCTTCCATCGTATTTCCTAAAATTTGTGCCCCTAACGTATCAGTAGATTTAGAAGTATCCATCGTCGGGATTTCTTGATTTTCCGTACGATTTAATACTTGCTTCGCTGCATATTTAATATCAGATGTTTTTTCTTCCCCACTATTAGATGTAGTAGTCGTTTTCTTTTCTCCACCTGAACTAGAACACGCTGTCAATGCAACACTCATCGCTAAAACTGGTACTACAACTGCTGTTAATTTTTTCATTTTTTTTCTCTTCATTTTTTAACCCTCCCTAATTATATGTACATTACCAACCTTGAGAGACTCCTTGTTAAAAATTTTTCAGAAAATTACAACTAATGTTATTCTACTCTTTTTTTCACATTTGTAAATAGTTTTATTTTAAATATTCTGATTTTAAACTTCGTAATTTAGTATGATTTATCCCCCATCTACCATATGTACATACTTTACTCCTTATTCTTCTCTATTTTGCTATACTACAAATTTACATTTTAATTTCCAATATACAAAAAAGCATTTCAAGGTAGCTAAGCTACTTTGAAATGCTTTTTCAACTCTTTTATTTTTCAGCAACATATGCCCATTTAAAGCTATATTCCGGACTGATATTATGTTTTACAATACCTTTAATATTTTGTTTTAGAACATATGCATCACCACGTTGGTATAAAGGTACAAGTGCTACATCTTGCTCAAGAAGTAATTTCTCAGCTTTCCCTAACTCTTCCCAACGTTTCTTCGCGTCACCCATTAATTCAGTGCCAGCTTTTTTGATCATATCATCATACTTCGGATCAGCGAAGCTCATTTGGTTATGAGAATGTTTAGACTGGAACATATCTAAGAATGTCATTGGGTCAGCATAGTCAGGTCCCCAACCAGCATATGATATATCATAATCTTGCTCTGTTTCTAGTTTTAGTTTTTGTTTGAATGGCTGAAGTTTAATATTAACTGTTACACCTTTTAAATTTTTCTCAATTTGGTCTTTTACATATTCCCCTACTTTTTTCGCATTACCAGTATCATAGTTTAATAGCTCAATTGTAACTTGGTCTTTACCAAGTTCTTTTTTCGCTTCTTCCCATGCAGCAGCAGCTTTTTTCGCATCTGGTTTGATACCATTTTTAAATGTTTCTTGGAAGTCTTTGCCGTCTGGTCCAGTCGCTAACCCTTTCGGTACTAAGAAGTCAGCTGGTTTAGATCCGTCATTTAAAATAACGCTTGCTAGGTTTTTCTTATCGATAGAAAGCGCGATTGCTTCACGTAATTTCTGACTCTTTAATGGTGTATCTTGTCCACCACGTTTTTGGTTCATACGTAAGAAGTATGTACTTACTTGTGAGTATGTGCCAAACTCCTCTTTGTTATTTCTATATTTATCAACGAATTCACCTGATAGAAGTGCGAAATCAATTGCACCTGTATCAAATAAGTTGACCTTTGTATTTATTTCTTTTACTACACTATAGTTGATTTCATCTAACTTTACAGTCTTTTTATCCCAATATTGATCATTTTTCTTTAGTTTCCAGCCTTGCTCGTGCTTCCAATCAGTAAGAACAAATGGTCCGTTATATACTGTTGTATCAGACTCTAAACCGAATTTATCCCCTTTTTCTTTTACAAACTTCTCATTTAATGGGTAGTACGATGGGAACGCAACTAAGTTTAAGAAGTATGGTACCGCTTGTTCTAATTCAACTTCTAATGTATAGTCATCTACCGCCTTAACTCCTAGTTCAGTTACTGGTTTTTCACCTTTATTAATTGCCTCTGCATTTTTAATCGGGAATGCGATAAACGCATATTCTGCAGTTGTTTTTGGATCTAATAATCGTTGCCAAGCGTACGCAAAGTCTTTTGCAGTTACAGGATCACCATTTGACCATTTTGCATCTTTACGTAGTTTAAATGTATATTTTTTACCATCTTCACTTTTTGTGCTAGATTCTGCTGCAGCTGGGATTGGTTTATTATCTTTATCTAATCGATATAACCCTTCCATTGTGTTCCCTAAAATTTGAGAACCTAATGTATCTGTATTTTTTGAAGTATCCATTGTTGGGATCTCATTTGTTTCTGTACGATTTAGCACTTGTTTCGCTGCTAGTTTTCCTTCAGATTTACTATCTCCACTAGAGCTAGAGTTTGTGCTTGTCTTCTTATCTCCACCTGATGTAGAACATGCTGTTAACGCCATGCTCATTGCTAAAACTGGTGCTACAACTGCTGTTAGTTTTTTCATTTGTTTCTTTTTCATTTTGTACCCTCCCTAATTCTTAACGATAGCTATTAAAGAATTTTCTGATAATTCTGTTTTTCTTTATATATTTATCAGACGATTCTTACTAATTCTTATTCTACTAATTTTTTAATTTTTGTAAAGTATTATTATTGAAAATTTTTAAAAAATTATTTTTTTACAGTAATATTCATAAAAATGCCATAAGTTGTTCAAACCTTATTTCTCCTTTATACACATTCGTTGATTTAATCACTTTCATCTCATTTACCGCTTGAATACTTGTTAATTATTGCTAATAAATAATGCATATATCTAAAAACATCTTTTCTACAAAAATAAAAAAGTCAGCTAAACTGACTTTTTTTACCCGGCAATTTTTTCTCTTTTCATTTCCTCTACCACTCTCTTATACTTCTCATCATCAAACTCATTTTCACTTTTTGCAACAACTACAGTCGCAATACCGTTACCAATTAAATTAACGATAGCACGTGCTTCTGACATGAAACGATCTCCCCCAAGTAGTAGCGCTAACCCTTCTAATGAGATAACATTCATTGCAGATAGAGTAGATGCTAATAAAAAAGCAGACATTTCGTCTGCTTTAATTCTCCTCAATCTGCTTCGCACTTAATCCTAGATGTGTTCTAAGAGTATCACTCAAACTTTGTAGGTCTTTTTTATTAGGATTATAGTAATAGACACGTTGTCCATTTGGGCCATTAGGTAAATAAAGATCATCACCAGCTAATTGAGTCTTTTCAACTGAACCATTTAAACCATATTTATAAAAAGATAAAATATCATCCATGGCTAAATTTGTTTTAAAATCACCATCAACCGCCTCAACCATTTTCTCTAGTTTTGTAATCGAACCTGCGCTTTTTAATTTATTTAACATCGCTTCAATAACAAGTTGTTGACGTTGCCCTCTCATTGCATCACTGTCAATATGACGCGTTCTTGCCAGCGCAAGTGCTTCTTCTCCTGTTAATTTTTGTAGTCCTTTTTTCAAATGAATCGCATCAGGTTCATCTTTACTATTTTGTTCTGTAAATTCAACTGGGACATCTATTTCAATACCATCTAATCCATCAACAATTTTAATAAATGAGCTAAAATTAAACTTCACAAAATAATCAACGGGGACTTGTAACAATTTTTCTACTGCTTCAACAGATGCTTGTGGCCCTCCATCTTTACCATTTTTAACAAGCCCTCTTCCATATGCATGCGTTATTTTATCCTTTTTCTTTTCAATCGGGACATATGTATACGTATCACGTGGTATACTTGTTAATTTCACTGTCTTATCATCTTTATTAAAAGTTGCCAGCAATAACGCATCTGTATGAAATGCACCACTATACTCCTTTTGACGTTCTTGATTTTCATCAATGCCCATAATTAAAAGTGAAACATTGTTTGCAATTGGTTTTACTGCTTTCTCACGTAAATTTGATTTTTCACCACGCGCTAAATTCAAATTAGATTTTTGTACTAGATTAGAAGTTTTCATATATACATAGGTGCCATATCCAACCCCGCCAAATAGTAATACTCCTAGTAGTAAACTTATTATCGTTGTCTTTTTATATTTCCGCTTATTTTTCTCTTCTCTTGAAGACGAATGATTCCCCATTTATTCTCCTCCTGTTTCTATTCATCCAATATATTTTTCATTTTTTCATATTTCGTGCTATCCTTTTGAAACATACTTTCTTTCAGCCCTTTATCTATTTGTATCCATTCGGTAGTAACTGAATATTGAATCATACCTTCATGAAAACTAAGAAACTTTAACATAACCCCTGTGTTTTTCTCCACAACCATTTCAAATTTCCCCCTTACATCTTCAGAGGCGCTAATAGGCATCTCTATATTAATTACCCCTTCAATTTTGTAACAATCGAGTCCTAGATATTTCGTTTCTTTATAATTCCAATCTTTATATCGAATTAACAAATCTGCGAATTCTGATTGAATACTATGCTTAGCCAATCCCACATATTCGTCATCATACCGTTTCCTCTCACCTGATTTTCTCAACAATCTTTCCGTAGGATTTAGTTTTAATAGTTCATTATTTCTTTCCTCTGGGCTCCATTTTGTCTCTTTATATGTATAGTTCTCATCATCAAACTCTTTTTTTCTACCCTCGTTATATATAATCGTTCTTTTTTTCAATCGTTTATCTTCTTGAGATGCAATGCCTCTTTGTTTCTCCGTATCAATCGCATACTTGTATGTTGTAGCCATTCTTGTAGAGCTAGAATATTCCTCAAATTGTCCTGAAATATTTTTAAAATGATCAATTGAATCCAACATCTTTATATGAATTTTTTCCTTATCTGGATAATTTACATTCAATTTTATTTCTTCTTCATTTTCATAATCAGAAAACGCCTTTTTCTTCACATATTCAAATACTCCACCATTTTGTGCAAAGCTTTGTATAGAAAATTCAGACATAAAAACAATAGAAAGCGCTAGAACCGCGGCACTAATTACCATCATATGAACTCTGTAACTCTTCTTTTTTACTGGAAGATTATGCAGTGTATCATTAATCTTTCCATTTAACTTTGGCGGTAAAATAACATTTTCATCTTTTATTCTCTTTTTTAATTTCTCATCAAATGATTTTTCACTATCCATTCTATACACCCCCTATTCCATCTTTAATCGCTCTTCTAATAGTTCCCTTGCACGTGACAACCTTGACTTAACCGTCCCTTTTGGAATTTCTAAAAGGGACGCAATACTCTCTTGATTCATATCTTCATAATAATAAAGTACAGTTACAGCTCTTAATTCTTCCGTTAAAGACTGAATAGCATTACAAAGATCAATATCTTTATATCGGTCGAACGCTACCATACTACTATCATGATCCTCGATTATAATTAGTTTTTTATATGACTTAATTATATTGTTACACTCGTTTATTAAAATTCGAATTAACCAAGTTTGAAAAAACGCTTCTTTTTTTAGTTTTTTTATATTTTCATAAGCTTTTAAAATTGTTGTCTGTATCGCATCCTCTATGTTTGTCTCATCATGTAACATCGCCTTTGCAATGCGATACATCTTCACTTTCTCCGTATGTATAAGCGCCATAAAGGCTTCATGATCACCTTTTTTCGCTAAGGAAACATCCGTTTCTTCTTTTACAATCATTTTATATAAAGGGATTACTTTCACAATTGCTCCTCCTGTTTCATCCTCACTTCAAATTTAACTTTACACGTATTAGACTGCGTAGCCTATAAAAAGGTTCACTTTTTTGAATATTTTTGTAAATAAAAAGATAAATATCCTTTTTATGGTGGCACAATAAACATATCGGTTCAAATTTACAAACAAAAAAGTCCACTTTCACAGTGGACTTTCTACTTTATAACGGTAAATCTCTCTTTCTAAACATAACTATTGCTAACAAAAAGATGCAAACTGCTCCAACGGTTAAACCTAAACTTACCGGCCATATATTATATGTTCCTTCAGCAATTTCTTTCGGACGAAACAGCGTAAATAAAGATAGGTTTTTCATCCACTCTAACTTATCACTTAATTTCCCTACCATATCTAGTACGAAAAATATTATAGTTAAACTCGCTGAATAACTAAGTGCCTTTCTTTCATCATTACATACACAAGAAAAGAAGAATGAATAGGCACTAACTACTAAAAATATGAGCCCTCCGACTACATTAATCTTCAAAAATAATTCTTTATTTAAATTATTATCTTTTAAAAACCACTCTGCTCCTACTATACCCGCTACATACGTGACAATTACAATGATAAGTAGCCCCAATATGAGAACAGTAGCTTGCGTAATGGCAATTTTCACTCTGGATACAGGCGTTGCTAGCAAGTATGCCATCGCTCCTTTATCTACATGACGCGCAATTAAATGTGTCGCAACTGTTACGCAAAAAATTGTTAAAATGATAATAAACAATAGACTGTAATACTCACCAGCTAAAAAATCCATTACGTTTTGAATTGGACTTTCCATACCAACAATTTTTTTCACACTATCAGGCATAGCACTTATTAATTCATTTAACCCTTTCGCTGATACCATTGATGGGAATATCCAAATTAATAACCATAAATAGAGAGCCGCACCAATCGCATAACTAAAAATACTTTTTTGTGTTTCTTTCAAACTAGCTAAAAACAATTGCTTATTCATGCGTTACCCCTTCTTTCTTATCGTAATAATGCATAAATAAATGTTCTAAATCCATCGCTCTCGTTTGAAGTGCCTTTACATTATAGTTTGAAAGTGTTTGTAAAACAGTTTGATAGTTTCCTTGTACAATAATAGATGCCTCTCTGCCTTTTACCGCTTCAAATTGCAAATTACACTTTGTAAGAGATTCAATTTCTTTTTGCGATGATACAGTTACATCTATTACCTGTCGTCTCATACTTTGTAAATCATGAATATTTTCAACTGTTACGAGTCGACCATCTTTAATAATAGCTACTCTGTCACAAGTTCTCTCAATTTCAGTAAAAATATGTGAAGACATAAGAATCGTTTTTCCTCTTTGTTTTTCCTCTACTATTAGTTCTATAAATACTTGCTGCATCAGTGGATCAAGTCCAGATGTTGGTTCATCTAAAATTAACACCTCTGGATCGTGCATAAATGCAGCGACTATCCCTACTTTTTGCTTCATTCCTTTAGACATTTTGCGAATCGGTGTTTTCACATCAAATTGCAGACGATCTATCAGTTCATCTCGTCTTTTCGTATCCTTTAATCCACGCATTCCTTGCATTAATTTTAAAAACTCTAATCCGTTCATTCCTTCAATAAAAGAAATTTCACCCGGTAAATAACCAACTTCCCTTTGAATTTTCGCTGCTTCATTCCAACAATCTAATCCAAAAATTGTCGCTTTACCAGCTGTCGGTTTTATAAATCCCATTAAATTACGAATCGTCGTTGATTTCCCGGCACCATTCGGTCCTAAATAACCAAATACTTCTCCCTCTTTTACATCAAATGTAATATGAAACAAACCTTTTCCATTCGAAAACTGTTTTGTAACATCTTGAACTGAAATCATAAGTCCACCTCATTTTTTGAAATATTTAATATATGATATTTCAAAATTATTGTACTCCTCATCTTTCATATTCGCAACAACTTTTTGAAATATTTATTAGTCCATATTTCAAAAATATTGTTTTCCATTATTTTTTCTTGTATATTTTAAGTGAGGTGATTACATTGAACGGCTTTGAAAAAGTGAAAGAAAAGAAAAAACGCGCCATTAAAGAGGCGGCCTTCGTATTATTTTCAGAACGTGGATTTAATGAAGTAAAAATAGAACATATTGCAAAAGAAGCAAACGTTTCTCAAGTTACAATTTATAATCATTTCGGAAGTAAAGATGCGTTATTTAGGGAGCTTATACAAGAATTTATCATATCTGAATTTCAATATTATAAAGGGCTTGCAGAAGAAAAATTACCTTTTCATGATATGATGCAAAAAATGATTGTAAGAAAAATGAATACTGGCGGGTTATTTCAACCTGATATGTTACTACAAATGATGCAAAGGGACGAAGAACTCCGTAAGTTTATTTATAGTTATCAAAATGAAAAAATCCTTCCCTGGTATTTAGAAATATTAGAACGAGCTCAGCGCAAAAACGAAATTAATCCACACCTTACGAAAGAAATGATGTTACTTTACATTCAAATGTTTACTAAGTTAGGTGATGATTTCGGGGCACAGCTTCTTGAAGGAGATCGAGAAAAACATATACAAGATATCGTTACGATGTTCTTTTACGGCCTTTCTGTTCCAACAAAATAAAAAAGACACGAAATTCGTGTCTTTTTTATTTTACCGAAATGACTCTACCCGTTTCACTACTTTCAACCGCTAATTGAATTAGTTTAATAACATTTAAACCATCTTGCGCTGTTACAGGTAGTTTCTCACCATTTAATATACTATCTCTTACACCTTTATAGTACATGTCATAGCAACCGACTTCTGTTGAAATGCGATTTAAAGTTTCTTCTGTTTCTAAAGTAGCAAAATTCTCTTCAGCATCTACTCCATAACCTATATCGCCTGGCTTCATTCCATTTTTTAATTGTTCTTCCTGCGAATCCATACCGTATTTCACGATAGAACCTTTGTCCCCATGTAATGTAAAATGCGGTCCTGCTTGTTTCACGTAACTGCTACTACGTAAAATGACACGCTTAACTCCATAATGAAGTACTACGTGGAAATAGTCATCAATCTCCGCACCTGGCCTTTGTTTTATTACATCTGCGCTTATCGCATCTGGTTTTCCGAATAATGATAGCGCTTGGTCAATTAAATGCGATCCTAAATCATATAATATACCTGAACCTGGTAAATTCTTTTCTCTCCATCGATCGCGTACATGTGGACGGAAACGATCAAAATGCGCTTCATATGCGTATACATTTCCTATTCTATTTTCTTCTAATAATTTCTTAATTGTTAGGAAATCATTATCAAAACGACGATTATGATATACACTTAACATCACATTATGCTGCTTTGCTAATGAGATAAGTTCTTCCCCTTCTTCAATTGAAACAACAAATGGTTTTTCCACTACAACATGCTTACCATGTAAAATCGCTTCTTTTACATATGGAAAATGAGTTGTATTCGGTGAAGTAATGACAACTAGTTCAATATCAGATCGCTTTACTAATTCATCAATTGTGTCAACAACAGCAGCATTTGGTAAAGTTTGTTTCACTACTTCTTCTTTTGAAGATAAAATAACTCGAATATCATATTCTTCTATCGTTTGTAATAGCGGGATGTGAAATGTTGTACTAGAAAATCCAAATCCTACAATCCCTACACCTATTTTTTTCATGTTGCCCCTCCAATTATCCCGCACTAACGGACAGTAAGATCCCTCCTCAAAATTCAGCGAAAACTAAGAAGTTAGGTGAGGGCCTTACTGTCCGTAAAAGCCCGATTAGTTCAACTAATAATCAGTAGGGAATAAAGCCCCCCACTGATTAAAGTTTCACTTTATGAGAACGATTTCATTTCACTATTATAACAAGATTATTTTCATATACATAATAATTCGCTTAGAAAAAAGCATCTCGCTATTATTCATAGCAAGATGCTTCCTTTATTCCGGTCTTTTCTTCGTCCACGTTTCTACTACTTCACCAGTATCATTAACATCTAGTACTAAACTACCATTACTATACCGGTCTTTGTTTCGATACGCTTTCGGATCAACCTCTTCTACAATATTTTTCTCTGTCTTCATGTAAACTAGTTCATCGTCTCGTACAATTTCAATACCTACAATTCGGTATGGATTACGTTTTAACTCTTTGAAAATAACAAGACCTCGCTTCGCTCTCGTTGACTTTTCAATTTCTGATGCCTTTAAACGCTTTATAGCACCGCGTTGCGTTACGAGAATAAGTTGATCTTTGTCACCATTTAACGGTTTACCAGAAGCGACATAGTCATCTTCTTTTAAATTAATCGCTTTTACACCAGCAGCTCTTACACCAACTGGACTTACTTCATCTTCATGGAAAATCAGTGCATATGCACCATGTGTCGCAAGAACGATATCACTCGTTCCATCTGTCGCAAATATATCAACAACTTCATCATCTTTTTTCAAGTTTACAGCAACGAATGCCCTTGAATAGCGCTGAACTTTATATTGATTTAATTCCGTCTTCTTAATCATACCATTCCGCGTTACAAATACGATAAATCGTTTTTCTTCCTCAAAGTTCGGTATGACAGTTGCCCAAATAATTGTTTCATCTCGGTCAAGTGAAACAATATTTGCAACGTGCTGACCTAAATCTTTCCAACGAATTTCCGGCATTTCATATACAGGAAGATAAATATAATTTCCTTTGTTCGTAAATAAAAGAACGGTTTCTGTCGTGTTGGTATCGAAACGCTCAAGTAAGATGTCACCCTCTTTCATACCGAAGTCTTTCCCGTTCGATGCATTATGCGAACGCCAACCAGTTCGTTTCACATATCCTTCTTTCGTTACAGTAACGATGACATCTTCTTGCGGAATCATAACTTCCACATCGATTTTAATTTCTTCAATTTCCTCTTCAATTATCGCACGACGATCATCACTATATGTTTTCTTTACTCTCTTCAAATCTGTTTTAATAACTTGAAGAAGTCTTTTTTCACTTTGTAAAATCGCCTGTAACTCTATAATTTTCTTATTAAGTTCAGCTGCTTCTTGCTCTAGCGCAGTAATATCCGTATTCGTTAAACGATATAGTTGCAGTGAAACAATTGCTTCTGACTGAGCTTCTGTAAATCCAAATCGTGCGCTTAAATTATCTTTCGCATTACGTTTATCTTTAGACCCTCGAATCGTTTCAATCACTTCATCTAAAATTGATAATGCTTTCTTTAAACCTTCTACAATATGTTGGCGATTTTCTGCTTTTCTTAATTCATATTGTGAGCGTCTCGTAACAACTTCTTTTTGATGGCCAATATACGCATCCAAAATTTTAGGTAATGTCATAAGTGTTGGACGACGATTATTTATCGCTACCATATTAAAGTTATATGGAATTTGTAAATCTGTATTTTTATATAAATAGTTTAAAATACCTTCAGCATTTGCTTCTTTTTTTAATTCTACAACAATGCGGAGACCTGTACGATCTGTTTCATCACGCACTTCAGCAATGCCATCTAATTTTTTATCTAGACGTAATTCATCCATTTTTTTAACAAGATTTGCTTTATTTACTTCATACGGAATTTCTGTAATAACGATTTGTTGCTTTCCACCACGAATCGTTTCAACCTCTGCTTTTCCGCGAATAATAATTTTACCTTTACCTGTTTCATATGCTTTTTTAATGCCATCTATCCCTTGAATAATACCACCTGTAGGGAAATCTGGTCCTTTAATAACCGCTAACAAGTCATCCACAGAACTATTCGGTTGATCGATACGCATCATTGTAGCATCAATTACTTCTCCAAGATGATGCGGTGGAATTTCTGTTGCATAACCAGCAGAAATCCCTGTAGAACCGTTCACTAATAAGTTCGGGAACATTGCAGGTAATACAACTGGTTCTTCACTCGTATCATCAAAGTTTGAAACGAATTCTACTGTTTCTTTATCGAGATCACGTAATAACTCTGATGCGATTGGTGATAAACGGGCTTCTGTATAACGCATTGCCGCTGCTGGATCACCATCAACACTACCATTATTACCATGCATTTCAACTAAAACATTACGTACTTTCCAAGTTTGACTTAAACGTACCATCGCCTCATATACAGAGGAATCACCATGTGGATGGTAATTACCAATAACGTTACCAACTGTTTTAGCTGATTTACGAAACGCTTTATCATGTACGTTTCCTTCTACATACATAGAATATAATATACGTCTTTGTACTGGCTTTAAACCGTCACGCGCATCTGGAAGCGCGCGGTCTTGGATTATATATTTACTATAACGTGCAAAGCGGTCACCTAACACGTCTTCAAGCGGGAGGTCATGAAACTTCTCTGCCTGCATGTTATTCCACCTCCGTCTCCATAATCATTTCGTTTTCTAAAATATTTCCTTCTTCTTGCATACCAAATTGTACATTACGCTCAATCCATTTACGGCGCGGTTCTACTTTATCACCCATTAATGTCGTAACGCGGCGCTCTGCTCTTGCTGCATCATCAATTTTCACTCGGATTAATGTACGCGTTTCAGGGTTCATCGTCGTTTCCCATAACTGATCTGCATTCATTTCACCAAGTCCTTTATAGCGCTGCAACATATAACCTTTACCGACCTTTTTCGTTACACCATCTAATTCTTCATCAGACCATGCATATTCAATTACTTCACTTTTCCCTTTCCCTTTACTTACTTTATATAAAGGTGGAAGTGCAATAAATACTTTACCAGCTTCGATAAGTGGTTTCATATATCTGTAGAAGAAAGTTAATAACAATACTTGAATATGAGCTCCATCCGTATCTGCATCGGTCATAATAACAACTTTATCGTAGTTAATATCTTCAACAGCGAATTCATTTCCTACTCCGCCGCCAATTGCATAAATAATTGTATTAATCTCTTCATTCTTAAAAATATCAGCAAGCTTTGCTTTCTCCGTGTTAATTACTTTACCACGCAACGGTAGTACCGCTTGAAAACGACGATCTCGCCCTTGCTTTGCTGAACCGCCGGCCGAGTCACCCTCTACTAAATACAATTCGTTTTTTTGAGGGTTACGTGATTGTGCAGGTGTTAACTTCCCGCTTAAAGTACCTTCTGATTTTTTCTTTTTCTTACCACTACGTGCTTCTTCTCTCGCTTTACGAGCAGCCTCACGTGCTTGCGCTGCTTTAACTGCCTTTCTTACAAGAAGTGTAGCTACATCCGGGTTTTCTTCTAAAAAGTAAGCTAAATGCTCTGATACAATTGCATCAATAGAAGAACGAGCTTCACTTGTACCAAGTTTCCCTTTCGTTTGTCCTTCAAACTGCAGTACTTCTTCTGGTACACGTACAGAAACGATAGCCGCTACACCTTCACGAATATCTGTACCTTCTAAGTTTTTATCTTTTTCTTTTAATAATGAAACTTTACGAGCATACTCATTAAACACACGTGTCATCGCTGTTTTAAATCCAGCTTCGTGTGTTCCACCATCTTTTGTACGTACGTTGTTTACAAACGAAAGAATATTTTCTGAGTAACCATCATTAAACTGGAATGCTAGTTCTGCTTCAATCCCATTTTGTTCACCAGTGAAATATACAACTGGATGAATTGAATCTTTTTCTTCGTTTAAGTATGAAACGAAAGCTTCAATTCCTGTTTCATAATGAAATATATCTTCTAAATCATTACGTTCGTCTTTTATCGAGATTTTCATTCCTTTTAATAAGAATGCAGATTCACGTAATCTCTCACATAATGTTTCATAATTGTAATTTGTCGTACTGAAAATCGTTGTATCTGGTTTGAAGTGCATTGTCGTACCAGACTCTTTTGTTTTCCCGATTTTCTCTAACGTCGTTGCAGGAACGCCACCATTTTCAAAGCGTTGTTCATAAATGTTACCATCACGTTTAATTGTTACTACTAACCATTCTGACAAGGCGTTTACAACTGATGCCCCAACACCATGTAAACCACCACTCGTTTTATAGCCACCTTGACCAAACTTACCACCTGCATGAAGTACAGTTAAAATAACTTCAGGTGTAGGTTTCCCAAGTTTATGCATTCCCGTAGGCATTCCTCGCCCTTTATCAATAACGCTAATACTATTATCTTTATGTATTACGACAGAAATTTCGTCGCCAAATCCCGCTAACGCTTCGTCAACGGAGTTATCTACTATTTCATATACTAAATGATGCAATCCACGGCTATCCGTACTCCCGATATACATACCCGGGCGTTTTCGAACGGCTTCAAGTCCTTCTAACACTTGAATTGCATCTTCATTGTATTGGAACTGATGCTTCGCCAAACTCCTTGCCCCTTTCCTAATCAAATCAGAACATATGTTTCTATTATAGAATAACGCCTCGACTATAGTTTTGGCAAGTTATCTTATCTCTTTTATATACCATTTTCAATAGAAAAATCCTTGTTTTTTCACAAGGATTCCTCTAGGCTACTATTTCAGAAAAATAATCGTTTGTCAACGAGAAATGGATATGTATTCCAAGATTACACATTCCAAACCTTTATCATGATCCAAATGATCAATATCCAAAACGGGATAACAAGTAACAATCCCCAAAAACAGCCTTTAAAAAATCTCATGATGAACACCTCGTTCATCGGCCCTACTTATCTATAACGAGGGCTGAATCAATCTTTCTATCTTTAAAATCTATACTATTTTGTCATCGCATGTTCTACTTTAATACAACGGTCCATTATTACAGTATAGTCTTTTTCTTTTAAAAGTTTATACGTATCTTCATCTTGTACTCCTAGTTGTGCCCAAAAAACATCTGCATCAATCTCTACAAACTCTTTCGCAACACCCATTAAAAATTCTGAACGGCGGAATACGTTTACGATATCAACATGTTCTTTAATATCCGCCAGTGAAGGAACTGCCTTTTCTCCAAGCACTTCATCAACTGTTGGATTTACCGGTATAATGCGGTACCCTGCATCTTGCATCGCTTTTGAAACCATATACGATGTACGTTCTGGTTTATCTGATAATCCAACAACCGCAATCGTTTTACTTTTCTTCAATACTTCACCAATTTCCGTACGAGTTGGGTTTTCAATTGTCATAATTAGTCCCTCCTATTCCTTTAGTATATCCGATAAAGAAAGTCTCTTTCAACATGAAAGAGACTTTCTTTTATTCCGATTATTGATTCTTAGTAGCTGAATTATCTGCTAACGTAGCTGATTTCGTCATTTTTTGACCATTGCGATAGAATGTAACTTCTACTTTCTCGCCAACTTTTTTCTTTTCATATAAATATTTACGGAATTGAAGAGCATTCTCTACCTTTTGATTATCTAATGCTACTACAAGATCATATTGCTCTAAACCTGCTTTTTCTGCCGGTGATATTGGATAGATTTTACCTAATACAACGCCATTTGTTACTTCTTTTGGCACTTTCAGCTGATTTACTGCATAAGTTTGCACATCTTCTAATGAAACGACACCTACTCCAAGCGCTGGACGTTTCACTACTCCATCTTTTTCAAGCGATTCGATGACTGGTTTTGCAATATTAATCGGAATTGCAAATCCGATTCCTTCAACTTCTTGCTGCGCAATTTTACTCGAGTTAATACCGATTACTTCACCGTTTTGGTTAAATAATGCACCACCACTATTACCAGGGTTAATCGCTGCATCTGTTTGAATAACTTGTGCTTGCCAATCTGGGCGTTTGTCCCCATCAATATCAACTGGAATTTCGCGTTCTTTACTACTGATTATACCTTCCGTTACACTGCCATCAAATCCAAGTGGGTTTCCAATTGCAATCGCTTTTTCACCAGCACGAAGTTTACTGGAATCACCTAGACTTGCAACTTTATTTACATTAGATCCGTCAATTTCAACAACAGCTAAGTCTAACCAAGGATCCTTACCAACTAGTTTTGCATCAACTTGCTTTCCATCACTTAGTTTCACAGCAAGTTTATTCGCTCCATCTACTACGTGGTTGTTCGTTACGATATATGCTTTATTTCCTGCTTTTTTATAAATAACACCTGATCCTGAACCAGCTTGTTGTTCTTGACCTGTCGGTTGCATTGCAAATGGATCGACACTTTGTTGCATATTAATAACACCTACAACAACATCTTTCGCACCTTCAACCATACCTGGCAAATCAGTTTCGTTTTTTGATTTATTGACAACAGGAACTACAGTACCTTCTACTTGTTTATTAGAATTGAATGATGAAACTGCCGCTCCATTATTTTGCACCCATGGCATATAAGGTGCTGCAAAACTAATCGAAACCGCCCCGACTACAGCTCCCACTAAACCTGTGAAGAAATAACCTTTTTTACTTCCTGATTTTTTCACTTCTCTCGTTTCACTATGCTCTTCATTCAAATTTGGTCCGTCGTAATATCCCATTTTTATTTCCCCTCTCTGGTGAATTCGTATTTTCAGTATAGTCACGTTTTGTGTCCTTCTTGTGAACTCATCGTGAAATCCAATTAAAAAAATACTCCTATCTACCATTGTAGACAAGAAAATTATTTTTTGAACATTCTACCTTCAAAAAGAGGATATAAAATTGCTAAATTCCCAGGCTAAAGTGCACAAGTCATTCCAGATTATTCTTCGAATTTATAACCAACTCGAATAACAGTACCGATATGCTTCGCTTTATCTCCTAGCTTATTTCGCAATTTTTTAATATGCGTATCAACCGTTCGGTCATCACCGTAGTAATCATATCCCCATAACTGATCTAATAAATGTTGACGTGACAACACAATTCCTTTGTTCTCCATTAAATAAACAAGAAGTTCAAATTCTTTATGCGTCAATATAATTTCTTCTCCATCTACTAAAACAGTTCTAGATAGACGATTCACTTCTATTCCAGCTAAAGACATAGCATTTTCTTCCGCTACTCCTACCGCACCATCCGCACGTTTCAATAACGTCTTCGCGCGAGCTACTAACACTTTCGGGCTAAATGGTTTCGTTACATACTCGTCTGCACCTAATTCGAAACCTAGCAATGTATCATCCTCATCCGAACGTGCTGTTAGCATAATAATTGGTACTGCTGATTCTTTTCTAATTCGTCTACAAACAGACCATCCATCTATTTCTGGTAACATAATATCTAACATAATTAAATCAATTTCATGCTCTGCAAATAACTCTAGCGCTTTTTTTCCATCTTCTGCTTCAATCACTTCAAAGCCTTCATTACGAAAATAATCACTAACAATTTCACGTAATCTTCTTTCGTCTTCAACAAGTAATACTGTTTTATTCATATAATCTATCCCGCCTTTTTACTCTTTCAATCGAATAATACGTTGATTGGAGCTTCCGCGAAATGGAAGTGTTAAATCTCTTTTCTCGATTTCAAATCTTCCATCGACTAAAACATCCCCATAGTGTAACAACTCTATCATATCATTATTTTGAGAACTCTGTATCTCTTCTAACGTATAACCTGTATACATCCATAGATTTTTTTTCAAATCTTTCACGGCTTTTGCTACTTTTTTCACTTCAACAGCTTGAAAAAACGGATCTCCACCTGAAAATGTTACATCAGTTAATGGATTACTTACAATCTCTTTCACAACTTCTTCTACCGTCATTTCAGTTCCATTGCAAATATTCCAAGATTTCGGGTTATGACACCCGAAACAACGATGCGGACAGCCCGCAAAAAACACGACTGTCCGCAACCCTTCTCCATCTACTACACTATCATGAATGATATTCATCACTTTCATTTATGCTTCACCCGATCCATCTCTTCGCTACGTTTCGCACTATTCCACTTCGACATATCTCCCACAAGATAGCCAGTTATACGGCGAATTCTTTCTATATTGGTCTCGTCTTCATTTCCGCAGCTTGGACATTCATTTCCAATAACTCCGTGATAGCTGCAGCATGTACAACGATCAACAGGATGATTAATTGAACCGTACCCAACGCCATGCTCTGCCATCGCTTGTACAATTTGTTTTAACGCCTTTTGATTATGCATCGCTGCTCCGTCTAATTCAATATACGTAATATGCCCCCCATTACATAGAGCATGAAAAGGTCCTTCTAAACGGATTTTATTTATCGCTTGGATGTTATAATAAACTGGAATATGGAATGAATTCGTATAGTAATTATGGTTCGTTATACCGCTAATCTCACCAAATTCCTCTCTATCTTTTTTCACAAACTTCCCTGATAAACCTTCTGCAGGAGTTGCAATTATTGAGAAGTTCAGTTGATGTTCTTCCGTCGCCTTATCCATTCTCTCCCTCATAAAGGAAATAATTTCATATCCAAGTTTCCATGACTCTTCATCTTCCCCTTGATGCTTTCCTGTTAAAGCCACTAAACATTCCGCAAGACCGATAAAACCAATACTTAACGTCCCTTGCTTTAAAATAGGTGCTACAGAATCTTCAGGCTGTAATGTTTCTCCGCCACGCCATACACCTTGTGAATATAAAAATCGAAAATCTCTCGCTCGCTTCGTACATTGATACGCGAATCTCTCTAATAATTGCTTAATTCCTAAATCCAAGTAATAATTTAGCGCTTCAAAAAACGCTTCTTTCGATCCACTAATTAGCCCTAATTTCACTAAATTAATAGAAGTAAACGACAAATTACCTCTTCCTATTGCCGTTTCTTCTCCATGTATATTAGACATAACACGAGTGCGACATCCCATGTAACACACTTCACTTTCAGGTCGTCCATCATAGTGCACTGCATTAAACGACGCATCTAAAAATGAAAAATTAGGGAATAATCGCTCTGCTGTCGTCTCTAGTGCTAATTCAAACAAATCATAGTTCGGATCACATTCTTCAAAGTTTACACCTTTTTTCATTTTAAAAATTTGAATAGGAAAAATCGGTGTTTCTCCTTTTCCAAGTCCAGCTTGCGTTGCTTTTAACAGCTGTTTAATTAAAAGCCTTCCCTCTCTCGATGTGTCTGTTCCGTAATTAATAGAAATAAACGGTACTTGTCCCCCGCCCCTACTATGCATACTATTTGAATTATGAACGAAAGCTTCACACGCCTGATACGTATCGCTTTCTGTTTCTTTCCATGCGAATTCCTCAATTTGTTCTTTCGTAAGCGGATATGATTGTAGTCGCTTTTTATGTCTCAGTACGGTTTTTCTCACATAGGGAGCTAAATCAATATCAAAGAGTGCAAACGATTGACCACCGTGCTGCATATTTTGATTCGCTTGGAAAATAATAGACGAAAGTGCCAACGCACTTTTAATGTCTTGCGGTTGTCTCATATGTCCATGTCCAGTATGAAAACCATTAGCAAGCATTTGTGCTAACGGAATTTGCGAACAAGTCGTCGTTCCTGTCGCATAAAAATCTAAATCATGTGGATATAATATATTTTCATTTATCGCTTTTTTCACTTGGTCTGACAATAAATTTTCAACTGCATAATATTTTGCACTCTCAGATGCGAACGTTCCCATTACTCCCATCGGAGAGCGCCCATCTACATTTGCATTCTCTTGCATTAAATCTTGTTCATTGCCGTGGACAATTGTCCCAAACACTTTCATTAATTCTTCTCCACGTGTATTTCGTTGTAACATTTATAACCCTCCATCAATATGTTGTTATCTTTTGATTAAAATGTTACAACATATAGTCTTGTTGTTTCTGTGAGAAATGTAACATTCCTGTGAATTTTTTTTCACGAAATAATGAATTTTTCATTTACAAAAAAGAAATGTGCTCTTTACAAATGTATGGTACAATAAACGGGAAAAACTCTTTTTACCCTTTATCAACACATTTGAATAAAGGAGACTGAACTTATGGTTACTACATATCTTTTATTTATCGTTGCCTACTTACTTGGCTCGATTCCATTTGCATTAGTCGTTGGAAAAATCGGCTATGGAATCGACATTCGTGAGCACGGAAGCGGTAATTTAGGCGGAACAAATACATTCCGCACATTAGGGAAAAAAGCAGGTTTTACCGTTACAATTGCTGACATTTTAAAAGGGACATTAGCAACAGGTCTACCGATAATTTTCGGATTAGATATTCACCCACTATGGTTCGGATTAGCAGCTGTTCTTGGACATGTATATCCGATTTTTGCAAAATTCCGTGGTGGTAAAGCAGTTGCAACTTCTGCCGGGGTGCTATTATGCTACTCACCAGTTGTTTTTGCAATATTAGCTGTTGTATTTTTCACCCTTTTATTTACAACAAGATACGTATCACTTTCTTCTATGGTAACAGCTGTCGTTGCTGTTATTGCATCCATTGTTAGCGGGGATAAAATCTTCATTATTGCGATGTGTTTATTAGCAGGTATGGTTATTTATAAACACCGTGCAAATATCGGACGAATTATAAATAAAACTGAACCGAAAGCAAACTTCTCAAAAAAGCAAAAATAAGGTTGTAACCCACATAACGCAAAAAGAAAACGTGAAGCATATTAATAGCGTCTTTTTGCGTTATTTTTTATACTAAAGAAAAGGCAACATAATTTGGAGGAACTATACATGAATCTTTCCGTAACAAAAGAAGCAGCACAATGGTATAAAAACGAATTAAACTTACAATCAGGTGAAACACTACGCCTTTTCGTACAATACGGCGGTTGCAGTACTGTGCAAAAAGGACTTTCTTTAGGTATTCGTAAAGATGACCCTGCACATCCTGCTGTTCAAACTCAAGAAGAAGGTATTAACTTCTTTATTGAAGGCGATGATGAGTGGTTCTTCGATGGACATAATTTATCTGTTACACTTAACGACGGTGATGATTTCCCTCAATTTAATTATGAGAAATAAAAAAAGCGTGGCTTCTGCCACGCTTTTTTTATTTCTTTTTAATTTCCTCATATTTCGCATACCACTCAGGATATAATTTTTTAAATGATACAGGGCGGAACCCTTCTTTTTTCGCACAAATATTCGTTGTACTTGCAGTAATGCAAAGCTCACCATCACCGTTATATATTTCATAACCATATACAACACGAAGCGGGCTCACAGTATCAATCCACGTTTTCACAATTGCTTTTTCTCCGTAACGCATCGCTTTACGATATGAAATTTGCAAGTCTAATACAGGAGAAATAATTCCCTCTTTCTCCATTTCAACATATGAAAATCCTAATTCTTGTATAAGTTTCGTGCGCCCAAGTTCCAGCCACACTAAATAGTTTGAATGGTAAACAACACCCATCTGGTCTGTTTCCGCATAGCGGATTTCAACTTCATATTCTGCTACAAACATTTCTATTCGCCTTCTTTCACTTCTGCTACCTTGCATACATTTAATCATAATACAGTGGAATCAAAAATAAAATAAAAACAGTGAATCTTTTACCGAAAGGGGCAAACACATGATCCAAATTGTAACTGTTCGTAGCGGTGATAGTGTTTATGGTTTAGCATCAAAGTACGGATCTACACCTGAAGAAATTGTAAAAGACAATGGACTAAATCCTGCTGAAACACTCGTTGTTGGTCAGGCACTTATCGTTAATACAAAAGGAAATAATTATTATGTACAGCCTGGTGACAGCTTATATCGAATTTCTCAAACGTATAACGTTCCTCTCGCTAGCTTAGCTAAAGTTAATAATCTTTCATTAAAATCTATTCTCCATGTCGGACAACAATTATATATACCAAAAGGTACAAAACGAGCAGTAGAATCCATCGCTTATTTACAGCCTTCAACAATACCGATAAAAGAAAGTTTAGTAAATGCTACACGTGCTATTAATCCATTTTTAACATATTTAGCCTACTTCAGCTTTGAAGCAAAAAGAGACGGCACTTTAAAAGAACCAACGGAAACAGCGAAAATCGCTAATATTGCAACGCAAGGTAAAACCATCCCTATGCTCGTTATTACAAATATTGAAAATGGAAATTTCAGTGCCGATCTGACATCGGTTATTTTACGCGATGCAACAATCCAAAACAAGTTTATTACTAACATTTTGCAAACAGCTGAAAAATATGGCATGCGAGACATTCATTTCGATTTCGAGAGTGTGGCACCCGAAGATCGCGAGGCATACAATCGCTTTTTACGAAATGTGAAAACACGCTTACCTAGCGGGTACACATTAAGTACAACGCTTGTACCGAAAACAAGTTCCAATCAAAAAGGGAAATTTTTTGAGGCTCACGATTATAAAGCACAAGGACAAATTGTTGATTTCGTCGTCATTATGACATACGACTGGGGTTGGCAAGGCGGGCCACCGATGGCGATTTCTCCTATTGGTCCTGTGAAAGAAGTACTTCAATATGCGAAATCTCAAATGCCACCACAAAAAATTATGATGGGGCAAAATTTATATGGTTTCGATTGGAAACTTCCGTTCAAACAAGGAAATCCACCTGCAAAAGCAATCAGCTCTGTTGCAGCTGTTGCACTAGCTCGTAAATATAATGTTCCTATCCGCTATGATTTCACGGCTCAAGCTCCTCATTTCAATTACTTTGACGAAAACGGCGTACAACACGAAGTTTGGTTTGAAGATTCACGGTCCGTACAAAGTAAATTTAATTTAATGAAAGAACAAGGCATCGGTGGTATTAGTTATTGGAAGATTGGTTTACCATTCCCGCAAAATTGGCGTTTACTCGTTGAAAACTTTACGATTACAAAAAAGGGCTGACTTCCGTCAGCCCTTTTTTACATTCTGTTAAGATTCATCTTTTATTTCACTTTTTAATGAATCAATACTTTCTAAACGTCTTTGATTTTTCGCTTCAATGGCAGCACGATCTTTTTCATTAGAAAGTTCCGCTGTTTCTTTTGCTTCATTAAAATTATCAATCGTATTTTGTACCATTTCTTGTAATTTTTCAGCGTTGTCATTTCGATTATCTGGATTCGGCATGTACTTCCCTCCTAATTATTTATACATACCATCTTAAATTACCTATGTTCCTTCAAATTTATACAAAAAAGGAGAATGTAATATTCTCCTTTTCTTTAACCGTTATCTACAATTGGTTGTTTGCCAGTTTGATCTTGCATTTGCTTCCCTTTATTGCCACCAGCTTTTTTCGATTGCGTTCCAATATGATTCGGTGCAAAGTCTTTTGAATTCTTTTTCGGATTACCCATTACTATCGCCTCCTTAACACTAGTATCGTACTAGTTTTAAGAATTATTCAGCTTGCTTAAAAAGTTTCATTTCATAACGTTTCTCAATACGCTCTTCAATGCGATCAATTGCATCACGATCGCTTAGTAATTGTTGTTTATTTTCATTTACAAGTTCTTCAAACGATTTACGGCGACTTCTTCTCATGCTGTTCACCCTCTCTCTTTCTCATTCTTACTACATAGTATGAGCAAACAAAAAACTCTTTAATCAGATTTGCAAGAAAATTTTATGTTTTAGTACTCCTAAAAAAACGCTATGTACAATAAATTGTACATAGCGTTTTTTATACCATAACATTTAAATACTCTTTCAGCTTCTCATCTGCATTCGTTTCCTTTTCTCTATACGCATCAAGTGCTTGTAATACAAAATCATACTGTTCTAAAATATAACTTTCTAATTTCAAGACATCCACTAAGCTATTAAGCATAACTCTTGTATTACCAACTTCACTTTTTAGAGCTGGTTCACATATTAAGCTCGTACATATTTCTTTCACATCATCTTCTACTATTTCTGTTAATACGTATTTCTTTCGTCCTTTTACTTTTAATCTCATAACTGGATAAAAAGCTTTTATATCTAAATAACTTCCTACGTTCATACAACGCAGCCATTCTACATTGCGTTTATTGCGGACAAGTATTTCTTTCACCGCTTCGTATACCGCAGTTTCATCAAGCACAGCCTTATTTACTTTTCGTTTCCCTTTTTCTTCAATAGATGTACATTTTTGATAAACAGCTGCACACGTAATACAGTCGTCAAATGCATTATGAGAACTTAGACGAATTCCAAGCATTCGCTTTAACGTCTCAAGTTTATGATTAGGTGCGTGCTTCATATATTTTTTTGCTAAAAACACAGTGTCAATCACCTTATTTTTAGGTTCAGGAAACCCAAGCATATTTACATTACTTTTCAAAAAGCGCATGTCAAAAGAAGCATTATGAGCCACAATAACATTTGTATGTAAAAATGCTAAAAATAATGGTAAAACTTCTTCAATCGTGGGTGCATCTGAAACACGATAATTTGTAATACCTGTTAAACTCGTAATTCGGCTCGGAATCGGACGCTCTGGATTCACGTATGAAACAAATTGATCTACCAGTTCATGATTACGATATTTCACAGCTGCAACTTGAATAATTTTATCATTATAAGGGTTAAATCCTGTTGTTTCAAAATCAATTACAACATAATCTAACGGTAAGGATACATTCCCCACTCCATACACTCCTTTATCTCTAAACGTTTATATTTCTTACATCATATCATGAAGTTATTACTACTTGAAAAAGAAAAGGCAGAAATGGGAACTCTCCACCTCTACCTTTTCACCGTTATTTTAATTTAGCAATTCGTTTTTCCATCTCTTTTTGCGTCATCGGTCCAATGAACTTATCCTGAATGACGCCTTTCGTATCTATAAAATACGAAGTTGGGATCGTAATTACTTTATAAGCTGTTGTCACATCAATGTTCTTGTCCAATAAAATAGGAAAAGTAATCCCTTTTTCCTTAGCAAAATTGCTTACTTTTTCTTCTCCCCCACCTTTTTCTGAAGGCGTATAATTTATTGCTAAAATTTCTACGTTTTCTTTATGTTCTTTATAGAAAGCCTCCATATCAGGCATTTCTTGCTGACAAGGCCCACACCACGTTGCCCAAAAATTTAAAATAACTTTCTTTCCTTTTAAATCCGATAGCTTTACATTCGTTCCATCTAACTTAGTTAATTCAAAGTTGGGTGCACTCTTTCCTACTTCAATACCATTACTTGCAATCATCTCTTTCATAGCAGCTTCACTTTTTTCTTGCTTCCCTTGTACCGCCTGATCTTTATTACCGAACTGTTCATAAGCTGCATATCCCGCTAAACAAAGTAACACTACAATAATCGTAAGCTTCCGCCACATTTTATATCACCCTAACGTGTTTATGTACTTTTAACAAATTCATCAAAATACTATATACCTTATTTTAGCTTATACGGACGAGCTTGGAAATATTCACAGTCAAAATAATTAGAATATTCTCATTTAAAGTGAGTTTTTTTCCTTTTTATCATATAATTAGAAAAACAGATGAGGTATTTTATCTTCTTATTGACCCACTTACCTATTTACTCTCGTAGTTATATAACCTTCAACAAAAGGGGGATTGTTTATGAATTCATTCGAAAAAATAACATTATATATTCTTAGTTTTCTTTTATACCCAATCGGCATTATTACATGGATCATTTCACTCTTTAGTAAAGATCTTAAAAAAAAGAAAGTAGGGCGTATTTGTCTCTACATCTCTCTAGTCTCATTCGTCCTTTTCGTAATCCTTGGAATTACAACTTTCCTTATGACTGCTACTTTTAACGTTGATCTAAATCACTCCGAATCTATCGAGTATCAAATAAATGACGCTGAATAAAGATAAGGGCATTGCTCTTATCTTTATTCATATCTTTGTAAAAACGAATGACTATTTATTAATTTTTCAGGACTTCCACATGCAACAATACGTCCTTCTTTCATTATGACAACACGATCTGCTAATATCGCTTTCTCTACATCATGTGTTGCCACAATTCTCGTGACCTCTCTTCCTAATCCTTCTATCATATTCCAAACAGTTTCTTGGTTGCTTGGATCTAATCCCGCAGTTGGTTCATCTAAAATAATAAGATTAGGATTTGAAACAATGGCACGTAATAATGCAAGACGTTTTCTTTCCCCTCCAGAAAATTCTACACCGCTTTTATGTAGTACAGTTTCAATCCCTTCTGATAAATCTCTAATAATCGGTTTCACATTTACAAGTTCAATATTTTTTTCTAATTGATTTTCTAAATACTCTTCTCCGAAATGCACATTCTCTTTTACTGTCGTCCGAAAGAAACGAGGTTCTTGCCACACTGTAGTCATACGAGCCTCATTACCATAATAAACAATGCTACCGTTAGATGGTTTATACAAACCTGTCATTAATTTTAAAAGCGTCGTCTTTCCTGCGCCACTTTCTCCCACAATAATAACGAGTTCACCAGGGTGAATTTGCAAATCAATATTATGAATTCTGCATTTCTCTCCATCACTTTCCTGAAATGAAACATTTGTTATCTTCATCCCCATCGCTCTTTCTACCTTACTATCTGCCCCTCGTTTATCTAAAAAAGAAAAAACTCTATTTGCCGAAGCAGCTGCAACTTGTGTCATCATTAATAAATCGCCAACGTAACGAACTGGAAAAAAGAGCATTTCAATTGTAGCTAACACGGTAACAAGTGCGCCAACTTCCATTTCCCCCTTCATTATTTTCTGCGCGCCTATAATGAGAACAACGATATATGCCCCTGTTTCAATCACTGTTCCAACCACTCCAATACAGTGTTGCGTCATCGTCTTCTTTACTTCTGTTTTATAGGATTGTGCTGTTACTCCCTTAAATAAGCGAATGGCCCACTTTTCTTTTTGCAAACTACGTAAATCTTGTACGCCTTTTACAAACTGCGACACCATCTCTACAACACTTGATTGATTGTTTTGAGCGATGCTTGCGATATTCCTGACCTTTTTCCCCATCAACATCGGAACCATTGCACTAAAAAATAAAAACGGAGTTACCCACAATATAAACTTCATATCTATATGTTGTAGTGCTATGAACGCACCTATAAATTGCGCAATAGCGTGTATATATTCTATTAATATAGAACCATATAATCTGACCCAATTCGGAATATCAGACACAACTAGCGTCTCTAACTCTCCTTGCTTAATCTTCTCACTCTCTTTAAATGGTAATAAGAAAAAATGACGCAATACATCTATACGCTTCTTTCGCAATATTCGTTGACTTGCTTTGGAGCTTACACAATCAAATGAAAGATTGTTCACCCATATCAACAAGCGACTAACTGCAAACAAAGTAATGTAAAGGTACGCCTCCTTTAACTCTCGTTGAATAAGATTATCTACAATTAATCCCATGAATAGTGGACGGGATAAGTTTAAAATAGCTGCGAAGAATCCACTGCATATAGCTGCTATTACTAACATTTTTTCTTTCTGTAACGGTAACAATATTCTTTTATATTCTTTCATGACCTTTCCTCCATTTTGTAAAGTAAAAAGAAAGGGATGAAACCAAATGGTTTCATCCCTTTCCATAAAATAAGGAAGCTAACAGTTGTTAGCTTCCTTCTCGTTCATTTCAATTATTTAGTTCGACACTTTAGATTCTTCAATTTTCTCACGAAGAACCATTTGTAAGATACCACCGTGACGGTAGTAGTCAATTTCAACTTCACTATCGAAACGAGCTACTACTTCAAATTGTTTTTCGTTGCCATCTGCATCAGTTGCAACTACTTTTACAAGATCGCGTGGTCTAACTGTTTTGTCAATTTGAATTTCAAATGACTCGTTACCAACAAGACCTAACGTTTCAGCGCTTTCGCCATCTTTAAATTGAAGTGGTAACACACCCATTAACACTAAGTTACTACGGTGAATACGCTCGAAGCTTTCTGCGATTACTGCTTTAATACCTAATAAGTTTGTACCTTTCGCAGCCCAGTCACGAGAACTTCCCATACCGTAATCTTTACCAGCAACAACTAGAAGGCCTGTGCCATCTTCTTTATATTTCATAGCAGCATCATAGATAGATGTTACTTCACCAGTTGGCCAATATGTTGTATATCCGCCTTCTGTTCCTGGTGCGATTTGGTTTTTAATACGGATGTTCGCGAATGTACCACGCATCATAACTTCATGGTTACCACGACGAGAACCGTAAGAGTTAAAGTCAACTGGTTGTACGCCATTTTCTAATAAGTAGCGTCCAGCTGGTGTGTGCTTACCAATTGAACCTGCTGGTGAAATATGGTCTGTCGTTACAGAATCTCCAAATTTACCAACAATGCGTAAACCTGATAATGTTTCAACTTCACCTGGTTCTTTAGATAATCCTTCAAAGAATGGTGGGTTTTGAATGTATGTTGAATCATTATCCCAAGTATATAAAGCTTCATTTGAAGTTTGGATTTCATTCCAACGCTCATTGCTATTAAATACTTGTGCATATTCTTTCTTGAACAGTTCAGATGTAACAACACTTTGAACTACATCTTCAATTTCTTTAGCTGATGGCCAAATATCATTGAAGTATACAGCATTGCCATTTGCATCTTTACCAATTTGATCATTTTTCAGGTCAATATCAACAGTACCTGCAAGTGCATATGCCACAACAAGTGGTGGTGATGCTAAATAGTTTGCTTTTACAAGCGGGTGAATACGACCTTCAAAGTTACGGTTACCAGATAAAACAGATGTTACTAATAAATCGTTTGCTGCAATTGCTTCTTCTAATTCCTCTGCTAGTGGACCAGAGTTACCGATACAAGTCGTACAGCCGTAACCAACTGTTTGGAAACCTAATTGATCTAAATATGTTGTTAAACCTGATTTATCTAAGTACTCAGTAACAACTTTAGATCCTGGTGCTAATGATGTTTTTACGTACTCAGGTACTACAAGCCCTTTTTCAATTGCTTTCTTCGCAACTAGACCTGCCCCAATTAATACGTATGGGTTTGATGTATTTGTACAGCTTGTAATTGCAGCGATTGCAATTGCACCTGTTTTCATCGTTACTTCTTTATCTTCTAATGTAACCTTCACTTCTTTATCGAACTCTTGCGCATTAAATCCAAGTCCTTGTGTTCCAACTGGTGCTACAACAGCTTTGTGGAACGCATCTTTCATATCTGAAAGTGGAATTAAATCTTGTGGGCGTTTCGGTCCAGAAAGGTTAGATTCAATTGTATTTAAATCAATTTCAACAAGATCAGTGTAAATTGGATCTTTGCTGCCCGCTGTATAGAATAAGCCGTTCGCTTTACAATATTCTTCAACAACGCGAATTTGTTCTTCATCTCTACCTGTTAAACGTAAGTATTCTAATGAAATATCGTCAATTGGGAAGAATCCACAAGTTGCACCGTATTCTGGTGCCATGTTTGAAATTGTTGCACGGTCAGCTAAAGGCATGCTCTTTAGTCCATCACCGAAGAACTCAACGAATTTACCAACTACACCTTTTTGACGTAATACTTGTGTTACTTTTAATGCAACATCAGTTGCTGTAGTACCACTTGGAAGTGTGCCAGTTAATTTCACACCGATTACTTCAGGTACTGGGAAGTATGAAGGCTGTCCAAGCATTCCTGCTTCTGCTTCAATACCACCAACGCCCCATCCAAGAACGCCGATACCGTTAATCATCGTTGTATGTGAGTCTGTTCCAACTAATGAATCTGGGTATGCAACTAAATCGCCTTCAGCATTTTTCACCGCGTGAACAACTGGTGCTAAATATTCAAGGTTTACTTGGTGTACGATACCTGTTGCTGGTGGAACTGCACGATAGTTATCAAATGATTTTTGTGCCCAGCTTAAAAATTTATAACGTTCTTCATTACGTTTAAACTCTAAGTCCATGTTGAATGCAAGCGCATCTGCCGTACCCGCTCTATCAACCTGTACAGAGTGATCAATTACAAGGTCTACAGTAATTTCTGGATTAATTTTATCAGGATCTCCGCCCATGTCTGCCATTGCTTTACGAAGCGAAGCCAAATCTACAACAGCTGGAACACCTGTGAAGTCTTGTAAAATTACACGAGATGGTTTAAATGGAACATCGATATCTTGAACATCTTTCGTTCCCCATTTCGCTAAATTTGTAACATGTTCTTCTGTAATTACGCGTCCGTCTACTTGACGAAGTACAGATTCAAGTAAAACTTTCACGGAATATGGTAATTGAGATACGTTGCCAACCCCTGCTTTTTCAAGCGCTTTCAATTGATAATAATGATACGTTTTTCCATCTACTTCGAAAGTTGCGCGTGATTGAAATGGATTATGTTTGACCATTATGTTTCCCCCCTGTTAAACGTGACTAAGTTGTCTGAATATAAAATGTAGACAAACTTTTCAATACCTTACGATAATATCTTATTACAACTTTCTAAATAAGTAAATAATAAGAAACTTATGGATTATCATAAGTTTTCTTTATATTTCTAAATTTGAATAGTGTTCATGCTCCTTATGAATACTATTACCATAAAGTAAAGTACTCTTTCAGCGCTTTACTTTACGTTCATATATGTTATGAACAACTCATGTTTTATCTATAAAAAAACATTATAGAGGTGAGAAAAATGAGTAAACGAAAAGCAAATCATACTATTTCAGGAATGAATGTTGCATCCGCACAAGGACAAGGTGCTGGTTATAACGAAGAGTTTTCAAATGAGGCGTTAACTCCAGCAGAGCGACAAAATAATAAGAAACGTAAAAAGAATCAGTAACAAAAAAACCAAAAGGTATGTCTGCCTTTTGGTTTTTTTCTAATGTTTATAACGTAATAACTCCGAAACCGTTACAAATCGATATCCTTGCTTTTTAAGCTCAGGTAAAATTTTCGATAACGCTGCCACTGTTTGACTACGATCACTTCCTCCATCGTGCAACAGTACAATATCTCCACTTTTAGCATGTTTCACAACATGATTTACAATGGACTCAGTACCTGGATTCGCCCAATCACGAGGGTCTTGATGCCACGACCATAGAACAGTTTGATAACCAGCTTCTTTAGCTGTTTTAAATACAGCATCGTTAATATATCCGCCTGGAGGACGGAACAACAAAGGTTCTTTCACCCATTTTTTAAAGTATTTCTTTCCATCCAAAATATCATTTTCTAATTTTTCATCAGATGAATTACTCGCATACAAATGATTCATCGTATGATTTCCAATTTCATGCCCCTCTTTTAACACTTGCTTTACTAAATATGGATTACGCTGCACACGGAATCCAATCATAAAAAAAGTCGCTTCTGCTTTATATTGACGTAATAAATTTAATATTTGTGGTGTATAAGTTGGATCAGGTCCATCGTCAAATGTAATTGCGATAATTTTTTCATTATTAGGTACTTCCCACGTTACATAGCCAGTTGGTTCTAGCTCTTTTCTAAGCAACATTTTCGCTTCCACTTTTTCCACTTGAAATATATGTACTGCGCAGAGTAAAGAAAAAACTAATAGAAAAACCTTCTGTTTTAACATAGCGTTCGTTAAAGTAATAAGGTTGTCGAATACGCAACAACCTCTTTTACTTTTCTAGTTGATCTACATTTCGCATAATATTTTGGAGATTATTTTCGTATTGCTCAAGTTGTGGACGTTGTGTTTCCGAAGCTACTTCTAGTGCATTTTGAATTTGTTCATACGCTTCCTGAACCTCTTGACGTAACTCTTTTAAATCATGACCGTAGTTCGGATCATTTTTCACGATATTGTTAAATGAATTTTCTGCTTGTGTAACCCCTTGCTGCGCTGCTTGAAAAGCTTGTTGCTTATCTTTATGATATGGCATTATACAATCCCCTTTCCATAATAGTTAGTCCCATTTATCTTTACCCTTTTTTCTAAAAACATTCTCGTATAAATTTACAAACTTCTCTCATTCTAAATAGAAAGAGGAGGTGTCACATACAATGGGAAAAAACAATCGTGAATCGAAAGAAAAAAAAGGACAACCTGAACCATTAAGCGGATCTCATAAAGTAAAAAATCGTAACCATTCACGCCAAAAAAACCATACGCATCATGATATGTAATAAGAAAATATTCACATACTGTGTATATTCGACATAAAATGTTTATATTTTGCCATTTATTCTTCACCTCTATTTCATTCATGCATAACATGATATGAATTGATATTTTACGGAGGGTGTCTTACATGGGCAAGAAAAAGAAGGATTGTCTTTTTCATGTTGATGGTTTCGAAGAATGGATGGATCAATTTTGTTCTGATTCTTGTAGCAACTTTAGTTTTCCAAATGAAATTCATATCGATCTTTGTGAAACAGAGGAAGAATACATTTTGGAAACAGATGTACCAAATGTGACTGAACAAAATGTACGCATTAAAAAGATGGAGACAGGCCTAAATATATGCATACTTCATAAAAATACTTCTTTACAGCGAACAATCCCTTTACCTACTACTATCATTTATAAGAAGATGCTAGCCTGCTTAGAGAATGGATTTTTAGCCATTCATATTTCCAAAAATGAAGTTGCCAATAAGCATGAAAAGAAGGTTCTTTTTTCAAATTGAGAGTTAACGTAAATACAAAAATAAGCCCCAGCAAGTTGCTGGGGCTTATTTTATTTCACTTGTATTTCTATATTATAATTTCTATCGTACCTTTTTTTCAATAAACCTTTTGTAACTAAAAGTACAGGAAATGCTACAGTTGAAAATAGGGCTAGCGCTAAAAATACTACAAACCCATTTTGATACCCGTAATAATCGAGTAGTACTCCCCCAAACCAAGGACCAATTACTCCTCCAATTCCTGAAAAGCCCATCGCTCCGAAGTATGTTCCTTTCAGGTTGGAATCAGCGATCTCATCAATAAATACATCTGTCATTGAAAACATTAAAACTTCTCCAAATGTGAAAATAATGGTACAAATAGCTGCTCCTAACATAGATTCTACTAGTCCAAATCCAAATAATCCCCCACTCACAAATAACGTTCCAACCATAATTGATGCTAACGGTGTATACTTTTTACACATTTGAATGACAGGGTATTGAATAACCACTACTACAATTGCATTTAAAGCTAGCATATATGAGAACAACTTTACCCCATCCTGAAATATATGTGCATTAGCAAAATATTGAGATACTGTCGTCGTTAAATGTGAAAAACCACTATTACTCAAAATAATACCGACTAACGCAACTAAAAATACTACATCCTTTCGCAATATACGAATTGCATTTAGCATTGTAACAGGATTTTCTGTATTCATTTTCTTTTTATTAAGTGGATATTTCTTAAATTGCAGTGCTAATATAGCTGTATATAGAATGTAAACTCCAGCGGCTACTAAAAAAGGAATTGTTGATTTTGCACTTCCGAGCTGTAATCCAACAATTGGTCCAATCGCAACCCCAACATTTATTGCACCATATCGTAAGTTATAGACGAGTAACCGATACTCTGGCTTTGTTAAATCTGATAATAACGCTCTTGATGTCGGTTCAAAAAAAGAACGACATAATCCATTCAAAGCGTTTAATAAAAAGAAACTCAAAACATGATCTGCAACTGAAAATCCGATAAATACAAACACCCAAACAATCATGGACCATATTATAATCATCTTCCGACCAAATCGATCCGATAAATTGCCCCCAATAAAACTAGCAAACACTCCAACAAGCGCACTCGTTCCAATAATAGCACCCGTCATTCCAGCTGAAACATCTTTAACAGTTGTTAAATAAATTGCTAAAAAAGGAATACTCATTGAAGTTGCAAACCTCGCAAATAATGTCCCTATTATAATTGTCATGCCAAGTGGATGAATATTTTGTAACTTCCCCTTCATCTTTAAACCTACTCTCCCTTTTCTTACATAAAAAAAGAAAGCAAAGGATCTGCTTTCTTTTTCCTTTTTATACTTGAGATGTTTGCACCCGAGCCGCTCTCGATATGTCCATATCAATGCCATATGTAAACTGTAATTCTTTACAAATATCTTTAATTAAAATTGCTACGTTATACTTTTCATTAAATTGTAAAACAATACTTTCTACTTCTTCATATGTATACTTATATTCGCCAGTAATTACACTTTTTAAATCAAAGCATTCATTCATACAAAGCTGCACAAGTAATTGATCATACTTCTCTATCACATCTTCTTTTTTCCACAGTAACTCTTTTACATATAACCGATCAAATTTCACGCTTTCTCGATTACACTCCGTTAAAATCCGGGTCATTTCATTTAATTCTCGGTATAATTCAGAAATATTTCTGTTTAAACTAAGCAGTTTATCTACGCCGTTTTCATATAGCATTTCATTCCACCCCCGCATTTTCTTTTTCTTATTATAGCAAGAAAATTCCAAAAATAGTTTCTTTCTTCTGAAATATTAGGAAACTTATTTCAATTGTTTTACAATGAAACTAGTGAATACGAAAGGGGAAAGAAAATTGGGGCAAAAATTATATTACATCGACGCTTATACGAAAGACTTTACTACGAAAATTATAAAGCAAGATTATGATAAAGAAGGTAACTTATATGTTGTTTTAAATGAAACGGCATTTTATCCAACAGGCGGTGGACAACCATATGATACTGGCACACTAAATGGTACCTTAGTCACTAATGTTGAAGAAGTAAATGGAGAAATCCGCCACTTCATTGCAGAACAATTAGAAGCAGAGGAAGTAGAAGGTAAAATTAATTGGGAGCGCCGTTTTGATCATATGCAGCAACATGCAGCTCAGCACATTTTATCTGCTGCTTTTTGGGATCATTTTAATATACCCACTATCGGATTCCACCTTGGAAAAGAAACGGTGACAATTGATTTAGAAACAGAAAATCTTCCTGCAGAAACGATTGAAAAAGCAGTGCAAATTGCCAACAATATTGTTTTTGAAAACCACCCAATCCGTATTCAGTGGATGAACTTAGAGGAAGCGAAAACGTTACCTCTTCGTAAAGAAACGACTTTAACAGAAAATATACGCGTTGTTATTATCGAAAACTTTGATTATAACGGCTGTGGTGGAACTCATCCGAGACGTACAGGTGAAGTAGGTCTTATTCAAGTACTTAATTGGGAGCGCAATAAAGGTGGTATACGATTAACGTTTATCGCTGGCTGGCGCACACTGAAATTAATGGGACAACAGCAACAAATTATGAAAGATGTTTCTAAACAATTAAATAGTAGCGAAACTGATATTCCAGCAAAAGTAGCACAACTTCTTATCTCTCAAAAAGAAAACGAAAAAGCGATACAAACAATGAATGAAAAATTATTATTTGCAGAGGCAAATGAACTATTACAACAGCCTGCAGAAATACATGCCGGATTACTTATTTCTAAAGTATTTACAAATCGTTCTATGCAAGAAGTTGCCAAACTATCTGCTATCATTACAGAACAACAAGAGCATGCAATTACGTATTTCATCATTGAAAATGATGACAAACTACAATGCATCCTCGCTTGTGGAAAAACAGTAACGCTCGATATGAATGCTCTTTTAAAAGATGCACTTCCTGCAATTGAAGGAAAAGGTGGCGGAAATAAAAAGAGCGCTCGCGGTGGTGGGAAAGCGATTATGAGCGGAGATGAGTTTTTACATCAGCTTATTTCTTCTTTACAATCTGCAGTGTAAAACATTTCTTAAGGAGATGTCGTCTAGCGAAATTTCAAACTAGGGACATCTCCTTATTTTTTGCTTCATACATAGTAATACGGTAAATGAAATTTCAGGAACGACATTTTAACTTTATCAATCATAACTTACCATATATCGACGATTCGATAAGAAATATCGATTTACCGAAAAAAGCAATATTCAAAGTAGTTTATATTTACAAGCCAATATTTTGTTTTAAACCTTGGTAACTTCCTGCATTCGGAAATTTTTCAGATGCAAGTTTAGTAAATTTCTCAGAGAAACCATAACTACTTAATTCTTCTATTCGCACCATTTGTACATCCTGAATTGGATTATGATCAAACTCGTTAGAAGGTAAAGTGATTTCACCTTCAATCCTTTCAAGCAGAAATGTAATATGTAATAAAGACGGGAGAGCATCTGGTTTATCACAAACATACAATAAATTCTTAACCTTAACATCTAATCCCGTTTCTTCTTTCATTTCTCGAATCATCGCTTCTTCTAACGTTTCACCATTCTCTACCCTTCCCCCAGGTAAAGACCAATCCCGATTAGCAACTTTTTGCTTTACTAGCAATACCTTTTCATCTTCAATTAAAATTCCAGTAACACGAACTTGCATTACATTTTCCATATGTAATCTCCTCTTCCTATTACATTTACAAATTAATCCTTCCACAAAAAGAACGTACGTTTTATAATTAAAGAAAATTATGGAAGAAAGAAGTTGTTACATTCATGCGTCCACCTTTAACAAAGTCTATATCTCTTGAAGATTTCCAAAACTATTATTGGTTGAAAGCTGAACTACAAATATTTTGTCGTGAGTATGATTTACCAGCTAGTGGCTCTAAGATCGAAATAAGCGGTCGTATCTCACATTATTTAACTACAGGTAAAGTATTAAAAAACAGTTCTCATCAAAAGGTGAGTAAAGCTTCCCTATCCAATAAAGATCTTTCCCTGCAAACGATTATCACTGAAAATCATCGATGTAGCGAAGATGTACGTGCTTTTTTTAAAGAAAAAATTGGAGAAAACTTCCGCTTTACAGTAGCTCTTCAAAAGTTTTTTAAAGAAAATATCGGAAAAACATATGAAGACGCTATAACGTTTTGGTATGAGGAAAACGAACGTAAAAAAGACCCTACGTATAAAACAACTATTGGTACACAGTTTGAATACAATCGTTTTACTCGCGATTTTTTTGAAGATCCAAATAACAAAGGAAAATCAAAAGCTGACGTTATCGCTGCTTGGAACGAAATAAAAGTAAAACCTGGTAGCAATGCTTATATTCCTCAAAAAGTAGAAAACTAGTTATCTTGCTAGTCTTCTACTTTCTCAAATAATAGAGCAAGTCCTATTCCGCCCCCAATTCCTAATGTCGCCATTCCATATTTCATAGAATCTCTTTTTGCCTGATAAAACAAACGTGTCACAAGCATAGCGCCAGATGCACCATACGGATGACCGAGTGCAATTGCACCACCATTTACATTTAATTTTTCGTACGGGATTTGTAATTCCTTTGCACAAGCAACAACTTTCGAAGCAAATGCTTCATTTATTTCGAAATAATCAATATCCTCTACTTTTACATTCATTTTATTTAATATTTTTTTCACCGCAAATATCGGACCAGTCCCTGGAAGAGTTGGATCCACTCCAACTACAGCACTGCGAACAAAGCGAAGGACAGGCTTATATCCTAATTTTCGAGCTTGCCCTTCTTCCATTACAAGTACAGCACACGCCCCATCATTAACACCACACGAATTCCCTGCTGTCACCGTTCCATTTTGTAAAAATGCAGGTTTTGTTCTCTTAATCATTCTTTCATACTGCATTTCTCGCTTTATAGCTTCATCTAGTAATCCATTAAGTGACAATATTTCATCTTGTATATATCCATTTTCTAATGCTTGTAGCGTCCGCTTATAACTTAAGCAAGCGTACTCATCTTGCATTTCTCTCGTTATGTTATAACGCTCTGCAACAAATTCAGCCGCTACTCCCATATCAGGATCACCAATTGCTTCAGGTGAAAATCGTGCCCTCTTTTGAAAAGGTGACGTACTTGTACTCTCTGCTCCCCCGGCGATATAACAGTTACCTGCCCCACCTTGAATGAGATGACACGCGGTACGAATCGCTTCTAAACCAGCACCACATTGCCGATCAATTGTTACACCAGGAATATGATAACTAAGTCCTGCTTCTAAAACAGATAATCTTGCAATATTCCCCCCTGGTCCAACAACATTCCCTAATATAACATCGTCTATTTCCCTCTCAATTCCTTTACCTAGAAATGAAAGAAGTGGCGCTGCTAATTGCTGAACTTCATAGTCTTTCAATATCCCATTCTTCTTACCAATGGGCGTTCTTTTCGCCTCTACAATAACTGCTCTATTCATGTATCTTCTCCTGATTTCTAACTATACTTTCGGCTGCAATGCGGGCTACTTTCCCGCTATTTGTATAAGGTATTTCATCTACAAAATACCATTCTTTCGGTATTTTAAAAGAGGATAATCTCTGTAAGCAAAAGCTCTTTAATTGTTGCTTCGTAGCACTTCCTTTTACGATAGCGACAGGCTTTTCACCCCAATAACTATCTTTTACACCAACAACAACAATTTCTTCAACAGCTTGATGCGTATATAACACACTTTCTATCTCTTCTGGATAAATATTAATTCCACCAAATAGAATCATATTTTTCTCTCTACCAACTATATATATAAACCCTTCCTCATCTTTATAACCTACATCATGCACTGTCATCCAGCCCTCTTCAGTTAGCTCTGGAACTAAAACACCATCTAATATGTATCCCATAAAAAACTGATCACTTTTCACATAAACTGTTCCTATCTCACCTAGCTGTACTTCTTCTCCTGCTTCATTACATATTCGAACTTGCACATTGTGACACGGTTTCCCTACTGAATTTGGCTTTTTTTCACTCTCATCATCGACTAATGCTGTTACAAAACTTAGTTCCGATGCACCGTAAAATTCGTATTTTTTTGCATAAGGAAATATACTCTTTATTTTTTCTTTCGCTTCAGCTTCCCATTTTGCTCCTGACGAAATAATTTTTATCTTATTTTCTATTATTCTATTTTCTTTATATAAAGACTCCAGCATTGTTGGTACTGTATACATGACCGAAATATTTTCAGTCTCTAACTTATCCAACACTTGATCTGGAATAAACTTTCTCATAACGTGCACCGTTTGTCCTTCATATAATGCACTTATTGCACCGTATAAGAAAAGAGAGTGAACGAGCGTTCCAGCTATTAAAATAGAATCCTCCTTTCTCATATGAAAGTCATGTACATTACAATCAAAACTATGAACCCACGATTGTTGTGCACGCAAAAATGCTTTTGCTTTTCCAGTCGATCCTGATGTAAATCCCATATAAAAAGGGGCATTTTGTACATTTTCTCCAGGATAATCTGTAGGAAGGTGGTTCTCTATTCTTTGTTTCCATTCATCAATTGCAAGTACTCTTCCTTCTTCATCTGAAATATCATTTAACTTATACCGTTCCGTCACAACCATATCCGGATTACTAATTGCTAGTCTTTCTTTTAGCTCATCCTTTTTCCATTTCACATCTAATGGTACACAAACCCACCCAGCCATAGCAGCACCCGCAAATAGTTGTAAAAACTCCATACGATTTTCTAATACAATTGCTATTGTTTTATTCTTCGATTCTGTTACGCGCAACCAGTTTGCTACTTTACAAACTGATTCAAACCACTCTTTATATGTTAAAGCTCTATCGTTTTCCTTTATCGCTATTTTATTCGGTTGTAAAGAGGCATGCTTTTTATATTCTTTTATAATCCCCATTTGAGACGTCCTTTCTTTACAAAATAACAAAAAGAAACACGTAATGAACGTGTTTCTTCTCTTTATCATCCCGCATTTGTATATTTTCCATTCTTTAAAGCGGGCGTAATAATGTGTTTCAATGAACGATGTAATTTTGTCACGAGAATTGCTGCAATAATTGCTTTTATGCAATCCCCTGGTAAAAACACAGCACTCACTTTCATTGTCTCCCATACAGAAACATCCATTAAGAAAGCTTGTACAGTAATGCCAAATACGTAAACTACGAAAATACCACCAATTATATTAATACATAATACTTTTATAATAGAAACTTCACGTAAACGCTCAATTAAATATCCAATTACAAACGCTCCAACGATATAACCAAGTAAATATCCTGCACTTGGTCCAACAAATACACCTGGACCCCCACGTCCACCCGCAAGTAATGGTGCTCCAACTCCAACTATAAGTAAGAAAACGAGCTGACTTAATGCCCCAAGACGTGATCCTAACAGGCCACCTGCAAGCATAACACCAAGTGATTGTAATGTAATCGGAACTGGTGTGATAGAAAGAGCAATTGGAGGTATTAACCCTAACACTCCCATAATAGAACTAAATAAAGCGACGAAAACTAAATTTTTTGTATTCATATTTGCTTCTCCTATTTGTAAACTTAAAGTCGTTTTTAGATAACATATTATAGGAGTTATATTATCTTCCTATTTTTCTTTTGTCAACCATAAATTAATATAAGTTTACAAATGACAATTCTGTTATTTCTCTTTATACAAATGCTCAAGTTCTTTTCGAAGTGCCTGTTTCAAAAACTTTCCAACAGATGTTTTCGGTATTTCTTCCATAAATACAATATCATCTGGTAACCACCACTTCGCAAACTGCGGTTTTAAAAACTCATATATTTCTTCTTTTGTAACCGTACTATTTTTCTTTTGAACAACGCAGGCAACTGGGCGTTCTTGCCACTGCGGATGAGGAATTGCAACGACAGCCGCTTCAAATATAGCATCATGTGCCATTAAAGCATTTTCAAGATCGACTGAAGAAATCCACTCGCCCCCGCTTTTAATAACATCCTTCGTACGATCAACAATTTTCACGCAGCCTTCCTCATCAACTGTAACGACATCGCCAGTATATAACCAACCGTCACGGAATCCTTCGACAGTACGATCATCGTTATAATAGCTTTCAGCGATCCAAGGTGCTCGTAAACATAATTCTCCCATCTCCGTACCATCCCACTTCACTTCACCATTTGTACCGACTACTTTCATCTCTACACCAGGTACAAGATATCCTTGTTTGGAGCGGATTTCTAATTGCTCTTCATATGATAATTCTGTTTCATAACTTTTTAAACGTGCAAGCGTTACGAGTGGACTCGTTTCAGTCATACCATATGCATGTACGAAAGGAACATTATATTTTTGCTCAAATGCTTTAATAACGCTTTTCGGTGCAGCTGCACCACCGCATAATATTCTCGTTATACTAGATAAATCGTAACTATTATTTTCTAACTCTTGTAATACACCGAGCCAAATTGTCGGCACACCTGCTGCTATCGTTACTTTTTCAGCTTGAATCATCTCTAATAAAATTTTTGGCGTAAACATCGGTCCTGGCAGAACTTGTTTAGTTCCAAACCAAGTAGCTGCAAAAGGAAGTCCCCAAGCATTCACATGGAACATCGGTACAATTGCCATCGCCGCATCACTTTCCGATAAAGCAGCTGTATCCGCTAAACCAAGTGCCATACAATGCAATACAGTACTACGATGCGTATATACAACACCTTTTGGGTTTCCTGTAGTCGCTGACGTATAACACATACCAGCAGGTGTATTTTCATCAATATCTTTTACAAATTGGAAATTTGGATCGCCTTCTTCTAATAACTTTTCATAATGATATACAGGTTCTAGCGTAGTATTTGGAAGTTCATCTTTATCAGTCATAATAATGTAGGCTTGTACAGTTGATAATTGTGATTGAATATTTTCAACGAGTGGTACGAGATCTTCATCTATAAGTAGAATGCGATCTTCTGCGTGCTGAATAATGTATGAAATATGTTGAGGAGATAAACGAATATTAATTGTGTGCAAAACAGAAGCAATACCAGGAATAGCAAAATACGCTTCCACATGTCGATGATGATTCCATGCTAACGTTCCTATACGCTCGCCTTCTTTAATTCCTAATTTTTTTAACGCACTAGAAAGCCTTCTCGTCCTTTCACCTAACTGCTTATACGTTAACGTCGTAACTGTATCATGTGTCCGTGATACAATTTCTTTCTTTGAAAACAGTTTTTCTGCTCTTTCCATCATAGAACTAATTGTTAGCGGTACATTCATCATCATATTGGTTACATCCCCCTTTAAAGCGTTTTCATTTTTTGTTTATTATAACAGACTTTTATAAATAATTACGAAATTTTTCTGTATTTTCTGAATTATTTCTTTGGAAATAATTCAGAACAATAAAAAACATGTTTTGAATACAATGATCCAAAACATGTTTTTCTCTTGCTTATAAACTATCTACCTTTTTTCTTACTTTCTTTTTGAGTTTAAAGATAAAACGATTACTATATTCTTTATTTTCTACTAAAATTCGATACGTCTCTAACACGCCTAACACACGAACAAAAAGATAAACTCCAATAGCAATAAGTACAACACAATAAGGGTAATACTGCACGAGCTCTCCTGACGTGATTCGTTTTTTCTCAAATAAAAATGGTATTGCTCCTGCTGCGATAAAACAAAATCCAACGATCACTACTGCTGCATACTTCTTCTTAATAGTCGCATACCTTTTTGTCAATTCTTTTAGAAAGTTTTGATCAAACAGTAATTCTTCCTTTTTTAATACATTGTATCGACTCTCTTCTAGTGTTACAGGTACCATCATTGCTCCAATTCCAAGGACCGCAATGATAATGACAAGGAATGTAGACATTGTTGCATTTTCTTTAAATAATAAATACGGTATTGTAGATAAAATAAGCAAGCTAAATCCTAATGCGATATATTTAGAAATTTTTTGTCCATACACTACATACCCTTCCGCCATTTCCTTACTTACATAATAACCATCTTCCTTTTCATTACTTTGCTCAGCAGTTTCTTTTAATAAGTAATCAAGAGAGACTTCAAATACATTTCCAATCATTATTAACTTTTCAGTTTCAGGAAAACCTTGACCGTTTTCCCATTTACTAACTGCTTGCCTTGTCGTGTTTAGTTTCTCAGCTAACGCTTCTTGAGAAAGGCCCTTTTCCTTTCTTAATTTAAAAAGCTTTTCACCAAATCCCATATGTGTGTCCCCCTTTGTTTTCTTAACTAAATTGTATGTAAACATTGTCTTTATCTCTATCTTCCTGCGGTTGCACTTTGTCAACTTACGGTTGCGATCATGTTATATAGAGGTTTTCTATACGATTTAGCTAGTTTTCTTCTATAATTGTGATATTAAGAAACACAATACTTCTCAATAACCAATTGTAACAATTAAAGGTAAATATTGTTATAAAAAAATAAAAACCCCCTTATTAAATTAAAGGAGTTTTCAATATAAAATATTTCATTGATTCATATATCTTTCCCTAGATATACAATATCTTTTCGTATCACGATACTTACCTTTAATGAACAAATCCTTTTGAATTGTACATTCGTATTCCATATTCAAACGTTTCATTAATTTTTCAGATGCTTCATTTTCTGAATTACATCCTGCTTCAATACTATTAAGACGTAACTCATTAAAACCATAGCTAAAAAAAGCTGACGCCGCCTCAGTAGCTAATCCTCTACCCCCATATTTTCGTGATAAGGCGTATACAATTTCCGCTTTATGTTCAATTACATCATATTTTATAAATCCATAAGTCCCTATGAGTTTTTGTTCCTCTCTTAATACAATTTTAAGGGGAGCTACTTTTTCTTTTTCATATTGACTCACAATTTTTTCTATATATTTTTGTGTGTCATGTAACGATTGATAAGCATCCCATACAATATACGTTTACATTTCTTTATCTGAGGCATACTCATATATATGTAAAATATCACTCATATTAATTCCCCGTAATATAAGATGTTTCGTATACAACGCTGGATATGACCACCTCTCAACAATCATAACGGCTTCTGCTTAAACTTTTCATAATTCCGTACCTTCAATGAAAGGATATTCCCGCAATCTGTACAAATATAAGCATCTACTGGTGAAGATGTGAACATCGTTTCCTTTTTCCGTATTTGTGCATAACCGATAAACTCACCTTCTCCTATGTTTTGAGAACCGCAATTAGGGCATGTCTGCACGTCTTTCTGTTTCATGAGAGCACCACCTTTAATCTGTTTCCACTTCCCTTCGACAGTTCACTTCCATTTCCCTTCCAAAAAACCTCTTATTCTCTTACATTTCAACAGGAATCTCAGAATAAAAATCGTATATGTACTATGAACTATATTAATTGACGGAGGAATCTTATGAGTATGATTATGACATTCAATGCAGCACAAGAAATTGAAAACGCAGAAATAGATATGCTCTCTTCTAGATTAGCGCTACTACAAGCAATAAGCGGAAATCCAATGCAAATACAAATGAAAAATTTCGGGAGTGCCACTGCCTTTTCATCAAAAGTAATTACTGGTCCTGCTTTTAATACAGTAAAAGGCATTACATATACAAATACAGATGCGATAGATGAAATCATCTCTTATTATGAATCACTACAAATCCCTTGCCGTTTTGAAATTACACCAGCGCAAGGTACAACTGAACTATTTCAATACTTATCTAAAAAAGGTTTTTATCAATCTAGCTTCCATACCGCTTTATATAGTATACCGAAAGAAGATCCATCCCTTATTCCTTCTAACATTTCAGTGCGCCAACTAAAAGAAAATGAATTTGATATTTTTGCAGACATATATGTACGCGGATTTAATATGCCTTCCTTTACAAAGGATGGTGTACGTCAAAATAACGAAATTCTTCACAATGAACCAGGCTGGTATTTTTTCATAGCAGAAGTTCAAAATATTCCTGCGGGCATTGGTGTCCTATATATAAATAAGGGAATTGCATCATTAGCTGCTTCTGCTACTTTGCCAGAATTTCAGCGTATAGGCTGTCACACTACATTAATTCAAAAACGAATTGAGGCAGCTATTAAATCCAATTGTAATTTTATAGTTGGACAAGCAAGGTTCGGTAGTAGTAGTCAAAATAATATGGAACGCGCTCATTTGAAAATCGCTTATACAAAATCAATATGGACTGCAAAAGACATGTAATTAACATTCTTTCTCTTTCCATTACAATTTTATACATTGTTTGACAATTCCTTTTCTACCCTATTAATAATTCGAATATTCAAACTATATTTGTTACGCTATTACTAGATACATCATTCAACTTGCAATATGAAAAGAGAATTCTAATCAAACTACAAGGAGGAGAAATGTATGACAAAGCATAATCATGGTTTAAAAGAAAAAGTAGAAGGTGCCATTGATAAGGTAAAAGGTGAAGTAAAAGAAGTTGTCGGGAAAGTAACGGATAACAAAAAATTACAAGTCGAAGGAAAATGGGATAAAATAAAAGGCAATGCAAAAAGCACTGTCGGTAATGTAAAAGAAAAAGCACACGGGTATAAAGAACATAAAGAAGACAAATAAAAAAAGAGCCATTCGGCTCTTTTTTATTTCCCTTCATTCTTCTCTAACACATACAAATCTTCTTCAATATTCGTTAACTTCTCACTTACAAGCTTTCTTGCATCTCCAATTGCTTGATTGTATGCAAATGGTCCAACTAATTTAATCATTTCTTCTATTAAACGCTCTGCTTGGAAACGTCCAATTTCATCTAAATCTTCTTCCATGAAAAATTGCTGAATTTGCGCTACAAGCTCTTCTTTTTTATCATTTGGTATTTTTATATTCATCATCGTTGTTACTCCTCTATATTTAAGATACTATTTTTCTTAACTCTACCATAGAAAAACGATTTCCAGGACAACTTTTTGTTACTCCCACTAGCTCCCTATGACCTAGTATATTTTCCTTCTTTATAGCAAACTGTTTCATAAACATTTTACATAAAGAATATAATGCATTCATTTGTGCAGTAGTTGGATCATACTTATCAAAATTACCCGTCATACATATTCCAATTGTATCTCGATTATTGTCTTTCGCATGTGCTCCAATATGTAACCCTCTTCCTTCAATTACCGTTCCGTCCTCTTCAATAAAATAATTGTAACCAATCCCGCTCCACCCTCTTACAGTTTGATGAAATTCATGTGTTTTATACACATCCCATCCATCTTCTGACGTATGGTGAATAATAAGTTTATTTACTTTCCCTAAAGGAACTAACTCATCTTGAAATATTAAATTTACACATTTAATTTCCATATGAACTTCCTCCTCTTAAAAATCGATCATAATAATTGTCTTATCATCTGGCCTTATTCTCTTTTCCCCTTCTAACTCTTCAATGATTGCTACGTATTCGTTTATACTATTCTTTCTTATATATGCAACAGTTTGTTCGAGTGACCAATCTGGATGAAATAACCCATCTGAACAAATAAAAATCCCACTCACTTCATCTATATGTAATTCACCGTGTTGTAAATAATGGATGGCTTCTTTCATTCCGTTTGCAACGGAATACCCGCCCTCCATATTTGCAAGATAACGATTGTATTTTAACTGTTCTCGAACATCTTGAAAAACATGTTCTTCTGGCACAAATAAACCTTTTTTACGATCTTCTTCTCTCTTCTTTTTAGCTCGTTTACTAATTCCTTTAACTGTGTCTTTCGTTACTACTTGCATCGTTCCATTTTGAAGAATTGCAACGATCATACAGTCCCCTAACTGCGCATATTCAATTTTCTCACCATTTATTTGAACTGCTGCAATACATGTACACCACAAATGCTCTTTTTTTCTCGTATCAACCTTATATTCTAGCATCTTGTCCTGCAATAACTCATTTGCTCTTGCAACCGCGACTTGTAAACTAAGATTTTCCCGTAATGAAGTAAAATGACTTGCAAATAAATGTGAAGCGATGTATGCTCCATTATGTTCCTTTTCGTCACGAAACGGAACGAGCGGTGTTGCACCATCACATACACCATAAATATTTTTATCTTCATTACAAAAATAAGAATCCTCACACTCTTGCTTCAACGGGCTTTTTTGTTGATAAGTCGTTATCCTCATTTCTGTATCCCCTTTCAAATTACAAAACAATCAAATTGTTTCGATTAATCTAATTTTCCAAAATAAACTGTTTTTACCCAAAACTTTCAATATCATATATAATCTTGAAATAATATGAATTTTTTAGTGAAGGACGGGAAAAAGATGATCAGATTTCTCGGTGTTATTATTGGTTCTTTTATTATTGCGATTGCCTTTAATCTTTTCCTTATCCCCCACAAAATTTTAAGTAGTGGAATTGGCGGAATTGCTATTATTTTAGGGATTGTAACTCCTGTAAACACAGGTATTATTAACTTCGTATTAAACTTACCTATCCTTATTTTAGGATACATAGGTCTTGGAAAAAAAGTAATTTTTAACACAGTTATCTCTGTAATTGTATTATCTGTTGCATTATACTACGTTCCAGTAAAAATCGTAGCAACAGATCCACTTTTATCATCTATCTTCGGAGGTGTTATTGCCGGAGCTGGTATTGGTCTTGTTTTTAATTGTAATGGATCCACTGGTGGATTTGATATTATCGGTATGTTGTTATCTCGTAAGCGTGACATTAAACTTGGTGGATTCCTTATTGTTTTAAATGCAGTCGTTGTAGTAATTGCAGGATTTTTCTTCACTTGGGATGTTGCACTTACAAGTTTACTTTCAATTTATGTAACTGGTAAAGTAATTGATGCTGTTCATACGAAACATCGTAAAGTTACACTTATGATTGTAACAAATGAAGCGGAAAAAATGAAAAAACAGCTTCTTTCAACTGTTGTACGTGGTATTACATTACTTGATGGAGAAGGTGCTTATTCAAGCGAGAAAAAACGTGTACTTATGACAGTCGTTTCTCGTGAAGAATTAGCAAGTATGAAACTAACAATTTCTGAAATTGATCCGCATGCGTTCGTTAATATTACAGAAACTGTAGAAGTATTAGGGCTTTTCAGAAGAGGTTAAAGACTAGGTGGGAAGCCACCTAGTCTTTATTTTGCATAAATTCAATTCGATTTCCAAATGGATCAGACACATAAAATCTAATCACATCTGGCCGGGCATGATCATCAATCACTTCAATCCCTTGTTCTATAAGCATTTGCTTAAATTCATTAATTTGAGTCACATAAAAAGCTGGATGTGCCTTTTTAGCTGGTGTAAAATTCTGTTCCACACCAATATGGATTTCTTGATTCCCACACTTAAACCAACATCCACCTCGTTTTTTTAACTCTTCTGGCTTTGGAATTTCTTCCATACCAATTTTTTTACCATAGAATGCACGTGCCTCTTCTTCACACCCTACAGGTGCAGCTACTTGTACATGATCGATTCCTTGAATAAAACTTTTCATTTTCTCTCCCCCTCTTCTATTCTAATATTATAAGGAAAACACATCCCTGTAACTTACAAAAGATTTATAAAACAATATAAGCTGCCCTTATTACCACCTTATATTCCTTTTGCAAAAAATAAAGAAAACAAATTTTTTTCTGTAACTTCCATTTTTTATAGAAATACACATTACATCTATATTATAGTTATTATTAGACAAATCTTTTAGATGCTAGTTGTACGGAGGAAATATTATGAGTCGTAAAAAATATTCATCAACTCTAAGAAAACGTCATCCGAACATTTCTGGACGTTTGCGAAACCATATACAAGATCGTTCTTTAGCAGAAATGTACGCATCTCTGTTCGAACATAATCCTGATAGTATTATTTCATTGAATTTAGAGGGAATTATTCTACATATCAATCCTTCTGCAGAAAGAATACTAGGCTACACTTCTTTAGAATTAGAACGGAAAAACATTATCTCTATTTTAGAAGCTCATATTTCTGAGCAAGTATTACAGTATATAAAGAATACCGAAGCAGACAATCAGCAAGAGTATATCCTATCTATTTATCATAAAGAGGGCTATTTATTAGACGTCGTAACAAAACTAGTTCCTATTTTTGTCCAACATCGTCTAACAGGTGTCTATGCGATTATGAAACCTCTTGAAAAATCAGAAAGAATCGAAAAAATGTTACAAGAAAGCGAGAAGAGATTACGTACATTAATGAATGCAATGCCTGCGTTTGTTATATTTAAAGATCATGAAGGTCGCTGGCTTGAAGCAAATGACTATGCACTTTCCTGCTTTAATTTCCATCATGTACCTTATCACGGGAAAAAGGACAGTGAACTCATTCAATATAATGCAGCGTACCGAGAAGCTTTTTTACATTGTGAAGAAGTAGATGAACTAGCATGGCAAAAAAGACAAATTCTTCACGGAGAGGAATTTATTATACATAGAGATGACTTCGACCTCATCTTAAGTATATCAAAAGTCCCTCTTTATCATCCTGACGGTTCCCGTAAAGGCCTTATCGTGATGGGAAGGGACGTTACCGAGCTAAAAGAGACTGAAAAATTATTACGGAAATCAGAAAAGCTCGCCGTAGTTGGACAACTGACAGCTGGAATTGCCCATGAAATTCGAAATCCACTCACTTCTCTAAAAGGTTTTTTAACATTGCTACTTCCTGAAATAAATGAGGAGAATAAATGGTATGTAGATGTTATGCTAAGTGAAATATCACAAATGGAATCCATTACGAGTCAATTTATGGCGATGTCTAAACCTCAAGTTTTATCCGTCCAAACTTACAACATACAAACTTTAATTGAAGAGGTAGTCACATTTCTTTTACCGACTGCCATCATGCACAGCGTCCATATTATTATGGATCATTTTAACCATAAACATGACATTCAATGCGACGGTAATCAATTAAAGCAAGTTTTTATTAACATATTAAAAAACGCAATAGAAGCGATGCCAAATGGCGGAAATATTTTCATTCAAATCAAATCGTTAGACAATAATTTCATCGTAATTCGTATAATTGACGAAGGCTGTGGCATTCCAGAAGATCGTATATCACGTTTAGGTGAACCGTTTTATAGTTTAAAAGAAAAAGGTACCGGCCTAGGACTCATGATGTGTTACAAAATAATTGAAGAGCACCATGGTAAATTACACATTTCAAGTGAACTAAACAAAGGTACCATCGTTGATATTCAATTACCACTTTCTTCATCCCATCTTGCAATCCAGTCTTAAATAAAAAAGAAGCATCTGCTAACGATTAGCAAATGCTTCTTTTTTATTTCCTTCTACAATACTGTTTTGTCATACCATTCTTTTGCTTTTTCTACTTCACCCATTGTTAATTGATGCCCTCTATTTTCCCAATGCATTATTACATTAGCGTTTGCATTTTCTAATAACGTCTTCAATTCTTCTGACTCAGAAGGCGCACAAATTGGATCATTTGTCCCAGCTGCGATAAATACCGCTGTTTCTGCTAAATTAGGCAATTGGATTCCTCTTCTAGGCACCATTGGATGATGAAGAACAGCAGCTTTTAACGCATCTTCATAATGGAATAATAAGCTCGCTGCAATGTTCGCTCCATTTGAATAACCGATAGCTACAATGTTATTTCTATCAAATTCATATGTTTTTGCCGCTTCGTTTAAAAATTCATTTAACTCCTTCGTACGGAAAATTAAATCTTCTTCATCAAAAATACCTTCTGCTAATCTACGGAAGAAACGTGGCATCCCATTCTCTAATACATTTCCACGAACACTTAATACCGAAGCTCCCGGATCAATTATTTCTGCAAGTGGTAATAAATCTAGTTCATTACCGCCCGTACCATGAAGTAATAACAGCACTGGTTTTGAAGTATCTTTTCCTTTTTGAAAAACATGTTTCATCATAATCCTTTTCCCCTTTCAATCACTTTAATCTAAATTTCTCACTTCAAATGGTAAAAGTGTTTGTTCAATCTGTTTTCTATTTGGTTCATATCGCTCTGGTAACTTTAATTCCTCACCCATCGTCTCTAACGATTCGTCATGAGCAAAACCAGGAGGATCTGTTGCAATCTCAAATAAAATTTCCCCGTGTTCTCTAAAATAAATTGCATTAAAATAATTTCGATCTTGTACAGGAGTTACACCGTACCCAAAGCGAGATACATGTTCTCTCCAATCTAGTTGATCAGCATCGTCGCTCGCTCTCCAAGCAATATGATGAACTGTACCAACGCCCATCTGACCGCGTCCGATTGTTGATAATTTTAAATCAATAATATTTCCAATATCAGCAGAAGAACGGAATCGAACAAATTCACCCTCTTCTCCAATTTTCTCAAGACCCATAACGTGCTCTAACAATTCAGCTGTTTTTTGAGGTTGTGCAGATAAAAGAACAGCACCGCCAAATCCTTTAATTGCTACTTCTGGCGTAACTTCTCCAAAAGTCCAATTATTTAATTCGCCTTCTTCTCTTTCAACTAATTCTATATGCAAACCATGTGGATCATCAAATTCTAAATATTGCTCCCCAAATCGAGTCATCTTTGTATATGAAACATCAAACTTTTCTAGTCTATTTTCCCAAAACTCCATTGCACCTTTTGGTACAACATATGAAGTAATGCCTACTTGACCGTCTCCAATAATTCCTTGGCGAGCACCTGCCCATGGGAAAAACGTAATAATTGTTCCAGGTTTTCCTCCTTGATTACCAAAATAAAGATGGTACGTACCTGGATCATCAAAATTCACTGTTTGTTTCACTAAACGTAATCCTAATACACCAGCATAAAAGTCTACATTTTCTTGTGGATGCCCTACAATTGCTGTAATATGATGAATCCCCATTGTTTTCTTTTCCATTTCTGCCACTCCTTTTTTATTTCATTATAAAAATTTGTTTTACATTCAAATTCATTATTCATTTTGTCCATACTGCAAAGTAAAATCCGCTATTATAATTTTATCTCGAATTCGAGATAATTCACAAAAAAATATTTGTTCGATTTATAATCATAATAAGTCTTTATTTAGAATACGATTTATCTCGAACTCAAGATTTATTATAAGTTACTTATTTTTCATTGTCAATCAGTTCCTTATTTAAATTATTGTTCTCTTGATTAACTTTATTATCGAATAAAAAAGTCATACAAATGTATGACTTTTAACACATATATTTTATCTCCTATTTACTATAGGGAACAATTCTGACAGCGGTACAATTCCTCCTCTTTCATCCTTAAATATAATATGCTCCCTCGTTAAATGGCGCGGGCTTTTCACCCCCGCTGCTGCCGCTAATGAAAACAGACTATATCTCATACTAATAATGTAATTCATCACTCGCCATTTCTTCTCATACGGATCTAACGCTTTTTGGTAGTGCGGATTCGTCGTTGCAACCCCAGATGGACACTGTCCGGAATTACATTGAAGCGCCATAATACAGCCGCTCGCCATCATAAATCCGCGGGCTGAATTTACAGCATCCGCTCCAATTGCTAAAGCAATTGCCACCTTATCCGGTGTTATTAACTTCCCAGAAGCAAACACTTTGAATTTATCACGGACACTATAATGATTCACTGTATCAATAAATGTAAGTAATGCTGGAATAAGCGGCAGTCCCACACTATCTGCCATCGATTTATACGTTGCCCCTGATCCGCCTTCTGAACCGTCTATTGTAATAAAATCTGGGTAAATGTTTAATTCTTTCATTGTTTTTATTAAATCTTCCAAAGGCTCCTGCTGACCAATTACAATTTTCATCCCGACTGGTTTACCACCACTTTCTTGCAACTGCTGAATAAAAGAAAGTGTATCCACTGCATTATTTAAAAATGAAAATCGATTCGGCGAATTAATTGTCTCTCCTTCTCGTACATTCCGAACAGAGGCAATTTTCTCATTTACTTTTTGTCCCTCTAGATGACCACCACGTATTTTCGCACCTTGCCCAAATTTTAATTCGAATGCCTTGATATTATTTTCTTTCGCTTTCTCCATAAATTTCTCCATTGAAAAATTGCCATTCTCATCACGGTATCCAAATAATCCAGGGCCAATTTGTGCAACGATATTCGCACCTGTATGTAAATGTTCTGGAATTACACCACCTTCTCCAGTATTAATCCACGATCCGCCTGCCATTTTCGCACCAAAACCGCTCGCTAAAATATAATTCTCTCCAATCGCACCGTAAGATGTCGCTGATGCTCCAAACATTCCATGTAATTCCCATTGGTATTTGCGATTTTCACCGACTATAATTGCATCGTCATCTTCATATAACCAAAGATTTGTTGTATCCGCTGTCAATTTCTCTCTTCTTGAAAATAACCCTTCTTTATGAATCACATATTTTTTCCCCTCACGTTCTTGCCTAAGATTCACACTTAATTCACCTGTTAAAATTGGAAACAATGTATTCGCAATATAATAGCCCGATGCATCAAAATCTCGTTTCGATCCAAAACCAAGTATTTCAGAACGATATTTCGCTAAAAACATAACACTTTGAAAATCGTAACGTGAAAAAGGTTTTCCATCCGTATCATGATCAAACCAATATTGCCGAAATTCCGGCCCTATCTTTTCAAGTAAATAGCGCATTCTCCCTAAATATGGATGAAGTTTTAATATAGAGTGATGCGTTCTTTTTTTTATAAAAAATGTAATAATAAAAAATACGATTAAAAGCAACATCAAAAAAAGCAATATACTAATAATAACGAGTAGCGTTTCACTCATCCCGCTTCCCCCTATGAAATTCCATAATAAAAGGAGAACACTTTATATGTTCTCCTTTTATCTTTATTCACACTAATGTAGCAAGATGCTCTTTCGCGTCATATTCAACTAAACTTTCAGCATGTTTAATTCGATGAACAAAATCTGGATTAGCGATTAATGGTCTTCCGAATGCCGCTACATCAATCGTTCCTTCTTGCAACGCTTCTTCAGCCTCTTTCGGATTTAAATTACCAACTCCAACAATCGTACCATCCCAATATTTTCTTACTAATTGATGAAAATTTTTGCCATCAGCAATCACTTGCGTATAATTCATCGTTGAAGGGTGAATCATCGTTAATCCAACTTCTTTGAACATATTTACAAACGTTTCAATTGCAAGTTCTGGATTTTCCCACATATAAGTAGGATTATCACCTTTGAAAGCAGAGAAGCGCAGAAGTGTTTTATCAGCTCCAACTGCTTCTATTACAGCCTCAGTTACTTCTTTCATAAATGTTAACCTTTTCTTTAAATCGCCGCCATATTTATCTGTTCGCTTATTCGCAAATTCATAAGTAAATTGATCTATTAAATATCCGTGCGCACCGTGAATCTCTACACCATCGAATCCTGCTTCAATCGCATTTTTCGCTGCTTGTGCGTATTGACCAATAACCTCTTTTATTTCTTCTATTGTCATTGCTTCTGGTGTATCAAACGGTTTACGGAAACGCGGAACATTTCCCTCTGCAGCGATTGCTGACGGTGCTTGTGGTAATTGACCGCCAATTATTTCGTGATGGCTCATACGTCCAACATGCCATATTTGAGCAATAATAGTCCCGCCTTCTTTATGTACTGCTTCCGTAACAGGTTTCCAAGAATCTATTTGTGCTTGTGTATACATACCTGGTACCCCTGGGTTCCCTTTTGCTCTTGGGCTAATGACAATTCCTTCTGTAATAATTAACCCAATGCTATCAGCAGCACGCTTGCGATAATACTCAACTACGTCAGCACCAACTACACCCGTTTCACTGTCTGCAAAGCATCTCGTCATCGGTGCCATCGCTATGCGATTACGAAGAGACCAAGACCCAATTTGTATCGGATTAAATAACTTCGTTTCTTCAACGTTTTCAAAAGTTCCACCAGCGTTTATATTCGTTCCTTCATAAATACTTGCGGTTTTATTATTTGAACTTGTCATTTTTCTTCCCCCTAAAAAATTCTTACTATAATTGCATCATACTTACTTTTAAATAGTAGCGTCAATTTATACGACTTTGCCATGAAACATTCGAATATCAAAAAAATAGAATGCTCTAAATAAAATTAAAAAGGTTTCCTTAGTAGGAAACCTTTTTAGTTGACCATATATGGCTATCAATTCGTCTATCTCCTTAACATAAAGAATCCCTTATCAATAGAAGTGAAAATGGTTCCGTATTCTTCTAAAAATAATAACTCATATACCTAAAACAATGAAAGCCCTACCTCTCTTTCATCCTTACGGCTCCTCGTCCGTGCCAGTGTGAATCAGGATTGCAAAAATCAAGTAACTATTTTATCGAAGTATTGAATTAAACTTCGAACATTCGTAAAAGAAATTTAAAATAAAAATGGATTTGATTGTAGTAATAACAAAAGAGGTTAATGCTTTAAAAGTGGTTTGAAAGAGTTGAATGTCTTTGAAATGATTAATTGCCTATAATTATGTTCCCAAAAAATTCAAGATCTTTTTTGGGATGCAATACATTATTTGTAATGAACCTTAACAAAAGCTTTTTATTTGATTCTCTGTGATACCTTCAATTAATCCAAGTTCACTAATCAAAAATTCATGTGCGTTATCTAACATTTTCTTTTCGCTTGCATTAAGTGCTTTTTCTTTCTGTATACGCATTAAATCACGCACAACTTCAGCACCTTCTTGCATTTTACCCGTTTTTATTTTATCAGTGTTCACTTTATATCTTTGTTTCCACGTAAGTAATCTATCTGATTCCCCATGCTGAAAAATATCTATTATGTGTATTAATGCCGTGATATCCGTAACTGGTCGTATATTTGAATTCAATATTTTCCCTTCAGGAATCATTATTTCCATATTATTAGCCGACATTTTTATAACATAATATTGTTGTTTTTTTCCTGCGATTTCTTTCTCTTCTATGGCTTTAATTATACCTGCTCCCTGCATTGGATACACAATGTTATCGCCAATTTGAAACAAATAATCCACCTCCATATATGGTAACCTTCTCAAGTTTAACATATATTCATTTTTTTAGCAAAATTTTTATTTTATCATAAAATTATTTCCTGTGTCAATTCATTCAAAACAATTTAATTAATCCACAAAATAACACTGCAAAACCGCAATTCCTCCAACTTTTTCATATACACCCATTTTAATTTTACAAACCTCTTACAATACAAAAACACATTACTACAATATAAGTAGTAATGTGTTTTTATAAGACATAGCTAAAAATTCACTTTTAATTTCCAACCTATATACTAACTTGCTTACGAATCGTTTCTCGCGCTAAAAGAAAACTCATAATTACTTGCGCAGCTACTCTGCTCGTCATATCCCTGAAATCAAGAGTTGGATCAATTTCTACTATATCCATCCCTTGCACGAGGGGTTCTTTGCCAAGAAATTCAATCGCATCAAGTAAAGTTGAGCTATCCATTCCTCCAGGGCCAATTGCTGGACAACCTGGCGCGAATGCTTGATCTAGTACATCCATATCAAGAGAAATGTAAATAGAAGTCACACCTTGTTTTCTTAATACTTCAATGCTTTCTGTCATAATATCTTTTATTTCTCTCTCTCGTACATCTTTCATTGTATACACTGTCACACCGTGCTCTTTTGCATATTCATGGTACGCACGTGCATTAGAAAAATTACGAATTCCAATTTGAACGAGTTGTTTTCCTGTAATGACACCATTTTCTAGTAAACTACGGAACGGTGTACCATTTGATGGACCACCATCATCTAAATTACGCAAATCATGATGAGCATCAAATTGAATAATACCGACCTTTCCTTTACTATTTGCAAATCCTGTTATACTCGGAAAACTAATCGAATGGTCCCCGCCAAGAACGATTGGTATCATGTTCGGATTTACTTTCGTTAGATGCCCAACTGTTTTCGCAATTCGGTTATGACTTTCTTTTATATCTGTCACATGCATTGTAATATCACCGCAATCATATAAGACACTTTCTTTCATATCGTGTTCTTCTGTAATTGCATACGTGCTATATGCATCTAACATCGCACGAATTGTTTTTGGAGCAAAACTTGCTCCTGAATGACTAATAGATGGTTTAGAGAGGGGTGCTCCAATTAAGGCAGCACTGAATATTTCCACGCCTTCCTCCCAATCTTTAATCATCTCACTCCATTTCGTCACTTCACGATCAATAAACTTTGCATTTTTCTTTAAATAGTGGCCGTGCTCCACGATTGTTCACCTCTTGTATATGCGATATTACCATTCTTCCATACTGTATTCACATGACTTACGCCGTAATGATACGGTACGTAAGCATAATTGTAAGCATCCCATAAAACCAAATCTGCCTTGCGACCAATTCTAATTTTCCCAGCTACATCGCCTCGATTAATGGCATAAGAAGAGTTAACGGTTACGGCATTCCAAACTTCTTCTGGTGTCATTTTCAGCTTCAGCATTGCGATGCTCATAATAAGCTGAATGTTTTCAGTTGGACAGCTACCTGGGTTAAAGTCTGTAGCTAACGCAACTGCAACACCTTCATCAATCATTTTACGACCGCGAGCAAAGCTTTCTTTATTTAAATAGAAAGTTGTTCCTGGTAATAGCGTTGCTACTGTATTAGAGTTTGCAAGCATTTCAATTCCTTTATCAGAAGCGCCAACTAAATGGTCCGCTGATGCTGCACCAATTTCAGCTGCTGCTTCCGCACCACCAAGAGGGTCGATTTCATCTGCATGAATTTTCACGTCAAAGCCAAGTTCTTTCGCTTTTAATAAAAACTCTTTTGATTCTTCTACAGAGAACACACCTGTTTCGCAGAAAATATCAACGAATTCCGCTAATTGCTTCTCTTTCATTTCTGGCAGTAGGTCTAGCATCCATTGTAAAAATTCTTTTGATCTTCCTTTATACTCTTTCGGAACTGCATGGGCACCTAAAAATGTTGAAACTAAATCGATTGGGTGCTCTTTTTGTAATTGTGCAGTTGCCTCTAATTGTTTCCATTCCGTCTCATCATCTAATCCGTAACCACTCTTCGCTTCTACAGTTGTCACACCGAAAGATAGCATACGGTCTAAATGGAATTTCGCTTTTTGAACAAGTTCTTCTTTCGATGCTTGTTTCGTTGCATTTACAGTCGAAAGAATGCCTCCACCTTGTTCTAAAATTTCTAAGTACGGAACTCCTTGTAATTTTAGCGCGATTTCATTTTCACGAGATCCACCAAATACAAGATGAGTATGCGGGTCAACAAGACCAGGAGAAACCATTTTACCGCCGCAATCAATAACTTCTTTCGCTTGTATTCCTTTTGCTTCTTCCGCTGTTCCAACGAAAGTGATTACGCCATTTTCAATTCCAACCACACCGTTTTCAATAACAGGAAGCGTGTTCATCGCTTCCCGTCTTAACAAGCCATCTTCTTGATCCATTGTTAGTAATTGACCGATATTTATTAGTAAAGTGTCCAGCATGTTTTCTCCTCCTTATTTCATCATTGGAATGTTAACGCCTTTTTCTTTCGCTGTTTCAACAGCTAAGTCATATCCAGCATCTACGTGACGAACAACACCCATTCCAGGGTCAGAAGTTAATACGCGCTCAATACGTTTTGCTGCCGCTTCTGTTCCATCTGCAACGATAACCATTCCAGCGTGAAGTGAATACCCCATGCCAACGCCACCACCGTGGTGAACAGATACCCAGCTTGCACCGTTTACACTATTAATTAATGCATTTAAAATTGGCCAATCTGCTACTGCATCACTACCGTCTTTCATAGATTCCGTTTCACGGTTTGGAGATGCTACTGATCCGCAATCTAAATGGTCACGGCCGATAACGATCGGTGCTGATAATTCACCATTCGCCACCATTTCATTAATAATGCGGCCAAACTTCGCACGCTCACCGTAACCTAACCAACAAATACGTGATGGAAGTCCTTGGAACTCAACTTGTTGACGTGCCATACGAATCCAGTTACATAAATGTTCATTATCAGCGAACTCACGTAAAATTACTTCGTCTGTTTTATAAATATCTTCTGGATCACCAGAAAGTGCTACCCAGCGGAATGGTCCCTTTCCTTCACAGAATAATGGACGAATAAATGCTGGAACGAATCCTGGGAAATCGAAAGCATTTTTCAAACCTTCATCAAAAGCAACTTGGCGAATGTTATTTCCATAATCAAATGTAATTGCGCCTTTTTCTTGCATCGCAAGCATTGCTTCCACATGTTTTGTCATGCTTTCTTTTGATAATTGTACGTAACGTTCTGGATCTTCTTCACGAAGTTTTGCTGCTTCTTCTAATGTGTAGCCTACTGGAATATAACCGTTTAGTGGATCATGAGCAGATGTTTGATCCGTAACTAAATCTGGCGTAATATTACGCTTCACTAGTTCTGGTAAAATCTCCGCTGCATTTCCTAATAAGCCAATAGAAATCGGTTCTTTCTTCTCTTTATACTCGTTCGCAACAGTTAATGCTTCTTCTAATGATTCTGTATACATGTCACAATATCTCTTTTCAATACGACGATCGATGCTGCGCTTATCAACATCAATAGCAATTACAACACCGCCGTTCATCGTTACAGCAAGAGGTTGTGCACCACCCATCCCACCTAAACCGGCAGTAAGTGTTAATGTACCTTTTAATGAACCACCGAAATGTTGACGAGCCGCTTCACCAAACGTTTCATATGTTCCTTGTAAAATACCTTGTGTCCCAATGTAAATCCAGCTACCTGCTGTCATTTGTCCGTACATCATAAGACCTTTTTTCTCTAGTTCACGGAAGTGATCCCAGTTCGCCCACTTCGGTACTAAGTTTGAGTTCGCTAACAGTACGCGAGGTGCATCTTCATGTGATTTAAAAATGGCAACTGGTTTTCCTGATTGAACAAGTAATGTTTCATCGCTTTCTAACGTTTTTAATGAATCTACAATCGCCTGATAGCTTTCCCAGTTACGAGCCGCACGGCCAATTCCGCCATATACAACTAATTCTTCTGGCTTTTCAGCAACTTCAGGATCTAAATTGTTCATTAACATACGAAGTGCAGCTTCTTGAACCCACCCTTTCGTTTGTAACTCCGTACCTCTTGGCGCGCGAATTGTTTGTTTTACTTTTTCCATTTCAATCTCTCCCTTTTCTCATTTTATAGTGCTGCGTTTACATCTAATCTTTCTTTTATCGAATCATTCGTTTTTAACCAATGCGTAATATTTTCAATATCTGTTGAGAATATACGGTCATTTGTAATAGAAGGTACTTGCTGACGGCCTTGATGGTAGAAGCTCTTCGTCACTGTACTCATGTTTTCAATTCCGCGATATTCCGCTGCTTGCATCGCACAAATCATCTCAATTGAAAGAACACGTCTTACATTTTGAATAATTTGATGTGCATGGCGTGAAGCGATTGTTCCCATACTTACGTGATCTTCTTGGTTAGCTGATGACGGGATTGAATCAACACTCGCCGGATGTGCTAACGTTTTATTTTCAGAAACAAGTGAAGCAGCTGCGTATTGCATAATCATTGCACCAGACTGCAGTCCTGGTTCTGGACTTAAAAATGGAGGTAAATCATTTAATTGCGGATTTACTAAACGCTCAATACGACGCTCTGAAATATTTGCAAGTTCCGCCATTCCTACTTTTAAGAAGTCCATCGCAAACGCAATCGGTTGACCATGGAAATTACCACCCGAAATTACTTTTTCTCCGCCATCAAAGATAAGTGGATTATCTGTTGCTGCATTCATTTCAATTTCTAATTTTTCTTTCACATAATTTAAAACTTGCCAAGAAGCACCGTGTACTTGCGGGATACAGCGAAGTGAATATGCATCCTGTACACGTAGTTCTCCTTGTTTTGTTGTTAACTTACTATCTTGAAGGATGTCACGAATCCTGCTCGCGACTTCCACTTGCTCTTTATAACCACGTGCTTTATGAACATTTTCATCAAATGCATCAATAATGCCTTGTAATCCTTCAATTGTCATCGAAGCAATTAATTCCGCTTGATATGCAGTTGCTTCTGCTTCTATATAAGAAAGAACTCCTTGCGCTGTCATCGCCTGCGTACCATTGATTAATGCAAGCCCTTCTTTCGCTTCAAGTTCAATCGGTTCAAGACCTTCTTCTGTAAGAGCAACCATCGCATGAACGCGTTTCCCCTTATAGAACACTTCACCTTCGCCTAATAATACAAGCGCAAGATGAGATAAAGGTGCTAAGTCTCCACTCGCACCAAGTGAACCTTGTTGCGGAACGACTGGGTGAATTTTGCGATTTACAAACTCAAGAAGCATATTTACAACAAGCGGTCTAACGCCAGATACTCCTTTAAGCATCGTGTTCGCTCGTAAAATTAACATACCGCGAGATACTTCTTCCGGGAATGGATCACCTATCCCGCATGCATGTGACTGAATTAAATTATGTTGAAGTGCCTTTACATCCTCTTTTTGAATAAGCACATCACTAAACTTTCCAAATCCAGTTGTAATACCGTAAACAACTTTTCCGTCTTCTACGATTTTCTCAACTACTTCGCGGCACTCCGCCACCTTTTGCATACTAGTTGGGCAAGCTGTTACACCTTCCCCTTCAAGTAATAACTTCTTCATTTCTTCAACTGTCAATGTATGTCCTGTTAACGTAATCATTCTTTTTTCCTCCTTAAAAAGGCAAAAGGGGACCTTATCTTTTTAAGACAGACTTCTGTCCTAAAAAGTAAGGCCCCCTTCTAACTAATAGACTATGGGCAAATCATATGTGATTAATTCCTAAACCAATCGCCTCATGCTCAGATCCTTTTACAGGTGCACCAATTGTTCCATAAAGTGCAACAGCAACCCATTCGCCTTCTTTTTTTCCGTCGTATGGTGTACCGCGCACAATTGCAAAACGAAGTCCTACTGTACGAAGAACGTCTGCTAACTGAATTTGACCTCTCGTCACTCCGTACAAAGCTTCCATTATTGCATGATAAAGTGCATGTGTTTCTCTGTAAACATCCGTTTCAATAACTCGGTTGCTTTTAGCCGCTGTTTCCATTGCCGCTACGACCTTTTGCGAATTCATAGAACCCACTTTCCCTGTACAATATTTCCAACCTTTTGGAATAGATAATACAGGGCTTTCATTCTCATCCGCAAGTGCCAACAGCATGGCCATACGACCAATTCGATGTGTTCCTTGAAGAAGCATGTGACTCTCTCATTTCTTTTAATTATTTGAATATTTCTTAATTTAAGAATAAATGAAAACGGTTAAATCGTCAATAGTTTAAACTCATATTCAAACATTTTTTCACCTCCCCTAATTTTGTGTACACAAATTATTTACAAAAAATTTCCAGGCATGCTATATTTTCACTAACAGATGAAAAGATGCGAGTTTTCAGTGGCGAAACGAAAAGATATTCATTTTCGAATTGAAGAAAATTTACTTGAAAGGTTTGAAGCAGCACTCCATTACGAAGGCTTAAAGAAGACAGATGTATTAACACATGCGATTCAGCAATTTTGCACGAAGGTGGAATCCGAAAAAATGAATGATGTAAAACGCCAATACAGCGTCAGCAACCATTTACAAACACGTATCCATACGCATAAACGTTTCGAAGAGAAACAAGTGAATTTAGATGAAGTCGTCCTTGAACATTTACAACTTCAAGGAAAAGAAAACATATTAGAAGTTGGGTGCGCGAGCGGAAAATTCCTTTCCCTTTTACAAACTAACGGTCATAAAGGCCAATTAACCGGATTTGATCAATCGAAAGCCATGCTTTCTGAAGCCGCTAAAAAAAGTACTAGAATTGAATGAAAACAGGGTGATGCTAGTAAACTTCCATTCGAAGATAATTGTTATGACTGGATAATCGCAAGACATATGTTATACCACGTGAAAGATGTAAAAAGAACCATTCAAGACTTTTATAAAGTCATTCGTCCTGGCGGTACACTTTTAGCTACAACAAATTCTAACGTTTCATTACCTCGTATAGTTGAAATGTGTAACAAGATGTTAGCCGCATTTGATTTACCGCAAACTTCAGCAGCGGTTGCTCCATTTTGTTTAGAAAATGGTAAGGAGATATTACAATCTGTTTTTCCAACTGTTGCAGAAACAGTTATTCATAATGCACTCGTTTTTCATCACGCTACTCCGATCGTAAACTATATTTCTAGCATGTTCCCATCACTGAATATACCAGACAATATGTATCTTCACGCCGAAATGAAGGAATGGCTACAAAAAGAAATAGAAAATGAATTATCACTTCATAACGGTATATGGCATGATCCGAAAACGGTAGCGATTTATCGATGTAAAAAAGAAAAAAGCTAGCAAATGCTAGCTTTTACACGTTTTCTCATAAAAGTTTCTCCATCACTACATTGCCTTTACCACAATAAAAATTTGTATTATGTTCGTCTGCTACTCCAAAATAAGAAGCAATCGCTATTCCGAATGGTACAAATGCATGCCCTTGTGCTGTAATGATATTTGAGTGCTGCACAACTTCTTTATACACGAAATTTTCTACTGGAAAACAATCGAATCTTTTATAATCTATGGTCGCTGTATAAGATCCCCCTTTCAATAAGCCTGCCTTTGCCAATGCATACGGTCCAGCACAAATTGCTGCCACTAATTTTTCCTGTTCATAAAATTGCTGAATGATTGAAAAAAGAGGTTTTGCATCTTTCAACTGTACTTCTTCTCCACCTGGAATAAGTATCCCCTCATACTCATCTACACGCACTTCACTTAATTCTATATGCGGCTGCACTTGCAACCCCGTTTCACTTATAACCAGTTCCTTAGTTAAACCTGCTGTAATGATTTCATATTTATTTTTCAGCAATGCCGTTGCTACCGTTATTTCAAACTCCGCAAATGTTGGGTATACGAATAATAATATTTTCTTCATAGCCCTCTCTCCTTTAGCCATCGTATAAAATATGCTTCTAATTCGTCCACTGATAATGCATTCGTGTCCACATAAGTTACAGGAAATTGTTTATACCATTCTTTTTCAGTTTCTACTAATTTAAGTTGTTCTTCAAATGTACTTCGGTTTCTTACCCTATCATTATTTTTTCTATCATATACATTCTCTTTCGAAACGTCTAAATAAAAAATTGCATCCGAACGGCATTTTCTTAGTTCACATAAATCATCTTGCAATTCTGTTTCTATATCCCACTCTTTTCCTATTAATTTCGGATAAAAAAGTGTATAGAACTCAATATCTTCTGGCCCACGATCAAAAATCACCGTTGATTCCTGGATATTTTGAAACTCTTTTATTTTTGCTTCAATGAACATTTTTTGATTTGTTATAAAACCATCTTTTGAATTCATATCTAAATTTAATTCTTTTCGCCTTTCTACAATTCGATATGGATTTTCATATATAACCGATAACCCATGTTGCTCTAGCCTTTTAGCTACTGTTGTTTTCCCACTTGCCATCGGTCCTTGTAGTGAAATTACATATGCCATCCCACTCATTCCCTTTCCATATAATATATTGATAATATACAGAATTTTGAAAACTATCAACAAAATATATATCATCTTGTTTCTTATTCTTATGTAACTTATAATAAAAGATAGAGATTATGACGAACGCAAAAATAATGTAAGCTTGGAAATCCAAGCTTACATTATTTTTTGCTTTCCCTTTTCTAATAAAAAGAGTATACTAGATTAGAACGTATGTTCTTAACGATTACATACAGTAAGGAGATAGAACAATGGTATACGACACAAAAGCAATTTCTTGGAATGAATCTTTAAAACAACTTCAACGCCGCTATACAAACAAACAAGTTGACCGAAAAGAATTTGAAGATATTGAACTAATGGAATTCTTCCGCGATAACGACTACATTTCTTTACCTACACATATAAGCGGCCTATCAACAGCACGTTTTACTTCTTACTCTATTTTCACAACTGAAGATAAAGATCGTAAAGTTGGCACACTTATTATTGAGTATGTTGAAGACGATAATAATAATTTATGTGTTGAACAACTATACTTTGTTTAAATGATTACGCTTGGTCAAAATGACCAAGCGTTCTTGCTTTCTATGAATCTCAATGTTTATAATATGAATAAAAGAAAATCGAAATCATTTAAGGGGGGGATATACTTGCTCGAAGGATGGTTCAGTTGGTTCATTGTATTATGGACTGTCATTTTATTAGGACTTATGTCTATCGGTGGATACTTTATGTTCAGAAAATTTTTAAAACGATTACCAAAAGAAGATGGTATGTCCATTTTAGATTGGGAAGAACACTACATAAATAAAACGAGACATTTATGGGCTGACGAACAAAAACAATTGCTAGAAGAGCTTGTAAGTCCTGTTCCAGAACTATTTCGCGACGTTGCCAAATCCAAAATCGCTGGTAAAATTGGAGAACTTGCATTACAAGAAAATGCCTCTCAAATTACACAAGACTTAATTATTAAAGGATATATTATTGCCACACCAAAGCGTGATCATAAATTTTTAGTAAAAAAGCTACAAGAAAAAGAGATTGATTATTCAAACTACAAGTCTTTACTCGCAAAATAACTTCACATTATTTTCGATAAAAAAGACAGCGCCTTTGACGCTGTCTTTTTTATTTTATACATATACAGTTTTAAGTTAGCTTCATATCTTTTTCATTATAAAAACCATCTTCTTTTTCCATTTCCTTCTGTAATTTCGTAAAGGAACGGTACATCGCAATTCTCCACGATACAATCATCGCAAACGCAAGTAAGAAGAACATGCCGCTAAGTTGTCCTAAATCAAGAGATTGACTTAAGTATGTTTTAAATACAATCCGTACTACAAGTAATCCAATTAATATAAAAACAAATGCTTTTGAACGCTTCAAGTAAATCTCTTGTCCTCTAATTTCAAATTTAGATGTTTTAATAAGAAAAATAGAGAAAATCAAACCAACACCAATTGCTTCTAACATTTCTGCTGGAGTTAATCGAAATTCAGGAAAAACATACATCAATGCTCCCGTACTCATAAAAAATGGCGGAAGTATAATTTTTTTCAATGTTGCAGGTTTCTTAGCTGCTTTTAAACGAATAAACATCGCACCGACAGCCATACAAACAGCAACGATACTTGATAAAAGAACTATGTTCATATTTTCTCATCCTTTTTTGTGGCTATATGCAAAATATACTTTCATTATATGCTTTTCCGTTAGTATTTCCAACATTTTCACAGAATAATACTAAAAACCGGTAAAACCACCAAATAAACTTGAGAAATATACGATAATTTTCGTCATCCAATTAAAGTATAAGAAGATACCCATGACAATCATAATGTATCCTCCGACTTTCATAAAGGCCATACTATTTCTTTTAATCCAAGACATTTTCGTAATAAAGAATGAAAGTACGAAAAATGGGATAGCAAATCCAAGTATGTAAGCAATCATATAAATCATTGCTGATTCTGGGTTTGTTGCTGCTAATCCAATTACGGACACTAAAATAGGTCCAGTACATGGCGTCCATCCTGCAGCAAAGGCCAATCCAATTAGAACTGATCCAAAATAGCCACTCGGACGATTTTTAAATGTAAATTTACGATCTTGCATTAAAAACTTCGGCTTAAATACCCCAACAATAATAAGACCGAACACGATGATAAATATACCACCTAGCTGTCTAATTAAATCTTTATAATCTGTAAAGATTCCTCCGATAAAACTTGTACCAAATCCAATTGCAATAAATATAATTGAAAATCCAAGTAAGAAAAACGCTGTATGTATCATACTTCTTTTGCGAAGCATTGCATTTTCTTCTTTCAATTCAGAAACCGACATACCTGTTATGTACGATAAAAATGCCGGATAAAGCGGTAAGCAACATGGGGAAATAAATGATAAGAACCCAGCGCCAAACGCTAAAAAAATACTAATATCTTGCATAATTCCACTCCTCTCCTTACATATTGTAGCAAAAACACATAAAAATACTATGAACAATTCGTGAACTCACTTTTACAACGTGGTAATAAGAAAAACCACTCTTTCTCACAGTTTCTAATAAAACGTTTTCATTTCCTTCTATTATATAGAAAAATCTCAATTGGATTAGGAAACTCCTTTAATTGTTATTAACATAACAAAGGTAACATAGTTTCTCAAATGATTATCACGTATACGTACGTTTATATACATATTGATTTAAAAAATATTTTTTTCAAATGCTGTCTTTATACAATACAAAGCTGATTTTACAATACTTTTATAATTAACAATTTCAAGATTATGCATAAATATCATACTTTTATTATTATTCTATAAAATGTCGCACTTTTCTTTTATTTGACCCTACATTTTTAATTTTGTATACTTCCCTCTAGATATATTTTCGTTACGGAACAACTTCACATAGATGGGAGGAATTTTTCATGCTTCGTTATTCTCTTTTAGTTTTATTAGGAGCGTGTAGTTATGGAATTTTAGCTATTTTTGTTAAACTTGCATATGCAGAAGGATTTTCACTTGGAGAGGTAATTGGCAGCCAATATTTGTTCGGTTGGATTATTTTGCTCGCTATTACACTTCTATTTTCTAGACACCGCGTTCCATTAAAACAAGCATTAATTTTATTCGTTGCAGGAACATCTGCAAGTTTTACTGGAATTTTTTATTATGCTTCATTAAAAACTGTACCAGCTTCTATCGCAATTATTCTTTTGTTCCAATTCGTTTGGGTCGGTATTATTATTGAAGCTATTGTAACAAAAACATTACCTTCAAGAGAAAAAGTTATTTCGGTTATTTTCTTACTTGTAGGTACATTTTTATCAAGTGGTTTACTGGAAAAATCGGCAGGTACTTTCGATACAACAGGAATCATTTTAGGGCTATTATCTGCAATTACATTTGCAACATACATTTTTGTGAGCGGAAAAGTTGCTGTTGAAGTACCTTCATTACCACGTGGTGTCCTGTTAATGGCTGGAGCTTTAACTTTAGTTATGATCGTATTCCCACCAACATTTATTATGAACGGTGCCATTTCTCAAGGACTTTGGAAATACGGCTTAGGATTAGGAATATTTAGTATCGTTATTCCGTCTATTGCCTTTACAATTGGTATTCCAAAAATCGGTTCTGGCTTAGCGACTATTCTTGGTGCAGCAGAGCTACCAGTTACAACAATTATGTCTGTATTCGTTTTAAAAGAAGCTGTACTATCTTCACAGTGGGTAGGTGTATCACTTATTTTAATCGGTATTGCAATTCCGCAAATTGCATATGCAATGCGTGGACGTTATCAAAAACATCATACACATAAAAAAGTGGCAGCATAAAGTGAAACTTTAATCAGTGGGGATTTTGTTCATCCCCACTGATTATTAACTCACACCAGTCGGGCATTAACGAGAGAGGATTTTCATTTGAGAATCCTCTCTTTTATTGTTGTATACTTATAGTAAATACTTCGCTTAAGAAAGAGGGCATAATACGTGGCATCTATTCCAAATCAACTAGCAGAAAAACTTATTTCCATTCGCCGACATTTACATGAATATCCAGAACTATCATATGAAGAGTTTGAAACAACAAAAGCGATACAAAATTGGTTAGAAGAAGCAAATATTACTATTATTGATTCCAATTTAAAAACAGGAATTATCGCTGAAATTTCTGGTAATCAAAATGGTCCAATTATAGCAATTCGTGCTGATATTGATGCCCTTCCTATTCAAGAAGAAACAAACTTACCATACACTTCAAAAATTCAAGGTAAAATGCATGCTTGCGGACATGATTTTCATACAGCAGCTATTTTAGGTACAGCTTTCTTATTAAAAGAAAAGGAATCTTCCCTAAATGGAACGGTTCGCTTTATATTCCAACCAGCTGAAGAAAGTAGCAATGGTGCTTGCAAAGTTATTGAAGCTGGACATTTACATGATGTGCAAGCTATTTTCGGTATGCATAATAAACCTGATTTACCAGTAGGTACAATTGGCATTAAAGATGGCCCACTGATGGCTGGAGTAGATCGATTTGAAATTGAAATTCAAGGTGTCGGGACGCACGCAGCTGTACCAGATGCTGGTGTTGATCCTATCGTCGCATCCTCTCAAATTGTTATGGCACTACAAACAATTGTAAGCCGAAATATTAGCTCTTCACATAATGCCGTTGTAAGTGTTACAAACATTCATTCAGGAAATACGTGGAACGTTATTCCTGAAAAAGCAACATTAGAAGGAACAGTTCGTACATTCCAAAATGAAACACGAGAAAAGATACCAGCTTTAATGGAACGTATTATTAAAGGAGTTTCTGATGCATTAGGCGTAAAAACAGAATTCCATTTTTATTCAGGTCCTCCTGCTGTTCATAACGATACATCTCTAACCGACTTATCTACTCAAGTTGCCGAAAAAATGAATTTAAATATTATTTCTCCTAACCCATCAATGGCCGGAGAAGACTTCTCCTTTTACCAACAAGAAATACCAGGTTCATTCGTCTTTATGGGAACGAGCGGTACACATGAGTGGCATCATCCTTCTTTTACAATTGATGAACGAGCACTCCCTATAAGTGCAAAATACTTTGCTGTGCTAGCTGAAAAAGCTCTTAAACAATTCTCATAGAAAAAAGCCGTTAAGGGGTATTTAACGGCTTTTCTTATTAAGTTAAATCGCGTTTTAAAAATACTGTATAGGAAATACTTAAAAATACAAATAAATACAGCAATAACATACATGAAGCAAATGGGAAGGTTACTCCTTCAATAAAACTTCCATTCTTGGCAATACCGTATAAATCTGTGTTTGCCGGCAATAAATATTTCACCCAATTATATCTAGTTGCTGCTAGTAACGCAATATTTCCTGATAAAGCAAGAAACAGTGAAATACCGATCGCGCCCCCACTAGATCTTGTTAACACAGAAATCATAAATGCAAACGCTGCGTACACAAGAGTTGGCAACCACGATAAAATGTAATATTTACTTACTTCCACAAAAATATTTTGTTTTATAATATTTCCATCTTGAAAAATAAATTCACTCCATGCAGGCTGTTGGAATTTATAAATAACAAGTCCACTTAAAGCGGAGAAAATCATATTAAGTATAAACAATAAAGCTGCAAATATAACGATTGCTAAAAATTTTGCTGTTAAAATTTTAAATCGACTCGCCGGACGGATTGTTAAAAATTTATATGTTCCCCAGCTATATTCATTCGCAAAAATTGTACTTGCATACACGAGGATAAATGGAAGCAAAATTGGAAATACGATAAAACCTGTATCTCTCATGAAAGAAAGTGGAGAACTGCTTGCTGGTGCTATATCCGTATCTAAATGCTTCATTTTAAGCTGATATTCCTTTACAAGCTCGTCCCCCGACCTTTCTGCTAAAATAGCTTCTTTTTTCATACCAAGCTTTTTCTCAATTTCTACCGTACGTTCTGTATAATCTGCTTTCCAACCCTTTGTTTCTGGTTCTAAATACTTTACCGTAACCCATCCTAATCCAATTATTAATACTGCAATAACCGCAAAAGGAATAATCGTTCTTTTACGCTTAAATATTTTATACAGCTCGTTATACACTAAATTAAACAATATCTTTTCCCCCTGTTAATTCTAAAAATTGCTCTTCTAACGTTTTTCTTTCTTCATATACACGATAAACTTGAATATTTTTCTCAAGCAAAGTACGAATAACATTTGGGATTTCTTCATCTTTTACATTGATAAGTAGATCATTACCTTTTATTACAACATCACATCCTAACATTTCCGCTGCTTTATTTGCATCATCTACACGTATACGGATCGTCTCCATCTCTTCACTATGACTATGCTGAATATTTTGCGTCGCTACATATTCTCCGTGTTGAATAATAATAACTCTGTCACACATTAATTCAACTTCTGAAAGTAAGTGACTAGATACAAGTACTGCTTTTCCTTGTTCATGTGCAATTTTCTTTATGTACATTCTCATTTCATGTATTCCACTTGGGTCTAGTCCATTCGTTGGTTCATCTAGTACCAATACATCTGGATTATGAATAAGCGCCTGAGCAATCCCTAAACGTTGTCTCATACCGAGTGAATATGCTTTTACTTTACGGTCAATTACTTGTCCCATTCCTAACAATTTCACTACTTCATCGATACGTTCTTCTGTCACATTCCCATTCATTCGGCCGAAATATGTTAAATTTTCGTAGCCGCTCAAAAAAGGATAAAATTCCGGTGTCTCAATTACTGCACCAATTTTCGCAGCAGTTTTTTCAAATTGCTGTTTTACAGATTGACCATCAATCCATACTTCACCTTCTGTCATACGGATCATACCGACCATCATTCTCATTAAAGTCGTTTTTCCAGCACCATTTGGTCCTAGCAGGCCAACAACTTCACCTTTTTTAACTTCGAAACTAATATTTTCTACAAGTGTCTTTGAACCGATTCGCTTCGTTAACCGCTCAACTTTTACAATTGATTGTTCATTTGTCATTCTATACAACCTTTCCTTCCCATTCTTTGTCAGATCTTTTCACTCTAACACGATTATTTTCATGTGTAAAATAGAAAAAGGCATGATTTCTCATGCCTTTTTCTCAAACTGAAACAAATTTCCGTCTTTTAAACTTCGAACAAATCGACAACATTGCATCATCGATAATACGACGACAGCCATCATAATTATACTAACAACTGCTATTGCATATATTGTAATTGGTGCACTATTTATTCCTTGTATCCCTGCTATTTTCATAAAGATAATCGTGAATAATTTCAAAAATAACATCCCATGAACTAGACCGAAAACAAACGCTGCTCCATAAATGAATAATTGCTCCTGACATAATAAACATAGTATTTCATTTCTTTTCATATTCCCTACTACATAAGATTTAAATTCCTCTCTCCTCACTTGCAGAAGAGAATTCGTCATTTTATACGTAATAAAAATACATATAAAAATCAATACAATAAACAACGTGTAAAAACACATTTGAAACAAAAATGTTGCCCCTACTTTCCCAGCCGCTAGTTCATTAAATTGTAGCGACATCATAAAAAACAAAATTGCAGTACACATGGCAATCCACATGAATTGCTTTATCCTTTTGGCAGCAAATGTTCTTATATTTTTTCTCGCTAACCGACATAAAGACATAAATTTCTTCCCCTACCTTATAACATACGCATTCTATACTACTAGTGTATAAAAATATGACATTACAAACATCGCACTATAATCTGAATCTTTTCTAAGTCTTTAGTCCTAGAAAGGCAAATGGGAATTTATTCATATTTAAATTATAATTGTAAAAAGAGGAGGGTTTATACTATGCGTATAAACGTATTATTTATCTTATCTTTACTTTTCTTTACTAGTTGTAACCAAATAAAAAATAATGAAGTTGCTTCTGTAGAAGCTTACAAGTTAACAAAGGAACAGTCTTCTATTTTACAAATGACGCCTATTCAAGAAGGAAATAGTATGTTTTATAACGTTACACTTAATAATGATAAAGATGAAATAAATGCTACGATTGATTATTATCAAAATGGTAAAAAAGTAAAAGAGATTACTAACATCGCTTCATCACATTTTCTAGAAAAGAAAATAAAACTCTCTTTCATACCACCACATTTCCAATTTGATAAAGATGTAGAAGAAAAAGGTCAATGGTATATTAATATTGACGGTGGTTCAACGCTTGCTCCTGAAGAAGCACCTCTAGGTGTAAATAGTTCTGTAACTACTACAATTCAATCTGCAAAAAATTTAAGATATAATCAGAAAACAATTTTAGCTACTGTAATCCAAACAAGTAAAGAAACTGTAAGCGTCCCTACAATTGATGAAGAAACAGGTATTGACCTACTCTTAAAAGAAAATGAACACGTTTATCTTTTCAGTATCGAGCTAAAAAAAGAAAAATAAAACGGAAATGCACTTAAGCTGCATTTCAGTTTTATTGTTTAATAAGGTGTACTTTTATATATTCGAATTAAATCTATTTACCGTTACTAATATTACTCATCTTCTACTTCTATTCGTTTCTTCTCTCTTGCAATTTTTAAAAACTCTAACAGCTCTGGATTACTATTCATTTTTTTATAAGCTACCGACATTTCTGCAACAAAATTAGAATCATATAACTCTTTATATACAACTTCTGTTTTATATAATTTATTTGCCGATACAGGGATTACTGTAATCCCAATCCCTGCTGCTACAAGCCCCATAACTGTTTGATATTCTGTTGCTTCTTGTACAATTTGGGGACTAAAGCCAACCTCTCGACAAAGAGATAAAATTGTATCATACAACGCCGGCCATACTGGTCTCGTAATAAATACAAACGGTTCATCGCGTAAATCTTCTATATGTATTTCATCTTTCTCTGCAAGTGGATGTGCCTTTGGCAAACATAAAGTACAAGATAACCTTTGAATTGGTTCTAACTCTAATAATTGTGTTGAAATTGGCGGCCGTAAAAATCCAATATCAATACGATTATCATGAAGTGCATGCACTTGATCTGGTGTAGATAATTCATGTAATGCGACAGACACTCTCGGAAATTTCTTTCTATACTCCCTGACGATAGACGGTAAAATATCATATATCGCCGCACCTACAAAACCAATTGAGAGTGATCCAACTTCTCCCCTTTGCGCACTTTGTGCAACTTCTACTGCTTTTTCAATTTGCTCAAACGCTTTTTTTACTTCTTTTAAAAACATTTCTCCTGCTTCTGTTAATTCAACCTTTCTCTTCGTTCTTGAAAATAACAGAACTCCCATTTCTTTTTCTAATTGCTGAATTTGTTGACTAAGTGGCGGTTGTGTCATTTGTAAACGAGCAGCCGCTCGTCCAAAGTGTAACTCTTCTGCCACAACAACAAAATATTGCAAATGCCGTAATTCCATTTTAGACACCCTTTTCACTTTCAATTAATACGTCTAATATATTAATAACATATAATTTATATATTAGACAAATATTTTGAATGAACGTATAGTAGAAATTGTTAATTCTTTTTTACAATTTTTATGTAAAAAAAGAAAGAGGTGGTTACTGTATGAAATGGTGGAAGTTAAGTGGACAAATTTTATTATTATTTTGTTTCGCTTGGACAGGTGAATGGATCGCAAAACAGGCACACCTCCCAGTTCCAGGAAGTATAATCGGTATTTTTTTATTATTAATTTCATTAAAATTTAACCTAGTTAAAAAAGAGTGGATACAGGACGGAGCAGACTTTTTATTAAAAGAACTTATTTTATTTTTTATTCCTTCTGCAGTCGCTGTTATTCGTTACAAAGATACACTATCACAATATGGAATCGATCTCATTTTAATTATTATGATTAGTACACTTTGTGTTACTCTCGTAACAGGACTATTAACAGAATTGCTACTTAAGCGGAAAGGATCAACGCAATGATCGGCTTTCTTTGTTTACTATTAACACTATTGACATATTGGATATCTAAAAAAATGTATCAACGTTGGAATTGGAGCTTACTTTCTCCTCTCCTTGTCTGTCCCATTATTTTAATCGCTTTATTGCTTGGACTAGACACATCTTATGAAACATATGAATCTGGTGGTCAATGGCTAACAGAATTATTAAAACCTGCAACAGTTGCTTTTGCATGGCCAATCTATAAATACTTTGATTTATTAAAGAAACACGGAATCGCCATCTTACTTAACGTCATCGTTGGTTCATTTTTATCAGTTATTACTTCGGCACTACTAGCAAATTATTTTCAAATTGATTCGTCACTAGAACATAGTTTAGCACCGCATATTGTAACGACACCAATCGCAATGGCTATTTCAGAAATGATTGGTGGCATGTCACAATTAACAGCTGTATTTGTCGTTTTAACTGCCTTAACAGGAGCATTACTCGGCCCTTCCCTTATACGTATTTGCCGCATTAAAACCGCGCTCGCAAAAGGTATTATGTTAGGAACGAGCGCAAATGGAACTGGTACATCAAAAGCATTCGAAATCGGCCCTGTTGAAGGAACAATCGCAAGTTTATCCATGCTTTTAACAGCGGGTGCTAGTTTAGTTATCGTTCCGCTTCTCTTATCTTGGATACATTAAAAAGCAAGTATTTACATACTTGCTTTTTCATTTATATATTGGCATATTAACTCGTAATCCTCCGGAAAAGCTAACGATAATTTTTCAACTTCCTGTATCCCTTTCCAGTCAATTTCATGTATTAACTCATCAGGATCTTGAATTTTCATACTACCGCCTATTTTTTTAACAAAATAATAATGAACATACACTGGAATTCCGTATGTAATACCTTCTTTTTCGTATATTTTATTTACAACTTCCACATTGTAGCCTGTTTCCTCCCAAACTTCCCTGATACAACATTCTTCTAGTGTTTCTCCCTTTTCAAGTCCTCCACTTGGTACAGACCACCTTTTTTCTTCCCCTTCTTTGCCTTGCAACACCATTAAAATTTCATTTCTGTCATTCATACATATAGCTGCCGTACCTATCCATCTCTCCATAAACATCCCTCCCCTACTAAAATTCGCCTTCTTTTTTATTTTCCCCTTGAAAAAAGAGGAAAAAAATAAAACGGTGACGAAAGAATACATCAACTTCATAGGCAGTCCCTTCTTAGAAATTAAAAACGGAAGGATGAAATTATGATTTCTAAATATGTTGTGGAATGTGTCTTTTGTGAAGAAAATCGAAAACCTCGCCAAGCTACCGTCACAGTTCCCGCCACTTCTCAACTACTAGCTATTCAAAAAGTGCGGGCTGAATGTAAACGTCGCTTTGGAAAAACGTTATTATTGCAAACAGAGGTTAAAGAAGAAATAGTTTTAGAACAAAAAGAAAGCTGACCATCAGTTGGCCAGCTTTCTTGTCCGATCATATTTTCACATGAAGATTAGGGGCATCCTCTTTAAGGATCGGGATTTTCCCATTATGTACGTTCCATAATGGTCATCGAACAATATATTTCTATGCAATTAAGTATTGAATAGAATAGGGCAAAACTTGTTCGCATTTTTAGAAAAGGGATAGGGATATAATTCAAGTAGTACTTCGAATACTCGAACTTTATACTCATAATATTAATGCAAATTCTTTTATATTGGAAATATGAATTACTTATATAATTCATTCGTAAAATATATTAATACCTTGCTATAGTAGTTTTATTCCATCAATAACATACATCCGGCTAAAACTGGCGTCATAATCATTGAAAATCTCAACAGCATGCGTGGTGCATAATTTGTAAACTTCGCACCGATATATGCTCCTAACATCGTCCCAATTAATACTTGCAATAACAATATATAATCTAAATATCCTTCCGAACTATATCCAATCCCGCCTCCAATTGCAATCGGTAATATAACAAGCATAGTCGTTCCTACAGATTGCTGTATCGTTAATCCTAAAAGAACCATTAATCCAAGTTGTATAAAAGGGGCTGAACCAATCCCGAATGAACCAGCCAACATTCCAGTAACTAATCCTAAACATATACATTTCATCAAGTTGTTTTTTGAAAGTTTTTTCTGTCCACATAAGGGTGGCTTTTGCTTATTTCGAGACATAATCAATTTAATAAACATAAAAATTGCTGATAAAAATAACATCCCAGCTGTAAACCAATGAAGAAGATGTGCTGGTATAAGCGAACCAAACTTTGAACCGATATAAGAACCAAGCGCTCCAAATCCACCAACAATCCCGCCTATCATAAGTACAACATTTCCTTCACGATAATGACTTATAACTCCAGATAACGTCGTAAATGCCATAGCAGTTAAAGATGTTGCAAGTGCAACGTGAATAGGAATATGAAATACTAAAGTGAGTATCGCGATAATAAATCCAGCTCCCCCTGCTCCAACAAATCCTAATAAAATACCCATTAATAACATCGTTATAATAATTGCCACATACTCTCCCTCCAGTATCCCAATTATCTACTATACGCCCTCTTCCATACAAATAAAAAGCATCCTATCCGGATGCTTTCACTACTTTTCTATATTGAAAATATGTAATCAATCTTGATTAATTAAAATAACAGCAGGACCAGCAACGACTACTCCAGCTACTTCTATCTTTTCAAATTCCTTTACTGTAATAGATATAACACCTTCTCTTTCCATCAATTCTTTACTCAGGACTTCAGTCGGTATCGTCTTCACCGTCTTACCTCCTTTTCATTTATACAATATGATAAAGCGACACTTTAATCAGTGGGGGTTTTGGCCACCCCCACTGATTATTAGCCCTCATCAACCAGGCTTTTGCGAGATAAAAACAACCCAATACATCCATATATATGCATCACCTCCACTTTCATTCCTTATTCCATCCAAAATTCATATTCCCTTTCTATAACATATTGAAACATAAAAAGAAGCTATAACATATAGCTTCTCTCTATGTTTCTTTACCCTCTCTGTACCTTATATTTCAAAACTCTACCATCTCTATCAAATTGGAAAATAAGCTGTTCACTATCTATTGGAATGAAGCCACGTTCTGTCCCAAGATAGTACAAAGTGATGACCCCTTCTTCCTCATTTCTCGTTTCAGTAGGCGTTCCTAACAATTGTGTAATTTCTTCATTTGATTTCCCTATTAATTTATATTTTTGCATGAAATCATCTACCATATGTACCCGTTTCTCTTCGTCATTTAACCACCGATCTCGATTAAAATTGGAAGTGTACTCATTCATACTTAATTGTACAGCACACACTATTAATGGAATAATCCCTACTATCATTACACGTAACATTTGTTTCTTTTCTTTATTACGACTTGTAGAAGCACGTAAGATGACTCTTTGGATCATGACTAATAAAATAAATGGCATAACTACTACAAATATACTCTTTACACTTAATGACATATGAACTATATCGATAACGAAAATAAACGCAATGTACATGACTATATACAAACAAAAATAAACATACAAAATCCCATGTAATAGAGCACCCAGAAAAATCTCCCCCTTTTTAATTCACCTGGCAAAGCATTTCTCTTATCTTTTGTAACTCTTGCGCTGTATATATTACTTCCCCTGTTAAAACTTCATTTTGGAAAAACGCTACGATTTGCTCCCTATCTTTTAATCTAGGTGTGTCCTCATTAGAAAGATCTAGTACTTCTTTACCACTCTCATTATAAAAATATACAATTGGCTTTACGTTTTCTTTTACAATATCAACTTGCAATTCTTTCAAACAATTGTATAAAATTTGAGATTGTTTCTTCGCTTTATATACTGGATTCCCTTCATTTTTCACTTGTATAGTTAACGAATCTTCACCTGTAATACATTCAAGTGTCTCTTCTTTTTTAATTTCTTGTTGATACTTACCTATTTCATCAAGCATAAATGAATATATACTAGCATTCTCTTTCGTTACACCATGAATTAATTTTCCTGTCCACTCTCTCGTCTCAAGTAAATACATACCAGTTTTATATAAGATAAGATGATGGATTCGAATATCGTTTATTCCAAGTTTATCTCTAATAAAAACATTCGGCATAATATGAAATTCATCTTCTTGTATGATTTCTTGTTCTAAAAATCCTTGCTTCATATAATGTAATGTTTCATGCGTATTTACTTCAGCGCTATTTTTAGTATATTCTCGTAAATCTGCAATTAACTTTTGAAACATATGTATTTCATTACTATGTTTATCTTGCATTTCACTACGTTCTTTACTATGTTGCATAGCTAATTGATTTTTCATCATACGCATATTTTCAAGTTCTCTAGCTGTACTAACTTGTAAATCATTATACTTTTTCTGTTCCATATTTTTTAACGTATTTTGTTGCTCTTTATGTTCTGTAACCGTGGCTGCAATTTCACTTTCATACGTTTCAATCGCTTGCTTTTTTTCAAATTCCACCTGCTGGCTCTCTGATTCCAACTGTTTATTTTTATAAAACAGTACGAATACTGCAGCTAATAATATTAAAATTACACCTATTAGCACATAATCCATATTTTTACTCCTTTATTTCAATTTTTGATTATTTTTTATAAATATCCCCATTGTATTATACTATGCTTTTAATATACAACTTGTGAAAATTACTTTTTTCATAGAGTGACACTTTAATCAGTGTTTTGTTCTATCACCCACTCATTATTAGCCCTCACCAATCGGCCTTTTACGGGCAACTCCCACCTATCTTCCTCGCATTCGCCGAGATTCTTACTGCCTGCAAATCGCGAGATAAAAGGTATCTCAGGCGAGATACCTTTTACGTTGACTTTATTATACACCATACTGAATATAACTCGAATCATAATATATCCATTCATTTCCACCTAATCCGAGCCAGCCATCTTGCTTACACCATACTCGATATGCCTCACCATGATGTAACTGTCTTATAACATTTCCACTTAATGATGGAGCATCCCGTAGATTCACATTGTCACCAGTAATAGTCGCCACATAATGTTTATACTGAATATAACTCGAATCATAGTATATCCATTCATTTCCACCCAAAGCAAGCCAACCATCTTGTTCGCTCAAAACTTCATATGATTCACCTCGATTTAGCTGGCGAATTACACTAGATTGTAAAGATGGTCCAGTCCGTAAATTTACATTATCGCCATTAATTACAGCAACACCGTAAACTGGAGTTGCATTATTAGGCGGAGAAACATTCCCTCCACCACTCGATCCATTCCCTTGCAAAGCTTCTAATGAAACTGCTGCTGATACATCACAATTTCCTACACCTGAAATTTGACCAGAATCAGTGTATTGCCACGCTGTCCACTCTGTCCATCCACCAGCATCAGCAGGCGGTGTACTAGAATATCTAGCAATCCAAAGTGGAATATCACTTAACCCGTTAATTCCAAACTCATTAATATACCAAACTCCTGTATATAACATTACATTTTTTCCAGTAGCCTGTTTCACATAATTTATGAAACTTCTTGCCCAATTAGATATAGCGGTACCAGTTAAATTACTATTACTCGGATCTGTTGGTGACTCTAAATCTAGAACTGGCATTAAGTCTGTTTGATTGCTTTGTAATATACTCACAAAATATTTCGCTTCTGAAATTGCATCATTTTGTTCTGGATGTGCAAAATGGTATGCACCGATTAATACATTCGCATTTCGTGCCGCTTGTACATTTTGAACAAAAGTAGGATCAAGATAATTTACACCTTCTGTCGCTTTTGCATATGCTGCTGGAATGCCAGATGCCTTCACTGCATTCCAATCAATACTCCCTTCCCAATGAGACACATCGATAAACGTAACATTTGAACTCGATCTGTTTTGCATATAAAATCTCCTATCAAATTTTTTCATTCCGTATACATACAATATGTACAACTTTACTAAATGGACACGACATGTATGCTATAAAAACAAAGAGTAAATATATTTTATATACAAAGTAAAAAAGACCTTGTATATTACAAGGCCTTTTGCAAGCTTCCTTTATTTTGTAGTAAATACATATTATAATACAACCCTTGCTCACTCAGTAACTCTTGATGTGTTCCCCTTTCTACTATCTCTCCATCATGCATAACGAATATTTGATCTGCATCTTGAATTGTAGATAACCTGTGAGCAATCGCTATCGTCGTTCTACCTTTTCTCATTTGCTGCAACGCTGTTTGAATAGCCTCTTCTGTTTCTGTATCGATATTAGCTGTTGCCTCATCTAATACTAACACTTTCGGATTAGTTGCTATCGTTCTAGCAAAAGCAATTAATTGTCGTTGACCACTAGAAAATGCAGCTCCTCTTTCTACTACTTCTGTTTCATACTGCTTTGGTAATTTTTCAATAAACGTATTGGCTTGCACAAATTGCGCAGCTTCTTTTACTTCTTCATCTGTAATTTCTTCATTGTACATACGAATATTTTGCTTTACATTTCCTGCAAATAAAAATGCATCTTGCAATACGAGTCCTATTCTCTTTCTAATTTCTCGTTCTTCAAATTTCTCTAAATCTACACCGTCTATTACAATGTTTCCCGACTTAATATTATAAAATCGCATTAGTAAATTCATAATGGTACTTTTTCCGCTACCAGTATGCCCAACAAAAGCAACCGTTTGCCCTTGTTTCACATGAAAAGATACATTTTTTAAAACATCACGCTTTCCATCATACGAAAAAGTAACATTTTTAAATTCAATATCTCCATTAACTACTTGAGGATTCCCATCCCCTTTTTGAACCGGCGCTAAATCTTTCTCATCTATTAAATGAAATACACGTGATGATGAAACAAGTGCCTGTTGGAAAAATGATAATTTCATCATCATCTCATTTACAGGTTGGAAGAAACGATGAATATAGTTAACAAACGCATATAAAACTCCTACTTCAACGGGACTCTTTAAAGCGTCAATTCCGAATAAACCAAGTACTAATGCAATTGCTACAATATGAACTAAATCCGTTGCTGGACGTAAAAGTAATGCGTCTAACTTTAACGTGCGTCGTCCTGCACTATAATGTTTATTATTCACTTCTTCAAATTCTTTTCTCATACGTTTTTCTTGTCTGAATACTTGAACAATATTCATTCCTTGAATGGACTCATTTAACTTCGCATTTAATACGCTTAATTGATTACGTACTTCTAAATAAAAAGCTGCACTTTTGCGGCGATATAGCACCATAATAGCAAACATAATTGGAATTAATATAAGAGAAAATAGTGCTAATTTTACATCTAATAAAAACATCGCCACTAAAATCCCTACTAAAAACACTACATTTTTTACGAATGTTGATAGTACACTTACATAAAAATCCTTAATCGCTTCCGTATCATTTGTTATGCGAGATACGAGTGTACCTATCGGCGTACGATCAAAGAAACTTAATGACAATTTTTGAACGTGTTCATACACTTCAACTCGCATATCTTGAACAATCTTAAAAGCTATATTTTGAAAGTACAATAAATCTAAATACGTAAATAATACTTTTAATAAATGTGCAATTATATACACTACAAATAGAGTAACAAGTGCTGATTGATCAAAGTTACGCGGTACTAAATGTTCATCAAGAAATTGTTTAATTAAAAAAGGACCCATCATTTCAGTTACAGTTGCACCAACTAGGAATAAAAATGCTAATGCTAATAACCTTTTATATGGTCTCATATAAGAAAGTAATCTTCTTAAATCACTCCGCTTTTTCTCAGCCATCATACGCCTCCTTTCTCTACTAACGCCTCTAGTTGCTGGCTTTCGTACATTTCTTTATACCAACCATTTTCTCCCATCAATTGTTCATGTGTTCCTCGTTGCACTACCGCTCCTTCATCAATCACAAGAATAATGTTTGCATGCTGAATTGCACTTAAACGGTGTGCAGTAATAATCGTCGTTTTTTCTGCTCTTTCCCGTTTCAATGCGGATAATATAGTTTCTTCTGTTTTTGCATCGACAGCTGATAAACAATCATCTAAAATTAAAATTTCAGCATTCGTTAATAAAGCACGCGCAATTGAAATCCGCTGTTTTTGACCTCCTGATAGTGAAACACCTCTTTCACCTACTACCGTATCATACCCTTCTGAAAATTGAACGATATCATTATGAATACAAGCAATTTCAGCAGCACGCGCAATTTCTTTATATGTAGCATCGACCTTTCCGAATGCAATGTTCTCTCCAATACTCGCTGAAAATAAAAAATGATCTTGCGGCACGTATGAAATTGCAGAACGTACACCATGAAGTGTTACATCTCGAATATCCCGTTCACCAACTTTTAATTCACCATTAAAATGATCATATTCTCGAATTAAACATTTTAACAACGTCGTCTTCCCTGCACCGGTACGTCCCACAATACCTAGCGTTTCACCTTTTCTTAAATTAACATAAATATCTTTTAAGTTTAATAGTTCATTTTTCTTATAAGAAAATGAATCAATAGCAAATGAAACATCACCACTTGCTATAGTATTTATAGCGTTTTCCTTATTTACTACATCTGAAGTTTGTGAAAGTATTTTCTCCACACGATCATACGAAGCGCGTCCACGTTCCATAATATTAAACAACCATCCAAAAGCTAACATTGGCCATACAAGAGTCCCTAAGTATGTTGTAAACGTTACTAGCTCTCCTACAGTTAATTCGCCCCGTACTACTAATAAAGATCCGTAACAAACTGCAATTAAAAACGAAAACCCGACAATAAGTGCAATCGTTGGATCGAATAACGAGTCAATACGCGCGACTAACATATTTTTATGTACGACATCTTCTGATTTCTTCCGAAATGCTTCCAAATCCTCTTTCTCTTGTCCAAGCGAGCGAATCACCTTCATCCCACTCATACTTTCTTGTACTTTATCATTGATTTCAGAAAACGATTGCTGCGCTTTATGAAATCTTCTATGCAATAAAGTTCCATAATAATTTGTAGAAATCGCTACAATTGGCATCGGAATTAAACTTAATAATGTCAACTTCCAACTAATTGTAAACCCCATCGCTACAAGTACACATCCTCCAACTGCTAATGAGTCAACAAGTGTTAAAACACCCGATCCAGCAGTTTGCTGAATTGCCTGAATATCATTGGTCGCATGTGCCATCAAATCGCCTGTACGACGTGATTGATAGAAAGTTGGACTCATCTTTGTAAAATGTTCATATAAATTCTTTCGTAATTGACGGGCTAATTTTAAAGAAGATCCAAAAATCATAATACGCCACAAATAACGCAATATGTACATAGTAATCCCTACAACAACTAACAGAATAACCCACTTCAACAATTTTTCAGATGTTAATGTTCCATTATTAATTTCATCTACTACAATACCTAGTACTTTCGGGGCTACAAGTTCAAGAAGCGCGACACCAAATAACATAATAATCCCGATTATGTACGCTCGTTTCTCTTGTTTAAAAAACCAAGCTAAATTAAAAAATACTTTCATATTTATCCTCCTCCCTTAAAATGAGCGATGTTTTCAGTTTAACAAAAATACAGAATTTTTAAAAGTTTTAAACACTTTAAAATTCCAATAGGAAAGGGCACTCTTATCGAGTGCCCTTTAGCGCTTATTTTGTTTGTTGCTTGCTCATCGCGCTCATCATTTGATTGATCTTCTTTTGGGAAGGTTTTTGTCCCATTTGCATCATCATCATTTTTAACATTTGTTCATTAATTGGTGGATTTTTTTCTAAGTAGTTCATCATGTATTTGCGGGCAATGAAAAATCCTAACGCCACGCCTGCTACTAGTGCTACTACGCCCACTAGAATACCTAACCAAATTGGCATATATTTTCCTCCTTCATGTTGTCTACCTTACAGTGTACTAAAACCTTTTCAATAAGACAAGATAGAATTCGACATTTTTTACACATATGTTCGTACTTGTTTTAAAGGATTCAACCATCCGTACTTTGTATTTTCATAATCCATAGCTAAAAATGTTAGTTCACACTTTCTTAACACCTCAAAGAAAGTCGTTTCCATAGAGACATTTCCAGAGGTATTCATGCGAATATAGTGTGGTTTCACCATTATTTCGCCATATTCCGCTCCCGTAAAAAGTGTATGCGTATGATGTGTTCTATCATATTTACCAAGAACCCGCAAAGCTTGCTCTAATTTATGATGAATTTTCATTACTTGTAATGGCATCGTTATATACATCATTTGTTTATATAACACTTTTTGCTCCGAAAGGGACCCAGATTCTGAAAATCGAGCAAATAAATCAAAAAACAAATATTCACGACCAAAATAAGCTTTCGCAATATCCTCTTGAATTAAATACAATTCATACGTTTTCATTTTCAGCCTCCCAATCTGGACAACCTTTTCTCTTCATTATATAGAAGAAGATTTGCAATGATTGTCTGACTGCGGAGAGATAAAAAACTTTTTCTGTCGAAAAAACTCATTTACATAGAAAAACCTCTCCATGCCGGAGAGATTTTTCTAAAATCATTAAAGCATTTCTTTTACTTTACGAACAACGTTCTCTACAGTAAATCCATACTCTTCCATAATCTTCTCACCAGGAGCAGAAGCACCGAATGTATCGATACCTAACACATCTCCTTCAAGACCTACGTAACGGTGCCATCCGAATGTAGCACCCATTTCGATTGCGAAACGTTTTGTTACTGCTTTTGGTAATACAGATTCTTTGTACTCAGCAGTTTGAGCTTCAAAGCGATCCATAGATGGCATGCTGACAACAGCTGCGTCAACGCCGTCTACTGCTAACGCTTTTTGTGCTTCAACAGCTAGACTTACTTCAGATCCAGATGCAAGTAAAATTACATCAGCTGTTTCTTTCTTGCTTGCAGAAACTACATATGCACCTTTTGCAACTTTTTCATACGTATCGTCTTTTGCGCCTTCTAATGTTGGAAGGTCTTGACGAGTTAATACTAAAGCAGTTGGTGTTTTTGTAGATTCTAAAGCTAATCTCCAAGCCGCAACAGATTCGTTACCGTCAGCTGGACGAATAACAGATACATTTGGCATTGCACGAAGCGCTGCTAATTGCTCAACTGGCTCATGTGTTGGACCGTCTTCACCAACAGCGATACTGTCGTGTGTGAATACATACGTTACTGGCAATTGCATTAATGCTGCAAGACGAATTGCTGGACGTAAGTAGTCAGAGAATACGAAGAACGTACCACCGTAAGTTTTTAAACCACCATGTAGTGCAATACCGTTCATTGCTGCACCCATTGCGAATTCACGTACACCGTACCAAATGTTTTTACCGCTGTAATCTTCTCTTGTAAAGTCTTTTTCGTTATTCATGTATGTTTTGTTAGAACCAGCAAGGTCAGCAGATCCACCGAAGAATGATGGTACAGACTCTGCAATTGCATTAATTACAGCACCTGAAGAATTACGTGTTGCTGCTTTTGATCCTAATTCATAAGTTGGTAAGCTTTGTTCCCAACCTTCTGGAAGAAGACCGTTCATTGCTGCTTGCAGTTCGTTTGCTAATTCTGGATATGCTTGTGCATATTCACCTAACATCGTGTTCCAAGCTGCTTGCGCTGTTTCACCAACATCTTGTACTGTTTTACGGAAGTTGTCATATACTTCTTCTGCTACATGGAAGTCTTGTTCAGCAGTCCAAGCGTATGCTTCTTTCGTTAATTTTGTTTCGTCTACACCAAGTGGAGAACCGTGTGAAGCTGATTTTCCTGATTTGTTTGGAGAACCGAAACCAATTGTCGTTCTTACTTCAATTAGCGTTGGGCGTTTTTCGTCAGCTTTCGCTTCTTCAATTGCTTTCGCGATTGCTTCAATATCGTTTCCATCCTCAACACGGATTATTTGCCATCCGTATGCTTTGTAACGATCTTCTACACTTTCAGAGAATGAACGATTTAAATCGCCATCTAATGAAATATCGTTTGAATCGTAAAGCACAACAAGACGACCTAATTGTAAATGAGCAGCTAATGAAGATGCTTCAGCAGAAACGCCTTCCATTAAATCTCCATCACCACAAATAGCGTATGTATGATGATCTACTACATTATACGCATCACGGTTATATTTAGCCGCTAAATGTCTTTCAGCCATTGCCATACCTACAGCAGTTGCAATACCTTGTCCAAGTGGACCAGTAGTTGCGTCTACACCTGCAGTATGACCGTACTCAGGATGTCCTGGAGTTTTACTTCCCCATTGACGGAAGTTCTTTATGTCATCCATTGTTACATCATAACCAGATAGGTGAAGTAGGCTGTATAATAACATTGAACCATGACCTGCAGATAATACGAAACGATCGCGGTTAAACCACGTTGGGTTATTTGGATTATGTTTCATAAATTGAGTCCATAATGTATAAGCCATTGGTGCTGCACCCATTGGCATTCCTGGGTGACCAGAGTTTGCTTTTTCAATCGCATCGATGGATAATGTGCGAATCGTGTTGATAGAAAGTTGTTCGATTGAATGTGACATGCTATTCTTCCCTTCGCTTATATTAGTAAACGTTTTATACATTTATATGATAGCTTCCCACGCAAGATTATACAACATGTATCGACAAATATGTTGATGTTTTTTTGATTTTTTATAAAAAAACCAATGATTTCGGGAATGTATGGGTATTCAATATGACATACTTTTTTATTATTTTTATTTTAAAAAGAAAGGGAATTATCTGTATATTTATACAAATGTACAGACTTCTTTTAATAAATACTTAAAAAGACAAAAAAGCATCTGACTTCGATGCTTTTAAAATAAGTTAAACAATCCGTTTTCGAATCGAACTTGAAATAAAATCGATTATAATTACCATTAGAATGATGCCCAATAAAATAATTCCCACACGAGACCAATTCCGTGAACTTAATGCAAAAATTAATGGCGTACCAATACCACCTGCTCCAATTACACCTAAAATCGCAGCGGATCTTACATTAATTTCGAACCTGTATAACGTATACGATAGAAAATCTGGTAACACTTGTGGTAATACTGCATACCAAAGTATTTGAAACCGATTTGCACCTGTTGCTATTAACGCCTCGGTCGGTCCCTTATCTATATTTTCAATTCCTTCCGAATATAGTTTCCCTAACATTCCGATAGAGTGTAATCCCAAAGCTAGAACTCCGGCAAAAGAGCCTGGTCCAACAGCTTTTATAAATAAAAGAGCCATAACTAATTCAGGAAATGTACGAACGAAACTAAGTACAAATTTCCCAGCACCTGAAGTTAATTTTCCACTGCTCATATTTGTTGCTGCCCAAAAAGCAAATGGAACAGATAAAAAAGCAGAAATAAATGTACCTAATATCGCAATTGCCAATGTATCAATCAACCCATGTAATAAATCTTCACCATCAGGCAAAGATACATACGACCAATCTGGGTTCAACACGCCTGTCATAATTGCTTTTGTAATTTCTCCCGCTGTATTCTTTATTCCCTCAAGTGGGACACCTGAAAAGGCCCATACATATATAACTGTTAGTGCTATAAAAACAATCCAGCGATTTACACTCGGTTTCTTCGGTTTTGGTACGATTATCGTCGTTTTACTCATTATAATTTCTCCCGCAACAATGTACTTATGTAATCAATTAACAATACAACAACAAGGGTATAAATAATAATGGAAGCAGTTTGTTGATATTGTAAAAATCCAAGTGTACGATCATAATATAAACCAATGCCACCTGCTCCTACTAAACCTAGAACGGCTGCGGCACGTACATTCACCTCAAATGTATAAAGTACGTAGGAAACAAAGTGCGCTTTCACTTGCGGAATGACCCCATAAACAATCCATTGCACCTTATTCGCTCCTACAGCTGTCATCGCTTCTAATGGACCTGGATCAATTGATTCAATTGACTCATACAATAATTTCGCTACGAGCCCAACCGAGAAACAAGTAAGAGCCAAAATACCTGGAAGTGGTCCTATTCCAAAAATCGCTACAAAAATAGCCGCTAATAATAAATCTGGTATCGTTCGTATAAAATTTAAAATCAATCGAGCTGGACCGTACAAAAATACACTAGTAAATACATTACTTGCTGCAAATAGTGCAAGTGGAATGGCTAAAATCGCTCCTAAAGTCGTTCCAATAATCGCCATGCGTATTGTATCTAACATTGCTGTTGTAATAACTTGAAAATAACTCCAATCTGGTGGCACCATTTCCTTCAATAAATCCATCATATTTGGAAAACCAACTACTAGTTTTGAAAATGATGCGTCGACCTGTACACTACTACCCCACAACAGTAAAATAACTAGAATAACCGTTAACATATGTTTCAATTTACTCGGCGGCTTCGGTATCGATTTCGAATATATCGTCACGTCATTCATTTAGCTGCCACCTCTAATAGTGAGCTTTTCTGAGCTACGTCCCCATAAATTTCAGCAAATTTTTCATCCGTTGCCTCATCTACTACACCATCAAAAACAATTTCACCTGCATGTAATCCAATAATGCGTGTAGCATATTGCCTCGCTAAATCAATAGAATGTAAGTTTACAATTGTCGTTATTCCAAAATCTTCATTAATTTTTTTCAAATCATCCATTACTTGCTTTGTTGTCAGTGGGTCTAACGAAGCAACAGGCTCATCTGCCAATATAATTTTCGCTTCTTGTGCCAATGCTCTAGCAATCGATACACGTTGCTGTTGTCCTCCTGATAATTCATCTGCTCGTGCATATGCTTTTTCTAAAATATTTACCCTATTCAAAGCCTGAAATGCAAGTTCCAAATCTTCCTTCGGAAACAAGCCTAACGTTGTACGTAATGTCGAATGATATCCAACACGCCCGGCTAATACATTCTTCAGTACCGTGGATCGCTTTACAAGGTTAAAGCTTTGAAAAATCATACCAATATCTCGGCGCATGCGTCGTAACTCTTTGCCTTTTGCAGCAGTAATAGACTCACCTTCAATAATAATTTCTCCTTCTGTAATCTCATGAAGGCGATTTACTGATCTGAGGAGTGTAGATTTTCCAGCCCCAGATAGCCCGACCATTACAACAAATTCACCTTTTTGAATTTTTAAATTTATGTTTTTCAATCCTTTCGTACCATTTGGATACACTTTGGAGACATTTTGAAACTCTATCACACATCTTACCTACCTTCTATGTATTATCAATAACTGAAAAACGGCAAACTAACTGAAATCACACACTTTCCAGTTAGTCGCCATTTCCATATGTATTATTGTGTTTTCACTTTCTTTCCATAGTCACGAACGATATCAAATTTACTATCATCAGATTTCACATATCCTTCGTGTGAGTATACCTCTTTAATGATTTTGTGCCCTTCTTCATTCTTTCCTATTTCAATGAAAGCATCTTGTAATTTCTTGCTCCACTCCGCATCTAAATCAGAACGTACAGAAATCGTATCGTTTGGAATTTTCTCCGTAAATTTTACTATTTTCGTTTGATCGAATATATTCGGATAATCTTTTTTTACAATATTACGAGCATCTTGGAATACAACAGCTGCATCAACATCACCATTTAAAAGAGCAATAAGTGACTGATCATGACCTTTTAATGTAACAGGTTTCACATCCTTTAGCGGATCGACTCCCTCTTTTAACAATACAGCTGCAGGCCATACATACCCTGCTGATGATGTTACATCTTGATAACCAATTTTTTTACCCTTTAATTCTTTTACACTGTTAATATTAGAATCTTTCTTAACAACAAACTCTGATTTATAAAAATCTACTAAGTCCTTTGTGGGAGCTCCAGTTTCATCATCTACCCCAAAACGTTGCGCCTGTAATATTACGTTTGCAGCCTTTTTCTCATGCGCTAACACATACGCTGTTGGAGGTAAAAATCCTACATCTACTTGTTTTGATGCCATAGCTTCTACAATTGTATTGTAATTCGTTGAAATACTAACTTTTACCGGAATGTTTAATTTATCACTTAATAGTTTTTCCAATGGTTTTGCTTTTGCCTCTAACGTATCTGCATTTTGAGAAGGAACAAATTGAACATTTAACGTCTTCGGTACATAACCTTTTTTCGTATCCTCATTTTTACTTGCACTTGATTCCTTCGTTCCACAGCCACTTAATAACCCCGCTGCTAGTACAACTGTTGTGCTCATTGCAAAAACTTTTTTCAACATGTGAATGCCTCCATTTTTCGTTGTTATAAAATAACCTTCCGTAAACATGAAGAAATATATCACATATTTTTACAAACAATTACTTATTTACAGAATCTTTACACATTCTATACATTCTCATTAAAATTCTTTTCATATATTTGATATGATTAATTGAAAGATAACAATAGAAAAGGTGAATGGTATTGAATCAAAATCAAATTGTAACTTTAAATATTTTATTAACAAGCGATGTACATGGTACTGTGTATCCAATTCACTACCAAGATAACTCCAAAGCAGAAATTGGTTTAGCTAAAATTTCTACTCTTATAAAAAAAGAACGTTCCAAAAATACAAACGTTCTTTTAGTTGATAACGGTGATTTCATACAAGGAACACCATTAACTTATCATTACGCTACATACGAAAAAGATAAGAAAAATCCAATGTCCTTATTGGCCAACTATTTAAATTATGATGCTGCAATTATCGGCAATCATGAATTTAATTATGGAATGGATATATTAAATCATGCTGTAGAAACTGCAAACTTCCCGTACTTATCAGCAAACATTTTAGATAAAAACATAAAAGAACCTTATTTCGGGAAACCCTATATAATAAAACATATTGAATCAAATATAAAAATTGCTATTTTAGGGGCAACAACACATTACATCCCGAATTGGGAACAGGCCCATCATATTAAAGATTTACTATTTGAAGATGCATTAGAAACAATAAAAAAGTGGGTTCCTTACATCCGTAAACATGAGCAGCCCGATTTACTAGTCGTAGCCTATCACGGGGGATTTGAACGCGATTTTCAAACAGGAGTACCGACTGAAGTTTTAACAGGTGAAAACCAAGGATACGCAATGTATGATGAAATTGATGGTATAGATATTTTACTAACAGGCCACCAACACCGAGAAATTGCTCAAACTTTAGATAATGGTGTAACAATTTTACAGACCGGATGCAATGGACACTCCGTTGGAAAGGTAAAAGTAATATTCGAAAAAACAGAACAAAAATGGGTAAAGAAAAATAGTTACGCACAATTATTGCCTGTGCAAGGAATCGAGGCCGACAAAGATGTTCTTTCCTTGGTCGCCGATTATGAAGAGAAAACACAAAAATGGCTTGATCAGCCTATTGGCATCATTCATGGAGACATGCGAATTTCAGATGCTATGCAAACTCGTTTGCAAGACCATCCTTTTATTGAATTCATAAATAAAATCCAGATGGATATAGCTAACGTTTCTATTTCTTGTACAAGTTTGTTTCATAATACATCTCCAGGATTCCCGAAACATGTCACAATGCGGGATATCGTTTCCAATTATATTTACCCAAACACATTAAAAGTTATTCGAGTGACTGGAGCCGATATAAAAGATGCTCTCGAACTTTCTGCTTCTTATTTCACATTAAATAAAGTTGGAGATATAATTGTTAATCCTGCATTCATAGAACCAAAACCTGCGCATTATAATTACGATATGTGGGAAGGGATTTCGTATGTATTAAACATTTCAAAACCAATTGGTGAAAGAGTAGAGTCTTTACAGTATAAAGGCGCTACACTCGATATAAATGAAGAATATGACGTTGTTATGAATAATTATCGAGCAAACGGCGGAGGGAACTTCTTCATGTTTCAAAATAAACCAGTAATAAAAGATATTCCAACAGATATGTCTGAACTTATTGCTAACTATATATTGAAGCATAAAAGAATAGAAGCAACGAGAAATAACAACTGGAAAGTTATTAAATAACAAATAAAAAAGATGGGCTTCGCCCATCTTTTAATTTAATTTTGCATTATCTTGCTTTTTTAAAGCTTTTAATTTCGCTGGTGTAACATCTGTACCTTCTTCGTTAACGACTTTAATTCCTTTAAGTTCGTTTAACATATTTTGACGAAATCCTTTTAAATATTGTTCTCGTAGCGATTGACGCTCACGTTGTTCTTCTTCAGTTAAACCTTCAGCTTTTGCTTTTTTCGCTAAGAAGTTAATGCGTTCAACGAGTTCGTGATTAAGCATCTCGAATCCCCCTTCTAATCAAAACTGATTATTATCATACAATAGTTACTCTTCTTTATCAAGCAATTGCTTTGTATACTCTACGTATCTACGATGTACAGTCGCTTTTGAAACATTATGACCAAATCCACGAAGCGTTGCCGCAATTTCTTCGAAAGTGAGTTCACTCTTGCGCAAACGTACAATTTCCTCAATTGGCACTTCTTTTTTCTCTCGCCCTACGCTTAAATGACGATTTTTCAAATTATTTTCTGGCCGATAGCCTTTTTCTACCGCGCGTTGCATACCACGTTTAATTTTCAAGTTATGAATCTTTCTTTGATATTCTTCAACAATACTAATTATATCTAATACCATCGAATCAGAATCCGACAATTGTAATTCACCATTATGCGTATGTGTATATACTTTTATTCCCTCTTTATGTAAACAATGCATTAACGCAATCTTCGCATTCCCTCTACCAAGACGTGTTTCATCTTGTATTAGAAGTGCATCAACTTGTTCATCTCGAATTGTATCTAATACTTCTAATATGCCATCACGTTCAATTGTATAGCCACTAGCCTGTTCCTCAATCACTTTTGTCACATTCATTTCATAGCGCTCAGCTAAATGCAATAATTCATCCTTTTGACGCAATAACGATGTTTCTTGTGCTTCTTTTGTTGTACTCACACGTGCATAAACAATTGCATTCATTTTGAACCCTTCTTTCTCGCTATATTTTCTCTCTAGTGTATCATAAATCTCCCTTTTGTTCGAACTTATGTTTGTAGAATGTTTTTTCGCATGTTATACTTATTAATAAGAAAAACGAAAGAAAACGAGGTGTTAGAAAACATGGAAAAGTTAACGAAACGCCAGCAAGACATTCTCGACTTTATTAAGCTAAAAGTACAAGAAAAAGGATATCCACCTTCCGTACGTGAAATCGGTCAAGCAGTCGGCCTCGCTTCTAGTTCTACAGTGCACGGACATTTATCACGACTAGAAGAAAAGGGCTATATCCGACGCGATCCAACAAAACCACGAGCAATCGAAATTTTAGGCGATGACCGAATGGATACAGAAACACAATCTGTTATTCAAGTTCCAATCGTCGGAAAAGTTACTGCCGGTTTACCGATTACAGCAGTCGAAAGTGTAGAAGAGCACTTCCCACTTCCAGCTAGTATCGTTTCTGGATCAGATCAAGTATTTATGTTACGTATTTCTGGAGATAGCATGATTGAAGCTGGTATCTTTGATGGAGATTTAGTTGTTGTCCGCCAACAACAATCTGCATACAACGGTGAAATTGTCGTTGCCTTAACAGAGGATAACGAAGCAACTGTTAAACGTTTCTATAAAGAAAAAGACCACTTCCGTCTACAGCCGGAAAACTCTTCATTAGAACCTATCATTTTAAAACAAGTGTCAGTTATTGGAAAAGTAATTGGCGTATATCGTGATTTACATTAAAAATAATAAAAGAAGATAATTCCCTTATTTATATAGGGAATTATCTTCTTTTATATATTGGTAGATTTTAATTCATTCCAAAAAACTCGAATGAATCTATCTTCTCATCTATTATTAACGTGTTTCTATAGTAACATCTCCAGCAGCCGTTTTGCCGCTAATCTTTTTACTCCCATTACCAATTGTTACGTTTTTATTTTCCTCATTAAAAATTATCACATCTCCAGCAGGAGTTTGCCCAGTTATTACTGCATCTTTTGGTTTTTCCGATAAAGTAATAGTTACATCTCCAGCAGTTGAGCTTGCCTCTACATCATACTTAGGATCATGATCCATAATATATACATCCCCACTAGTCGTTTTTGCTGTTACTTTCCCCATAACCTTTTTAAAGTTCACCTCGCCAGCTTTTGTAGATCCCTCTACGTTCTTAGCTGTTACATACTTCAAATCCACTTCTCCTGCCAGCGTTCCAACATTTACGCGGTCACTTTTCACATCACTTATTTCTATTTGTCCAGCTGCTGAATGTACTTTGATCTCTTGGTAAGAACGTTCTGGTACAAATATAGTCAATGTAGACGTTTGAAATCCGAAATTGTAAAAGGAAAAATCAAACGAAACATCTTTTTTTCTTTCCCCAATAACTTTTAATGTGTCACCATCTTCAGTAATACGAATTTCTTGTTTACTTACATCTCCTGTTTGCTTTACATAAAAAGAGGCATCCGGAGATTTTTGGAAGACAATATCCCCAGCACCTAACTTAACTTCTATATTTTTTAACGTTTCGTTTTTAATTACGTCTTCTTTATCGCCTTTTTCTGCAGTTTGCACTGCTTTTTCATATGTTTGTGAAATCCCTATTACCCCAATAATGATACAAGCGATAGCTACTAACAATATTTTTTTCATCATCTACTCCCCTTTTATCATTTTGAAGTTCCATATCACATAACGTACGCACAATCTTTTAAACCACTTCGTACTATAATACGCTATCATACATAACAACAAACCTACTCCAACAAATGTTATACTAACGAAAAGATCCAACCATATAAAAGTGCCCATAAATACTTTTACGATAACGAAAAATGGTGTCACTACACTAGCAATCCCACCGACCCAAAAAGAAAATATAAAACCGATAATTGCAACTAAAGGGCCTAACACGATAATAAAATTAAATAAACTAAGTCCAATCGCCGCCATGACAGCTCTTGTAACATTTGAAGTCGATGGATCTTTTTTCATTTCATCGAAACGATACATCGCAAGTAATTCTTTTGCAATTACTTTAGGAGAACCAAGTCCTTTTATTATTTCTAATTCAGTTTTCCCCTCTTCTATCCCAAACTGAAAGTGCTCTTCATAATCAAATAAAATATCTTTCCTCTCTTCTTCCGGTAACTTTCTAAGCTGATTCGATAATTCTCTAAGGAATTGTTCTTTATTCATCCCAATTCACCCCTTCAATAATTTCTTGTACCCCTTTCGCAAAATCACTCCACTCTGTTACTAACAAATGAAGTTGCGTCTCCCCTTGCTCTGTTAGCTGATAATATTTACGAGGCGGTCCTTCCGTGGACTCTTTTAAATACGTTTGAAAATATCCCTCTTTCGTTAAACGACGTAATAATGGATATACTGAACCTTCCGATATTAAAAATTTATTTGAAATTTGCTGTACAAGTTCATAACCGTAACTATCTTTACGTTTCACAAGTGCCAAAACACATAGCTCTAACACACCTTTTTTAAACTGAACGTTCAAATGTAATCCTCCTTTCTTAGTTTAGTACTGTTCAATACACGGTACTAGATATATCCATAATATACCACTTGGTACTATTTATTGCAAGGTACTTGTTTATATGTATTCACTGACTTTAAAAACGCGCAAATAAAATCCCGAATAAGATTCTGTTGTAGTTCACCATTATTCGAGATTTTATTCGATTCGAACTGCATTCATACAAAGCTTCATTCAATTTTTCTCCTCTAAGAACCAACTTCCATTTGTGACCCTAGTAAATTTCGAAATACACCTTTTCTTTCTTTAGCTAGTTGATTAAATTCACCTTTTTGAACAATTTCACCTTTTCCTAAAACAATAACTTGATCTGCGTTGCGTATAGTAGATAAGCGATGTGCAATAACAACAATAGTCATTGTTCCTTTCAATCTTTCTATTGCTGATTGAATTTTTACTTCATTTTCAGTATCTAACGCACTCGTAGCCTCATCTAATACTAAAATCGACGGTTTTCTTAAAATAGCTCGAGCCAATACAAGTCGCTGACGTTCACCACCTGAAAGCCTCACCCCACGATCTCCAATCAGTGTATCAAGTCCATTTGGAAGCATTCGTACAAATTCAGTTGCTGCCGCAAATTCTAATGCAGCCCAAATTTGTTCTTCATTTACATTCGAGTCAATCATCATTAAATTCTCTCTTATACTAGCATTAAATAAGAACGGATCTTGTGGTACATAGCTAATAGCCCGTCTTAATGATAATAAATTATCAGTTGTAAGAGGGATACCATCTATTAACACTTGACCTTTTTCTGGTTGGATTAACCCCATTAACACATCAATTAATGTACTTTTCCCAGCACCAGAATGTCCTACAATTGCCGTCATACTATTTATTGGAATTTGTACATTAATGTTTTGAAGTGCATATAAAGCTTCTTGCTTATTATAACGAAAAGAAACATCCTTACACTCAATACCTTGTTTTATACAAATCGGCTTTATATGTTTTTGCATGTATATATCCTGCATTTCAACCGCTTCATTACACTCCTGTTGCAATTCCCATAATGACTTAAAGGCAGGAATGCTTGCAGCCAGTTGTTCTAAATTTGACTGAATCGTCATGAACCTTGGCCATAATCTTGAAAAAATGAGAATGATTAATAGTAACTGGGCCGTTTGCGCTTGAAACATATTTACTGACAAAAATATAAAAAATGCAATTAATATAGCCATTGAAATTTTATAAAACAATTGAGAGTTTGACCTTATTCTCATATACTCCATTTGTTCGCTACTCATCTTTTTTGTTATAGATTGAAACCAATCCAAACGTGATCCTTCCAAAGTATTGCTCTTTATATCTTTAATTCCATTGAAATGATCTGTTATACCAGAAAGATAGTCTTTTGCCAATTCTGAGGTCTTACCGCCTAGTATCCGTGCTTTTTTTATAAAAACACGAGAAGCTACCAAGAACAATAAGCCAAAGCCCAAAACAAATACAGTGACTTGGGGAGATAATAAAAACGCAAGCCCTACCTGTATGAATGTAAATAGAATAGTAGCTAGCAATTGTAAAATTAAATTAATCCCATAACTAACACGAGCTAATTCTGTAGTTAATATATTAATTAGATTTGTTTTCCTTTTTTCTAAAAAAAATCTCCACTTTGCTTTTAAAATCATACTATATGTTTCTACTCTTAACTTTCGTACAAAAACTTGTTGCGTCCTCGCATCTCTTAACGTTATATTTCTTTGCAGTATATTTTGACTTAACACTATTAATACATATATACCTAAAATAGAAATTAAACTTGTTATTTTAGGGAAATCCTGCAAAATTCTATATACAGGTGCAATAAAAGAAGTCTCCTCACCTGTATTAATTATTCCAGTCATACTTATCATAGGAAGTAATAAAATAATACCTATCCCTTCAAGTAAACTTATTAACACCATACCAAATAAATTCACATACAGTATTTTTCCTGCTGAAGAATATAATTTCTTCATAAAATATATAATATAATTCATCGATGTTCCCCCAATAACAAAGCAAACTTCTTCGTTTTCCTCCAAATACATAGAAACGGACGTAAAGGAAAATATAAAAAATGAAGAAATTTAGGTAAAGGCAATGTTTTCGCATCAATTGGATAAGGATATAGTTGGCTCATAATAAATAAAGTTTTTTGCTGATTAGACATTAGCGAAAATAAATGTCGACTATGATAAGCAAGTACTTCTTCAGGAACCGGATCGGTATGTAAGTTTATCATTTGCTTGAAATAAAACAACGCTTCTTGCGCTAACTGTTTTGAATGTTTTTTAGCTACTAATTCCATCATTCTTTCATCCATCCGTACACCTAGCAATTGAGATGACAAAATTAATGCTTGTCCTCCTAAATGTAGCATTTGATATGTTTTCATTAGTTTATGAATCTCACTCCAATTAAGATCTTGATTGACAATTTTTTTTATATCTACTAACCAGCGTAATCTGGACCAACCATGTCTAGCACCATGAGATACAAGAAATAAAAATAAATCTTCCTTCCCTAGCATATATACGGAATTACTCGTAAGGGTACTTTTTCTCTTTCGCTTCCAAAGCTCTTCAAACCCAGGTTCCTTACCAGGTCCGGGATTTAACCGCCAATGAATCTCAAGCTTAATCTGCTTTGTCGGATGAAAAAATGTTATATGATGATGCCTCCATTTCCAATCATTTAATATCGTTTGAATATAATCATCTTTTACATACCCCTGCTCTAAAAGTAGTATTTCTACTTTTTCTAAATTTTGAATTGGAATAAGAACGTCCAAATCACAGGATGTTCGTAAAGAAATATCTCCATATAAATCCTGAGATAGTACAGGCCCTTTTAGAAAAATCATACGAATCTCATTTTCATTACATATTTTATTTATTCGTTCCATTTCAGCACTTAAATAAAGCATTTGAAATGTATTTTTTTTATATTTTCTATTCAAGGATTGTACAATATGTGAAGGAATTATTTCCTCATCTACCTGTTTAAGTTTTTGATATATCACCGGATAAACGCGATGATGCACAGCCTGTTCAAGAAATAATTCCCAATCAATATCCGAAAACCATTCATTGCTGTAAGTTTGCATTGTTTCATCATCTGTTAACTTCAAAATTGCAAAAAGAAGTTTCAATTCCTTAGACATGAACTCTACATTAAGACCAAAATCTTTCTCCATTTTACTCTCCTTTAATAGTGTTCTCACTTAGCCTCTTTGCAAATGATCCAACGACAGTGAATTTCTCCATTCCCTCCGATCCAGTAACATAAAAAGAACCGCTACGTAACCATGCATGTGCAATTAGTGCCCCACTATTATCCTTAGCAGTTCCTAAATAAAGAGTACTCTCAATGTCACGTTTTTCAAGCATTTTCATCCCAGCTATCGCTTTAACGAGACATTGACTTTCCCAAAAAGTATAACGACTCATAATAGAAATTGCTTCGGACACCTCCTTTAGTGTACCCTCGTGTTGCTGAATTTGAGCAACTGATGTTTCGTTCATGTAATCCCCTAAAGAAGGTGCAACTTTGGAAAAGGTAATACTTTTTAGTACACGCGCCCATCCTAAAAAAATAAAAGCCTCTAAAAATAAAAGCTTTGTTTCCATGTTCAGCAATAAAAATACCCTTAACCTTTTCACAATATTCATTAATCCCTTCCTAACAGTTCTATTGAAATTATAAATCTATCTATTAGGCTGATCTTTTATTTGAATTAACCCTTCTTGAAATAAACACTCTAAAAAGGTAAGAACTTGCTCTTCACAAGCTTTTTGTTCAATATCATAGTTGGATACTAACATAGTAACAAGCTGATTAATTATTATTGGCTTTTCAATAAGCTCCCATATTTCTCCGCCTATTTCACCTAAGTTATAGTAATTTCCTTTCTGGACATTTAACATAACTTTTTCCCCATCCATATCGCTTACTATATTACCTTTACTTTGGACAACGTTATGTTTTAATGATATTTTTCTCGAGTGGACAACCATCAACCATACTCCCTTTCTGTATAGTATTTAAAATAACTTCCACAAGCTCATGAGCTGTAAATCTTGAAGTCGGGCGACTTACTTGAAACATTTCCATTCCACTTGCAATATGAGTTGAAGTTTCAAAATGCCATTCCATCAATCCTAATTTAGAAATCAAAGAACTCCTAAAAGTATGACGGTATAATTTATACAAGCGTGCGAGCCCTTCTATACGGGTCATCTCAATATCTTCTCCCTGTGTTTTTACTAATTCAATAACACCAGCAAGAGGTAATGGATCTGGAAAAAATTGAGAATTAACAGGAACAGCATACTTCGTTTCTCTTTCAAATAAAGCGCTAAATTGCGCTACTTCCATTCCTAACTCATTTATGCTCTCTTGCCATAATTTTTGTTGTGCGTAAGAAGGATGAACTATTGCAGTATTTTTATTCAAAAGAGACACGGCAACTACATCATCACTTAAAAGCTGATATCCTTTATTCAAAAAAGCCGAGGCTAACGTTGATTTTCCAGCCCCTGAATCACCAATTAATGCATACGCTTTTCCATCTATGGCAATTACACTCCCATGCAATGGGAGTGTTTTACGTTGCATTAAAAGCGCCCCCATACAAGTGCCCAGAATATATAGGCGAATTTTATCTTCTTCTGCGTCTGCCATAGGTGAAAAGGTGATTTTCTCGCCGGCTTGTACAGAAAATATTGCAGTTTGAGGAACATGAAACATAACTACATCATCCTCCACTACAATTGTTTTTTGCTTTTCTGCGCTATATTTACTCCACTGTTCTGACAAATCCGTTATTTCAACTTGAACATCTGCCATCTCTTTTTTTTCATTCAGCTGAGACAACTCGGGTAATGGAATTTCACTTACTATTTTTAACCCGAAGGCTTGATATAACACATTCCCCACAGAATCAAACATCCTATCCCCCACATTGTCAATTTTTTGAAAGCTCTTATATAATAAAGCTATATAAGAGCTTTATTTTTCCAGTGACTTAACTGTACTTCACTGGGTCATCTGGGTCAGGTTGAACAGCATCTGGATATTTATGCCCAGGCCCAGCCATAGTCATATTAATATTAAGCACTTCTAATACAGGTTGTTTCCATTCCTTTTTCATACGTATCACCTCCTTTCATATTGCTTTTTTTATAAATCGATAAAAGATTAAGCTGCGCATTAAAACTCTAAAATCTAAATCAAATGCATATTCTGGTCGAGGTTCTTTACAAATTTTTGAGATAGCTTTCTTAATTACCTCTACATTTAGAAATTCAGAGATTACTGGATCTACACTAAGTTCTTCAACTTCCTCAATAAATTCATTCCAAAAAGGAGCCATACGGTAAACACCATCTGCACCTTGAATACCGCGAACCCGTTGATTCAATCGTACTTTATCAGGAAGGAAGCTCTTTGTGGCTCTCCGGATCAGGGCTCTATCTAAACCATTTTGAACATACTGTTCTTCTGGGACTGACAAACAAAATTGAATCAATCGTAAGTCATTTGTGGGATCACGATCCCATAAGGCATAACGTAATGATAATTTCGTTTCATACGTGCCATTTATGCTCCAATAATATGGTTTTTCAAACTGTTCTCTTTTCATTTCATATGCATTAGAAATAGCGGTGCCTGTTATATCGATTTCTTGTTCTCTAAGTCTGTCAAAAACATTCATTTCCCTTGCAAATTCCGGATTAATTATTACGGAATTTGCATCTTGTTTTCCTGAAAAAAGTAACTGATGCAAAAATGGAAATGCCTTTCGTCTTACCACTTCAAAAACACGTGATTTTTTTACTCCTATATTTCTACTATATAAATATAGTTCACGATAAAAACGAATCCAATGTAGCTTTTTCAATAACATTGCCTGGTAATCTAAAATAGGTCCCCATGATACTGTCCAATTACCTCTTTGACCACTAAGAAGTACTCCTATTCCCTGCTGAGATGCTTTTTCATAAACTCCACTCAACCAAAAAGTATTCTCAAAAAATTTATATGGCATCTCCATTGTTTCCAGCCAATCATCAATTTCCGATAGTGGGCTTCTCTCTGGCAATTCTAAATAATAATCCTGTATATTCCCTACATGCTCTACAGTCGATTGAATAAATGGTCTTTCGTCAGCTATCCTACCTTTGTGTGTCCAATCTTCAAATCCTTCTACTGGAACATAACTATACGTATGTAATTTTTTATTTTCAGTCCGTAAATCCCTTGCAGCAAAACTAACGACAGAACCTGAGTCTAACCCTCCACTCAAATGGGCTCCGACTTGGTGGTGTGTTCGCAAACGTGCCTTCACTGCACTTTTATACACCTCTCGAAACGCCTCTTCATACTCTTCATTTGATTTTAAATTAAGCATTTTCCCAACAGTTGGTGTATAGTATCGTGAAAACTTCACTTCGCCTTCCTTTACCAAAATAGTGTGTGATGGAGGCACTTGTTCTATATATTTGTAAACTGTTAACTGTGGATCTACCGATTCGAAATTTACAGGTATAGCTAAAAATTCAGCAAGCCACTGCTCATTCAATTTTTTCTCAATATACGGTAGAGTAAATAACGGATTTATAATGGTACAAAAAGCAAGTTTTTCCTCACCACGATAAAAATAAAGGGTCCGACTTCCTGAAAAATCTCTGGCACCAAAAAGAATTTGTTTTTTCTCATCCCAAATCATAAAGGCAAAATCGCCTACCAAATATTTTGGAGTCGCTTCCCCCCATTTCTGATAAGAGAGTAAAATCAACTCACTATCTGTCATGTTTTTTCTATCCGAATAATCCACTTGTAATTTTTCAAATAACTCATTACGATTATCAATAATAGCATCTGCTGTAATTGCCAATTGCTTTTCATAATTATAAAAGGGTAATTGTTCACCAACTGACTCTGGTGTAATCCATTGTGCATGACATCCTAGAAAAGCATTTTCTTTGTGCCATATTTGAATATCGTCAGCAGGGTACTTTTGTAATTCACTCATTAATCGTGTGCCATGTTCAATTGATATAGGTTCATTATTAAAGTGAATAATGCCAGTTATAGCGCTCATTTCTTCCTCCTAATATATGAAAAGTTACTACAATTACTATTTACATATTAAATTCGTTAAACATACCCCTTTATCATTCTTTTTAAAGAACGAAATTTTTTATTTTTATTACTTTCTCAATTACATGCTTTAATTTACTCTCAGACTTATATATTATAGACATTTCCAAATCTATACTCCTCCCTTTTTTTTATGTAAATTGAAACTGAACACTAGAAAAGATTCATTATAAAGAACAATTAGTGGTACGTATACAAATCTAATTCAAATTCCATTTTCACTTACTTTTCTTTTAATTCTTCCATTCTACAGCTTTTAAAATGCTTTGAATTACCCTTTGTTGATCTTCTGCTAACATATTAGATCCTGAAGGCAAACAAATTCCACTTTGAAATAGGTACTGCGACACATCTTCATTTTTGCTATGCGGATAATACTTCATCTCTTTAAAGAGCGACTGCATATGAAGTGGCTTCCACATAGGACGCGCTTCAATGTTCTCTTCTGCTAAAATTCTCAACAATTTCCCAATAGAAATCCCAGATTCCTTTTCATCAATTGTCAATGTAGTAAGCCAACGATTTGGGCGAGTATGTTCTAATTCAGGCATAAAATAAAACCCTGGCATGTGAGATAGCGCTTCGTAATACCGTTTATATACAAATCTTCGAGCTCTCACCCTATCTTCTAACACTTCTAATTGTCCTCTACCAATACCAGCTAAAATATTACTCAGTCGATAATTATACCCTATCTCACTATGCTCATAATGTGGAGCTGGATCCTTTGCTTGTGTCGCTAAAAATCTCGCTCTTTCCAATGCTTCTACATCATTAGAAACTAGCATTCCACCACCTGAAGTTGTAATAATTTTATTTCCATTAAATGAATAAACACCAAATTTCCCGAATGTACCGCTTGCTTTTCCTTTATATGTAGATCCAAGAGATTCTGCTGCATCCTCAACTATAGGAACATTATATTGATGACAAAGTGAGAGAATTTCATCTAGTTTAGCACTCTGACCATATAAATGAACAAGAATGATAGCCTTAGGCAAATTCCCCATTTTATTAGCTTCATATAATGCATGTGCCAATGCACTCGGTGACATATTCCAGGTTTCCGGTTCTGAGTCAATAAATACCGGTTCCGCTCCCAAATAAACAATCGGATTTGCACTCGCTACAAAAGTAAAACTGGAACAAAATACTGTATCTCCCTTTTGAATACCTAATAACTGCAAAGCTAAATGAATAGCAGCAGTACCTGAACTAACTGCAGTACCTCCTCTAACTCCTACAAAAGATGCAAGTTCTCGTTCAAACCCATCGACATTTGGCCCAAGAGGAGCAACCCAGTTTGTATCAAATGCATTTTGGATATATTTTTGTTCATTCCCACTCATGTGCGGAGAGGAAAGGTAAATTCGCTTTTTATGCTGAACTGTGTGCATGTAAACACATCCTTTATACATATTTAAATACTATGTATCTAAAAACATATGCTTTAATACAGATATATCAGATAATCTCCTTAAATTATCAATTGTATAATGTGCTTTATAAGCTTGCTCAACTATAAGATTATGGTAAATTCCATCTTCTCTACTAATATGGATCGTTAACCATTTCAATTTCTTGGCCGTTATAAAATCCTTACTTAAATTATCTCCTATATAGACACATTGCTCATGAGGCACCTGGAATTCCTTACTTATTTTTTCATAAGGAATTTTGCTTGGTTTCCAACATTCTTTTCCTAGCTTATCAGTGAGAATTATTGAATGAACCCTCTCTTTTAACTTTAATGCATTTATTTTTCTTTCTTGAGCAACTAAATATCCATCTGAAATAAGTCCTATTTTAACGGTATTAACCAAATTATTTAGTACCCAATCTGCTTCATCCAACAATTGAATATCTGGTTTATGGAACCTATACTGTTCTATCAAATTACTAATCAATTTTTCATCATAATCAATGTCTAACTTTTTAAGTGTTTTATTAAACACAAACTTTCTTTCACCTGAATTGAATAATCGAATTGCGATATTATAAAAACCAATTTTTCCATAGTTATCTTTAATCCAATCATCCACTGCTTTAAAGCCACTTACGACATAATCTTTCTCTTTATATAAAGTATCATCCATATCAAAAACAATTGCTTGAATCACCATATTAAATACTCTCCATAAAAACCGCTTCGTCATATCTAAGCATTGTTAAATTTTCTCTCCAATTAAAGTCTTTATCTATAAAGACTTCCCCCTGACACATTTTAATTGTCCAAAGTGGAAAATTCGCTCCTGCTTCTATTGATAGTGGTATTCCTCCTCCAAAACGAGGGTTTATTTCAATAAACGTAATTTGCCCATCCTCCTTTTTAAAACATTGTAAAGTAATACATCCAATAGGATTAGGAAGAGCTTTTATTACAGTTTCTGCTGCTTGGATGATGTCAAAATCTTTCTTGGTCACACCTTTACTTACCTCACCTGCTCGTGTCTCTATACGCAATCTAGGAACGATCGTTTTTATATTCCCATAGAAATCTACCATGACATCTATAGTGTATTCCTCTCCTGAAACGTACTCTTGTATCATAGCGTTAGGTATATACTCCTTAAAAAATTCCAATTCCTTTTCATTCATTATTTTTGTTACACCTTTACTAGAACTGCCATCATAAGGTTTAATTAATAGTGGAAATTGATATTCCTTTCTTCCAATCTCTTCATCACTATACACTCTAGGAGTTGGTATATTATTAGAGACAAAAAAGTTATATGTGTATTTTTTGTTATTAGCAATTTTATTTAATTCCATACTAGAAACTAGTACTTTTACACCAATACCTTCAAAAACCTCCGAATTATTAGCCATAAGGATTAATTCCGTATCAATTAACGGAATTATTAGATTTATCATTTCAGATCTACATATTTTTAACAATTCATTTATATATCCTTCTTCATTTACACGCGGAACAATAAAATGCTTATCGCTAAAGTAAATGGTAGGAGCAGTTTCTTTTAAGTCTGCAGTAAAGATTTTCCCTTTGATTCCTACTTGTTCAAATACCTCCTTAAATTTTTTAATTAAAGTGACCCTCCTACCAGAGCTAGTAAACAAAATGTTCATTTTATTCCCCCCCATGCTCGATTCCCCCCTTAAAAACTGGCATAGTCACATGCTTATTATTTGTTATCCCTTCCGATTTTAAAACCTTACTAAAAGTTAGATATAAAATTTTCAAATCTAAAAGAAAACTTTGATTCTCAACATACCATACATCTAATTTAAATTTCTCATCCCATGAGATACTATTTCTTCCATTAATTTGAGCCCATCCAGTGATTCCAGGTTTAACATTATGCCTTTTAGCTTGCTCTTGCGAATATAAAGGCATATATTCCATTAATAATGGTCGAGGGCCCACCAAACTTAATTGACCTTTTAGCACATTTATTAATTGTGGTAATTCGTCCAAACTATATTTCCTCAGGAATTTTCCAACTTTAGTTAATCTAGCGTAATCTGGTAAGAGCTCCCCGCTATTATCTCGCTCATTGGTCATCGTACGAAATTTATAAAGATAAAAGGGTTTTCCATGTAACCCTGGACGTTGTTGTCTAAATAAAATAGGTGATCCTATCTGGGTTTTAACTATAATTGCTACTAAAAGAATAATGAAAAAAAAGCAAATTAATAATAATAAAGAAATAAAGATATCCAACAGTCTCTTCATTACCAATCATTCCCCCATCTTAAATTATTACAAATGCTTTTCCAAAGTGAAATAATATATAAAGTATTCATTACGGATTGAAATCAAGTATTTTCAAGTTGTAAGTAAAGAATTGTATTCAATTTTTCTTTACTTATCACCTGCAAACATTTTCTTTAGTACACAACTTTAAAACTTAATAAGTAGAAGAAAGCAATACACATAGGTGCAAAATATATTTTCCAAATGCTTATCCAAGAGACTATTACACACTGTAAAAATCTCAAAAAGTATATTCACAAAAACAATTTTATAAACAACGCTTAATAGTATAAAAAAACATTTATTATTAAAACATTCTCCTACTCACTATTTTTTAGTATGCAGTTAACGTAATAACAAAAAGCTATTATGTTTATAAAAAACATAATAGCTTTTCTCTTTTCTATAGTAGTAACTAAAAGTCAATAAGCATATTATCTATTAGGAATTAGACTATTTCGAATGATTACATTGGACAAAACCCTTCCATGTACCATTATATAATACTTTATAGACATATTTATTAAGAGCCACTCTACTTCATTTCTCATAACTTTTTGAAACTATTCAAATTTAATTATCACCATGCATTAATTTGAATCGATTACACCATTAACAATATTTCCTTGTAAAAATTCCCTCCCCGTAATTGTAATTTTCGCATTATTTAACACGTTATTTTGAATTACTACTTGAGGTGTACTACTCGTTGTTCTATTATCTATCCCAACTTGCATCAAATTTGTGGAATTTATAATATTATTTTGAATTATCACTTGCTTACCAGTAAACGCTGCATCCAAAACAATAATAGCTCTCTGAAGAGTATCATTTGTAATTTTTATAGTATTTCCCCTTAACACTATTTCATCAGATACATTTTGAATATTCAAGACCGTACCATTTGGTTTTTCTATATGACAATCTATCATCTTGAATGCTTTGAGGTTATTCACTGTAAATAACGTGTTATTTCTATCTATACTAAAGAACTTGCAACCTTTTAATTCTAAAGTGCTCCCTGTACTTGCTATCCCCAAAAAGATTACATCCTTAAAAAAGCAATTTGTATACGTCCCTGCAACTAGGGTTGGGGGTTTAACATTATTAAATATAATATTTTCAAATATCCATCCTGATTTAACTGTTCCTACTGGTACATAATTTAAATACAAAACGTCTTGTCCTTCAAATATACAATTTGAGATAGTTTGCGGTTCATTTTTCAGCTCTAATGTCCACTGATACAATGGTGACAAGGAATTAAGTTTATCTGTATCGTTTATAAAACGACAGGAATCAACTTTAACCGCATATGGAAAGGGAGTATCAATAATCATTTTACTATTAGAAAAAACATTATCCGATATATTAATAGATCGATTTACATATACACCTTGAACATTTACTTGCGCTCCGTATACATAATTATTGGAAAAAATAACATCTCCTAACAAAGAGACCTTGGTTAATCGGATATTATTCCCTGTTACGATTACCCTATCTGCACCACCATTAATAGACAACCCAACATAAGCATTTGTAATGGTATTCATAATAGAATTATTCGATATATAGATAAATTTCCCATTTACAACAATAATATTATAATTTTTATTATCATGAAAATTATTTCTTTCAATATATATATATTGATTTAAATCATATCCATCTTCAATATCTAGTCCACTTTGTGGATTGGTACCTGCGATGTGATGAATATCATTATCTCGAATATATACATTCTTTGCCCCACATACACTAATCCCTTGTCTACGGCAATCATGTAAATTACATTTTTCTATATAAGTATATTGCGAAAAAGAAGGTACCCGAACATTTATTAAACAATTTGCAGGAGCAGGAACATTCCCTTGATGCAAAACAACTTTAGCATAACTTGCTCCATTAGGGACTTCTACTTCATCAAAGAATTGTACATTGGTTTTTGAAGATAAAAATATATTGTTTGAAGTGTAAAAAATGACATCATAATAATCGCATTTTATTTCAGAACCCAATGCTCCAAATCCATTTCCATATAATCCAAAGTAACCATACTTTACAATAGCCACTTGGGTCATATCAATTTGCAAATTGGAACGTATCTTTGTTGTACTACTTACCAATGAACCATCTGTTGTATTAATTGCTCCCTGTTCAAATGAACTTGCTAATGCTGTAGGAAAAGGTGAAATCTGCCCAAAAGTACTGTTCAGTGTAATGGCATCTCCAGTACAATCTAAAATATCTAGATTATCTAAAGATACAAACCGTGTATTGTTCCCCCCATCAGCAGGTGGAGTAAAACTCCCCAATTCAATGCCGTACCCTGCCTCATGTGTTCCCCCACTAGAGTAATCATGTGTATATCTATCTCCTTGGATAATACCATTTGTTATCCTAGAATATACTTGATTTCTACGAAAACTTATAATTGCATATCCAGTCAAATTATTTGTTTCCATTTTTAATGTCGAACCGTTTAGATTCAAAGTTAAATGACTTGGTGGTTCGATGGGTGTTTGTTTATCAATCAAATATATTCCTCTAGGTAACACAACTTCCGTATAACCTTGTTGAGCCGCCCATACTAGAGCATTATTAATACCTTGGGAAGTATTGATAGCATCAGTCCCATCATTCTTAACATCCCATCTATCTAATTCTAATACATATATACTTGTAGGATTTGTAGCTTCAAATGATTTTGGAATCCATTTTAATTGCGTACTATCATAAGTTAAAATGTCATTATGAAAAGGAGGCTTGGACACCAAATCTAAATCATTCAAATTCCCAAGATTATCCCTTCTTCTCCACATCAATTCACACCTCTTTTTTGCTTTTCTACATCTTATGTTTCATAAGGTAAATTGATTGGATATAAGAGAAGTAATATCACTTTTTATTGTTTTTAGATATCCATTATTTAGAAAGCCTTTTTACAATTCCTTTCTCCTTCCTAAAAAGGTCTATTCTTACTAGCTGTTTTTATTTCAATACTCTTTTATTTATACTATTTAAACTTACAATATTATTAAAAAGACACTATACTCTTTATACATACCCCCCTATTATTACCTACTATTATTTTCAGAACAACCTAAAATCTCTTCCGTAAATAAAGCATTTTTTACTGTGATATGGAAAAAATAAAAATGCTAATTTATGGATAATTATTATTCGGAAATTTCCGAGTTAATATTTTCGACTTTATTTTTTTTATTAATATCCGGGTTAAATTAAGGAAATATCGATACTCTTCCACCTCTTTAAATACCATCCAAAAGATTAGATTCGGAATAATCAGGCACAAAACACTACGTATTGCCATGTCCATAAATATATTTATGTGAAAAATATAACCAATAAAATCCGTTGCTATAATAGAAAATAATACAAGCACTACAAACAAAATATATCTAATAAAATATACTTTTACAGATTTTTTGAAAATCATTTTAAATATAATATAAGGGTCATACCAAAAGTAAGTACATAATCTACTAATAACAGTCCCTAAAAGCACTCCTGCTATTCCTATTTGTTTCGCAAGAATTATAGAAACTACAATATTTATAATTGCCGCTATAATAGGTCTGTACTTCCCTTTTTTAAATAAACCTGTGGTTTCTCTAAACATTGTAGTTGTATTTTGCATTCCTGAAGTGAAAAAATTAAGTAATATGAAAAATAATACATACTTATTAAACACATATTCCTCACCTAACCAGATTGTTATAAAAGGATTTATCAAATTCCAAAGGCAAACTGTACAAAATCCATATATCCAAAAATTTAAAAAGTTAATTACACGAAAAATAAAATATTTTTTTTCTGCATTTTCTTTCACATTCAAATTTCCAACACTAGCAGTGATAGAATAAAACAAATAGCCTAATAAGGTATTTAATGTATTTAAGATCAACAAATAATTTGAATAAACCCCAACCCAAATAACCCCAATAAATTTCGATATAACTATATTATCTGTTGCATTAATTACTACACCACTAATTTTATATAGCAACAAGGAATACAAATTCTCAAAAAACTCACGTCTGTCTGTCTTAGATAATTTCGCATTATTTTTTTCTTTTAAAAATGGATATAATTTATTTGCCTTATTTGCAATATATACATTCTCAATTACTTTTAATGTTAATTGAGCTACCAGTACTACAATGTAATCACTAATAATTATTAATAAAACAATTTGTAATGCATTAGATATAATCATGAACAAAGTGTGTATTTTAGAAATAATATAGTTACTTTGATCAGCAATAATAATAGATTGCTTATATACAAAATAATATGATGACACTGAACTTATTAAAAATAAAAGATAGATAATGTTAATGTCTTTAATCGTAGTATCTGCATTCACTAAATGATCAAGAAATGGCAATAGAGATAACCCTATTAATAAAACTACTACTCCTATTAATCTGTATGCTTTTTGATATAAATTCATTAATGCCTGTATTTTATAAATATCCTTCTCAGCTAATGGCCTATATAAACTATATATTATAGCTGTATCAAATCCTAAATTAGCTAGGGAAAACATCAATAGTATACTTGTAAAAAGCCCATCCACACCTAAATATTCTATACCGAGTGTAAAAATAAAAACAGTTCGAACAACAAATCCCATACCAATACTAATTATTTGTCCAGACAAACCGAATAAAATATTTTTTAAGGAGTTTTGTATTCTCATCGTAATACCTTCTATATTTTAATTGTTTTGCGTACCCACTCTACTAAATTTGGCACTAATCTTCCTCTTTAAAATCGGGAAAAACTTTGTTATCCTGTATTTTAATAACGCTTTTCTTCGTTGCGCCTTGAAATCATAATCTAGAAACCAATTTAGTAAATTTTTATCTGTAATACAATCACAATTTTGTTTCATTCGCACTTGGATTAAATTCCAATACATTTCAATGAATGTATTAGTAAAAAACTTCACCTCATTATTTAAAGAAGTTTTAACGTACTGATAAAGATTACTTGGAATATTAAAACCATATTCACGAGGGTCTCTCCCTTCAGCAATAATTCCCATAATTGTTCTTAAACATTTTTCACATTTACAACAATTTTCTTCATTTTTAAAACATACCCTGATATTAACAGGTTCTTTACTAGCTGAATAATGGTCCACAACAACTTTAATCTTTTCTTGCCTAGTAAGTTCGTATCCATCATGAAAGACTGTTCCAGATGCATATTTTATTTCATTATCCACAGTTGGATCAGATGCACAAGTAACTTGATATAATGGGGAATTAGAACTTGCAATATATATACATTTTATCTTAAGTTTAAAAGCTATTGGAATAGCTGCAGATATTATTGCTAGACCATGATGCAATCCATGCCACCATGTATCGTTTAACTTTTCTCTAAAATCATAGTCAATGTTCCCTGCAATTATAAAGGTCCCATAGTTAGATTGTATAAAAATATTTTCTAGTCCATTATCCTTTACAAAATTTACGGCATTTTCTTTATCTGCCTCCCATACTTTACTACCCTCTATTTCATTTTCATGCCATCCATATTCAGTAACTAGCAAGGGGTGTTTATCTTTTATTCTTATAAATGTAGTAAGTGCATCCAATCCACCACTAAATAAAGATGCCGCTTCAAGTTCCGGAATGTAAACATTATCAATAATTTCTCCTACAACCATGGATCCTTTAAATTTCACACCAGGAAACATGTTTTGATATGCATTTTTTATATTATTTAAACAAATATAAAAAGATTTATCTAATTCATTTATTACTATTGTTGAATTAGTAATCCATACAAGAGGAACTACATTCGCAACAAACGGAATAGCCAAAATACTTAAAGGGGTATCAGATACATCATAGTTATATTCAAGAAACATATGATTACTTGTCTTAAAATACTTTTGTAAATCCCCCTTAATACTAAAATAATAATCCACTCTATTATTTCTTACGACAATTTTATCGAGAATTATACTATTCATTTGAGCCTCCTAATAAATCGCCATTTTTATCACAATACATTTGTTAATTAGAGAACTGTTTTAACCATTGATTTACTACATCAAAATTCACTTGAACATCCGTGATAAACTCTGCATTTATCATTTTTTCGAGATTATTTAAATCTTCTCTATCAATCAGATTTAAATTATACGTTTCCCCCATCCCCTTAGCTCTTTCATCTATAGAGATAATTATTGCACGTTTTTTATGACGCATAGCAAATATACCGCCATGTAAACGCGTTCCAATATAATCAACGGCTGTATTTAGGATTTTTTCATATGCCTCTATAGTAGGAGATATAATTTTTATACCTTGTATACCCTCTAAAGATTTTAAATATTCAAAATCATCAGCATCTTGTATCCAAAAGTAGACATTTTCATAACTTTTGTTAAGTATATCTATCAGTAATTGATCTTTTTCACGATCTTTAGAATGATGAGTTAATGTAAAAACAACCGATTCCGATTTTCCACTCGGAATTCCCCTACAAAAATCAGGCGTAAAAGACCACAAAGTTGCACAACCAGTATTTAGAGCTTTAAACCCCATTTCTTCTAAAAATTTTTTTGTTCTTTCATCTCTAACGCTATGTATATATTCATGTGATAAAACTTTTCTATATAACATTTTTGTATAGGGATTTATTTTATTCCCTTTGCCTGCACCCACTCCAACCAGAATACTCCCCTTTAAAGGACCATAATTAAATATATTTATATTCCACTGCGGAAAATGAGTAAACATATCCATCGCTAGCAAATTCGAACCACCTACAAACTTATATTTCGCATCACTATAAATCTTTACCCTATTTGATTTTCTCGCTACTTGGTACCAATGAAAAGGTGAAACATGAGTAGGTAATGTTAAAACATATGCATTTTTAGTTATATCAGAAAGATGATGCTTTACACACTTCATTATTATATCGTCACCCTTGTTAAGAGAACCTACTGATGTATCTAATACTAAAACATTATCCATAAAAATAATTCCCCCAAGTATCTTTTATAAATAGTAAAAGATTTTTTAGTTTTATAGCTTAATCTATTCTAATTCAATTAACCTATATATCTTTTCCACTTCTATTTCATTACCATAATTTTTTTGGCTTACATTATTAACAATTTCATTTCTGAATTCAACATCATCAATCATTTTTTTTATTCCTTCGACAATTCCCTTTATACCCATTGGACAAATATATCCATCTACTCCGTTCTCCAACTGACTTTTGGCAGTTGAAAAATTAGTTATTAATACTGGTTTCTTAAGAATTTGCGCTTCCCGAACTGTTACTGCCTTCCCTTCGTACCTAGAAGGTTGTACATAAATATCACATGCTTTTATGTACGGGTACGGATTAATCTTCTTACCTAGTAAAACAAATTTATCTTGAAGTCCTAGCTTATCTATCAACAATTTAAGTTCCGCTTCTTGCGGCCCATATCCAACTATGTACCACTCGATATCATACCCTTGATCTAATAACTGTCTAAGCGCATATATAGCGTCATCAATTCCTTTAGCATGCGAAAGTCTAGCAACAGTAATTAACTTGATTCGCTTGCTATTTATTGATATTTCCTGAGTAATATCTCCTTCATTGGATTGTTCACAAACAAATTCAGAATCTATTATGTTTTCTATCACTTGTACCTCTTTATTAATATAAGGTAGACTATTCAGGAATGTCTCTCTACAACTTTCAGAAACCGCCACGATATCATCTATTTCCCCCCACATTTTACATTCCATTTCTTTGTTAAGTTGTATGTTCGAATAATCAGTATGAATCCACCCAATTTTTCTTTTCGCTCGGACTTTATCCCCTATAAAATAATGCGGCCATAAAAAACTTATCGCAACATCGTACTCTTCTCTCAATTTTGGAAGAAATGGAAGAGATATTCTCCATCCATATTGAATGACAAAGTATCCAGGTTCTTTACTATTTACAAACCTTCCATGCATAACACCCATGACTTTTCCTATCACCCTAGTAATTCCAATTGAGAAATGCCCTTCTTGTAATATCTGTTTAATTGATTTTCTAAAAGTAGTATATTGTTGCAATTCTTCTAATAAATTCGGCTCTTTGGGTAGTAAAGAGAAAAATCCTCCTTCATGTTTAAATAACATTAAATCTATATCATACTTACTGTAATCAATTGTATTTAATAAACCAATCAAACTTCTTTCTACTCCACCAATTTCCATATCAAAAGATGTAATTAATATTCTTTTCTTTTTCATAATAGGATACCTCACAAAATCTATTATTGATTTCTCTTCTTCATTTTATATTAGTATTTTGCTGTTACGCTTACCAATTTTCCTTATACATCAGACATATAAAATGAAAACAAATTAGATTACCCTACTTCTTCCTTGCACACAATTCCATATAACGATAGCCACTCGTAAATGTTATCGTTAATATCAAAGCCTAATTTCGATATATTGTTAATTATGAATTCCCTGTCTGGTCTTTCTTTTAACAAGGCTTTATAAATTTCTTTACACCATATTTCAATTTCTTCATCTAAGTCAACAAATGACATTATCCCTAACCCCATATCAGTATTATTAGGTAGTGTATCTGCTACAACACATGGTACACCTGCAGATTGCGCTTCTAAAGTTACAATACCAAACCCCTCAAACAAAGAAGGAAAAATAAAAACATCAAAGCTCTTCATGAGTCGTGGAATATCCTTCCTAACGCCCAAAAATCTAATGTTTTCAAAGATCCCTAATTGCTTTGCTTTTAATTCAATAGAAATCCTTAACGGACCATCTCCTACTAGAATAGCAACAAAATTTGAATCTCTTTTTAAAATTTGCTTTAAAACTTTTAGGATAAAAACATGATTCTTTGACTCCGAAAAACTTCCTATATGTCCTATTAATTTTGCTGTATTCGGTATATTAAGTTCCCTTCTTACGCTGACACTACTTCCAGCATCTATATCAGTAAATTGATTAATATCTATACCGTTTTTAATCAGTTCTATCCTCTGACTTTGAAGCATCCTTTCACCAAATAAAAAACGTGCTGCTTCAACGCTACACGCACAATAATTAGTTCCAGCATATTTAATAATAGATTGCAAAACCTTTAGGATAACTCTTGCTTTTATTCCAGAGTCTTGTGGCCAATTATTACTATGGGAATGACAAATCCTCTTTTTTACACCAGCTATTTTTGCCGCTACAGCAACGAAACCACCTTGATAATCCGTATGTGCATGTACAACTTCATATTGATTATCCGACATAATTTTCACAAGTTCTTTAACATAGGCAAAAGGTCCTATTTGTCCTAAACTAGGTACCTTATATATTCTCCCACCTAAGGCCATTATTTCATCTTCGTAATCATTTTTCTCATTTCGATGGGATACAAAATCAAACTGAAGCTGCTCTCTATCTATTTTCCTATATATATTCATTAATAATGTTTCAGCTCCCCCACGATTCAGAGCGCTGACAATGTGTAAAACCTTCTTTTTATTTATAGGTTCAGGCTTAGAATCTATCCCCATTCAACAATCCTCTCCTAGCATTTTGCACTTTATTATCAAAGTAAATTACTCTTATAGATAATTCCCAAAGTAATTACATGTTCATATACAAAATAAATAAAATAGCACACTAGAACTGCATAATAAATCAACTTTTGATCTTTATCTGTAAATGACTTCACAACCCAAGAAATTAATATTAACTGATACAATCCAAAATATATGGAGAATCTAGCAAATATCCAATTCTGTGTTGAAATAATCATAAAAACAAGACCTAATATAGACATATTTACAATATAATCACTTTCAGGGAATAACGCCCTCATTTTATCTTTCCCAAGGTAAGCCAGTATAATTGGCACTATATTCACAGCAACCCTAAGTATATTGGCACCACCTTCATGAAATTCCTTATATTGACCATATTGAGTATTTCCAATAGCCGAAAATAAAATTTCCGAAAACTGATTAAAACCTATTACTACACATACCGCTAAAAAAAGGAGCAAATATGTCGTTCCTGACCAGGCTTTTTTTCTTACAAAAAAGTATATTGGCATTAAAACTAATGCACTTGCATGAAATGTTGATGCACATAATACAATAACTGTATATTTTTTCCATTTTCCTTCAGAAATATATTTTGTAGCAGCAAAAATAATTGCAGCGGCTAAATATTGCCTAATCCCATTCATTGATGTTAAATACATACCCGACGTAATATAAACATATAAACTCAATTCAATTAGTCTTGAATATTTATATAGTGTTGCTACAATGAGTACATTTGTTATCAATGCTGTAGTAAAAACCATTACTTGAGGATTATCCGTATATTTTTTCAAAACCATTTGAAAAATATTAAAGCCCATGTCTTTATTAGTTTGAACATATTCCCAATTAAACTCCGTTATTTTATATGCATGCATATAAAAATAAGTATCCCCAATATTATTTCGAAGCCCTGCCACCAACACAAGAGATAAAGCCGCCATTATAATCAACAGCCTATTGGGCTTTATCAATGTAAGACTATTAGTCACTGGTATAGCAAAATACCTTGCAAAAAATGCGAGCATGAATACTATAGCAAGATTCATCCAAAGTATGGTCATTATTCTGTCCTCTCATTTAATTACTAAATAAGTCTCTACATGTTTACTTTCATTTTTGTTTTCATTGTAATGTAACTATAAAGGATAGCTCCAAATGGTAGTGCGCAAAATGTCAGTCCTTTACATGGCGATTCTTGTATAAACTTTCTATTTCTCGATATGAAACTACTAGATACATAATGTATAGCTTGCCTATATTTAAATAGTCGATTAGTAAATGGTAATTTCATAAGTTCCTTGCGATAAAAAGCAAAACCTTTTGGGTTTCTACGATATTGGTTTAGCATATTCATTGATGATCCATCAGCCATGTATTCCACATAACAAAGCGCTTCGTTCATTAATAACATCTCATACTGTTGATCTAACATGTAATATTTGTATGCTAACCCTACATATTTTTCATTTTTAAAAATTGGGTATGGATATTTCTTAGTCAATTCTGTACGATAGACCAATTTTTTATCACCTGTGACACCATGTTTGTTGTAAAGATCAAAAAGCGTGGAGTGTTTAAGGTTCTCTGGTAACTTTGAACCAATTATTTGTCCATTTGTATACAAATCCAGTCCAATTATCCCGCTAACTTCTTCATTTCCATAGCTACTCCAAAAAGAAAGGATTTTTTCTACCGCTTCATCGGGCATATAATCATCAGAATCAATACAAACATTTAACTCCGTATCAATCATTTCATATGCTGTATTATGAGCACCATGCATCCCTTGATTTTGTTGCCAATGATACTTAATTTTGATATATTTTTCAGCAATCCAACTATCGACCAATTCTTTTGTGTTATCACTAGATCCATCATCTATTATTAACCATACAAAATCCTTACATGTTTGACGTTTTAAACTCTCATAACAACTTGCAAGACAATACGCTCTATTATAAGTAGGGGTGAAAATCGTTAAATTCTTCAAATTACTCACCTCGAAAGTACAGAATAATAATCTTGAGTCAATTTAGCCGTATGTTTTATATCATATCCTTTTGCGAATACTACTTGAGCTAGTGTTTTCCTCGAAAAATTACTAGTTTCTATATTTTTCATTTTTTCTATCCAAGCAAATTTATCTGTTAGAGGAACATGTTCAACTAAATTCATTCCCAAGTCCACTTCTTTCGTAATAGCATCCGATATAATACAAGGCAAACCAACTCCTTGCGCCTCTATGAGAGTGAGTGGCAATCCCTCATGTATGGATGGAAAAACAAATACATCAAATGCTTGAAGTATCCTTTCTATATCGTCTCGTATCCCAAGAAACCGTATATGCTTCTCCATATTCAATTCCCTTACTTTATTTTCAATTCCCACTCGAAGCGGCCCTTCGCCAGCTAATAAAAGAATTGAATCCGGCTTAAATCGAGTTAACTGCGTGAATAATTCTATAAGATAAGCATGATTTTTTTGATGAGCAAATCTTCCAACATGACCTATAACAAGAGCGTCTTTCTCAATTTGTAATTCTTCTCTTACTTGTTTTCGCATGTCTGGACAGAACAAAAATTTATCACAATCAATTCCATTTTTTAAAATTCTTGCCACATCGGCTTTATCTGTAAATAGCCATCTGGCAGCAGCATTTGAACATGCTAACAAATGTGTTGCACACATGGCTATTGATTTTCCCGCATACCATTTATAGATTTTTGCAGCAGTACCACCCTCACTACTAGTATTATGACTGTGCGCAATCCTAACTGGCACCCTTGCTTTTTTAGCTGAACGAAGTACAAATCCACTCATTTTATCCATATGTGAATGAACGATTTTATATTGCGTATGGGTACTAAAGAAGTTATCTAGCGTCTTTATATAGCCCCTATGACCAACATCTGTAACATATGGAATTCTATGAATTTTCCCGCCTAACCTTACTATTTCTTCATCAAACACTCCTTCCTTACAAGTTAAAAAATCAAATTGTACTTTTGAGCGGTCTATATTACGATACAAATTCATAATTAAAGTTTCGGCTCCGCCTCTATTCATATTTACGACTACATGTAGTACTCTCAATGGAGTGCCCAATTTAAATCCTCCATTTCATCCATATACGTTGTATAAATTTCTTTTTTCTCTTTTAATACTTCATTAACTGAATATTTACTTGTAATAATAGTACGCCCACACCGTCCAAACTGAGCTTGTAATTTAATACTTTTAGAAATAGAATTTATTCTTTCAGACATCGTCTTTATATCATCACGATCTATAATCCAACCATTTTTATTATGAATAATTAACTCCCTATGTCCCCGATTGTCCGTGGCGATAACTGGAAGTCCACAAGCCATAGCTTCCATAACATTAACTGGTAAACCTTCCCGGTAACTCGATGCAACAGCTAGGTCACACATCTGCAGCAAAGGAGCTATATCATTTCTATAACCAAGAAAATGCACCATACTACTCACGCCTAGTTGAGCCGCTATATTTTTGCATTCCTTCATTAACGGCCCTTCACCAGCAAGTAGTAGCTTCGCATGCGGAATTTCATTTTTCAACTGTGCCAATGATTGAATTAAGAAGCTTTGGTTTTTGTTCTTATTAAATTCAGCTGCATAAAACATTAAAAAATCTTCAGAATTATAACCATTTTTATGTCTTAATTGCTCCTTTTCACTTTCATTAACAGGAATATATCGTTCTATATCTACTCCTACACCATGAACGAGTTTAATACTTCCCGCCTGAAATCGATGCTTTACTGCTAAACTGTAATCTTCTTGATTAATTGTGATAAGACAATCCGTAGTAGTAGCTAAAATTCTTTCGGTTGGATAGTATAAAAGCCAATTTATGAATGATGATCCTTTACAAAAATGAAATCCATGCGCTGTATATATAACCTTTGTGCCTTCTCTCCGCACTTTTCTAGCAGCTAGACGAGCAATTGCTCCTCCCATAGGCGTATGACAATGAATGATATTATATTTATTTTGATGAATAATTGATGTAAGTTTTTTATATGCATGAAAGTTTTGTACGCTAATCGGTGATCTTTGAAGAGGAATATTATATTTTTGAGTTACGTACGGAAGATGTATATTCCCATTCGCTGCAACATGCACTTCCCATCCTTGGTCTGCAAACCATTTCAAATACGGTAAATGAAAAGCTTTAAAATGATAATCCACAGTTGCACAAAACAGAACTTTTTTAGACACCATCCCACGCACCCGTCTTATAAGAATTTTTTGCTATTAACCTGATACTGGTATTAATAGTTTTAAAGTTTTACGCTGATTCACTAAATTTAACAATTGCTTTCTTAATTCCATCTCATCTAACTCTGTATATTCCAAAATTAACTTTTCTATTTCTTCTATACGAACATTCATTTCTTGCCCTACATAAATTCTCGGGTGAACTTGCTTCTCATTCATTTCATCTTCTTTTAGTAATTCTTCAAAAAGCTTCTCTCCTGGGCGTATACCGGTAAATTCTATTCCTATTTCATCCAAAGAGTTTCCTGATAATCGAATGAGATTTTTAGCAAGATCAACTATTTTTACTGGCTCTCCCATATCCAGCACAAAAATTTCTCCTCCTTTAGCTAACGCCCCAGCTTGCACTACGAGTCTTGATGCCTCCGGAATTGTCATAAAATAACGAACCATATCAGGATGAGTAACTGTAATTGGTCCACCATTTTGAATTTGTTTCTTAAATAAAGGTATGACGCTCCCGCGGCTACCTAATACATTTCCAAAACGTACTGTAACAAACTTTGTATGACTTATTTTATCTTTGTGCTGAATGACCATCTCAGCTAATTTCTTTGTTGCACCCATAACACTCGTCGGGTTCACCGCTTTATCGGAAGAAATCATAACAAACGTTCCTACTCCATGCGTTCTTGCTGCCTCTGCTATATTCATAGTTCCAATCAAATTATTTTTAACAGCCTCTTCAGGATTGTTCTCCATTAATGGTACATGTTTATGTGCGGCTGCATGATATACAACATTTGGAAGATGTTTATTCATTATTAAATGCATCTTCTTTTCATCTTGTATATCCGCGATTTCTGGAATGAACACGCCTCTCATATCGTTATATTTTTCATTTAATTCCATTTCTATGGAATAAATACTGTTTTCTCCATGCCCTAATAAAATCAATTTTTTCGGCTTAAATTTCGCAACTTGTCTACAAATTTCCGAACCAATCGATCCACCTGCACCAGTAACTAAAATGACTTTATCCGTTATATAATCTGAAATAATCTCCACATCTAACTCTACAGGATCTCGCCCTAATAAATCTTCTACTTGAACATCTCTAAATTCATTTACTGAAACCTTACCTGTTACTAAGTCTTCTAACATGGGAAGGATTTGAGTTTTTACTTTTGTTTTTAAACAATCTTTTAAAATAACATTTCTCTCTCTCTTGTTTAACGAAGGAATTGCTAAAATAATTATCTTAATATTCAGTTTTTTAATAACATAATCAATTTGATCCATGCCACCTATTACTGGAATCCCCCAAATATCAAGATTATGTTTTTTGACATTATCATCAATAAACGCGACTGGCATTAATTCAGCCGTATTATTCTTCAACAACTGTCTTGCAACCATCGTCCCAGCTGATCCAGCACCAACAATTAACGTTCTTTTTTTATCACCCTTCTTTACATAATAAATATCTCTGTACATTCTCCAAATAAAGCGGGAACCACCAATTAATAAAATATGAATCATCCAAGTTACAACTAACAATCGAAAATACATTTTTTGCATAATGATTTGCTGCACAACCGCTGTAGTAAGTATTGAAAATGTAACGACCTTGCATATAATTAGCAACTCTCCTATACTTGCATATTCCAAAGCTTTTTTATACAATTTATAAACAAAAGCAAATAAATGATGACTAATTAATAGAGTGATAGAGCTAATAACTGATGATAAAGTGATAACACTAAAGCTAGCATTTACAAAAAAATAACTAAAAAAAACTGCACTTAATACAATCAGTGAATCCATTAAAAGCAATAACGATATCCTCCGGCGATACGTCATATAACTTCCTCCTTTAATCAATTCCTTACTGAACTCTTTCAAAGTTAAAGTTTCTAACTATATTCTCTTTATTAAAAGTACATAGCTAGAAACTTTAATAAAATATGGGCATCTAACCCTCCCTCACATTACACTTTTGATGACTCGCATCTAAGGTTGCTTTCACAACCCACAGCATAATCGAGTGCCTCCATTGATAGCGGTCAGGAGACATCACCACATCACAGTTCTATTGTTCTTTCTTTATAACGAACATTTTTATGTACGAAGGTCAAATCTATTATTCTAATCCCCTTTATACTTTCCCATTCAAAATTACCCCCAATATTCTACTTTTCGTGAAACTTAGTGCTCTTTTCGTTTCAAGCGCATCTTCGCTCACAGTACGATTATATCGGATCACCAATAGTACTCCTTCACATTTATCAACTAATACACTCGTATCTGTTACTTCTAATACAGGGGAAGAATCAAATAATATGATGTCATACTGTTCCATTGCCTTTTGAATTAACATATCCATCTCATCTGAACTAAGTACTTCAGATGGATTGAATGGTACTGGACCACTAGTTAATACATCAAGACGTTCCATCTCTGTTTTTTTTACAGCGCCTTCTAAATTTGTTTTTCCGTTCAATATATCAGTTAATCCAACTGTATTTTCTACTCCAAACATTTCCTGAATTGTGGGTGTTCGTAAATTTGCATCTATTATCAATACTTTTTCACCTTTTTGTGCTATTGAGACTGCTAAATTAACTGTAATCGTTGATTTTCCTTCACCATACCTTGGAGAAGTAATAACTATAGTTCTGCTTTTATGAATAGACGAAGATAATTGAAGGTTTGTTCGAAGCGAACGATACTGCTCCGAAATTTTCGATCTTGGAGCTGTATAAGCAATTATACTTTCTCCTTTAACTTTATTTGTTTTTCGTCTATTTTTGTAGGCCACTCCGTTCCATCCCCCAGTACCACTGTATTTTTTTCACTGAATTTGTCTTCTGTATTTTTCCTATTCATTTTAGAAATCCCGCCCAAAACAGGGACATCTAACAATTGCTCAATTCGTCGTTCCGATTTGATTCTATCATCAAATGAATCCAATAAAAAAATAAAACCGATACTGAGCACCATACCTACAGAGAACGCAATTAGTATCGTCTTAAAGTGATTTATATTTATAGGCATCGAATGTTTTTGAACTGGGTCTTCTGGTAATATACTCACATTATTAAAATTTAGTATATTTGCTACTTCTTTCTTATAAACAGCCGCTGTCGTATTTGCAATTTTATGTGCAAGTACAGGATCAATATCCACTACATTTATTCTCATAATCTGAGAGCCTTGTACACTTTCTATACTTATTTGTCCACTTAATGCACCTGCAGATCTGTTAATATTTAATTCAGCCGCTACTTTTTCTAATATTACAGGCTCATTTACCATCGCTTTCAATGTATTCATCGTTTCAGCATTAGCTTGAACAATAACCCTTGCTGAGGAGGCATACAAAGGTGTTTTCATATACATACTATACATCGCTCCTCCTACCGTTGTGAGAGTCGTAAACAACAGTAGTATCCACACCCTTTTCCATATAACGGTAAATAGATTTTTCAAATTTATTTCCTTATTCATTACTTCTCCCCCTCATTTAATACCAATGAGATTCCAGTTGAAATTCCCATAAAAACAGAAATAAAAGTAATATTTTTTATTTTTTAAATATATAAACATTCCTAATTAATGTCATTTTAGTTCTTTATACAGAACGAGTCAATACAAATTATTCTTGTTAAATCACTTCTTAATTACACCTCAAAAATTACGACAATATTCACTGTAATTCGCTGTAGATAAATGACGAAAAAGCCCTGATACCGTAGTATCAAGGCTTTTTTTCTTAGCATAGAGACATATATTGATCGCGTTCTCATTGGTGAACTTGTGTGCGGAATATATCCTCTGGATTCATCAAGTTTTAAATCGTGCCAAAAACGTTGATTTATCAAAGTTTTATAAAAGTGATGTTTCATAGCGATTCATCACTTTTTTTAATTTTGTGGGTGAATTGTGGGTGAGATTGTGGGTGCCCCACAAAATGAAACAAACCTAAATAGCTTAGGCTTGTTTCATTTTTCAATCTGTTCTTTCCTATTTAAAATATCCTCTAAAAAATTCATTAAAGTTCAATGTTTTTTCACAATTAAACAAAGCAAGATGTTGTCATCATCTTGCTTTGTTTATTTTTTCTATTTTACTGCTTAGTAATTATTTATTTCTTTAATAACTGATAGGGGTAATTTTCTTATTTATTAGATTCCTGTACCATGTTCTGAATATGAAATAATATTTTCTTGTTTCAGTGTAGGTGCTGCACTTTTTTCAATACTAGGACTATTTAAACCAAACGATAATACTGCAATACCGATTAAACCCATAAATGTAATTTTAATCTTTTTCATTTTAAACGCCCCTTTTCTTTTAATAAAGTTCTCGCTTCATGACCTAAATGATAATACTCACACGCCTTTTCCTTTGCACCCACATTATACCATTTACCTGCTAGTAGTTCGGTATAAATTTGAATGTCTTTCCACAATTCTTGTTCTTTAAAATACGAAAGTGATTCATTTACAATTTCTTCTAACTTCTTTATAGATTCATTATTATTTATACACTCCAAAATATTTAAGTGATAACTATATTCTTGATTACAACTCTTCAAGCCCTCTTTAATATAAAAAGTTGCATCATTATGCTGTTTTAATTTAATATGTTCCCGAGCTAATAGGAATATTACCCTTCTTTGATAATGCAATTTTGTATGTTGACACGCTTTATATACTTCTTCTAAATGACGTATAGCTGAATCTGATAAGTTTTGTTCGGCATACAGTACTCCTAAATTACTACGAACTTTTAAAACTAGCGATTGTTCATCAAGTTTTTGAAACATATTTAAAGCAGAAATTAAATATTCCTCCGCTAATTCAAATTGTTCTAAAGTAATACAAGCCATACCTAATGTATTTTCACACGCTCCCTTTTTGGTCTCATAGCCTTCATGGCTTGAAAAATAATCGAGAGCCTTTGTAGCATAATTAATAGCTAAAGTAGGTTGTGAAATATAATATTTATATAGCGCAACACGATAATTGTACTCTGCTTTTTCTTTTTCATCGGACATCATATCTAATAAATCACTTGCAGATTCAAGATGTTTTTCTGCACTATTGTAGTTTCCAACTTCTGTTGCATAGATAAATTTAAAGAAGTGATAGTAATATTTTAGTAAACCATCTGGCATACCGTTTATGTATTCTAACCCTTCTAGCCCTTTTTCAAAATTCCCCTTTAACATTTGATACCTAAATCTTAACAGGGAGTAATAAATAAAAGAGTCTGCATTTTCTTTAACCTTATTAAATATATTATCTGCTTCAATTTTTAAAATACTTGCCTTCTCTATATGCTGAGCAAGCATTTCATGATACCATTCTTCTAATAGCTCATACCCCTTGCGAGTAGTAGAAATTTTTGTCTCCATATAAATCCCCCTTTTCTAAGAGCATTATCTAAATATTATAACAAGTTATCATATGAAAGCGTATATCATAACAATTACTATTTATTGATAAAAATATATCTGATTATTCAGTCTACTGTGATTAAAACACCATCATTCGCTTTGAAAAAGAAGCTTCTTTTTCATTTGAATTTATGAAATTACAATGTTTACATCTTTGGTATCAAGTTGATATGATTTATTTAGTTTAGGGGGACGATAATATGAAGGTTATAAAATCTATATTTAACGGATTTCGTTTATTAAGTAAAATCATAAATCCTATATTAAAAGCATTGTCTAAAAGTAAATTCTAAACATCTTAACAATAAAAAAGCCGAGTTTTTAATTAGAATCGGCTTTTCTTCTCATTTGCTTTTTGTTTTCCAGAATATCTTCTTTAAAATATAATCGATCTCGTGCCATCTCTTTGATTGGCTTCACTTTCTCTTTCTGTACCATTACATTTAAATTTTGACGTGAACATCCTAAAATTTCTAGAGCCTCTGAAGTGTTTACAATTTCCTCTTGAATAAAGCGCATTAATTCTTCTTTAGTTTCAAATCTATACATTCTTTTTCTCCTTGATATACAAAATAATCATATTAATTACCATTAAGATTATCGCTAGTATGGTACCAACGATACAGATATAACCCCAAGCGTTTAGATTATCATAGTCAAGAATTGATAAAATGAACCCTAAAACAATGACTACAGGTAGATTCGTCCAGATAAATTTTTTCATAATAATATGGAATGTGATATAATCTTAAATACAAGGGAGGTTTTCCTCCCCTGTGTGCTTATTCTGAGTCGTTTCCTTGGTCGGGGCGACTCTTTTGTTTTTCCTCTTTCACCTTGTAGTATGTATCTACGATGTTTTTAATCCCTGCGGTTACTTGAGAAAAAACTGTTACTGTTGTAGCTATAGCACCTAAGATTATTATCCAATCCACTTTGTTCACCTCCTTTATACTCTTATTATACCATTTAAATTGACGTGAGTCAAATAAAAAACCCCTTCTTTATTTATATTTATGAAATAAAAAAACAAACCCCTACCAAAATAAAAACAACTTTCAATAACTAAAAGCGAATTCGGATTATTACCTAAATTCAAAAATAACTAATATATACAAACAAATTAAGTGTTCCCACACAAAATCCAATACCCGCTTGGATTTTTCGACATTTTTCGACAACATTTCCACTTTGGTTTTGTTATCATATAGTTAAATTGTACGTTATATTCAATTATTATAATTTACATATTCCCTATTAATTGTGATACGCCCTCTCGGTGAGCAATTTTTTATTAATGTTGAAATGCAGGTGATAATTTGAACAAATTTGATTTTCCAACATACGATATAATATCCTTTGAACGTGAAATCCCTAAAGGAGTAACAAGACCTTTATTAATGAGAACTACACACGACCTTTACGTAGTTAAAACCATTGATGCAAAAGAAGAACCTAAAGTATTAATTAATGAGTTCGTTTGCTATAAATTAGCCAAACTTTTAGGTCTACCAATTCCAAATGCCGCATTAGTTAGAATAAATGAAGCAATTATTGCTTCGTCTCCTGAATTAAAGAATTTAGGAGTCCAACCAGGTATCCATTTCGGTAGCCAGTTTGTAAATAAATCACAATCATCTATCCAACCTCCTATGTTAAATATCATGGTTAACAAAGAGGACATTCCGGCAATAATAATATTTGACCATATTGTGTATAATGATGATAGAACTGTAAATAAAGGCAACCTACTATTCGATTTTAAAGAGAAGAGACTACTAATAATCGATCACAGTCATGTTTTCAAAATCGGTGCATTGTGGGATGAATTTCAAATACGCAGAATAATGAAAGAGCAACTTTGCTTAGTAAAAGAATTTCATGGACATAACTATAGAATTTTATTAAAATGTGTTAATGGTCATAATCCATTTAATAAAATCTTAGAAAAAATTAAAGGGTTGCAAGTTGAAGACATCGAATGGTGTCTTCAAGGAATACCTGATGAATGAGGTTTAACAGATGGTGAAAAATCCGCATTATCAGATTTTATTCTGCATCGCATCCAAAATATTAATACATTCTTAATGTTAATCAAAGATCAGTGTCCAAGTTGGAAAGGAGGAGCTATAAGTGAGTGCTAAAGCAATATACTATACAGTCTGTAGATATGTACCAGATATTTTACGTGATGAGTTTATAAATGTAGGTGTGCTTACACATATTCCAGAGGATGAATGGTGCCACTTTCACAAGACTAAAAACTTAACTCGTATTAAGAACTTTGATGATGAAATAGATAATGATGTCATTTCAGTTCTTCTAGAATCATTGGAGTACCAATTTAATACCAACCACTTTGACTTCCAAGGTTCCGAATATATTGGGCAACGTCATTTCTTAGAAGAAGAAATTTCATACTTCGTCAATCAAATGCAATTTAGCGAAATACGAACTCTTATAAGTAATGATGTTGAATCTGATATCACTGATTTATGCGATATGTATTTATATTATGATAATAAAAAATCCGAGCGAATCAGCAGAGATAGAGTTAAACGTTTAGTTTCAAAAATGTTTACAAACAGTAGTTTAAATTCTAGGGTAGAAAGACAACCTCAATATAAAAACAGTCTAGATCAACAAGCCTTCGATTTCTCAGTTAATTTAAATGATAATCAAATGTTTGTTAAAGCCCTAAGTTTCGATTACAAACAACAAAATAAACTTTTCACTGAAATAAAAAGCTTTATCTATGATATCAATGATTTCGAATCTAATGAGATGAATAAAAAAGACATTAAAGTAGTTATTAACAATACACAGTTTGATCAAGAATTCGAACTAAGAGCTATACAAGAATTAAGAAATTATATAGATGTATTTACCCTTGAGGAGTTCGCTTTTTACATTCACGAAACTGAATCTCGTCACAAAAGCTTAAAACTTGTAAAATAAAACTAAATCCTGGTTGAAAAAATCGGGATTTAATTTTACCTTTTTAGATAGTTAACATCTACCATAAAATAAAAAAGCCGATTCCACATCAAATGGAATCGGCTTTTTTATTCTATGATACTCCTACATATGTTGAACTAGCTATAATATAGAAGACACTGCTTTTGAGTTTTTCACTTTATATCGCGGTGAACCATTCACCGCTACTTTATCAAAAGTTGTAAATTCTAATCCCACATCGACTATACCTGCAGCATAACTTTGATTCCACATAGGACAATCAAGAAGCTATAGATTTTTGTATTAAAATGACTTATGAAATCTATGTGGAGGGAAAACATAAATTCAAACCGAATATTGATAAATAATACCAATATCTCAAATATTTGATATAATGATTTTGTTATTATTTATCGGGAGGTTATGTCATGAGTTATGATACAGTCGCATCCTTACAACGTATGCAACAATTACAACAGTCTGAAGCTGCTGCGGGAAATAGGTTAATTTTAAAACGAGCTGATTCAAAAGCAGAGCTAATTATAACTATTTCAGCAATAATTTTAACACCTTTCACGCTTGGGATATCCCTTGTACTATTCGCAATATGGTTTCTAATTAAAGAACTTACAGCTAAAACATATTTAGTAAAAAATGTAGCTACTGGTGAGAAGTTTAGAGTCGACCGGAATGACTTTAAACAATATAAAAAGGACTTTAAAGCCAAAGAAAAAGAAGTAAAGAAAATCTCAGACTTATAAGGTATGAGAATGAGGGGGCGTTAATCTTATGAAAGTTATTCGTTCAATCTTTAACGCATTTCGTTTATTGAGTAGAATCATAAACCCTATATTAAAAGCATTATCTAAAAGTAAATTCTAGCTACATAACAACAAAAAAGCCGACTCATAAAAGAGTTGGCTTTCAAATTATTCATATGGTCGATATTTTTCTCTTAATTGCCCTAATTCTTCAGCCAGTTTTTCTACATCTTCACGAAAGTACAACGAAACCCTATCAACTACTTTAATGGGAACAAGTCGCCCTTGCTTTACAAGTACATGCAATCTTTGGGTTGTGACACCTAATATATTTATGGTTTCATTCGCTGTTAAAATTACTTGGTTAACTAACTTTTCTGTTTCTTCACGACTTATTTTATAGCCCATACTCATTTTTCGTCCCTGCCTTTTTTCCATAAAGAAATTAAATTAATAACAAGCGCAATAGCTAAAATTATTGTGGAAGCAATTCCTAAATAGTCACTTACTCCAGGATTCGTATAGTTTGTTACTGTAACCACTAATATTAAAAATAATACTAATACCAAAGTGTTTCGATCTAACTTCATTTTTACATGGATTGGATTTTGTGTAATTTTGTAATCATGTTATAATATTTTTAAGATTGGGGGGATTTCTTCCCTCTTTGTGTTACTTGCGTCTACTCTTGCGGGCTAGGCGTTTTTCTATTTCTTCTCCTTTCTATCTTTCATATCGTTTAGGCTTTTCTTTGCTGTTATGACTCCTACCACCATTTCCTGTTATGTAAGCTAGATTTTTAAGAAACTTTTCTGTTAAGTCCCAATCCATGTTTCTCACCTCCCTTACACATAGTATAATTATACTATGTGTTTATTCAAATGAATAACTTATAGTTGCATAATTGCTATAAGATAAAAAAAACGACTCAATTAAGAGCCGGCAATTTCTTTAAATAATATAAATAAAGGGAGACTAGCATACAATGAATATAGGAATACATTTTCACGCTCCAGAAGATGAAAACTTTAATTTGTCCATATTAAAATTACTAGAACTTTTTAATTCTAACAATTTCATTTGGCAAATAGATACTGCCGAAATATACCTAAAAGATTCCCATGGTAACTTTACATTTGAACAATTACTCGGCGACGAACGTTTCATAACTGAAAATAAGTTAAAACAAACCTTAATAAACAAAGAATACTTTTTAGTCTTCTTAACAATGTGTGCTTTTCCTGATATGAAAAAGAACAGCCCAACATGGATAAGAACAGCATCAGATTTTATTACTAGTGATTGTGAATTTTTATTAAGTATAGTTGATGGTTTTGATATTAGTATTTTATGTAAAGATGAGTGCTTACTTCAGAAGTTACATCAACATGTTCAAGACCTAGGTTATTTAGATACTAAATATTTAACAGAACGTACTGCAGGAACTTTTTAACTAGATCTTAAAAAGAAGGATTCAATACTCCTATTAAATCCTTCTTTTCCATTACTCACTACTTCACATATACATAATAAGAACTAGCTGTAATATAAAACACATTACCTCTACTATTCTTCACTTTATACTGCTGTGAACCATTTACAGATACTTTATCAATGATAGTGAATCCTAAACCTTCATCGACAGTTCCTGCAACATCTCTATCAGCCCAGGAAGCTATTGAATAGAATCTTAAGTCATTTACTTTAGAAACTACACGTTTACCCTCCACAGATAAAGGTTCTTCTTTATAGCGAATGTATGATGTATCGTTATAAATCCACTGATTACCTCCAAGATTTAACCAATTCCCTACTTTACCCCAAACTTTATATGATTCACCTTTTTGTAGCTTGCGGATGACATTATTGCTTGTGGATGGTCTAGACCGAAGGTTTACATTTTGCCCATCAATATAAGCCACACCACTTGCTTCTGTTACACTTCCAGATGGTTCTTGTGGTTTTGGTTTAACTGATACAGAATCACCATTATATGCCTTTAAAACATCATTTCTAAATTGAGATTCTGATACACCATGACTCTTTAGATATTGTATTGGGTCCTCATGATCTGTACCACCTAATTTGTAAGTGATATCTTTATGAGTCCATAGCCCAACACTTGGATGGATATTTCTATCTTTTAATATTTTTGCAAGCAACTTTACATATCTTTCATACGATTTTTTGAATTTAATAGGGTCACTAGTTTCAGATAGCTCTACATGTACAAATCTAGCATTTGCCGCTGGACCTGCACCCCATGCACGATATTTAGTAGATGCAATCTGAATGTTTTCATCCCAATCCGTTGCGTAGTGAACAAACGCTGAACGCCATGTACGAGACTCATATTTTTGAATATTAATAGCTGGAGCTTCTGGAGTAGCTGTAGAATGAGCTACAACACCTTCATAAGCACCTACACCGTTACGGTATGGTTGTTTCGGTAAATCTGGAATAATAAGTGTTCTATCAGCAAAAGTACTTGTAGCAAAAGAACCAGCAAGTACTAGCATCATAAGTAACGAGGTTATATGTTTCATTGTCTTTTTCATTTAGCAACAACATCCTTTTTTATAATTTTTGTGTGGTCAAATAATCCACTTGCTGACAATCCAATAATGGTCCCTTGAAATACATTTGTTTTGATATCTTGAGACAAAAATAAAACGCCTAGCGTTATGCCAAGCGTTAAATTTAATAACGGAACATATTTTATTTGCATCCCAACTGTTTTTGCAATTTGTGATAATCCTACAACAACACCAATCATTACCGTAATTTCAAACATTACATACCACCTCCTTTCAAGAAGAAGGTCAGAGCCGCCCCAATAAGCCCACCAACAATAAGGCGTAAGATCCAAGTTGTATTAGCGCTAATCTTATCTAATTGCTTATTGATATTAATAATGTCTTTCTCGTTACCTGTTGTTCGCATCTCTAAGCTTTTAATTTCTAAACGAATGTCCTTGATATCTTGCTTTATTTCTTGAACATCACTTCTTACCTCTTGCAAACCATCCATACCGTCCACCTCTTTCCAACCTCATAAATTATTCAAAATAAAAAAAGCCTACTTTTCGTACGCTTTACTTTAAATCTAGTTATTTAGTTCCTCTGTGATTATCTGATGCTTCTATATGTTCCTTAATAGAATCTCCAGCACCTACTTCTGTAGAAATCTCTGCTGCCGGATCTCCTGCTTTAATAATAGAAACGGTAATCGGACTGCCTCTAAATAATTCAACGTTAACATTAAAATTACTCGCTGTAATAATCCCTGCATTCACCAAGTTATCCACAACGTCATCGATTTCCATAAATTTATTATCGTTCCCCGGCACCACATCTTCATTTGGAGCTGGGTTTTGAACTAATTGCATAACTAACTTCTCTAGTATTGGCATGATTTGATTGATAATTTGGCTTTGTAATTGATTTTCCTCTGGACTTGTACTTTGGATTTGATTTGTCATTTTGTTATCTCCCCTTCTATACAATAAAAAAAGACCAGCTTATGGCTGCTCTGGTTTCTTATTAATTAATTGTTGAAGTAGCAATTCTTCTAGACGTGCAATTCTGTCCTCTTGTATTGCTAACTGATTGGCTTGTTCTTTCACAATTTCCTCTAAAGCCAAATGTTTCTTGTAAACTTCCTGAGTGCCTGCAATACCGATAGTCATTAAAGGATACGTAGAAACAGTTTTTCTGTCTTCAGTTGCTAAGCATTCTGGCATTTCCTCTGCAATGAATCCATACTCTAAAGGAACGTCTTTAATTGTAGGCATTGGCTCTTGGTATTCGCCTGCTACAATCTTTTCACGTTTTTCATAGAGTTTTTGCATTTCAGACTTACGATAGTACTGCTTAGGCTGTAGTTGCATTAATATCTCTAAAGCATTTACTTTAATTTCTTTAATAGCTGTTTTTACCTGTCTAGTAGATTCCCACATATTTTGTGTCAAATACACCTTATCTACGTGAATGTTACTTAAGCTAGTTCCAGTACCGTTCTTAACCTCCATACCATACTTGGTGTAATCAGGGTGTTGTGGAATACGTAAAGTAACCAGGTGTCCCATTCTAAAGTCTACATCAGCCTGAGTGTTACCCCCAGAGCGTTTATCGTTAATGTGTAACGTTCTTATCCTCCATTCGTCAGCGCCTGTACTGCTAGAACTATTTAGGAACCAACTACCATTGTAAGCATGTAAAGACATGCTAGTGCCAGAGATAATTTGAATATCATTAAGAGATTTACCACCCCTAGTAGTGTTCATACGGATATGACCTTTAGCATCTAGGTCAATGTCGCTATCTTCTGAGCGCATTTCAATGCTACCCATGTATCCCATTTTTATAGACGATTTCATGTTTATAGATCCGTCTGAGTTACGGCTTCTAGCCATACCGATACGACAATTTGATAAATCGTAGTTATTCCATTTTGGTGTTTGTTGCTCCAGGAATAAGGAACCATTAACCTCTAATCTGTTAGTGTTGTCGTAGTTGTTTCCAAGCACTAGAGCTGTACGGACTGTATTATCTGGTAAGTTAGGCATGAAACCTAAATATCCCCGTGTGATTGGTCCCGTGTTACCTACATTGGATTTAAGAGAAATATTTTGCTGATTCATGTCAACAAAATAGCCTGTAGAGTTTGTACTAGTTGAGATAGTTACACCTGCTAGTCTACCAGATTCTATAGACTTGGCGGTTACAGCTCCGTCCAGGTTAATCTTACTGGCCTGGATCAATACAGATTGAGCTGTTTGGTTGATTGTGGAAGCGACCTCATTGTTTTTAACTCTTTGAGTAATCTCTCCTGCCATTAAAGCAATAGAACTTGTGTGGGAATCTACAATAGACTTACTTCCAAATTGACCGTTAGCTTCTTTCTTCGTGTAAACATCCGTTTTTTCCGCCTTTAACTCAATACTTTTAGACTGCTGATTTATGCTTGTTTCAAGAGTTGATACCTTAGAGTTAAAGTCTGTAGTAGCTACTTTCTTAGCAATCTCACCTACAAGTTGGTCATAGTTAGCATAGTCTTTCGGGTTTTCCATAAAGGTTGTAGGGTTTGCACCCTGTTGCACTTGTGGTTGAGATACCCACATAAGACCATTCTTAACCAAAAAGATACCCGCTTGAACATGTGTAACATTTTTGGTAGGTACGTCAGCTGTAAGACTTACAAATGTCCATGCCCCTCCAACTAATTTACTTCTAATATTTGCATCAACTTGACCAACCACCGACGAACCATTAAGGAATTTAAACTCTATAGATCCTCCCGCATCCATTCCCTCTGTATTGTTAGTAAATACCCATACAGATAATACTAACTTCCCTGAATCAGCTGAAACAGGTATCAACTGGTTAATGCCTGTCCACGTATTTGCAGTTAGACCTGTAGCTTGGATCTGAGCTGAGTTATACCCGTCATGATTTCGGACGCTTGTAGGAGTAACTGCTGTTCCTGTAGTGATTCCCATCTTGTTCCACTTCGTAAGACTTGGAGTTCTAGAAGCAACAACTCCAGTAGAAGTATTAATTACCCTGTCCTCAAAAGCTGAGTTAAAGTACATGTTCACACTTCCTAACCCACCTACATAATCCTGCATTTGAGTCTCAGAAACTTTAGATTTAATTTGATTATTCAACTGCGTGATATCGCTAGTGTTTTGCTGAATAATTTCTCCTTGTTTACCTTGTTTTTGTGATAACGATGTAATGCTTTGGGAATTTGAATTCGTAGTCTGTTCCACTTTATTCAGAGTTGATTGCATTGTACCTTGATTCTTTTGAACAGTTGATACAGAAGTTGTAACACCCTCCACACTTTTTTCAATCTCTGTTGCTTTCTTGTTAAATTCATCGGTTGTTACCTGGTCTTCTGGCGCTGGTGTCCATGCTGTAGCAATATTGGCTAATTCAAGTTTGACATTTTTCACATATGCTACACCTTCAATACCTTCGCCACCATATATATAAAATCTAGCCACTTTAGTAACGTCATATTTGTTATGGAGTTTCATCGTAAATGTGTAGCGTTCCCATCTATTTACTTCACTTACATTAAACACATACTGACCACTGTGAAAATTTTGTGCTGTGTTACCTTCAATGAAATGATGTAATCCACCGTTTATACGGAAACCTTTTGTATCTGACCAAATATCCATACTAATAGTAATTTCTTTATCTGCGACATTATTTCTCGCAAATTCTGCAACCACATCTTCAGCTATACCCATCCATCTATTTTTCCGACCGATGTTATTGTTTTTGTTAATAAATGCTACAACTGGATAACCGAAAGTAGTTATATCTAGATGGGCGTGATAGCCTTTCGTTGGATCTGCTACACCACCGTTATACCCACTTCCCCAACCAGATGCCTGAAGGTTCCCATTTAACGATTTGTCCCAACTTATAGAATCATTAACAATATAACTAGAAAAATTAGAGTTTTTAAGAGAATTTCGTCCATCTAGTTTTGTATTATCAACCTTTGTCTCTACACTCGTTAGCTTCTCACTGATTTTCCCTGCTTGCTCTTTAATTTCAGTTGTCACTTTAGTTAAAACATTACCGTCTCCAATATCCTCAGGGGCTGGTCGCCATGGATACGCCTTAGTCGTAACGGAAATCATGGGAGAGGATTGTTGATAAATGTGTTTTCTATCTCCACCCGACCATTCCCACGGTTCGACACGAATTAATTGATCTGTTGCATCCATATGCTTCTTTTCGACAGTGAACGTACCAGAAAATTGCTTCCATTGATTATCAACGTTAGGTAGTTCAGGGCCGAGCCCTAAACCATCATAAATACTATGTTGCGCTTTAACCCCATCAGGTGCGTCTTTCAACCTTGCCCAAACAGAATAAGTTACTTTGTCTCCAATTTTAATTTTATTCGGTTTAACGAGATTTACAATGTGATATGAAAGCCCATGCCATGCACCAGTGACATCAACAACAGCATTCCCGTTGAATTTGTCTTGTGATAACTTAACTGTACCGCCTTTAAAGTAAACAGGTGTCACCAATTCCTTTGTCCCAACCATCAAGTTCGTAACATCGCTATCAATACCGTCAACCTTTTTCTCTACTGACGTAATTAACTTTGCATTGCCATCCACAGTTGATTCAACCGTATTTAATTTATTACTAATTTCACTATCCTTTTTTGTTAACGATTCAATTGATTGTTTAAATCCATCTGCGGTTTGTTCTGATTTAGTAACTCGTTCTGTAAGCTTCCCCTGTTCGTTTTGTACATTTGATACAGAAGTATTAATCCCTTTAATAGTAGTCTCGATTTCTACTGTTTTTTTAGTGAAATCAGTTGTTGATACTTGGTCTTCTGGTGCTGGTGTCCATGCTGTTGATATTGTGCCAATTTCTAATTTAAGCTTTTCAATTAACACATCCCCCGTGAAATCACGTGCTAAAGCGTAAACTGAAATCTCTTTAATTGGCTTATCCATTACTACAGCACTCGCTGTGAATCTTTCCTGGTTATACTGTTTACCTAGTGTTAGGCGGTTTTCCACACGGCAACTTGGATAATGAAATGTATTATCTGTGAAAGTAATCTTCACTTCGAAACCAGCCCATTTATTCGTTGTACCCCATGCAGTAACTTTACCTGTAAATAGGAAACTCATAGCAAGATTCTGCCCCTGCATTAAAGCAGTTACGTCCTTCGCTACATCAAAATAGGTATGCGGCTTGTTTTCTCCAGTCTTCACTGAGTGTGATTTAGTAGCTGTTTCTAGTAATAGATTTCGGCCACCAATTTGAATATTATCAACTTGAGTTTTCAGATTAGAAAGCGTCTGCTTCGTTCCATCTGCCGTTGATACAATCTCATTCGTTTTACTTTCAAGTTGGGACAAACCATTATTTATTTTCGTTAACTCTGACTTCTCTGCTTTTTGTTTGAGAGCCTCATTTGTTTGACTAATTGATGTGTTAATATCTTGGAACTTCTTAACGTTACCATTCTTATCAGTTTCATAGATTTGTTTCCCTATAAAACCATCTTTAATTTCATCTTTCGTATAAACGCCGGATTTATCAGCCTTATCTTTTAATTGATTATTAATCCACGTTTGATCAACTTTGTCATTAACCTGTTTTTGAACACCAACTATTTGTCCAGCTATTTCTTGCGCTTTACCTTCCACACTTAGAACCTTTTGATTTAATTCCGTTTTAGCTGTTTCAATATCTTTCTTAACATCTTGAATACTTTGTTGTAATGGAGCTGTATCTGGGACAACCGATTCCCACGCTGTACCTGTCCATAATCTTAAAATACCAGGTTTACCATTACTAATATCACGCCATAGTGTTTTATTTGCTTTGAGATCAGTAGTAGGTGGTTTAACATTTTCTATAATATCTACAAGATTTTTCTCCATGTAATCTTGAGTTGCTTCTGCTAAGTCTTTAGCTGTTTTACTTTCCTGTTGGGCTTGCTTTGACGTGTTGATAGCATCTTGAATGTCTACACCTTGATTTTTTACTTTATCCTTTAAAGCATCAAACCACCCTTGAGGTACTTTGTCTTGTAAAGATGCTAAAACCTTTTGGTACATTCTACGTAGCTCTTCATTCGAATCAACAATTTCACGATAATCACCAAACACATATTTATCTTGTGTGGGGTCTTTAAAAGATTCATCACCAGCAATAGCACGTGCTTCAAGGTACAACTTAGGTGTGAAACCTCTATCTATGATTCGGATTGTATCGCCTTCATTAATTAGTTCGTGTGCTAATCCAAATACTTGCCCTATACTTTGTGCTTGAACTTCGTAAGAAACAGAAGTATTTACACGTTTTTCTATTTCTGTTTTCATAAGAGTTTTAAGTCGTTGCGGAGTCATATCTTGATTTTCTGTCTCTGGGCTATAGAAGCCGAATTTATGTTGCCCTTTTTCATTCCATCGCTGAAATGCACCGTCATCCACAATGTAAGATATGCCGTTATTTATTTCTGCAATAGTAATAAATTCTCCGCCTTCTTTTTTAACGAAACCTAATAAGGCTGTACATATGTTTTGAGAGTTCTCAATACGCTTAATGCCCATTAAATCTTTACCAAGAGTTACTTCTTTCCTTGTATCTCTTCCTCGCTTCTTAACCATATCTACATAACGACCAACTATTTGAGATCCTACAACTTCAGCGCGATATTGAATTTCTAATTCAAATGAAGAAGCAATCTGTTTGAGAAAGGTCAGTGGATCAGTAAATTCATCAATAGTCATAGAATGCGATCCATTATGCTCTGTTTTACCTATTTTCCACTTGGTACCTGCAAGAGCTATTCCCATACATTCATTCAACGTTTTACCTTCAATTTTTTGTGGTTTAATAATCCCTGCTTTAGCAAGCTGAATCCATTCACCAGATGCATAAGCAACCACTGATCTATCTTTAGAGTCTTTTTCCGCTTCAGTAATTACATATGGAACAATTCGACCATCACGCACTTCTTTTAACACTAAATTTTGTTGTAAAAGCGTTGTTGCATGTTCTGTATTATCAAACACCCTAAACTCTAATGTATCTATAGTATTCTTGATTTCCCAATGGCGTTTATCATCCCAATAATCTTTTGGTTGTATAGCTGAAACGATTTGATTAGTTTTAAAATCAACAATATGTAAGATTCCATTTGGTGTTCTCATCTAAATCGCTCCCTATAACTTAATTTTGCTATTCCTATATTGGCTGGACGGACTATAATTTCATTCGGCCCCCTTTTTACAATAGGAAATGAACTGAATATATCTTTCAATCCAATCACATTTTTTCCGTTAATTGTTACTAGTGATCTTTCTGTATCTATTTGTATTTTGTCTCCTATATCAAAAATATAAGGAGTCTCATCTATGGTTAAAGTGTTTATCTTCCAAAACTTAACATCTTCAATAAATGCAATATCAGCTGGTGGATTAGAACCATAAACAATACATCCTACAGCTATCTTTGCTACTGGCCTAGCTGTCATAGGATTACTGTCAGACTCATCTCTCCATGTACGGACAAAACTAGCATCATCTATCTCAGTATTCTTTCGATATTTAGCAAAATAGAAACTCCATTCTTTGCCCCTGCGAGCTACTGCAACATGTCCTCTAAAGTCGTTAAATGTATCAGAGTACATTCCCATCTCGTCAGAAATCCATTTTCTAGAACCTCCTGAATCAATAATTGCTTGTGCTGTTGTCATTTCATGACTCATATACTCATCAGCCATTGCTAGTTCAACTATCACATTGTCGTTAGCATCTAAAAGCATAACCACAGTTTTCCCCATTCTGTTCCAGTGTTCAGACTGAAAAGTCATTTGCACATCAAGTCTAAAATCTTGGATAACACCACCTGTATTAGGAATAGTTCTCTTCATAAAGGGACCATGCCACTCAGTATCCGTTCCCGTTCCATATGAGTCAGGTGTAAAAGCGTATCCTTGCCAAACCTTCATAGCCCCTGAACTTTTGTAAATCCCTATTTGACCGGTTACAGCATTCCATGTAGTTAAACTCTTCATTTCGTCCCATATGAGACGCTCATTTTGTTTCACAACACGATTTTTAACACCTGTGGGATAACCTAATCTAAAGTATTCGTCACTATTCCAGATATCAAGGAAAGGGCTTTGTGCTCCCACAGTTATATCAATAATTGGATTAGACTCTACAGAGCCATTATTACGTAATGAAGCTTTTAAGTCTCCCTTCTCTATAGCCAATATTTTCTCTTGTACAGCTCCCAACTTATAAGGCATTGGACAAATAAATTTAAGTGTCCCTGTACCAAGGGCTACAAATTCATCTGGATCAAAGCTATCATCTATAATTGCTAAATATGTTCTATTTGGTTCTATATCAAAAATAAGTTCTGCTGGTTGCTCCGTTATTAACCACCCTGCAATTTCTTCTTTCAGCGTTTCTAAATCAGATCCATCAGGAACTATAATTCCCACAGGAATAGAAAGAACCCGAATTTCAGTTTGTGTGTTTAATAGTCTTGCACCAGGATACCCCGGAATACTTAATAAATTCCTTTTCAATGGCGCCCAAGTAGGTCTTTTCAAACCTTTTGCAATTTGGACAAATTCTTTACGCTCGTTGTTAAATGTAAAAGAACTCATTTTGACACCCCATTTCTCTATAAAATAAAAGAAACTCAAACCTAAAAGGCTGAGTTTCTTTGCTCTTCTCTTTCTTGATATTCTTTTGTATATCGATAAGTCCCGCGCGCTAGATCACGACCATCTAAAATAACAGGAACTTCAACAACCAACTCACCACCAAGCGTCGGAATTGCTCCATCACCAGATGATCCAGACGGGTAATTAAACACTTGATTTGCAACTGTATTTGTCATAGCTTGTCTACTATTTGACATGTTCCCATATACACCACTCATGACAGTCTTTAATCCTGATAACTGGCTCATAGAGTTTGCCATCATGCGGCTCATATCACCCATTAATTGATTCATAGTTCCAGTAATACCAAGCGATTTTTCTTTTGATGATAAAGGAGTAACTGTGATTGAATTACCTTTCTTGGTAAATAACTCTGGACCAGCTTCACCTGTGATAAATGAACCATCACCTACAGGCTTCCCACCTTTAGCAAGCATTGGTACATGTGGAATAGTTGGAGCGCTTACTCCTGGTATATTATTTAATAATTCTGCTGGTGTATTAAAGCCATCTATGAACTTATTAATAATACGTATGATTCCGTTGATAGCTGTACGAATACCACTCTTAATTCCATCCCACACGCCTAATACTGCTGACTTCATTCCATTAAACGCCCCACTAACAGCACTTGTTACCCAACGAACAGGAGTCATAATAGCATCTTTTAATCCATTCCACACTGAAGATGCTGTAGATTTAATACCATTCCAGATACTTGAAAGTGTAGACTTAATGCCATTCCAAACACTACTACTTGCACTACTAATCATATTCCAAACAGTTGAAATAGCTGATTTAATACTATTAAAAATTGAACTTGCTGTGGAAACAATTGAGTTCCATAAGCTAGAAAGATAGCTTTTAATCGCATTCCAGACCGCACTTGTAGTGGAACTAATAGTATTCCAGACATTCACAATCCAGTTTTTTATTGCATCAAAAATTGGTGTTACAATAGATACTAATCCATTCCAGCATGCTTGCAAGAAATTCTTAACCGCATTCCACACAGCCATCGTCGCTGAACTGATTGTATCCCACACACTAACAATCCAGGATTTGATTTTTTCAAAAATTGGCATTACAAATGATACAAGCCCATTCCAACAAGAAACCAAGAAATTCTTAATTGTTTCCCATACTAGACTTGTAGTAGAACTGATTTTATTCCAACATTCAGAAATGAAATTCTTGATACTTTCAAATAGTGGAGTAGCAAAGTATAAAATAGCCGTCCAAATCGCTTGTAAGTATTGAGTAATGAAATTCCATACACTTTGGATTACTGTAGAAATACCATTCCAAATCATAGAGAAGAAATCAGCAATACCTTGTAAAACAGGAGTTATAAAAGCTACTAATCCATTCCAAGTCTCTTGAAAGAATGTAGAAATAGACGTCCATATTTCTGTAAAGAACGTCGCTATCCCCTGCAAAACTGAAGTTAAATATTCAACTATTCCATTCCAGATTTCCATACAGAAATTAAAAATGGATGTCCAAACACCAACGTATGCTTCTAAAATAGTGGTTCCCCACGTTACAACAAACTCTACTATGCCATTCCATATACCTATTAAAAATTCCTTAATTGAGTTCCAAACTGCTGTTGTAGATTCACTAATGCTATTCCACGCTTCACTTGCCCATTGCACAATCCCGTCCCATATTCCTACTAAGAATTCTCCAATTGCATTCCAGGCATCAATGGTCCATTGCTTTATGGAATCCCAATTTTGATAAATCGCAATACCTAAAGCAACAACCGCTGCAATAATTATTGCGAACAACGCTATCCATCCCATCATTGCAGCCCCTACACCCGATATAACAACAACTATTGGTGCTAAAGCCATAAATGCCCCTGAAATTACACCAATAGCTATTGCAATAGCTGCCAAAGTAGCCGCTAGCTTTGGATTATTAGAAATCCAATCGGCTATTTTAGCAACGACATCAGCTATAACTCCAAGAACAGGTTTGAGAGCCGTTTGTAAATCTTGCATTGCCTTTTGGAATTTCACTGCTGGACTTGCATCTATTTTAGAAGTAGCACCATGTAAATCCTCTACTCCTTTTTTTAAATCAACTTGTTTACCTTCTGCTTTCAAGATGGTGTCTATGATTTTCTTCCCTTGGTCTTCCCAAAGAGTACCGAACATCTTCGTGCCAAGTGCATTTCTGTCTGTTGCATTTTCAACACCAGCTAAGGCCTTGGTTGCTTCAAGCATAGCTTTTTGTCCATTTTCACCGCCACCAGCAATTGCCTGACCCCATTTTGCAAACTGATCTGCCGAAATCTTTGTTTTATCTAAAACCTCTTGCATAGACTTATCTACACCGGCCCCAAACTCAGCCATTTTGATACGTCCTTCTTTAACACCCGATATGTTCAACAGGACTCGCAACATCCTACCAGTTCTCTTATGAACTTCTGTATATCACTATACAGACCAGACTATATCATCATCTTTTATATAAGATGCTCCCCATTTCGGATGTCATTAACTTACACCCTACGCTTTTCAGCTAGTCGTTGCACGTTCCTTTGTTAAAGGCTTCGCTCAGTATTGTCTCATTTGAGAGTTTCACTGAATTAAAGGAGTTTTCTATGAATGTCACCACTCATAGGGACAATTTTTCATCCAAAAGGTTATCGATATTCCAACTTTTAGTGTCGACTCCTGCAGACAGAATTCCTTGGACTTCTTTCGCTGAAAATCCAGCTTGAACCATCTGATCCCCATATTCAGCGATAATATCCAATTGTTCTGGTGGAAATCCTGTTTTTAATAATGTATTAACTAATCCCAATGCTTCCTCGTTAGTAATACCTAACGTTGCACCAATCTCATTGGTTTCTTGTATAAGTTCATTAAAATCAATTCCAGCGTAAGATGCTGCAATAGTCGCTGCCCCTTTAACCACAGCGGCATTTGTTTCATCAGAAGCATCCTTATTTAATGCCCATTGTCTGCGAACACCTTCTAATGCTTCTTCAGCGTCAATACCATAAGTACTAACACCCCTAATAGCTTCTTCCACTGATTTTTTCGAAGACTCTGGAACATCAAATGTGATATCAATTTTTGTTTGTAGACTTGACATATCCATTGCTTTTTCAATAGCGGTTGCAATACCGCCACCAGCTGCCATTCCACCTATAACATTTTCTAATCCTATTTTTAATCCTTCAAACTTTTTCTCTGTTTTGCCAGCTTCCTGTTGTAAGTCTCTTAGTTCGTTTCGTACTTGTTGAATCGAGTTACCAGCATCTACAGATCGAAGCGCACGTTGTAACTTTTCAATATCAGCTTCTGTTCCTAATGCTTCTCGTCCGATAATTCCAATTGCTTGATCTAACTGCTTACTGGTAGCCGTTCCACTTCGAATTGCATTCACAAGACGATTTCCTAATGCTCCCGCAAAATCATCAACACTTTTTCCAGTAGCGCTAAACAATGTTTCTAACTGTCTTGTTGAACTTGCTACACTATCTTGCTCAGCCTTCATGTTTCCAAGCTTATTCTTCAGACCATTAAGCGATCCTTCTGTAAATTCAATTTCACGCCTAAATGCGCGATATTGCTCTTCGGAAATTTTTCCGTTTTGGAATTGTGCTTGGACTTGTTGTTCCGCTGCCTTCAATTTATCTAACTTTTGTGTGGTGTTTTCAATTTGCTGAGTCAGTAACTGTTGCTTTTGAGCTAAAGCTTCAATATTACCTGGATCAAATTTTAATAATCGTTCAACATCTTTAAGCTCTTTGGTTAAATCATTACTTCGCTTATTAACATCTTTTAACGCATTTTGAAGTCCCGTGGTTTCACCATCGATTGAAATACTAATTCCTTTAATTCTTCCTCCTGCCATCATCTCACCCCTTTCCTAGAACGAATCGAAGTCTTTTTGATTTGCTTTACGAGTTTTTTCTTTGTCTGGATTCTCCATTTCAGCAAATTCAGCAATGTAATCAAAGCAATCACCTATTGTCATTACTTCTAAATCCCAACTCGTTAATTTCGATTTATAACAAAGAGCAAGGAACAAATCAGTCGTGAATTCTTCATCACTGAAAGTCCCTTGCTCTTCATTACTTTTCTTTAGTTTTTTTTTGCTCCCATTGTACTTTGAATCATATCGTTAATCTCTGGAATGATTTCATAAATAGGGAACTCTTCAAATCCGTCTAACCATGTAATTGGATCCGGAAGATTCGGATCAGCGGTTTTAGCATATAACCAAACTAAATCATAAATAACTTCAAAATCTATTTTCTTTAAATCTACATTAGAGAGGTCAATAGAAGGCTGGGAACCATCTTGTGGTGTAAATGTACCAATGGCTCCTAAAGCCATCATATCCGCAAACAAATCACGTCTAAATTGCGCTTTATAACGCTTAACAGTTGCTGCTGTACTTTTCAGTCGAACTTGCTTACCATCTATTACAATTGTTTTTTCCATCTCATTACACTCCTTTTGGTGCTGTTGGTGTTTTCACATAGACCTTTTTGTACCAATTATCATGGATTGCTGGTGTAGTTTTAGAAGTTGTCTTGGTCTTAACCATCGGTCTACCACCAGTTGCTAGAATAATTGGGCTCGCAACGAATTTAAGCTCGTTTGTATTCGGTTCAGCTGAATTCGTTTTTGATTTCGATGAAATATTAGGACGACTTGCTGAACAGTTATACATGACATGACGAGTTGCTTTCACATCACCATCAAACTCAAATAACAGCGCGAATGGTTTACCTTTTGCATCGGCCAACTCATTTAATACACCATCTGTCTCATCTAATTGTTCACCTAACGCATCAATTACAAATTGCTCCGGAAGGAGTGCAATATTTAACGTTCCTTCATAACCTTGGTTATTATCCGCTGAGTAATAAAGCATATCGTCGGCATAGAATTCAATTAAATCACCGCGTGGTTCATTTGTTAGTTCAACCGCACCAGGCATTGGAATTGGTGTTCCAAATGTAACTAACCCATCTTTTGTTTCATATGTTGCATAATGGACATTTTTTAATCCAAAACTTACTTTGTTCTCACTCATTTATATCAACCTCGTTTCATAATTTTTTTGAAATAGGTTTTCAGTTTCAATAAAAACCTCATAGGATTCATAAGGAATCTCATAATTTTCTAGGATTTTTTCAAGATTTGCTTCAGCAACTAAATCTTTTTTATTTGTATAAAGCTCGATACTTAAGTTATTTATCTTGTGATATACCTTGTTATCAGCCATTAAATTCGCTGATCCGTCCACAAGAAAACAAATATAAGGTGGCGCTGAAACTGGATTAGTTGGCGTTGCTGTGAAATGTGAATAAGCCACAGGATAACCTGTAGCATCAAGGATTTTCTTTAATTCACCTAATGTCATTGTTGAATCGCCCTTTCGACACGTTCAATTAGTTCATTTATTGCTTTTTCTTCTGCCGGGGCAATGTGAACCTTAGCTGCTACACGGCCACCATTTGCTTTAGCATGTCCCTTTTCCAATAAATGTGTAAGTTGTGGTTTCAATGCATTATAAACAATGATTGCACTGCCATCTTTCTTTTTCCGCCAGCCTTTACCATACTTCCCTGTTTTCTTAGGACTTTTTTGTTTCAATTCATTCACAAGATTGGTCGCAACCTTTTCTTTAGCATCTTCTATATCTTCTTCTACTAGGTTAGCGTATCTTTGCAATTCCCTAGCAATATCACTTGCAAGAGTATCAATATTAGACACCCGCTTTCACCTCACAATAAAGTTCGATTTTTTCATCGTCTCTTTCATACGTGCGGTAAATGCTATATTCTTTATCTCGATACTTCACTTTTCGTTCATCCTGATAATCCCAGACATGAACAATCAATATATGACTAGCCTTAATATTACTTTGTCCAGCTTGAAAGAATTCTGATTGAGGAACTGATTTTTTCTTGCAAAATACCTGTCTACTAAATACTTCATCTTCCTCAACTTGTCCTAGTTCATCTTTAGTAATTGTTATTACTGGGAATAGTAAAATATCATTCATTTATAGTCACCCGCTAAAGTTAGATGATTCTTAAGCATGTTATACGATGCTAAAAAACGTTCTGCCTCTTTTGCGTCTGAAATAAAATTAGCTTTTACATACGTAATAACTGCTCTTTTAATTAGAGGATCATTATCATCATTTGCCTTAAGATGAGAAACACCAGATAACTTCAAATCATATCGAGATGCTTCAATTAAATCTTCAAGTTCATCATCAAGAGCATTATGTGAGACACGTACCGCCTTCTTCACAACATCAAGCATCATGTTCATTCACCAACTTGCTCTAGCTGTTTTAAAGCTTCCAGAGCGGCATCTTTGCCCTTAATCTTTTCACCATTTGGAAGTTCGTAATACCCTCCTCCAACATGAACCGGCCCTTTTAAGCCTTCTTGTTTATCTATAATTCGTTCTTTATTCAAGAAACCTTCATCTTGTAAATACATTACACGTTCTGTGTCATTTGATTCATATGAATCTGCAACACTATAATGAATGAAAGTGAATTTATCTCGAAAAGCTCTTTTTACAACATATTTATTCAACGGTTTCCCACTCACTGTTAAACCTCCTTATACCATAAAGAAAAGCGACTATTATACAGTAGCCGCTTTCTTCACTCGTAAGAATCCATTTTTAGAAATTACGTTACCACCTGCAAAAACAGAACCTCTATGTGCAATCATACCTTGCTTGAATTTAAAGTCTGTAGATCGTTGAACGTCCATATCTGAGAAGATAGTAAGTTGATAGTTTGATAAAGGACCATATGCCATGCTATATTGTCCAGCTGTTGTTTTAGCATCAGAAACAGCCTTACAAGCACTATTAATAATGAATGGTACCCCATCAATTGTTCCAGAATTACCTTGTGATACTACGTTATATACCTTTTTACCATCAGATGTACGAAGCTTAGCAAATGCTTTTAAATCTAGTTTATTTAAAATTAATACTGCCGCATCTTCTACGTCTTCATCTCCACCATAACTATAAATAATTTCATCTAATGTAGATGCATCAATCGCCGAGATTTCTAAATCTTTTTCTGCATCAATCGCCGTAGCTGCTGCCGAGAAAATACCAGCAAGTCGATTCGTCGCACCTGTACCAATTAAAATTTCACGAGTTAACTTTTTACGAGTAGCTACCGTAATCCCCTTCATTACTTCAGCATCGTAATCAGCTGCTGGTAATTTTTGAAGCTCTTCTGTGTCCTCTGAATAAGCTGTAACTTTTGCTTTTGTGATATCTGCATATCCAAACGTTGTTTCTGATGTATTGTAGTCATTACCTTCAGTTGTGTAATCACCTTCTCCATAACTTTTAATATACGGCTGTTGGTAACTCTCTCCACCTTTTAAAGTTTTAGAAGACACACGATCAATTAGCGTAGACACTTCATTGAAAGTTGGACGAATATCCGTTGCACTATGCTTAGGTAAAACTACATTACCACTTCCAACTGTAACAGCACGGTTTTCCATTAGAGCCTGTCCACGTTTTTCAGAAGTCTCTAATTCTACGTCTTGTTTTTGAGGTTCATTGTTAAATGTTTCAACTGTACGCATTTCAGGCATTTGATTATTATTAATCTCCTCTGCTTCTTTTAATAATCTTTGTCGTGTTTCAATTTGTTTTTGTGTTTCTTCAAGGTCTCGTAATTCTGTTTCTAATGCTTCTAAGTCTACTTCCTTATCGCTTTGTAACATTGAGCGAATTTCTGATTTTCTAGTTAAAATTTCTTGTAATGTTTTCAAATGAATCTCTCCCTTATAAATATGTTTTTAAAATTAGTTTTTTACGTAATTCTTTTTGATTGCGTTCATTCACAAATTGTTTGTATGGGTCATGACTTCTAGCTGAAACTTGCGAGTCAGGATAAGCCGGGAAAGCTACTGGACTAATCTCTAGTAACTTAGCTTTTGTTACACTACGAACTACATTGTCCGGATCTGATTCATCCCATTCTTCTTTGACCATTTGGAACCCAAAGGAAACACCGTCTACATCACCGCGTTTAATCGTCTCGTATGTGTCATTTCCGAGTGTTGTATTGGCTAAGTCTAGTTCAAACCTTAGTCCAATCTCATCTTCAAACAAACGAAGAGTACCATTTTTAGTTCTTCCTAACACTTGTGATGTGTCGTGGCTCCATAAAGCTAATTGATCATCTTGAGTCAAGGACTCTGTGAAAGCTCCTTTTTTAAACTGCTCTTTAAATCGTTGCCAATAGCCCATTGTTACAGATTTCATTTCCCATTTAACTGCATAACCAGAAATTGTCCGAAGGCCATTCTCTAATTCCCTAATTTCAAGAGCACTACTCAGTAGTTCCCTCTTTTCCGTCTTGTTCATTGTCATCACCTCCTTCATCGAAATAATAAAAAGCATCCAATATAGGATGCTTTTTAATTTTTCATATTAATTTATATATTCCCATTTATAACCGCCAGTTTGTTTCCTTTCACCTTTACAGCACTTAGATATATGTTGTCTTATTGCGCCGGTTGCTTTAGCCGCTTCAGTAATATTTATGTATTCTTTTATAAATTGGCCGTCGAGTGCCAATTGAATTACTTTTTTACAATTCCCTGCGTTGTCTCCAGTTCTTTGTCTTCCATACATAGGGTTTTTATCCCCTAGCATTTTCCCTTTTAAAGATTCACTAATTTTGGCTTTGTGTTCTTCAGTGAATATTTTCCCGTACATAGGATTTTTTTCTCCCGCAATACTAGGCCGAGGTCCTCTCATATTAGATTTGCCTTCTTCACTTCTTGGTTTCCTCATTTTCACTCTAATATGTTCTGGTATTCTTTTTCCTTTCCAATAAGAAACATATCCTAACTCACTGAACTTTCTTCCCCACATCGGATGATCTTTACCACTAGCAGAGAAGTTAATAGTGCTTTCAGAAACATTATAGCCATAATCTTTGTTCAAAGATTTTGCGGAAATTATCCATTCCTTTTCTTTTCTCCTCAACTCGTCCATATCCCTAACTTCTTCTAGAACTCTAATGAAAAAAGAAGCTTCACCGTATTTATTCCACGCTCGTTGTAAATGTTCGCTATGATGTTTGTTGTTTCTTAAGGAATTCAAATGTTCTCTTTGCCTCTTGGGTAAATTGACAGTACTACCTATATACAATTTACCGTTAACCTTGTTTTCAATTGCATAAACAACGTTCTTAGACATTCTATATACCTCCGAAAGTATAATTCCGATTATTAAAAAGGTAGGAAATCCGCTCGGATACGACCTTTCATTACAGCTCATGACTTCCGTAACTATCCTACCTTTTTATTATACTATTTCCCTTTTAATTGAGGTCTCCTTCTTCTTTTAAGTTGTTTTCCTTTGTATTTTCAACCATGTCATTATTAACAGGAGCAGTATCCAGTCTTCTCACAGGGATATCCCCTCCCTCAATAGGTGCCATACTTAATATTTGTCGTACCTCATTAGGTGTCATCATCCCTCTGTCAACATATTGAATTAAATTTAACTTCGTACTCATTGAAGCATACTGAAGGTTACTACTCTCGAAGATTATCTTATTGCCATGACCTCGTTCACTTTTGGAAAATATTTTTCTTGTAAGTTCGCCACTCAACTGCATTGCTAATGGTTCAATCTCCGATTCCTGGTATGCCACCCACTCATCTTCTGTATATTTACTCTGTATAATCTTTTCATTTGTATTAAAGAAATTGTAAATACGCTGAACTGTTTCTTGCATTTGTTTTGAATCCGGAACAAACGATTCTGGTTTGACTTGTTCTAAATCATATCGTGGATCAGAAGAAGCTGCGCCACCATCATTTGCAATATTTAAATAGTTATTAACAAAGTTTTTAACCTGAGTATCGATATCTTCTTGTTTCAATACCGATTTAAATTTAAGAATCCACTTTACTACAGCACTATTTTTAATTGCTTTGACAATCCCTTGATCTGTAGTCGTTACAATCTCCATCAATTGCGATAGTGCTTTACCTGGATGTTCACCGAAGAAGTCATTTTCATTAAAATCTTTACGTAAATGAATTACATCCGTATATGGTACAGTCATTTGTTTTCCGTTTCTAAAATGAAACTTCAAAAAGATATCTCCATATGTTCCTTCAACTACCTCAACTGTTGTACAAGGAATTGGATATATTTCTAATGCATAACCCCGTTCATCTCGTTTAATATAAGCAAAGGCATTGTGATTCAGTTCTAATTGGTTTGTCATTTTTTCCTGAAACATTTGACCTGTCATCAATGGATTGGGTTCTTCTAATAAAAACCGAATGTATGGCTCTGGATTAACTTTGAATTCTTTTTTATTATCTCTGATGTGCTTAGCAACTAACTTACCAACAGCTTTTGCTTTAGGCCTTATGCACGCCCGAATTATGTCACTCTGATAAATGTCTCCATTCCAAGAGAAAAAACCGCCACCCGTATCACTAATCATTTCATAACGGTTATAGCTTTTGGTAGAAGGAGCCTGTTTCTTTCCAAATATCTTATCAAATAACCCCAATTTCTCACCTCCTTCTTATATCATGTTGAGGTAGTCATTTCGTTTTTCTTGAAGAACTACATATGCATTTAAAAGCGCTGCTGTGCCATCAATACGACGTCGTTGGTTCTTTGTTTTATTTGGTTGTATATTTAAATTTTTATCAACGTCTATTGCTGTGTTGGAAAGACACCACTTGTCAATTGTATGGTTATTATAGTTTATTAGCTTAGATTCCAAGTCGGCTCCTAAAAGTTTCATAGGGCTAGAAAGGGTCTGTTTACCTTGTGCAACCGGAATCATAGCTTCCTTCCCGAAATACCCTTGCATGTCCTCAACCCAGTAATTCGCTGACCATTTATCATAGCCAATCCAAGGTAGATAAATGCCATATTCATCTCGTATTTCTAAGAACCATTTCGTGACAAATTTATAATGAACGGAATTTCCCGGTGTTGTTCGTAATATTCCTTGCTCGTGCCATAAATTATATGGAATTTTATCTTCTTTACTTCGCTGCTCCAATAAATCTTCCGGAAGCCAATACATCTGCTTCACATAAATATACGGGTCTTCTGGAACCATAAAAATAACCTTCGCTGCCGTTAAATCAGTAGTTGAAGATAAATCGCAACCACCAATTCCATAGGAAGGCTTTAACTTTTCTATATCGAAAGTATCAGGATTATTTAGTTGTTCAAAAGTCAGCCATGCCTCTGTTGAAGTTTCTCTTATATTAAAATCTTTCGTTAGTAAGTTTTTTACCAGCAAAGAATTTGCTTTTGCCTTGTTTACTTTTGTTTCAAGTTGGTCCACCTTTTTTATCGTTCCAAGCCCAGGATTGGCTTTCTTCCACTTTGATGGGTCAGTCCATTCCTCTCGTTTATCCAGCTCGTAGATTATGGGTAAAAAACGCTCATCTTTATATCCATCCGGATCATCTAGTCCATTTAACAACATTTCTGCTTCTTCATACTTCATATCATACACTGACTCTCGGACAGTTCCGGCTGTTGTAATCATAAATATCATTGGCTGTTCTCGTGAAGACGTACCATCTACAATAACATCATATAAATTTTTATCTTTCCAAGCATGAATTTCATCCATCATAGCACCATGTACGTTAAGTCCATCTAAAGTTTCACTATCAGAACCAAGTGGTTTAAATGTACTATCATTCCATTCAGAAACCATTTCAGATACTAAAGGTTTAATACGCTTTAATAGTGCTGGTGACTTCTTTACCATTCGCTTTGATTCTAGCCAAACTAATTTCGCTTGGTCTTTCTTAGTTGCTACCGCATAAACTTCTGAACCTGGTTCCCCATCTGCTATTTGCAAATACAATCCAATACCTGAACCAACAGTAGATTTTCCGTTTTTACGAGCAACTACAAGTAATACTTCCCTGTATTTTCTTGTGCCATCTATTCCATGTACAAAGCCAAATGCTGCTGCAATAAATGCCTTTTGCCATACTTCTAATACAATTGGTTTTCCGCCCCATTTTCCCTTTGAGTGCTTACAAAAATTTTCGATGAACTCAATGGCATGGTTCGCTTTCTTTGAGTCGTATTCATATATACTTTCTTTATCACCAATATCACTTACTAATTTCTTATATATTCTACGGACTTTTTCACTAACAATTTCTTTTCCTGATTCAATAAGGCTGTAATATTCAATGATGGGGTTATAAGACAAAGGATATTGTATCCTCATTTATTCATCACGAAGTCATCAAACCCATCATCCTTCTCCTTACTTTCAATAGGTTTTTTAGGTATGTAATCACCCAACTGCTTCATAATCGTTTGATAACTTTTATTCATAGCTATATATCTTCTTGCTGCTGGTCTTTCCCTTTCATATGGCTCTTGATTCTCTGATTGCGAGAACATTTCATCATAACCATTTTCATCGAGATCTTTACGTACATCTTCTAATCGAACACGCAAATCTGCCGCTTCAACAATTAGCCCCTCTACTACCAAGAGGGTATCTTTTGGCATTTCTTTATATATCCGTTTAAGTCTGGTTATCTCTTTATTAACCCGTTCTTCTTTTGTTAATTCTTTCTTTATCGCCATAAATAACACCTCATCTCTTCTGCATTTTGGGTAGGGGGGTCACGCGAAATGACCTGTGTATTACGTGAAGGTATCTCATCGGTCCTATGAGAACTCGAAAAAGATTTTGAAATGGGGGGGCTTTTATTTCTTTGGAAATATCAGCGTTCATTTTTTATTTTGATTTTTATTCTTTTTGTATTAAATCCCCATTCTCATCAAACATTACTCCCTCAACAACTGGACTATTCTTCTCATGATGTTCACGATTGTGGCAATCCTGACATAAAAGTTCTAAGTTATGAAAGCTCAATGTAATCTCTGGGTTATTTATATTCTCTGGTGTTATGTAATCCTTATGGTGAACAATTTTTCCACTCCCCTTACACCTCTCACACAATCCATATCTAAATTTAAAATATGAATCCCTACACTTCTTCCATGCTGTGGATTTATAAAATCTCTTTGCATATTCTTTTGCCATGCATCCACCTCAAAACAAATAACCGCTCAATGTTGAACGGTTATCTTTTATATAAAGTTATACGAAACCTAATACGGTAAATGAAGTTTTATATAACATAATTGTCATTAATCCCTATCTATTATTAGGTGGCTTTTGTACGACAAAAACTATATGGTTTATAACTTTTTAATTATATTAACGATATCTCGATGAGCCTTTTCTACTAGAAGCTAATTTATTTTTATTTGCTCTTTCTTTTTCCGCTCTTTCTTTTTCCATTCTTTCTTTTTCCGCTTTTTCTTTTTCCACTCTTTCTTTTTCTTTTTCGTTTTCCTCTTTTTCCTTTTTTTCAATACACTTATCAATAATTTGCTTATAAAAATGAAACCTTCCAAAATTATTTCTATAATTCTGCAAAGCAAATATTATATAAATAAGCATGAGCATCAATAATACAAATACAATTGATCCACTTATAAGGACTGTATTAAATGCAAATGTTAAATTATCTGCCTTTTGAATTATATTATCTATCTTTTGAGCTATTTCCCCTCCATCGTCTCCTTTACTAAAAAGCATCGCAGAGTTTAAAGAAAAACCAGAAAAGCAAGTAAATAACGCTATCAAAGTACCTACTAGAATCGTAATCAAAGAGTTGTAGAATGTTTGAGTTGGACCAAATAACTTACTTTGTTCTATTTCCCCTTCCAAAATAACACTCATTGACTCTAAGTCTTCTTTTGTATGTCCATCTTTTAGCTTGTTAATAAATTCCGAGCATTGTGTAACATTTAGTTCTTTGTACTTAATATTGAAATATTCTTTTATTTTCCCATCAAGATATTTTCCAACCTTATTATTTTTTACATCCACGGCACTATACCTCCTTTGAATTCATAAATCATTATATTATTGTTTTCTAATTCACTCAATAAAAAATATCCATATAATTAATATATTTAATACTAAAAATTGCTAATAAATATCAAAAAACTATTGATACGTATTATAATACGTGTTATAATAAGAGTATAGAAAGGAGGGAATAAGGGAGATGGACATTCTAGATATTTTAGACAAAGTAAGCGGGATTTCTTCTTTCATCTTAGCGATATACATACTTCTCAAAGAAATCAAAGAAGAAAAAAATAAGCGTCCTCAACGCAAAGGTTCCAGCCGACCAAGCAGAAAACCTAAGCGAAGAAAACGCAAGTAAGCTAACAAGAAGCCCAACCAACTGGTTGGGTTTCTCAAAAAAATATTAACATCTCCCATATCAATATGTCAAAAACTTCATTGATTTTAAATACTATTTGTTTATTTTTAACAATTCGTTTCTTTATTGTTACCGACTTTTCTAATTTACAAATGTTAGACACTATCTACTTAATAGTTATTATTTTATGGATTCTGGTCTTTACCATTTCGATTGTCAAGAAATTAAAGAAGTAAATCCATTACACTATATTTAGCAGGAGGAAAAGCTAATGAGCACTTACCAAGATCGCTACATCTACCCATCTATTTTTGATTTTTCTAATGAGCAGGTTACTGTTACATTTCCTGACTTAGCAGATTGTCATGTTAATGGTAATAATTATGAGGATGCTTTTGAAATGGCTAAAAAGACATTAGCAACTCACCTATATGAAATAGAAGAAAATAAAGGCATTATTCCACCAGCATCTAATCCAGCTTCTATCCAAACTAAAGAGAATCAAGTTATTGGCTTTATTGAAGTATGGATGCCACCATTCCGTAGTGAAATTGAAAATAAAGCAGTAAAGAAAACATTAACCATTCCTCATTGGCTTGATAAAATGGGAAAAGCTAATAATGTAAACTACTCACAAGTGTTACAAGATGCATTAAAAAAGCATTTAGGTGTTACTGAAAATAAGAACGTATAAAAGAGATGATTTATTTTCATCTCTTTTTCTATCTCCATAATAAAAGAAATAACCCTTTATATTAGGATTATTTCTTCAACTGATTTTATTCGAATGCCTTTTTAATAATTTTATGAGTCCCAATTAAAGAAAGACCTAACAAAACTGTCCCAAGAAGAAAATAAACTATAAAAATAAAATAATACATATACTTGTTAGAATCTATCGGTAAATACGGGAACCAAAAAATAGTTAGTAAAAAGAGTAGTGCAATAAGCATTAACGTCAAATAATTCATATAAAAGTTTTTGTTCTCTTTTCTAGCTTCTAGACTTTGAAAAGCTATACAAGCAATTGCAATCCCGATTAAACCTATTATTATGCTTATCCCTAACTTAGAAGTCTCCTGAATCATCCCTACTAACATTTCCATATTTCCTATAGCATTAAATACTACAGATAATAATGTAAAAACCGCCAAAAATATAACTAATTGGGCGATTACTTTAATGTCTTTACGCAATTTCCTCATACAAATCAACCTCCTCTATATAAGAATAAAAGGAGGTTGAAACAAAATCAATAAAACTTAATATAAAGTTAAAATACTTCATTCTAATACTTATCATAATTAAGCTTTGTACAAAAATGACTATTCCTCTTCATATGGTCTATATTTACTACGCAATACTTCTAGTTCTTTCTTCTTTTCTTCAATGTCTTCACGTAGAAACAAACTCACTCGTTCCATCTTCTTAAATGGTACAAGTTTACCATCTTTAATCATTTTACTAATTCTCGCTTTACTAATCCCTAAAACATCCATTACCTCTGGTGTCGTTAATACTTCATCATGTAAAAAAGAAAGCAGTTGCTCTTTATCCTCAAACTTGTACACTTTATTCACCTCTTTTTTCTTTAAAAATCCCATAAAGTCGTAATGACGTATTTATTATATAAAGGACTAAAAGAATGATTAACACGATATCCAAAACAGTTTTAAAAATACTCGCTTCGACTGAATCTCGAAAATACGCAAAGTAAAACAGTGTAACGAAAATAATTAAGATGTTCGATGAATTACTTGTTTTCTTCATATTGTTTACAAATTGGCAAGTTGTTATAATGTGTATAGAAGAGAGAAGGTGGGCTTCTCTCTTCCGCTCAAAATCATTTTCGTTTACGTCTGGCTGGGCGTTTTCGTTTGGTTTTGAGCTTTTTTACTTTTTCGTGGATGACTAGGACTTTCTCAATGATTGTTAGTGCTGTAAGTATCATTCCTAGTATCAGTGCTAACTTTGCCAATTTGTTTCCCCCCCTTTCGTTCTTTCTATATTTATTATACCATATCTATTTACTTAGGTAAATAGATATGAGTGTTGTTTTTAACACTTTTTCTTAATTCTATAGACTTCCTCTACAAGATATCTATCGTTTTTTTTGATTATACAAGAACGTTTATTCACATTACAAAAAACAGATATACAAATTTTAATTTATAAAGTACCATAATGAGTGAAGAATAATCATTAAATTCAGTTTTCTATCCAATACAGCTCTAAAATAAAATGATTATACTTTCTACTAAGCCAATTGTTATGGAAGTGCTTAAGTAGATTAAACTCAAAAATATTATGCAACCACATTTTCACGTCAAATATTGTACTATTATAAAGGAGGAACCATGTTGGAAAATCCCTATCAAAACCCAAAAAAATATGAAAACAGAGCAATTGTATTCTTAGATTTTCTAGGTTTTAGGAACATTGTGGAAAAAACCGTGAATTCAGATACAGAATTTCAAGAATTATTAGAAACACTTAATCGTATCGTTGATTATGCAACTACTACAAGCGAAGATGAAGCACGTTTGGGAGTTCACTTTCAAGACGAAGAAACAACCGAAAACAAATATGCATCGATGTCAGAAAAAGATAAGGAATATTCCGAAAAAATATCATTAAAAGAAAAAACTACAACTAATCTTTCAGATGATAGACGTGTAACTATCTTTTCCGATAGCGTCGTTATTTCTTATCCTATTAATTGTATGTATGCACTTTTAGTTAACACTTGGGTTCTTGCAGGTGCTATCGCAACAAATGGTTATTTAATTCGTGGAGGAATCACTTCTGGGAAGCTATATCATGATGAAAGAATTGTATTTGGACCCGCGATGAATGAAGCTTACCGTTTAGAAAGTACAGTTGCAAAGATGCCAAGAATAATTCTTGATTCAAATTACATAGAAACAGCACGTCAATATAGCAATGAAGATGAAGATAAATATTCTGTCAATGATTTAGCATGCATTCAAACAGATTCAGATTTCGATAATTATCAATTTATTGATTTTACAACAGCTACTTTTTTAACGAATAGTTTCCCAAAATTAGAAAAGAGAATAATAAATGATTTAGACGAAATAGCTTCAAATATACCTAATCTCAGTGGGAAAGACCTTAAAAAGGCTGAAAATATACAAGAAAAATTAAATTGGATGCAAAAGCGCCTTAATAAAAGCTAATGATTTTTTAATATGCATTATATATTTATAGATAATTTTTATGTTTATATTAACCCTTCAGAACTCATATATCTTATATAAATTCTGAAAGGTTAATATAAACCATATGAAATTCTTATGTAAAACTACTATCGATTAATCCTTCATATCTATCCCTATCAACCAAATAGGTACTTTCACAACACTACCATATTGCTCTAGTGTCTGTTTCATTTTATCAAAAGTTACTATACCGCTACTTAAATACTCTTCTAAATTTCCCGTTGCTGTAATATATATTAAAAGATCTACTTCCATTGATTCTTCTAAATGAAGAACTTTAAACATATCATAAAAACCTAAGCCCCAATTCCCAAATTGAACTTCACCAACTACTGTTGGACTTTGTTTAGGTACCATTATATCTTCACCTTGAAATTGGGTAGTAGGTACTTGATTCTGTTCAACAATCTCCTTCCACTCTTTGTTTCTCTTCAACTGTCTATTCCATTCATTTTCTCCTCTATGCATCGCTCTTCTGCCAAAGCATAAATTTCTAAAGTTTTTTATATTGTATTCACTATCAAATAAAGCAAAGTCGAACCCTCCAGTTTTAGGGGAGTCATACAATACACCCTCTTTACATTCAACTTCAAACTTCATATTCACAATAGTTTTTAAGCTATTTTTTAATGCTTTGTTTAAAGAACCTGCACTTACTCGTTTAAAATACTTCTCTTCCTTTTCAGAAACTTTAAATTCTAATCCGCTTAGCTTACTTTCAATACAAAGTTTAATATCATTTTCCAATTGAATATGCTTATTCAAGAATAAATCTGAATGTCTATGGAATAGTTCGTTTGCTATAAATAATTCCCCATCTTTTTTTTCAATCCATTCTTCCTTACTCTGACTATCTATTTCAATCATTAAAATTCCTCCCCTTCTCAACAAAATAACTTAAAAATATAGCATTTAATCTAATAGACTAGTACATCCTATTTAACCATTTCACCTACTTTTAACCATTATCCAAAATGAGCTTTTCTATGACAATTAGGACATAGAGCAGTTGCATTTTCCACAGTGTCCTCTCCACCTTCAGATAGCGGAACTACATGATGCACCTCTAAATATGGTGTGCCGTCCTTAGCGCGTTTAAAAGGCGCCTCTTGTCCACATTCTTCACAATATCCATTAGCTCTCTCTAGTATCTCAGCAATCACATCTGGATTTCGTTTATATTGAGTAGTAACCACTTCAACCACTTCTGGTATTTTTTCCGCTTGTTCTAATCGATTTCTACGGTTAGAACTATCAATATTTCGCGATTTCTCCACTCTTATTTCTAGATCACTCTCATATTCATTATTAGTAAGGTTATGTAAAGTTCTATAATGGTCAATCTTTCTCAATTCAAACCACTTAGAGCCGTCCTCTTCTTCAACATGTTTTACGTATTTGAATACACCGTGTAATACACACTTCGTGTCTTCTTTAATATATACATAGATTGGTACATTTGTGTCTTTAGTACTATAAATAGCAGAGTTATCTTGGTACTCTAATTTGAATCTATTGGCTCTATTTTTAAAATAATATTTTAAAACTTCTTTTTCTACTAACCACTCATTTGCATATTTCCCATCTTCTAAAGTAACTTTAATAAAAATAGCGCTTAATTTAGAGGATTTCCCTATTAAATAGATACCTTTTCTATTATCATAATCCCTAGCAAAATTAGAGATGTCCCACGATGTATATGTCTTTCCAATAACAAAATCACTTAATACTGTTACATCATTTAGATGATGCTGAAATTTCTCTTCGAACTCAGAATATATATCTTCATACGTTTTCAATCCTCTACTCCTAAGAGCTGTATAAACTAAGTCTTTTCCTTCTTCAGGGAAATCTGAAAATCTATCCATATAAATTTTCAAATCTCCTATTTTCTTAAAAGTATTAATTCTGTCCATGGTACTTCTTACCTTATACTTAATCTCCTTATTAATATCAGGATGATTGAGCACCGGTATACCTACCTCGGATAAAATAAAATCAATTGCATTCTTAATCATATTTTCACTTCCTTAACGAAACAAATATGCGTACAATTCACAAACTATATTTTACCTTAATTTCTCAAAGATAACCATTTACTTTAATAAATACCACAAAAAATAAAAACCTCATCCGCAATTGCAGAAGAGGCTCTCATTTACCTGTCTAGCTATTTTCTTTTCAGCACGTTCTATCATAGATTGTACCGTGCTACATGTAATGTCTAGATATCTAGCAATCTCTCTATATGTTAAACAATATCCTCTAGACATGAGGTATACTTCTTTCTCCCGCTCAGTTAACAATGATAACGCATCTTCTAATCTAATTTTGTCCCATTCACCAATTGCATGTTCTTGCGGATGATTATCCCACTCATATAGATTATCATCCATGCTACGGAAATATCTTTGCATAAGCAACGGATCACACGCTCTTTCCCTCTGATATGCAGCTAACCGTTCAACCCCTCTACGATTCCCCGGTCTTCTCGCCTTTTTCATCCATTCTAAGGAATAAGAAATGTCACTAATCATATCAGTTAGAATCTTTACATCTTCCTCTTTAGCATCTTGCTGCGCTTCTCTCAATTGCCTTAAAGTTGTGTTATATTGTTCAATCAAATCCTGCATAACCTATCCCCTCCTTATAAACAAAAAAGAACACCGTATATAGACTGTACTTATCTACATAACAGTGTTCTTTTATTACTTTCATATTTAATTTCTACGCTTCTCTCACTACACAAGTGAATTCCACTTATACAGTCAGAGAAACGGAAAACCGTTCCTCATAGACACAAATCGGTAAGTGTAGCTGATGCTTCTAATTAGTCTGGTAAAGTTCAAGAGAGAAAAAAAGTGTTGAGGTGCCCCACGCCTCTTTGAACCGAGGAAAGTATGATTAGCAATTGGACATTCGGAAGGAACATCCTCGGCTCAAAGAGAGGTGTAACCCTCTCCCCCGTTGGTCGGACCCTTACTTACGTTTATTCGTGAGTAAACTATAATTAATTGCCCTAGCCCGAGAAATTTAGATAAATCAAGAAACAACATACAGTACCATTTCCGTGGCAGTTCTTATGACACTTTTATAATACATGGATATCCATAATATTTTTTATCTATTTTTTATCTATTTCTTCAAAAATAAATTCCTCTTTCATATTTCTCTCCTCCTCTTGAAAATTACATGTCAAATTTTCAATTAATTTTATATAGATATAATTCAACAAAGGCTTCACTTAATTCTTCATACAACAACTTACTTAATCATAATAAAAAAAGAGAGTCATTAGACTCCCTGGCTTCTAAAGCCCCATAATTGTTTAGTAAAAAAACATCTAAAAGAATGAATAATCATTAAATATTTTTGTCACTAAACCGTCTGGTATTCAATCTCTAATAATTCTCTATACATAGATATATATAGTTCTCTGAATTCCTTATCAAGTTTTTTCAATTCTACTATACTTAAATTTTCTGGATGATCTCCAATTCCATAAGATAGTGCATAATAATCCACTTCAAATTCTTCAAAACTGCTCTCATACATTTTCTGTTCAAAAACCGCTAACATTTCTTCACATTTCCCAGATGTTTTTTCAATACTCTGGATTAATCGTTCTTTCTCATCCACATTGTTTCGGAAAATTTCTTTGACTGATTTTTTTATCTTTTCGATCTCTTTTAAATCTACTTTCACCTCAGAATCTACGTTCCCATCAGTATATAATTCAACAAATTTCCCTGGGTGCAATATTTTAAGTGTTTTGCCATCACTCTTTTCATAAAATTCTTGAACTAGCTCTACCCTAGCACCTAAAACATTTCCTTTGCTATCTTTGTAGACCCAATCTTCTTTGTTGTCAAATGTAATAAAAATAACATCTTCTTTCAATTCACAAATTTGTAACCAAATAATTAAATCACCAAATCTATTAGCTTTCTTTGCTTTATCTCTAAAACCAGGGGGAATCTCTCTTTCAACTCTTTTTTTCCCCTCATCTTCTAAATCTTTCTCACTTAAAGAGATTTCTGGTTCGAAATAAGACTTTCTAATAATTTCTTCATATTTTAAAAGTATAGGATCATGATCCATATATTCACTTAATTTTAATACAAGAGTATTTAGTTCTTCCTTAAAGGCAATACCACTTTCCTTTAAGGTGTTTAATTGATTATTAAATTCTTGTTGTAACTTCACTACCTTTTCTGCATGATTATCCTCTAAAACATTAATAGCCGGTAAAATCTTATCTAATTTTTTAGGTGGTTGAGTATTCTTAATTGAATCTACAGTATTAATAAATTGCTGTAATTCGTTAGTTATATCTTTTATACGCTTAGGTCTATTCTCGTTAAATTCTCGTATAACATAAGAGGGAATCTTTAAACGTTTTTTATTTGCTAGCTCATTTAAAATATTTAATATAGCCTCGAATGTAACCGGTTTTGTTTGGTATGCTGATAATAATACGTTCGTGTCTACTACAATCGTTGCTTTCTCTATCATTTCTTCTAAAGGTTTCGTGTTAATAAATAATTTTTCTAATTCATTATGCATTTATAAATCTCCTTATATTAAAATTAGAATAATTATACCAAATTATAGAAATACCTTCAAAAATTTCTTAGCTTCTCCCTTTTTCTACTTCTAAATCGGTCATAAAAATCTATCCATTATATACTCTTAGCTGTTCAATAGCTAGCTTTTCCGCCTGCTCTTCACTATCTATCAAAGAAAACCCTTGATTAATAGAACTCCAGAACTCATATCCACAATCCTCCATCCACCTATAGACTTCCGTTGTATACAAGCCATCTTTTCGTTTTATTATTTCTACCTTATATTGTTTACTTGGAGAATATAGTTCTCTCACTACTTGTCCCATAATTTGAATTACTCCTTAACATGTTTTTTAGAAAAACAAAGTCTATTTACTTAATTTATAAAATAAATCAGGTATCTTTATAATGCAATTATTAAATTTTATTGATACACTATTATATGGTCTATTACATGAGTGTTAATAGGTAATTTCACTCTTCAACAAATGCCTATATTCTAAACGCACTTTGATTTATCATAAGACATAAATTAATCATAAGAAGGTGTTTATATTGAGAAAACCCCATTTTGGTTTTATCTTGCTATTATTCTTATTTCTTGTTCCAAACATGACATTTGCTGAAAAAGCATCTACTTCCGGTCAGCCTAAAGCTAATCAACCTAAGGAATGGGCGAAAATTGATGATGGCTTATACCAATTCAATTTTACAAAAGATACAAATGAAATGACTGAAGCAGACAAATCCGACCTATTCTTCAAAGAGCTATCTCAATTTAAAAAAGATCATTCAGACGAACGAGTTATAGGCTTTCAATCAAAGGTTTCTGAGGATCCATCTCATTCTATCATTGGATTCACAGTAGCTACAGAGAAAAAAGAAATTAATAAAGCATTTATAACTGCCATTGTTACAGGTATTATTACAGGGCTAATTGGACTTTTAACTTTATGGTATAACCTTAAAAATAATAAAAAAACTCTCTTTGTTGATACAATAACAGCTGAGCGTGTAAAATGGATGGGACAATTACGGGAGCATGTATCAGAATTTCTCACACTTGTAACTTACCACATTGAAAAGAATAAAGACGCTACTCAAAAAGATAAGAGTGAATATGTGGATAATGTCTTTCGATTGGCTGCAAAAATTAAATTACATTTAAACTATCTAGATAGAAAAGATCAAAAAATTATTAAAATCGTAGACGAGTTTACAAATGATATAAAAAAAATATTTGAAACAGCTTCTCTTGGGGATCCACTTGAAGATGAAGTTATGAATAAACTTCTTGAGCCAAAACAAGCTGAAATAGATATCGAAACAAAAAAAAGATATAAAAACTTTTCCAAAAAACATAAACGCTCTTTAACGATAGCAGATATGGCAAAAATCGATAAATTTGTCATTAAAGATTATCAAGCATTAGTATTGGATGAAATCAAAAGAGAAGAAGAAGCATTAATAAAAAGAATGGATACCAATCCCCAAAAATTACTTTCAATTACACAAGCTTATTTAAAAGATGAATGGAATCGTGTTAAAGAAGAAGCAGAATCAGGGAATATATCAAAAAAATAGATATAAATAAAAAACAAACGCTATAAAAAGCGTTTGTTTTTTATTTTGACCTAATGTATTTATTAAAGAAGTTAGAGAGTATTGTTTCCTTAGATAAATCCATAAAAAATACTTCGGGTTTTTCCCCTTCACTAAAATTCTTTCTCGCTGTCTCCATGCCACGTATTATTACATACATCCCCCCATAAAAGCCAAGAAATGTTACAGGTTTTATCCCTCCATTTGAAGGTTCATCTAAAAAGGCCCAACCCGTAACAACCACTGTTACTATTCCTAAACCAATTTCAAATAAAGCATACAAAAATAACGTATTTTTATTCTGTTTAAATCTATATAATGTATGCGCTACTTTTAGATATCCATAAGCAAGTATAAATACAATAATAAGGTAAACTATATTTTTAGTTATATCCGAAATTATTTCAGTATTCTTTATGATATAGTAAACATCTTTCATTACTAGTAAATAGAAAACAGAAATGAATATATAAAATACAATCGCCATTACCGCTAAAGTAATTCTTTTAAACTTACTTACTCTAATTTCTTCTTCGGTAGTCTCTTCACTAATCTCCTTACTAATTTCCCCTAAAACTTTTTCTTTTACTTTTTCTTTTATTTCCTCTTTTATTTCTTCCTTTGCTTCTTCTATAACCTCCTCAATTAAATCTTCAATTATTTTTTTATTCATGTTACATTCACAGCTCCATTCTAGTATGACGTAAAAATATAATTCCCTAGAAATTATTACATATTTTAAAATTATTTTATATATATTTAGAAATTTTTAAAAGCGATCACACTTTTTATTCATTTCTTCCGCCTCTATCCCTAATTTATAAGCCAACTCACACAAAGCCTTATTCCTCTTCCTATAATAATCCGGCTGAGACATATTCAATATCCTACACATCTTTATCCAACTAGGCTTCTCTCTCCCAAGATAAGCTAACTCAATAAGCTGCTTATCCCACACATTCAGCTTCTCTACACCTTTTCGTATTTCTTGAATATAGTTGATTCGTTCTAAAACTGTTTTACTCATTCCGATTACCTTACCATCTTGTACACGCTCTACGTCTCTTTCATCTATATTTAATAAAAACAAACGGTACTTTTTCAAAGCTTGAAGCACATTCTTCTTTGTCTGCTCTTTGTTAAGAACAGGTAGGGCAATGTCCAACATACTCTCACTCCTTCACCATTTTCAAAAATGTATCCAACGGCATAACTACCAACCATGGTTTTCTATCAGCCTTAATCGCTAATGCATCTGGCTGTTCACGTTCATCCTCCAACCAGTTATATAACGTCTTGAATCCTTCTTTCCTCGCTTTTACTTCCCATTCAAGACCTAAACCCTTCACATCATTTGAATACCCGTCCATCGCACCAGAGAGCGGTACACGAGCACCACCTATTAAACTAGCAAATTCTCTTTCACGTCTCATTCCTTTATCTCTTTGACTTTTCCCCATTTATTAATCTCCATTTCTTTAAAATGAAATTTTTATAACCTTTTTGCTATCTCGTACACAACGTCCACAGTTACTCCATTACCAGCTTGCTTATACAATTAACTTTTCGATGTAACTGCAGCTGCCTTTTCAAAATATGAATCTTGTATTCCTTGCAAGCGCCATGATTCTCTTTCGGTAAGCCAACGCAACTTATCATCACTCGTTAAGACGGCCTGTTCCCTAGATGTGAGAAGAGTTTGTGCTACTCCCTTACCAACACGCCCTCTTCTCGTTTTCGATTTAGAAAAAGCTAAATTTACCGTGTCACCACGATAAGCAACGTTATATCCCTGTTTTGTAGCTTCACGAACAAACACCTTACCTTCGCAGATACCAATTACACAATCTTTTACTCGATCCAGGTCAACTAAATACTCGTCTGGTGTCTCTCCCTCTAAGATGTGCGACAATGAAAAGTCTCGTTCTGTTCTGAGGAATTCCACACTCGGTTGAGGTGATAGTTTGCCATTCTGCATCATACCCGACTTCATCCAAGCTAGAGAGAATACGGAATAGGTCCCATCCTTTATTAACTCGTAGCAAGTTCTCAACGTTTTCAAAGAGTAATCGAGAGGGTTTTTTAGTTTCATCTGCTTCCCTAATGATTCGTATAACTTCTCTGAAGAGTCCTGATTTTTCTCCTGCCAGTCCTTTTTGTCTTCCGTTCTTTGAAATGTCTTGGCAAGGGAACCCGGCACACCAAATATCTGCTGCTGGTATTCTTGATCCGGTAACATTTCTGATGTCATTTTCAGTCCATTCTCCCTTCGTATCATGTATAGCTTTATAAGTAGCTCTAGCATCCTTATCCCACTCAACCCAACCAATGCATTTATGTCCGGCTTTTTCTAGGCCCATCCGAAACATCCCAATTCCTGCGAATAGATCTATAAAACTAAGATTCATATAGCCACCTCGCTTTCTATTCAAATCTAATAAAAAAGCATTTTTATTTAACTTCTGTTACTTTCCATTTCCGAAAAACTCGTCTACCCACTTTTCAACTCTTACAACTTCTTGCCTTAATTGTTCTGCCAACTCCGCGATTTCTGCTTGAGCACCTTTCCCTTTTCGACGTTTATTGTAGAAATCTAATAGTGCCCTTAAATTGACTGTTAGGACTAAGTTGGTTGTGGCTGCATTTGGCAGTATGCTACGAGCATCCTCAGCAGGAATTCCTAATGTTCTAAGCAGATCATAGTCACTTTGGAGTTTGTACATCATTTCGTTGTAAGCTTTAACTACTTGTTCTCCTTTAGCTTTAATTGTTTCAGGCACTACATAATCAAACCCGCCGATTTTATCATCACTTCCCATGCGTACATACCTTTGAGATTGAACTGAGTAACTGAATCCTACACGGTGACGTGTTAACTGTGTAAGTAATGCTCTACTAACTCCTTCTACTGCAAAGGTATATGTTAGATGCTCCAGTGTTGAAGTATGCCCCGAACCTACAATATGTCTAATGAGCCGATCTACTTCTTTTCCACCTTTTCCATCAGTTGCTTTGCTCTTGAAGTACTTCTCACCCTCTAAAGCTACAATCCTACTAGGTTTATTTGGCGAGTAGCACGTGCGGATTGCTGATAAAGCTATCACCTGCCCATGAGTAGGACCAACCCCTTCCTCTCCAATACCAGATACAAGAGATAAATAATTTACAAATTCCTCAGATAATTGCGTATGTGCTAGTAGCTTTACATCCATATTTAAATTCTCCATTTCTTAATAAAACTCAAATTTGATTAATATCCGTTATCCTGTCTCTCAAAGTTTTCCGCATTCTTCTCCCTATACGAATTAATAACATCCTCATAAGTAAATCCGTACAAATAGCAAATACGAAAGAAGATACCAAACGCTCGTCTCAAATGCCCCATCGTTGTAGTTAAATCTCTGTACTGACACCATGCCCTTTTTGCAGTCAACACATCTTGCATGTACCATTCGAACAGCATATTTACATTGCTAGTATCTTTTCTCATAATTGATTGCATACTGAACGATGGAATAAGTTCATGTCTCCATGTACATTTATCTAATTCAATTACAATGTTCATGAGAAAATGAAGACCATCAATTAACTCTTCTAATAGTCCATTCTTAGGAACTCCAAATCCTGTACTCCACATCTTAAACGCTCGAGTTTCATTCCATGCTTCACTGATTTCCACCAGTAATGCCCGAAACAACATATCCATTTTGTCATTTCCTTTATATCCAATTCGTTTATCCAGTTCTTTTTGCATTTCAAATAGTTCCGTAATATCAAAGTTTTGTTTCTTCTCTTCAGATGTAATCGTGTGTAACTGAATCATTATAAGTTCACTCCAAGTTTTTATTTTAGTAAGAATATAGTCACACTGATTAAAAGCCAGCTAACTAAAATGATCGCCATTTCCTTTTTAAAGCTCACTCTTCTCCCTCCAACATTTCCACTAACTCCTCAAACGAGCATTCGAACAAATCTCGAAGCCCGTCCTTGGATTTATAAATACCTCTATCAATCAGTTGATCTATGATGTGTTGATGCAAAATTACCCCACCATGTCCTCGACACAAAATTGTAATTCCATACTTTTTGCGGGAAAGTAATTTACTGGAGCATCTTTCTCATTAATTGCTACACAGCCTAAAACACCCTCAAATTTATTATCTTCAGTCTGAACAATTACTTTATATAGGACGTCTTCACGTTCACAAATATCACCTAATTTAAACTCGCCCATTTTACGATTCTTCTTATAAAACATCATGAAACGCTCAAACTCTTGTAGTTCTTTATCTGTTGCTTTTCGAAATGTGCTCTCTTGATGTTTTTTGAAGAAACATCCATTTTCATAAAAACGATAGTCACCGACTTTTAGCCCCATTATTAAGTAATACTTTTCTTGTGTTTCTTCTTTTAAAATCCCATACCATTTATCACTTAAACTTTCTATTACAAACATTTCGCCTTCTTCTAAATTCAATGGTTCTATATAATCCACAAACTCATGTTCAAAAAAGAAATTCATACTAATCGCTGATGGTACAATACGCTGACTACTTATTCCCAAAACCTCATGCTTACCTTCTTTTAATGTGTGTGCAAAAAAATCATTCTTTTCTTTAATCCAATTCGTTTTCATTCTTTTCCCTTCGCTTTCTTTAACATTTCTTCAATCCGTTTTCCCGTTGTATTTTTATAGTCCTCACATGACCATTCAGCGTTATTTGTCGGAGATGGTGTAAATACCATCCCCCAACTACTAACGCTTGAAATATGGACATTAGGACGAATTACAGTAATGGTCATATTAGTTCGTCTCCCTTTTAAAAAGGTAATTTTCTTTTCCGCTTATCTCTTGTAAACTTAAACTCAATATGCCTGTATGTATTGAACATACGTGACGTAATACGTTCGTCGTAAGCTTTCATCACAGCTTCACCTGTTAGATTTGTTGTAACGATTGTTTTCTTTCCTTGTCTTCCATCAAAGACTTTAAACAGGACACGATTCACGAATGCAGTTGCCTTCGGATCCGCTGCATCCATATCACCTAGTTCCGCACCTAAGTCATCAATCACTAATAAATCTGCACTAACTAGTAAATTAACAATGCTATGCTCAGACTCCTCAGATTGCCCATTGAACGTAGAACGTATATAGTCAAATAGTTCTGATACAGAAACATAAAGAACCGTCCCTGTGCTATTCTCATTCATTTCATGAGCAATTGAATAGGCAAGATGACTTTTACCAGCACCCACTTTTCCAACTAGAATTAAATTAAACCTCACATCATTCAAGTAATCCTCAAGTGCTCGTTTTGCTAAGGTGTAATTCTTTTCATCCTCTTCACAGTCAGATTTAAAAGTTGAGAATCTAGCAAGCTTAATTGTTTCATCTTTAATCAAACTCTTATCGTAAAACATACTTTTACGTTTTCTCTGTTCCTTCTCATCTCGAAATACATTCATTTCAGCTTCTAACTTTTGATTGTCTTCTGCCAACTTACATACCGGACAAACTACTTCATCATTTATCTTCATGTATCTAACAGTACGTTTACGTTCTTTTTTACAAACCTCACATGTATCAGAAAGGAAGATCATCTTCTTCGAAAGGGTCTTTGCTATATCTGTTACCTTTACTAGAGCCATGTTTTCCTTCCACCTTTCCTTGTTGTAAATAGCCTTCAAACTTTGTACCAAATAATGTTTCTGGTCTTAGATACTTTGCTTGTTCTGTTCTTATCCATTCTTTAGCTTTTGTATCAATCACAGTTTTGAAGTTATCCACAGTGAATCCTTCTACTAATCTAGTTTTAATTAATGTTTGTGTTTTCTTAGATGTTAATCGGTAACTACTACCACACACGTCGTTGAGATAGTTTACTATCTCGACTATATATTCTTTAATCTCTGATGTAGTCTCTGTGTTAGTCTCTGGTATTGGTTTACCCAAATTGGGTACATCCATTTGCCCATTTTGGGTAGACCGTCTACCCAAGTTGGGTACATCGTTTATGGATTCTAACAAACGGAGTTTTTCATAATTAATGGAATACCATTTTGTCTTATCAAACTTAGCTCGATTATAATTGCCTATAACAAGAAGCTGTTCATCTTCTAAATTCTTTACAATACGTCTAATGGTATTCTCACTCCAAAATGGAAATTGTTTAACCCATTCTGCCACACTGTTATATACCCAGTTTCTTTCATCATAAAAATGCTTAGATCTATTTAGCCAATAATGTATTTGTTGTAGAAATATTGCCTCATTTAAACCAATTCTGCTTGCCAGTCCTGGAAGAACAAGTAAGGGTTCTTCATGAATTAATAAATTACTCATCTCTTCACCTTCCTCATAACAACTTCATAATAGAATCCACGGTCACGATCCATCACAAGGCAACCTTTAAACAGATGAGGATTTTCATCATTTCTATGTTTAACTGTTTCTAACACCTTTCGAATAGGAAATAAGTAATCAAACCCTTCATACTCTAAACGACGACAGCGCTTAAGTAATTCAGATAACCTTTTATCACGTAAATACCGAGTACCTAAACTTCTATTCAAAGCTATTGGCATTGAACCATCTCTTACTATCGTTTTCATTTCAGTCACCCACCTATTGTGCTTGCTGTTGCTTTTCTTTCGCTTCGTTTAACCACGATGTTATTGTTTTTTGTAACTGAGATGCTTGTTGCACTGTCATTCCTTTGAAAGATTGAATTCCTAATGACTGTTTTACAGTGTTCTTCGTTTCTTCAAATGACATATTATATACTTCCGACAACTCTCTAATTTGCACATGAATTGCTTTTATTCTTTGTTCATTTGCAACCTCTGCCTGTCTAGGTTGCTCCTGTTGTGGAACGTTATCTAGTTGCTTAGCTGCTTGTTTAGGTTCATCATCATGTGGAATATCTTCACCTGAATAGATGTACAGGCCTAATCCGTGTAGTGCAATAGCTTTTGCTAGGCACCTTTGAATCGACGTGTTTATTTGAAATGATGTAGGTTTTGCGATTGGCTTATTATAGTTATCCAATACAGGATGAATTTGCGAACGTGTGATGTTATTTACCGTTACTTCAACTTCTACAAAATACCCAACTTCTGTTTTCATATAAGGTAATCCATCAAACCTAACAACTTGCCATGTCGCATCAGGATACTTCTTTAGAAGTTGATCTACAGCCCATGACCAACTTAGATAACTAAAACGTCCCTTCTTCTCAACATGTTTACTGACGTCAATAACTGCTAATTCTGCAAAGTAATTTTTAGTTTCACTCATCGGATTCTCACACTCTCACCTTGTTTTAATGAAATACCATCCCACTTCATACCATTCTTAATCGCTAGTAATAATGCTTTTTTATCTACCTTCGGATTCTGCGGAATCATGTATTCTGTTGGAATAACTGCATCCTCTGCAATATCTAAACTTGCTGGATTCTTTTGAATACCTACTGTTATCAATGCACCTTTAATACGTCTTTTATCCACAGCAACCATCTGATGATATAAATAGTCCTTAATATTTTTACAGCTGTTCTCAAAAGATTTACGACGTTCAGCCAAGCGATTCTCTTCTCCTCTAATCACTTCAACTTGGGCTTCAATATTACGAATCAATAACGCTGCACCTTGTACTTTATCTTCAATTGCTTCACTGATTGATTGAAGTGTATCGTTAATTACTTCTGAATCTGCCCCGTCCTCAATCATTTGCTGTAATTGATTGAAGTTACTTGTTAATTCGTACAGTTTCATAGTTTTATATCCTCCTAAAACGGCATACTGCCATACGGTTTATTAGTTAATATGGTAATCACATAATCTATATCTAACTTTCTACAGGTATCTGCTTCCTGTGCGGATATAAGTTTCAAGCTACTTACAGCCTTTTCAACCTGTTTTTTTAGTAATTGGTTTTCTATTGTCTCTTCCATGTAATCACCCCATGTGATATACTGACCTCGAATTTGTTTTTTATTGGGAACCCATTGCAGTGGGTTTCTTTTTATTTACATAAAACCTTTTGAATAACATCTTCTTTAATGCCAACCTCTCGCATACGTTCTATAACATGCTGAACTCTATCATTTTCTTTCTTTTTAAATATCAATTCCTTTAATTGCTTATCACACTCTTTTGCCTTTTCCCCACATACTTCATACTCTTTACAAGTCTCATAGAATTCTTTTGTTTTACCCTCTACATTTCTCTTACTTGCAATACGAGTTAACAAAAACTGATTCTTTATGTAGTTCTCCTTCTTATTGCGTAATGATTTCGCTAACTCAGCATCCTCGGGTAACACTAAATTTTCAATTCCCACTAGATTCACCTGCCTTTTTAAACAGAGCATTTAAACATACAAACCTATTTTCAATTAATCGACGCTGCTTTTTATTTGGTAATTTATAATGTGCGAGTAGTCTAAGATAATCAGATACCTTTACATTGTTGTAATCAATTGTAAACATCCTTAATCCATCCTTTCTTCTGCCCATTCAACTAAAAATGCTTGTACTTGTTTTGCTGGGAAATACCATTTCTTACCCACTTTGAATTTTGGGAAGCGTGGGTCAAAGAAGAACTGATCTTGAATTGTATTCCACGACATACATACACGTTTTTTAAGCTCTTTAGTATCCCAAAACGCTAACTCAGCATCATACTCTTTAACCTTCTTTTGAATTTCTTCCACACATAATTCCTTCACAACATTTTCATCAACTTGAACATTAAACATAATTATTCCCTCCTTATTTTTTAAACCATTGATTCTGAGACGTTTATAAAGTGCAATTATTTTCTACAAAGAAATCCTGAGAACGCAATTTTGCGTTTTCTAAAAGCTTTTAAATCATCGGCCTCCAACCATTTATAAAATTCAATGCTTCCTCAAAATCCTTCTTCAAAATGTCGCGGTAACTATTCACATTGAATGCATCTTTCAAATTACGCCCTAGTAATCCGAATAGCTTGCGAGTAGAATCATGTACTTCACTATCTACATGACCGTTCTCCCATAAAAAATAGATTCGTTTTGCTTTCGTTTTTTCAATCACTCTTTGCTGTCCGTAATCTACAGTTAATTGCTTTTCAACTACCTGCTCTAATGAAGAAACTCTTTTATTTAAATTACTAGTTCCAGCTGCTAACAACTCTATTTGTCCAAATGTATCCCCAGGAACTTGCATTCTTTTTTCAATATGTTTTTTCATTCTTTTAAACTCTCGTAGAAACTCTATTTTCATTCTCATAGCTTCCGATGTCACATAAGCCATTACAACAATTGCAAATGCATCTTCTGTTAAAAGATATTTTTTATACCACTGTTTGTTTTGAGGATGTTGATACTGGGTCTGCCCAAAGTTGGACTCACCCCAAGTTTGCTCTCCTGCTTCTTTTAATTTCTCTAGTTGCACTTCAATATCACGCACAACATGTTTATGCTCTTTCTCAAACATTTCAGCAATTGTTAAACTATCAGTTACCACCTGTCCATCATTTTCAAAAACTAATACATTATTTTCACTTATTACAGCCAACTCACCCATTATGAAACCTCCTTGTTATTATTTTTCTCAGACCAACAAGCCGCTAGAAAGAACTTAAAGTTCGATTTGTTACTAAAAAAAATATCATCGATATTCATATCAAAAAACTTTGCAATCTTCTTAGCCGTTTCCATTGAAGGCGTTCTTTCTTTTTGATCAATCATTCGAATATATCGTTCAGTAACTCCACAGTAACTTGCAATTTCTTTATATAAGTTTTTTTGTGGGTAGTTTATTTTGTTTTTCATTTAGTCACCTCCAAAAAGAACTATATGTTCTAAATACAGATTACAGAACTTTTTGTTCTATGTCAATGCAAAAAAGAACAATTTGTGCTAAACTTTTTCTAAAGTGAACAATTAGTTCAATTAGAGAGGTGAACAATATGATAGGTCTTAGAATAAAATCTTTACGAAAAAAAGAAAATTTAACACAAAAACAGCTCGCTGAAAAAATCGGAGTATCCCAAAGGATGATAGGCTACTATGAATCAGAAGAAAGATTTCCTCCACATGATGTCCTAAGTAAATTAGCCGATTGTTTTTCAGTTTCTGCTGACTATTTACTAGGACGAGCTGTTACAGACCAACCCAAAGAGCAATTAACACAGAAAGATGGAAAAGACATAGCAAAAAGAATGGAAGAAATAAAAAGAGATCTTCAAGGCGAAGACGGATTAATGTTCTCTGGTGAGCCTATGAGCGAAGAAGCCGTAGAATCTTTATTAGATGCAATGGAATACATCGTGAAACAAACTAAAGTAATCAATAAAAAATACGTTCCTAAGAAATATCGTAGTACTGACGATAACTGATGCGAGCTTAGGAGGGAAAACATTGAAATTCGTCATAAGAGATCTAGTCCAACAACTTTGCACAAAACACAACACGAATAACCCCTATGAGCTTGCAGATTGTTTAAAGATAAATGTACTAACTTGGGATTTACATGAAGAAATAAACGGATTTTATAAATATGAAAAAAGAAATCGTTACATCGTTATTAATAATCATTTGTCTCCATCCATGCAAAGAACTGTTTGTGCACATGAATTAGGACATGCAATCCTACATACTCATGCAAACACACCTTTTCTGCGTAAGAATACATTCTTTTCAGTTGATAAATTAGAAATAGAAGCAAATACGTTTGCTGCGCTTTTGTTAATTGATAAAAAGACCATTCAACCTGGTGATACAAAAGCATGTATAGCATACAAAAATGACATTCCAGTTGAACTGTTAGAATTTTATAAGCCTTACTAAAAGGAGGTGAGACATTTTGATTATTGATTTAAACGCCGAACGAGAAAAAAGAAAGAAACGCACCATCAAACAAGAAGAATTTAAAAAGGTCCCTATCGTTGAGAAAATCCATGTTGTTGATGGTGAAATAATATATGAAGTTTCTGGTTATAAAGAGACTCCTGTGAAGTGGTTGGATGAGTAATCTAGCCACTTTACAATTATAAGGAAAGAGGGAATGTTATAATGGCTAGCTTCAGAAAATTCGGAGATGTTTGGGAATTTCGAGTAAGATTTAAAGACCCTTATACTCAAAAATACAAAGAAAAATCAAAACGTGGATTCAAGACGAAAAAAGAAGCACAACTTGCGGCTGCTGAAGAAGAAAAAAAATTATTAAACGGTTTAGAAGTTGAGATTACTCCTACTTCATTAAAACACTACCTTAGAGACTGGTTAAAATTATTTAAGCAAGACAATGTAAGAAAAAACACTTTTATCTTGCATGAACGTAACATCGAAAAGCATCTCATCCCCTACTTTCAAAACATGAACCTAAAAGAACTAAAACCAATGATGTATCAAAAATTTATTAACTCCCTAACTGATCAGGGGTACAGTAAACGAACAGTCCAAATTATTCACGGTACAATGAGCAATGCTATGAAAAAAGCTGTCAGCTTAAAAAAAATCGAAAGCAATCCTTGTGAAGAAGTAGTTATTTCAAATAAGAACAATAAAGAAAGAGAAGGGTTAAAATATATGCGAAGTGAAGACATTCCCCTTTTCTTAAAGACTTCTTATCAATACAACTATATTTATTACATCTTTTTCAAGGCGCTTCTGAATACTGGTATGCGAAAAGGTGAAGCTGCTGCTTTACAATGGAAAGACATAAATTTAAAAGAACATACTATTTCTATTTCTAAAACATTGGATTTTACGGCTAAAACAAAAGAAGAATTATTCGGAGATACAAAAACATTTACTTCTAAACGTACTATCATGATTCCTAAATCATTAGTTGATGAGCTACTCGAACATAAAAAGTGGCAAAATGCTAATAAGCTTGTTTTACAAGATGCATATGAACATGAATTAGATTTGGTCTTTTCAAGAGTAGATGGAAATTTCTTGCCGAAGTCAACATTGTTCAATGCATTCTCACGCATACTTAAGAAAGCAAATTTACCTAGACTAGAAATACACTCATTACGACACACCCACGCGGTTCTTTTATTAGAGTCTGGTGCAAGTATGAAATACATTCAAGATCGACTAGGACATAAGAGTATAGAAATCACTGCTAACGTTTACTCTCATATTAGCGATAAAATTAATAAAGATTCCATTTCGGGGTTTGAAGCTTATATGAATAACGTATTGGGGTAAGTTTGATTTTTTTGTGGGTGTTTTGTGGGTGGATTACTCTTCTTTAAAATAAAAGTGTTTTACCCACAAAATAAAAAAACCCTCAACACGTTGTGTGTCAAGGGTTTGAGCCTCTTAGTATAGAGACATATATTGGTCGCGTTCCCATTGGTGAACTTGTGTGCGGAAGATATCCCACTCAATCTCTTTTGCTTCGATGAAGTGCTCAAGTAAATGTTCTCCTAGTGCACTGCATACTACTTCATTAGATTGTAATGTAACTAACGCTTGCGCTAATGTTGCTGGTAAGTCAACGATACCTGCTTCTTCGCGCTCTTCTTTTGTCATTACATAGATGTTACGGTCTACTGCAGCTGGTGGAGTTAATTTATTTTTAATTCCGTCAAGACCTGCAGCTAATAATGTAGCCATTACTAAATATGGGTTTGCAGCTGGGTCAACACTACGTACTTCTACGCGTGTACTAATACCACGAGATGCAGGGATACGTACTAATGGGCTACGGTTTTGTGCAGACCATGCTACGTAACAAGGAGCTTCATATCCAGGTACTAAACGTTTGTAAGAGTTTACAGTTGGGTTTGCTACCGCTGTAAATGCTGGTGCATGTTTTAAAATACCTGCGATAAAGTGACGAGCATCATCACTTAATTGTAAATCACCGTTTTGATCGAAGAATACGTTCTCACCATTTTTAAATAATGATAAGTTACAGTGCATACCTGAACCGTTCACACCGTATAATGGTTTTGGCATAAATGTTGCATGTAAACCATGTTTACGAGCAATTGTTTTTACAACAAGTTTGAATGTTTGAATGTCATCACATGAGCGAATTGCATTTGCATATTTAAAGTCAATTTCGTGTTGACCTGGTGCAACTTCATGGTGAGACGCTTCAATTTCAAAGCCCATTTCTTCAAGCTCAAGAACGATATCACGACGACAGTTTTCCCCTAGATCCATCGGCGCAAGGTCGAAGTATCCACCGTTATCGTTTAATTCTAATGTTGGATTTCCTTTTTCATCAACTTTGAATAGGAAGAATTCTGGCTCTGGTCCAAGATTGAAATCTGAGAATCCTAAAGCTTCCATTTCTTTTAATACACGTTTTAAATTGTTACGTGGATCTCCGTCAAATGGAGCACCATCTGCAGTATAAATATCACAGATTAAACGAGCTACTTTACCTTTTTCAGCTGTCCAAGGGAAAATTACCCAAGTATCTAAATCCGGATATAAATACATATCAGATTCTTCAATACGTACAAAACCTTCAATAGAAGATCCATCAAACATCATTTTGTTATCAAGAGCTTTTGTTAATTGGCTCACTGGAATTTCTACGTTTTTAATTACTCCTAAAAGGTCCGTAAATTGCAGACGGATATACTTTACATTCTCTTCTTTCGCCAAACGGAAAATATCTTCTTTTGTGTACCTAGCCATTATAAATTCCTCCTTAGTCCCTCTAAACACCTTCAGAATCAGTTATCTTTAGTGAAAAAACCTTGAAATGTCACCTTGTCGCAATGAAGTTCGATTAAATCTACCTGTATGTTGTAGTTCATCTCGAAGTATTTTGCGAAGCTCCGTTTTGGAAATTTCTTTCGTTTCTTCTTTTACTTTCACTGCTTCTGTTTGATTTTCTTTCATTAGTAACACTTGCTTAATACCAGCCATATTTAAGCCTTGATCTAATAAATCTTTAATCTCTAACAACTTATCTACATCGTTAAATGAAAATAATCTACGATTCCCCTTTGTACGGGTTGGAGAAACAAGATTATGCTCTTCATAGTAGCGAATTTGACGTGCAGACAATTGTGTTAAATCCATAACAATACCAATAGGAAACAGCGGGGCAGAACGTCTATCTTCTTTCATTGTTTCAGTTCCTCCTTCGCCTTAACTGCTTCTCATTTTATATTATGTTATGTTTAGTGTCAATAGATGTTAGCTTTTCTTACATGATTTTTTAAAGTTTTTTTTCATTCTTTTTTCTAATGGCACAAATCATTACTTTTACACGAAAAAAGCTGCCGAAATCGACAGCTTCCCTTTAAGAAATTGTTAATAATTTTTTTTCAATTAACGCATCAATCGCAGAACAAATTGCAATCTTCACATGAGAATACGTTAATCCCCCCTGTACATAAGCAACGTAAGGCGGACGAATTGGGCCATCAGCCGACAATTCAATACTTGCACCTTGAATAAACGTTCCCGCAGCCATAATTACATCATCTTCATAACCCGGCATATAGTTTGCGTACGGAGTGAAATGAGAATTAATCGGAGATGCATATTGAATCGCTTGACAAAAGGCAATCATACGATCTTTATCATCGAATTGAACAGATTGAATTAAGTCCGTTCTTGACGCATTCCACGCTGGTGACGTGTTCATTCCTAACTTTTCTAAAAATGCCGCTGTAAAGATTGCACCTTTTAGTGCTTGTCCCGCTACATGCGGCGCTAAGAAGAACCCTTGGTACATTTCTTGTAAACTGTATAAAGATGCCCCTGCTTCAGCACCAATCCCTGGAGATGTTAAACGATATGCACATGCTTCAACATATTGTTCTTTCCCAACAATGTAACCACCAGTTTTAACGATTCCACCGCCTGGGTTTTTAATAAGCGAGCCCGCCATTAAATCTGCACCTACATGGCACGGCTCTTGTTCTTCAATAAACTCGCCATAACAGTTGTCAACAAATACAACTACATCAGGTTTAATTTCCTTAACAAACGAAATCATCTCTTTAATTTGAGAAATAGTAAACGACGGACGAGTAGCATATCCCTTTGAGCGCTGAATACCAATCATCTTCGTATTACTATGAATCGCAGCCGCAACAGCTTCAAAGTCCACAAGCCCCTCTTCCGTTAACGAAACTGCGTTATAACCGATATTATATTCTTTAAATGACCCTACACCTTTTCCGCGTACACCAACGATTTCTTCTAACGTATCATACGGTTTCCCCGTTATGTACAGTAGCTCATCTCCCGGACGTAAAATACCAAATAAAGCTGTTGAAATCGCATGAGTCCCCGAAATAATTTGCGGACGAACAAGACCCGCTTCCGCTCCAAATACATCAGCATACACTTTTTCTAATGTGTCACGACCAATATCGTCATATCCATAGCCAGTCGTTGGAATAAAATGCGAGTCACTAATTTTATGTTTACGAAAACTTTCTAATACACGAAATTGATTACTTTCAATCACTTCATCTGCACGTTTATGCACTTCTGTAATTTGACTTTCTACTTCTTTTACAATAGGAGCCATTTTTTCTCCATTTTTTAAACGATCAAACATTATCATTTTCTCCTTCTTCCACTAAAAATCTCTTTAACTGCCCATTATATGGCGAATAGGCAAATATATATCCTGTACAATTATATACAAATTTATCTTCCAGAAATTCCATCTTTGTTAATAGAGTTTCCGTCTTTAATAACGTTAACAACTTACCTTCACTCGGAGGAATCTCCACTTGATATGGATCCATTTCTTCCTTCATTTTCGTTTCTATCGCTTCTTTTATATGTAATAAATCGCTTTCTTCAAAAGCACTTGTCATTAAGAAGTCGCTTTTCGGAAACGGAATAAAATTTTGATGTAATGCATCTTTTTTATTGTATAACGTAATAATCGGAATATGATGAATTTCAAGTTCTGACAATAACTTCTTTACCGTTTTCTCATGCCCTACATAGTTTGGATCTGCAGAATCAACAACATGTAAAATAACATCTGCTTCACCAGCTTCTTCTAGTGTTGAACGAAAAGCTGCAATTAACGACGTAGGTAAATCTTGTATAAAACCAACCGTATCAGTTAGCAACACTGTATAACCAGAAGGTAACGGCATCTTCCTTGTTGTCGGATCTAACGTTGCAAACAATAAGTTTTCTTCAAACGTATCCGCTTCCGTTAATCTATTAAATAGCGTCGATTTCCCTGCATTTGTATATCCTATTAATGAAACTTGAAATACTTTATTGTCTTTTCTTCTCTCACGGTATCTTTTTCGATGTTCCACAACAACCGCAAGTTGTTTCTTTATTTCATCAATACGCGATCGAATATGACGACGATCCGTCTCAAGTTTCGTCTCACCCGGCCCTCTTGTTCCAATACCACCACCAAGACGTGATAAAGACAAACCTTGCCCCATTAGACGCGGCATTGTATATTGCAACTGAGCTAACTCCACTTGAAGCTTACCCTCTCTCGACTTCGCACGTTGCGCAAAAATATCTAATATGAGTTGCGTTCGATCGATTACTCTTGCATCTAATACTGAGGATAAATTCCGAATTTGACTCGGCGTTAACTCGTTATTAAATATAATAACATCCGGCTCTAATTCTTCCGTTAACATTGTAAGCTCTTCTAATTTACCTTTACCTATATAAGTCACTGGATGAAACTTCGGTCGTTTTTGCGTTGTTGACACTAACACTTTCGCTCGCGCAGTCTTTGCTAACGATGCAAGTTCTTTCATGGAATGCATAAACTGTTCATCGTCATCTTGCTGTAATTGACAGCCTACTAATATGACTTTTTCTTTTTCTTCCATCAAATATGTTCACTCATCCTTTTCGAAATTTAAACCTTCTAATATAATAGCAGAGGAAGCACATTTCATCTAGTTAGCGGGGGAGAAAATTCATGGCATGGGAGATTTTTAGCATCATAGGCACAATCGCATTCGCACTAAGCGGAGCCATTGTTGCAATGGAAGAGGATTATGACATTTTCGGGGTGTATATTTTAGGAATGGCAACCGCATTTGGGGGAGGTGCCCTTCGTAATTTACTAATCGGTTATCCGATTGTCGCGTTTTGGCAACAAGACATGTTATTCCAAATCGCACTTTTATCAATGACAATTATTTTTCTTTTTCCAAATAAATTAATTAGACATTGGAAAAAATGGGAAAACATCACTGACGCTATCGGCTTATCAGCATTCGCCGTACAAGGGGCATTATATGCTCAAAAACTAAATTTACCCATTAGCGCTACAATCGTAGCAGCTGTTTTAACCGGTATTGGTGGCGGTATTATTCGCGATCTTTTAGCCCGTAGAAAACCTCTCGTCCTTCGAGCTGAAGTATATGCTTTTTGGACGATTCTAGCAGGCTTCTTAATTGGGGCTCAAATTATTGTTAGTGATTGGGCTCTTTACACCTTATTCATTTTAATTGTTTGCTTCCGCATGCTTTCTATTCATTACAAATGGCATTTACCGCATCGACGTATCGACACAAACGAACGTTCAATGCATAAATAGCAATTCTAACCTCTTTACATATCGTAAAGAGGTTTTTCTTTTCTAACGATTTTTTCTTTACTTAATGTTTATACTAATTTTTAAAGTGAGGTGAATACAAATGACAAACCACGTTAATAAAGGAGCTCAAAAAAGCTCAGTAAACCAATTTGGGCACGATTCTAATTCAGCACACGAAAAGAGCGCTAAAATGGAACGCTTCCATAAATCTCACCAAGAAAAAGAAAAAAAAGAATAAACAAACATATGCACAAAAAAAACAGACGCACAGTTTATGTACTGTGCGTCTCCTCTTCCAACATTAAATCAACACTTGATATTCCAATTAAATCATACTTATCATACGTATCTTCTTGCAACAACCGCATAGCCTGTGTACGAATCGATTTTTCAACAATATTCCGCACGTATCGCCCATTACTAAACGATGTAATTTGCGACGAATACTTTACAGCATGTAAATGATCTCTAAATTTCCATTCCGCTTCCTTTGATAACTGGTATTCACGCTCTTCATACATTCTCTTCCCAATTTCCAACAACTGGTTTACCGAATAATCCGCAAACTCAATAATAAACGGAAAACGAGATTGCAGTCCTGGATTTAATGAAAGGAAGTGATTCATCTCTCTTGAATACCCAGCCAAAATCAATACAAAACCATGTTGTTTATCCTCCATATGCTTTACGAGCGTATCAATTGCTTCCTTCCCAAAATCCTTCTCTCCACCTCGAGCTAAAGAATACGCCTCATCAATAAACAAAATACCTCCCATTGCTTTTTTTATTAAATCTCTTGTTTTTTGAGCCGTATGGCCAATGTATTCTCCTACAAGATCAGCACGTTCCGCTTCAACTAAATGCCCTTTTGATAGAATATTCATCTCAAACAACAATTTCCCTATCATTCTAGCAACAGTTGTCTTTCCTGTACCTGGATTTCCTTTAAACAACATATGGAGTACTTGCTTCTCAGATTTCAATCCCATTTCTTGTCTTTTTTCATTTACATAAATCCAAGCATATATTTCTTTTATTATCTTTTTTATATCATCCATCCCAACGAGTTTCCCCATCTCTTCTTCAATTCTTTGCAGCATCTCATGTTTAATTGTAGTTTCATTTGAAATTTCCGTTTTATTTTCTGATGCTGGTAAAGAAATTTTCTTTCGATGGTTTAACACAATATTAATTTGATTATTATTTTTCTTTCGCATCGATTGTTCCATACAATCACCTCATTTTATCCCGCAATTTGCAGGCAGTAAGACTCCCACCTCAAAATTCAGCAAATGCGAGGAAGTTAGGCGGGGGATAGCTGCCCGTAAATGCCCGATTGTTGTGGGCTGATAATCAGCGGAGGATGAACACCCCTCCACTGATTAAAGTTTCACTTTATCCACTCAACACATATTATTATTCCCGTCCTTCTTACAAATGCCTATTTTCAGAAAAGTTTGCTATAATATAAGAAATAATTAAGGTGGTGGAACTATGGAGACAACGGAATTCCATGATACAATACAAGCCTTTTCTATTTTTTTATTGAATAAAGGCCGAAAAACCTCAACCATTAAACGTTATGTTTATGACATTGAAGATTTCGGACATTGGTTAGAAAAAAACAAAAAGCTCCCTTCCAGTAATATATGGGCTACACTTTGTACAAAAGACTACGAAGATTACTTTTCTGACTTAAAAACGAATCGACACTACTCAGAAAAGACGATGCATCGTGTATTTATTGTACTAAATAGAATGAATCATTTCCTAAACATCCCTAATCCATTAAAGAATATGGAAATTTCTATTCAACCAGATCGCGCACTACGAAATGGAGATTTTATTTCATCTAATGAAGAAAAAAAATTAAAGCGTATCGTCACTTCATTGGAAGGACTCTCAGAAAAACAACGTCCTGTACGACCTTTATTGATGGATCGTAATATCACTATTTTAAACCTATTAATTGACTACGGTTTATCCCTACAAGAGCTTACAGCACTAACTATGTATCACGTTCACTTTGAAACTAATACATTATCTATCCCAGCAACCGCAGGAGTAGAAAGAACGATTACATTAACAAAAGAAGACAAAAAGCAATTATACACATACTACAAAAGCATCCCTGAACCCGTTCGTCCAAAATACCATAGTAATGACCCACTGTTTGTCGCATTCGATTTTAATCGTGGAACATACAGATGGGTATACGAAAATGATTCACCGAAGGGATTAACAGAAATCGCTATCCAAAAAATGATTCGCCTTGAAGTAGCTAGAGCTAATTTACGCAAAGGAATCTCAGGACAACACTTTCGTAACACCTATATTTTAAACTTAATAAAAAAAGAAACGCCGGAATCAGAAATTATAAAACTAGCTGGATTCAAATCAAAAGTTTCACTAAAACGATATTATAAATACGCAGAAAATAGAAAAAACGCCTTATTGTAAGGCGTTTTTTCTATTTTTTCTTTAAACAAACGATTTTATTATGACCATTTAACTAATTTTTGCATCTACTATGATGAGTTTCATTCACATTCTCATTAGAAAGGAGCGATTTAATGTCTCGTTATGACGACAGTCAAAACAAATTCTCCAAACCATGCTTTCCAAGTAGTGCCGGACGAATCTCAAACACACCATCCATCCCAATTTCTAAAGCACAAATTAGAACATTTCGAGCGATTATTAACGATTTAATTAAAATAATTCCAAAACTTTTCGCTAATCCATCCCCTAAAAACATCGAAGATTTAATTGATACATTAAACCTACTAAGTAAGTTCATCTGTTCGCTAGACGCTACTTCCTCCCTGAAAGCGCAAGGATTAGCTATTATAAAAAACTTAATAACTATATTAAGAAATCCAACCTTCGTAGCAAGTGCTGTATTTGTTGAACTCCAAATTTTAATTAATTATTTACTTTACATTACAAAGTTATTCCGAATCGATCATTGTACACTCCAAGAACTCCTTAAATTAATTGCAGAGTTACAAACTACTCTAGTTAATTCAGCTTCGTTCGGCAGAGGGCCTACTGGACCTACTGGACCTCGAGGTAACACGGGCGCTACTGGTGCTACTGGACCTACTGGACCTCGAGGTAACACGGGCGCTACCGGTGCTACTGGACCTACTGGACCTACTGGACCTCGAGGTAACACGGGCGCTACCGGTGCTACTGGACCTACTGGACCTCGAGGTAACACAGGTGCTACTGGTGCTACCGGTGCCACGGGACCTCAAGGTGTTCAAGGTAACACTGGTGCTACTGGCGCTACTGGACCTCAAGGTGTTCAAGGTAACACTGGTGCTACTGGTGCTACCGGTGCCACGGGCGCTACTGGACCTCAAGGTGCTCAAGGTAACACTGGTGCTACCGGTGCCACGGGACCTCAAGGTGTTCAAGGTAACACTGGTGCTACCGGTGCCACGGGCGCTACTGGACCTCAAGGTGCTCAAGGTAACACCTGTCTCTTATACACATCTGACGCTGCCGACGA